>LS483478.1:1981977-2642636 GCA_900478215.1 Salmonella enterica subsp. houtenae serovar Houten
GCCAAACTCCACCTGATCGCCGACGACCGGCGCGGCGCCCAGCAGTTGCTGTATGATTTCACCCAGGGTTTGCTGTTTATCCCGGTATTCCGTTCCTTCTTCCAGACCGTAGATAAGCGCCACGTCGGCGAATTTCGCATTCGCTTCGAGGATAAAATCGCCAAAGAAACGCTGATCTAACGAAACCGGTGGCGACTGGCTAAACAATTTGCCCAGCGCTGGCAGATCGCGCTCCCGGCCAATTACGCAGAGTACGTCGCCTTCCTGCAGGCGAGTACTGCCAGTGGGGTGAAACAGTTCATTATTGCGAAATAGCGCGGCAATGCGGGTTTCGTTCGGCATATGCAGGTCGCGCAACGCCGCGCCGACGCACCATTTGTCCGCGCTCAACTGATAGATGAATTGCTCCCACGGATTATCAGGATGGATGTCAAGCCCCACGCGCGATACTGGCCAGCCAACCGGAGGCACGACCACTTTGGCTCTTTTCGCCGCCCATGACAGCGATGTTCCCTGCAGGAGCAGCGACACCAGTACCACAAAGAAAGCGACATTAAAGAACAGGCGAGCATTTTCAAGCCCGGCCATCATCGGGAAAACGGCGAGAATAATCGGCACCGCGCCGCGCAGTCCGACCCAACTGATGAAAATGCGTTCCCGAAGATTGAAGCCGCGAAATGGCAACAGGCCGGTAAACACCGACAGTGGGCGAGCGAAGAAAATCATCCAGATAGAGAGAATGAGCGCAGGGACGGCAATCGGCCACAGATCGGAAGGCGTCACCAGCAGCCCCAGTACCAGGAACATCGCGATCTGCGCCAGCCAGGCCAGTCCGTCAAAGTTTTGCAAGATGCCGTAACGGTTGCGAATCGGGCGGTTTCCTAACAGGAATCCGCACAGATAGACCGCGAGAATACCGCTGCCTTCAAGCGCGGTCGTCAAGGCAAAAATCAGAATACCGCCGCTGAGCGCCAACATCGGATACAGGCCGCTGGGCAGGGAAATTCGATTGATCATCTGTTGTAACAGATAACCGCCGCCCAGGCCAAAAACAATACCGAGACCGAACTGCTGGATAATATGGACAGCAAACATCCAGTCCAGGCCGGTTTCATGTTTCTGGATCATCTCAATTAAGGTAATGGTCAGAAAAACAGCCATCGGATCGTTGCTTCCCGATTCGATCTCCAGCGTGGAGCCTACACGTTCGTTTAGCCCTTTACCGCCAAGCAGAGAAAAGACCGCCGCAGCGTCAGTGGAACCGACTATCGCGCCAATGAGCAGACCTTCGATAAGATCCAGATGAAACAGCCAGGCGGCCATCATACCTGTTAACCCCGACGTGATCAGCACGCCGAGCGTCGCCAGCGACAGCGCGGGGCCCAGCGCTACCCGGAAAGAGCTGGCCTGGGTGCGCATTCCGCCATCGAGTAAAATAATCGCCAGCGCCAGGTTACTGACCATATAAGCGAAAGGATAATTATCGAAAGGAATACCACCGATGCCATCCACACCAGCTAACATCCCAATAGCGAGAAAGATGACCAGAATCGGGATACCAAGTCGCGATGAGAATGAACTTAACAGGATACTGCTGGTTACAAGGATGGAACCTAAAATAAATAGACTAATAATTGTTGCAGCATCCAACGTTTTATATCTCCTGCTCACACGACTTCATATTATTTAACATTAACATAATAACGGCCAGGACAGCGTTTTACTTAGCCTGTCGGCGGCTTTTTTTACAATTGCAGCGTAGGATGACCAGATAAAGTGAGTTGAGTACCCTGGCGCGTATTTTTAAGCGTAGCGTTTGCCCCGATAGGGAGCGTCACTGTACGCTGTTCATGCCCGAAGTCGAGACCGGTAATCAGAGGAACGGACAGACGGGAACGTAAAAACGCGTAAACGCTCTCCAGAGAATAGCCGGCGTCATACTCGTTGGGCGCCGCGCCGCTAAAGCTGCCGAGAATGATGGCGCTCTGGCGGTTTAAAATCCCGGCGTACTCCAGTTGCAAAAGCATACGCTCGACCCGGAAAGGATGCTCATTGACATCTTCCAGCACTAAAATTCCTTTATCGATAGTCGGCATCCAGGGCGTACCGATAAGGGAAATCAACATCGCCAGATTTCCGCCCCATAAGGTGCCCTGTGCGTCGCACTGAGGGCCGTCGCCTTGCCACGCTACGGTAAATCGCGCCTTGCGTAGCGCCAGCCAGAAATGTTGCTCGGTGAACGTATTCAGCGTTTCGGCGCCAAAATTTGCCGCCAGCATAGGACCGCTAAAGGTGATGACATTGGCCTGCGCCAGGAGTCCAGCCTGAATCGCCGTAAAATCGCTATGACCGCAAATCAGTAAGGGATCGCGCTGTTGCCGGGAGGCGAGCGCCTGCCAGTCAATACGATCCAGCAAGCGGCTGGCGCCATAGCCGCCGCGAACCGGCATGACAATCGTATCCGGCGAAGTTAGCGAGGCCAGCGAATTAACATCGGACAGCCGTTGCGCATCCGTACCGGCAAAACGCTGATAGCGGCGACGAATCACCTCGTCATTCTCCACCTGATGACCCGCGTCAGTCAGGCGCTGAACGCCGCGTAACGCGGCCTGTTGGTTAATACAGTAGCCCGAGGGGGCGATTAAATGAAACAGAGACATGGTAATTCCTTGCTGACAATAGAATGCAAATGTATATCATGCCGCATATATTAGGCGATGTCCCTCGTTGTGCGACGTTTCTGGATGCGCACCTGGGAGGGAACCTAAGTGCCTGGCCGGGGCGGTATGACCTCGTCGGCCGATAAGTTACGGCTATAAGGATAGATGACGTGAAATTAAGATGGTTTGCTTTTTTGGTAGTAATACTGGCTGGCTGTAGCTCAAAACAGGATTACAGGAATCCGCCGTGGAATGCCGAAGTGCCTGTAAAGCGTGCGATGCAGTGGATGCCCATCAGTGAAAAAGCCGGGGCGGCATGGGGGGTTGATCCGCATTTAATCACCGCGATTATCGCCATTGAATCCGGCGGCAACCCTAACGCGGTCAGTAAGTCCAATGCGATTGGCCTGATGCAGTTAAAGGCGTCAACCTCCGGGCGCGACGTTTACCGTCGCATGGGCTGGCGTGGCGAACCGACCACCAGCGAGCTGAAAAATCCTGAGCGTAACATCTCAATGGGCGCGGCGTATCTGAGCATTCTGGAAAATGGGCCGCTGGCCGGCATCAAAGATCCGCAGGTGATGCAATATGCGCTGGTCGTCTCTTATGCTAACGGCGCGGGCGCGTTATTGCGTACTTTTTCATCCGACAGGAAGAAGGCGATAGAAAAAATTAACGATCTGGATGCGGATGCGTTTTTTGAACACGTTGTTGATAATCATCCCGCGCCGCAGGCACCGCGCTATATCTGGAAGCTTCAGCAGGCGCTGGACGCCATGTAGTTTAGCGTGAAGATTATTCTCGCACTTTATTCGCTCTTTCTCGGGCGTCGCGCTCAAGCGAAAAAATAATCCGCTGTAACTCCCGCTCCACCGCCGGGCTAACGTTAAGGAAACGAAAGCTCAGGCGGGGAGTGGTGATCGTTTCATTTTTCCCATCAATCACCTTACGCTCGCTGATGGCGATAAGCTGGGCGTCAACGTGAAAAATCCCCCACTGCCCCATGTTCAGTTCAACCTGCGAAAAGCGCGCGCCTTCTATTAACCCGTCGGGGATGGCGGATTCCAGTAGCGCGCCCATGCCGCCAAGGGAAAGATCAAACAGGCGAAAACGTAACGTACGGGTGTCCGGTAGCGTGGTGACGCCGTAATAAGGCGGATACAGCGGCGCGCCAATGCGAAAATACTCCCGGCGCTGGACAAACCACAGTGAGGAGGGCAGGGGCGTGATAAAGGCCGGAAGCCGCTGATATTCGCCTGTAACGAGTTGCGGCAACGTGAACTCGACTTTTGCGCCCTGCGTTTCTGCGATAATGGCTACCTGCCCGGCGCGTAATACGGCGCTATTTTCATATTCCTGGCTGCCGTAATCCACGATGAGTTTTTCCGGATCTACCGTCAAAATTTTACTGATGAATTGACCCTTCGCCCATGAAATACGCAGTGGAACCTGATTTTTATTTAAATCCCGTAGCACGCCTAATATCGCTAATGGATTTTTTTTCAGGAACTGCTCATTGTAACCACTCACACGAAATAACCCCTGCTACACAGATTCTCGTTGGGTTATCGGCATCGGTAGAAAGAACTTAATAGCGATAAATAAATTTTTATGTCCGCGAGATAAATCAATGTTCAGAAATGGGGCGCTCGACTTTGCCTATACTTAAAACGTTTTTACTGGAAAGAGGGTCTGCAAATGGGAATTATCGCCTGGATTATTTTTGGTTTGATTGCCGGCGTTATCGCCAAGTTGCTTATGCCGGGGCGCGATGGCGGGGGATTTATCCTGACCTGTATTCTCGGTATCGTCGGGGCGGTCGTTGGCGGATGGTTGGCGACGATGTTTGGTATTGGCGGCAGTATCAGCGGCTTTAATCTGCACAGTTTCCTGGTCGCCGTGGTGGGCGCGATCGTGGTGCTGGTGATTTTCCGCCTTCTGCGACGCGGCTAACCGCTGCAGAACGTTTAAGTGTTGACCCGGCCTGCGCCGGGTCAACCTACTATAAACGCGCGTTACTGCGTCGCTGCAGACGACGTTTTTGTCGGCGTTGCGCTTAACGATGCCGGACGAGTAGACGGCACGCTATCACACGGTTTTTCCTGCGGACAAATCAGATCGAGCATTTTCAGCGTCACGCCGTTGGTCCAGCCAAAGCCGTCCTGAAGGGGATATTCGCCGCCGCCACCGCCGGTTCCGGTACTGCTGACGTCATATTTTTCGACCAGTTTTTTCTCGCGATCGTAGGTGTGCTGCACATTGGTTAAAAAGCGCCAGGTGACTTCCATTGCCACGTTATCCTGTCCATAATTTTGCAATCCTTCGGCAGCGACCCATTGTAGCGGCGCCCAGCCGTTTGGCGCATCCCACTGTTGTCCGCTTTTAACCGAGGTGGTAGCCAGCCCGCCAGGCTGTAGCAGATGTGCCTGGGCCGCTGCCGCCACTTTCGCGGCGCGCTCTTTCGCGGCGGCGTTTACATAGAGCGGGAACAGCGCGGCAGCAGTGAGTTGGTTACGGATTTTATTGCGCTTCAGATCGTAGTCGGCATACCAGCCCTCTTTGTTATTCCACAGATGCATTTCAATGGCTTTTTGCCGCGCGTTGGCCAGCGCGTCATATTGCGAGGCTTTGGCCCGATCGCCCGCCGCAGCGCTGGCGCGGGCGAGGGTCTTCTCCAGCTTATACAGCAGAGCGTTAAGATCGACAGGGACAATCGTGGTGGTACGGATGGTACTGAGCTGCTGCGGATTATCCATCCAGCGGGAGCTGAAATCCCAGCCGGAGGCGGCGGCAGAGCGGAGGTCTCGATAGATCTCCGTTGCCGGGCGGTTGGGGTTGCTTTTGGCGGTAGCGATATCTTCAACCCAGGATTCAGGGCGGGGCGTATCCCGATCATCCCAGTAGCGGTTGAGAACGCTGCCGTCCTCCAGTTTGACGACGCGTTGGTTTTGTTGCCCTGGCTGCAATGTCTCAACGCCTTCCATCCAGTAGGCATACTCTTTTTGTAGCTGCGGCAGGTACTTTTTCAGCGCATCGTCACCTTCATGTTGCGCCAGTAACTCAACCATAAACGCAAAGAAAGGCGGCTGCGAACGACTCAGGTAGTAGGTACGGTTGCCGTTAGGAATATGCCCCCAGGCGTCAATTTCGTAACCAAAGTTCGCCACCATATCCGCAACCTTATCCCAGTGCCCGCTTTCCGCCAGCCCCAGCATCGTAAAGTAGCTATCCCAGTAGTAAATCTCTCTGAATCGCCCACCCGGTACGACATAGGACTCAGGCAACGGCAAGAGCGAGTCCCACTTTTCGACGTTTTTAGTTGAACGGGTCAGCACCGGCCACAGGCCATCAATATGTTCACGCAATGACTGCCCGGCAGGCGGGACGTATTTTTCACCCGCTTTCGGCAGGGTGAAGTTAACATCAACAAAATGACGCAAATCGAAGCCGGACTGGTTCCGCTGCATACGATAATCCGCAAGAATCATGAGCGGATCGCTATTAGGTATGGCGTCAGCAAAGGTTTTCTGATCGGGGAAGAGTTTTGCATTCTGGACATCATTAAAGAGCGGGCCAAGCAAAATATCCGGCGGCTGCGGAGTTTCTGTGTTGGAAGAAGGGTCTGCAGCAGTCGCCGAAAACGATGCAAACGTCAGCAGCGTCCCTGCCAGCGCCAGTTTTATGGCTTTCTGCAGTAGAACAGAACGGCGAATCTCGGGGGGTATCATCAAGTTATCTCCTTAGCGGTGAGCCAAAGCCAACGGCATTTACCATGACAAAACCTTAGTCTACGATGGCCGGATACGCGTGATTGAACCGCTATTTTGCGAACAAACAGACATTTTAATCAGCTAGAGTTTACCGACGCGCGCGTGGAAAACGGGGTATACAGACAAAAAATCCACGCCGGGACGTGGATTTTAGTGCAATGACGTGTCGCCTTAACCTGGATAGATACCGCGATCTTTACGGGCCAACAGAATGCGCTCACAGGCGACAATATAGGCTGCGGTTCGCAGAGAGCAGGATTTCTCAGCCGCTTTCTCCCAGACATGGACGATCGCGTCGGTCATGATTTTGTCCATGCGCGCGTTGATCTCCTCTTCGCTCCAGAAGAAGCTGGCCATATCTTGTACCCATTCGAAGTAGCTGACGGTTACGCCGCCGGCGTTACAGACCACATCAGGCACCACAAGGATACCACGGCTGGCCAGAACATCATCAGCATCCGGATAGGTCGGGCCGTTGGCCCCTTCCAGCACCAGCTTACAGGTCAGGGCTTCCGCGCGCTGACGAGTTATCTGACCTTCAAGCGCCGCCGGGATCAGGATATCCATCTCCAGACGCCAGAACGCATCGCTGGCGATAGTTTCCGCGCCCGGGAAACCGGCGATCTGTTTGTGTTCTATCTGCCATGCCGTGAGCGCCTTCATATCAATACCGGTGGCGTTAAACAGGGTCGCGGTATGATCCTGAATCGCCACTACACGGGCGCCAGCGCCGGCAAACAGACGCGCGGCTTCGCTACCGACGTTACCAAAACCCTGAACCGCAACGCGAGCGCCTTCAACGGCGATATTCGCCCGACGCGCGACTTCCAGTCCGCTGACGAAAACGCCGCGCCCCGTCGCTTTTTCACGGCCTAGCGAACCGCCGAGATGGATAGGTTTACCGGTGACGACGCCAGTGACCGTAGTGCCGTGATTCATGGAATACGTATCCATCATCCAGGCCATCACTTTACCGTTGGTGCCGACATCCGGCGCAGGAATATCTTTCTGTGGCCCGATGATAATGCCGATCTCGCTGGTATAGCGGCGGGTCAAACGCTCCAGTTCACCTTCCGACAGCGAGAACGGATCGACGCGGATGCCGCCTTTGGCGCCGCCGTACGGCAGGTTCAGCGCCGCACATTTGATGGTCATCCATGCTGACAGGGCCATCACTTCATTGAGATCAACGTCAGGATGGTAGCGAACACCGCCTTTACCCGGACCTCGGGAGAGGTTGTGCTGCACGCGATATCCTTCGAAATGACGAATAGTACCATCATCCATTTGAACTGGAATATCGACGATCAGAGCGCGTTTCGGGTGGCGCAGAGTATCCACCCAGGGGGATAACTCGCCCAGATAAGGGGCCACACGCTCGATTTGTTGCAGGTAGGTATTCCAGGCAGATGTGCTGCTATCTGAAGCGTAAGATAACTTATCCATGATAAACCTTAGTGATAAAAGTAATATGTTCTTTAATTGACCGTGGTACATAGTAGATCACACCATGTAGCGATAAATTTAACACTTTTTTAAACAATTGACTCAGAACAAAAACGGCAGACGGTTGGATTTTCGCTATGATTTTTGGCGGGAAGTGGTTAATTATCCGGAATAAAAGGTGATATGTCGCTAACTATGCGGTTAATTGCTTAAATATGCACAATGTGTGTAAGGCGGCTATTTGTCATAATTATGACGCACCTCTAAAAGTAAACGTTATGATAACGACATGTATCAATGTTATGTCGTCCTGTTGGCGGGAAAACGTCTTCGCCAGGCGCGTAAAAAGATAAAAATAACCGGAGTCAGACGGCGCTGGCCCCGGTTTATCTCTTTATTGTTGACGCGATTCAAGCCATACCAGCGTCAGCGTCGACAGTGAGCACATCAGCAGAATGCCGACAAACCACAGTAAATACCACATCGCTCCCGCTCCCTAATAAAGTTCATGATCGTTGCGGCGGAGAGTCTCCAGGTTGATACGCCCCAACATTTTGTAATAGCTCCACAGCGTATAGAGCAGTACGATTGGCAGAAAAATCAGCACAATCACCAGCATGATTTCGAGCGTCATCTGGCTGGAGGTGCTGTCCCATACCGTCAGGCTGGAGAGAGGACTAACACTCGACGGCATCACAAAAGGAAATAGCGTTATTCCAGCGGTAAAGATGACGCAGGCCTGGGTCAGGGAAGCGAACAGAAATCCACGAATGGTCCGCCCGCGCAGACAAGCATAGAGCGCCAGGATCGGCAGTAACATACCGAGCAACGGGATGATGAGCAGTAGCGGCGAGCGTATAAAGTGATTCATCCATGCGCCAGGGAGTATCGCTACGCCTTTTAAGAGCGGATTGGAAGGACCGTTGGCATCTTGCGTGAGTAAGACAAAGCCATCAATGCCGGCCCACAGCCAGTACCCGGCCAGCAGGAAGCAGAGCACGACCAGCAGAGCGCTGTGGCGGGTGGCCGACAACGCCCGTTGACAAATAACGCCCTCCGTTTTCAACTGTAACCAGACGCCTCCTTGCATAATCACCAACGACAGACTCAATAATCCACACAGTAGGGCAAAGGGTGAGAGTAACTGCCAGAAGGTGCCAAAATAGTCAACATGAAGTTGCGGCGTGAAGGCAAACGGCACGCCTAAAAATAGATTGCCGAACGCGATGCCGAATACGACTGGAGGAACCAGGCTGCCGATAACCAGGCCGGTATCCCACAGCGCGCGCCAGCGGGCATTGGCGATTTTACCCCGATAATCAAAGGCCAGCGGGCGAAAGAAGAGGGCACACAGCACCAGGATCATCGCCACATAAAAACCGGAAAACGCGGCGGCATAGACCCGTGGCCAGGCTGCGAATAATGCCCCGCCCGCGAGTATCAACCATACCTGGTTTCCTTCCCAGTGGGCGCCGACGCTATTGATCAATACCCGGCGTTCGTCATCGTTGCGCGCTATCAGCGGAAGCAGGCAACCGACACCCATATCAAACCCGTCAGTCACCATAAATGCCACCAGGATGATGCCGATCAGCAGCCACCAAATGAACCGCAACGTTTCATAATCCAACATGATTGTCTCCTTTATCCCTGTTGTTGCGCTTGTTGCTGACGTTGCATGGCGTTCGGCCCAAGACGCGCGTACTTCTGCATCAGATAGACTTCCGCGATTAAAAACAGGGTGTAAAGTCCGAGGATAAGCCCCATTGAGAAGGCCAACTGGCCGGGCGTCAGCGCGGAGTGAGCGTACCAGGTCGGCAGAATGTCCTGAATCGCCCAGGGTTGACGGCCAAATTCCGTCATAAACCAACCAGCTTCAATGGCAATCCACGGTAACGGCAGGCTCCAGAGCGCCATACGCAATACCCAGCGATGCTGGTCGATACGCATTCGCAGAGTCTGTATCAAGGCAATCAACATCACCACTAACAACAGCGAACCGCAGCCGACCATAATACGGAAACTCCAGAACACCGGCGCCACCTGAGGAATAGCGCCACGCTGGGCCGCGCGATACTGCTCCGGCGTCACATGGTTCATATCCGGAGCATATTTCGCCAGCAGAATGCCGTACCCCAGATCGCCCTCAACGGCGTGAAAAGCATTCAGTACCTGCGGCGAGCGATTGCCCTGCGCTATCTCCTGCATCAGTAGCCAGGCCTCCCGGCCACGCTTCAGGCGCGGCAGAGCGTCGTCCATCAGGTTTTTTAATCCCGGAACCGGCGTATTCAACGAATGGGTGGCCAGAATACCCAGCAGAGCAGGGATCTTCACGGTAAATGCATTACGCTCCTGTTCTTGCTGCGGCCAGGCAATCAGATGAAACGGCGCGGGCGCGGGTTCGGTTTGCCATTCGCCTTCCATCGCCGCCAGTTTCACCGGCTGAATGCGGGCGACCTCGTAGGCCGAACTGTCCCCCAGTTGCAGGGTTCCCAGAATGGCCAGGGTGCCGAATACTGAGCCGATAGCAAACGAGCGCAAGGCCACCTCACGCTCGCGGCCACGTAGCAGATACCAGGCGCTGATGGACATAATAAACATGGCGCCGGTGACATAACCGGACATGACGGTATGGACAAATTTCACCTGGCTCACCGGGTTAAAGACCAGATCGCTGAAGCTGCTCATTTCCATCCGTAAGGTATCGATGTTGAAGTGAGCGCCGGTAGGATGCTGCATCCAGCCATTGGCATTCAGAATCCATAATGCTGAAATATTGGAGCCGAAGGCCACCAGCCACGTGACCAGCAGGTGTTGGTATTTATTCAGCCGCTGCCAGCCGAAAAAGAACAGGCCGACAAAAGTGGATTCGAGAAAGAAGGCCAGTAACGCTTCCATCGCCAGCGGCGCGCCGAAAATATCGCCCACATAGTTGGAATAGAGCGACCAGTTAGTCCCGAACTGAAACTCCATGGTCAGGCCGGTAGCCACACCGAGAGCAAAATTGATCCCGAAGAGTTTGCCCCAGAAACGCGTCATATCGCGGTAGACGGTTTTCCCCGTCACCACATAGATCGTCTCCATGACGGCCAGCAAAAAAATCAGCCCAAGCGTAAGGGGAACAAATAAAAAGTGATACAGCGCGGTCAGTGCAAACTGCCAGCGCGATAAGTCAATGACATCCCACATGCTAACTCCTGTAGGCAGAAAGAGAGTAAAAAGCTAATCAGTACCGGACACCGGTTACATCCTGTTGAGAGCGTTAGCGCGTCTCCAGCCATCGGCAGACTTCCTCCAGGCGCTGGCGCGAATCGGCCAGATCTTCCGGGGCAGCCAGTACCAGCTCCGGCAAAGGACAAATCTCATAGCTGTCGAGCAACGGCCCTTTAAGGGCGTCCAGACAGCGCACATGCCAGAGATGGCGCAATGCCGTGGCGTTGATTTGACTTTCGCCATACCCGGAAATGCGAATCTGGATGTTTCCGTGTCCGCATAAGCGCGCCAGAAAAAGGCGATCGGCCTCGCTAAGCGGCAGTTGGGTCAAATTGATGCTGTGAGGTTGCATCGCCGGATCGCGTACGTGCGCCAATAATTCATGGGCCAGCGGCAGCCCATTCATCAGACCAGCGACAGGCGGAGGCAGCAGAGCGTCGTCCGGCAGCGTATCGGCAGTCGCCACTTGCCACAATGTCAGGGGCGCGCTACCCGCTTCCAGACGATCCGTCAGCAGACGTCGGTTGTGCAGATGGCGTACCCGCCACAGGCCGCAGAAGAGGGTCTCCTGGATCTCGCTTTCACTCCCGTTCGGATGCTGAATGCGTACCGAGACTTCGCCTTCGCCCAATAACGTATTGAGGAATGAGAGATCATCAGCGTTCAGGGAAGACAATTCCCATCCCGGCACGTCGCCGGCTTCCGGGATGCGCCGGGCAAGCTGACGTCGTAGATCGGTCAATAATGCCATTACCGCCGGGCTGTGAGCGCAGTGCTCCAGCGCCGCCATACTTGGGTCGCCATTGACCTGACAGGTGAGCGGTAAGGGATTCATCGAGAAACTGGCGTCATCAGGCTGCGTACCCGGCCCCAGCAGATGAAAAAAGGCATTGCTCATTGTGCCGTCTCCTGCGCTGCGGGAGAGTCGACCATCGAACGCATCAGCGTGAGCAGTTCAGCCCAGGGATGAAGGCCGCTGAGCGCGCCGCGTAGCTCGCCATCTGTAAAAACCAACGTCGCCGGAAACCGACGCACATTAAAGCGATCGCCGATAGCTTCGCTTTGTTCAAGGTCGGCCACTGCCACCTGCCAGTCAAACTGCGGGAACTCGCGCAGGAGTTCGGCGATCATCACTGGGTTATCGCTGACTTCCGGCGTACGCCGTGGATCGCAACTTAACAGGATGACGCCATCTCCAACCTGTTTGATCCAGTCGTCTACCGTAGAAGCCTCTACCGGTTGCCATCCCCGGGTTAACAGGCGTTGCCATAGCGCAGTAAATGGGGTGTCATTCGCCACTTCTTTTCCCCTCCAGACGTGTCTGATACTGACGTATGCGCACTCCTTCATAGTTTTCCATCGACAGGCATTCATAGTTCAGGCAGCGTGCGGCTTCGTTTGCCTGCGGTACGATCCCCCAGGCGGCCAGTTGCTCCAGGGCGGCCTGTTCCGCCGCCGGTAGCTGGCCGCGAGCTATTTCGCTCAGGCTACCGCCGTAGTCGTCCAGTTGCGCCGGTTGCAGGCCGACTAGCGCAATGTGACAGGGCAGATGGCCGCGGATGTCGGCCAGCGCCAGGACCTCGGAAAAACTGTTTTGATGCAGGCTCATTTTTTTGGCGCTGAGATACGCGGGGATTTTCTCGCCGGCATAGGTTCGCAGGCTACCCGGCGTCAGACCGTAATCGATCGCGTCAAGGAGCAGGAGATGGCTGGCTTGCTCAACATAACCCAACAGGTTTAGCCCTTGCGTACCACCGTCAACAATGTCTACCTCTTCAGGCCAGTGATACCGGGCATACAACCGCTCCGCGACCCGGATACCGAATCCTTCATCGGCCCACAGCAGGTTTCCTAATCCCATCACCACTACGCGTTGCGTATTCATGAGGGCTCCTTGTCGTGCGGTTTGGGGAATTTGTGGCTGCGATAGCCATTGATCATGGTGGAGATCACCGTATCATCGGACATAATGTCTTCCCGGATAGCGAGGTAAACGTGCCCGACGATGAAAGCGGCAATCAGCCACATGCCCAGTCGGTGCCAACTGTGAATATCGATGGAGTTGCCGCCGGTCCAGTAGAAAAATTCAACCACATAGCGGAACGGCGCAAAGATGGCGTACTGGCTATGCTCGCCAAACAGAGCGAAACCGGTGAGGATCATAAATACCGACAACAGGAAATAGCCGAACATCGCGGCCTGCGCGACAGGGTTATGTCCGATGTCGCTCCCCGGTTTTTTCTCCAGAAACAGATACCAGCGAACCACGGAAAAAGCGCCTTGCCACCAACTGCGACGCCAGACCGGGACGATAAACAGCTCTCGCGAATAGCGGTTGCCGACACAGGCCCAGTAAATTCGTCCCAACAGCAACACGGTAAAGATCATCGCGGCGGCAAAGTGGATCAGGCGGATATAGCCCATGTAAAACAGATAGGTCGCCTCGCCGCTCACCGACGGCAGCGGTCGGCCAATGAAGTAGCCTGTCACCATCAGTACCAACATGCAGGCTACCGTTAGCCAGTGCCACAGGCGTACCGGCGCTTCAAACACATAGTGGCTGACGGCAGTATCACGCGCCTCCCCGACGCGTGGAGATAGCTTTCCAGTCATCGTTCTTTTCCTTAACGCTTAGCGTACCTGGACGGCAATCAGTTCGCTGCCGTCGTCGCCGAGCACGTGGGTTGAACAGGCGAGGCAGGGATCGAAGCTGTGCAGCGTCCTCAGGATTTCTAACGGTTGGTCGGGAATCGCCATTTGCGTTCCCATCAATGCCGCTTCATAGGCGCCGATCTGTTTTTTAGGATCGCGCGGGCTGGCGTTCCAGGTGGTGGGGACCACGCACTGATAGAGTTCGATCTTCTGATCGCGTATTGACGCCCAGTGTCCCAACGCTCCGCGAGGCGCTTCGGTAAAACCGATGCCGCGGCAGCGCTGCGGCCAACTGGCCGGTTCCCATTTCTCGGTATTGGCGGTGGCCAGGTCGCCGTTTTTCAGATTGGTCATAAGCCTGTCGAAAAAATACTGCAGCTTACTGACGGCCCATTGCGCTTCATGCGCGCGGCATAAAATACGGCCAAGCGTAGACTGGATACCGGAGAGCGGCAGTTTAAGGGCGGACATCATGCGATCCACCGACTCTATGGTGGCGGCATCTCCTTTGTGATAGGCGATTAGCGTTCGGGCAAGCGGGCCGACTTCCATGGCATGACCCCGCCAGCGCGGTGCTTTAATCCAGGAGTAGCGTTCCTGCTCGTTGAGCTGTTGGATATGCGTATCGCTGCCTTTGACATCGCCAGGGTTGTACCAGGGATCGGTAATGCCGTCAAAAGGATGACGACCCAGTTTATCGTCCGGATAGCGGTACCAGGCGTGATCCACAAACTCCTGTATCTGCTGCGGATCGGCCAAATCTACCGGCATGACATTCTTAAAATCGCCATTGACCACCGCGCCGCCCGGCATTAACAGGCTTTGCTGGCTGAAGTCGTTGGCAATATCCGGAAACGCGCCGTAGCTCAGCACGCATTTATCCGACAGTCCGGTGCCAATTTGACTCCATGCTTTATTGAACTGGCCGATAGCCAGCGCGTCCGGAACCATCACGTTGTTAATGAAGTCGGCGGTGCGGGTGATGATCGACTGCACCAGGTTGAGGCGCTCCATATTGACAGCCCCGACCGCGCCGCGTTGATCGAGATTGATCGCGCACGGCATCCCGCCGACGATCCAGTTAGGATGGGGATTCTTACCGCCAAATATGGTATGGATTTTGACGATCTCGCGCTGGAAGTCGAGGGCTTCAAGATAGTGGGCAAAGCCCATCAGGTTAGCCTCTGGCGACAGTTTGTACTGTGGATGTCCCCAGTAGCCGTTACGGAATATCCCAAGCTGGCCGCCGTCGACAAATTTCTTCAATCGATTTTGTACGTCAAAGAAGTAGCCCGGCGATGACATCGGCCAGGCGGAAAGGCTTTGCGCCAACTGCGAGGTGGCGCGCGGATCGGCTTTCAGCGCATTCAGAACATCAATCCAGTCCATCCCGGCTAACTGATAAAAATGAACCAGATGATCGTGACACCACAACGTAGCCAGCATGATGTTACGTATAATATTGGCGTTATCCGGTACCTGGATACCAATCGCATCTTCGATTGCGTATACCGACGCCAGAGCATGTACCCCGGTACATACACCACAAATACGTTCAACGAACGCCCAGGCGTCACGCGGGTCACGGCCTTGCAAAATGATCTCCAGCCCGCGGAACATCGTGCCGCAGGAGACGGCATTGGTGATGACGTTTTGCTCATCAATGTTCACTTCGCAGCGCATATGCCCTTCGATGCGGGTAATTGGGTCTATAACCAGACGACGGCCGGCATCATTAACGGTATAGCCCTGGGTTTGATACTGGTTACTCATGCCTGTTTATCCTCATTGTCCGGCTGTTGTTCGGCTTGCGCTAACTGTTGTTTGTGGCGTTTACGTTGGTTGATCGCGCTGGCGACAGCGTGACCGCCAACGCCCGCAGCGACCACGCCCAGCGCGGTCAGCCCCACCGTATCAGCGGTTGAGTGGGTACCCATCTGAGGAATATCCACCACGCGGCTATAAAACGAGCCGCGATCCCAGAAACCATTTTCTGAACATCCCAGACATCCGTGGCCGGACTGGATAGGAAAGGAGACGCCGCCATTCCAGCGTGTGGAGGAGCAGGCGTTATAGGTGGTTGGCCCTTTACAGCCCATCTTGTACAGGCAGTATCCCTTGCGGGCGGCATCATCATCCCAGCTCTCGACAAATTCACCGGCGTCAAAATGGGCGCGGCGGTAGCATTTATCGTGGATACGCTGACCGTAGAACATCAGTGGACGGCCCATGCGATCGAGTTCCGGCAGACGATCAAATGTCACTATATAGGTGATAATGGCGCTCATGACATCCGGAATTGGCGGGCATCCAGGGACTTTCACGATCGGCTTGTCGGTGATCACTTTATCGATAGGCGTTGCCTGGGTTGGATTGGGACGGGCGGCCTGGACACAACCCCAGGAGGCGCAGTTTCCCCAGGCGATAATAGCGCTGGCGCCCGCGGCGGCTTTCTTCAGTTTCTCAATAAACGGGCGACCGCCGCTGATACAGAACATTCCTTGTTCTCCTAACGGTGGATTGCCTTCCACCGCCAGAATGTACTTCCCGGCGTAGCGAGTGGTGATATCGTCGAAGACCTCTTCGGCCTGTGCTCCGGCGGCGGCCATCAGGGTGTCGTCATAATCGAGGGAAATCAGCGAGAGGATCACATCTTTGGCTAGCGGGTGTGAGGAACGGATAAAGGATTCGGTACAGCAGGTGCATTCCAGTCCATGAATCCAGACAACCGGAATTCGTGGCTTATTCTCCAGCGCCCAGGCGATCTTTGGCGTCATTCCGGCGCCCAGTCCCAGCGACGTGGCGGCAAGGCTACAGAATTTGAGAAAGCTGCGTCGGGTCACTCCCTTACGACGCATGGCTTGATAAAAGGTCTCCTCGTTATTCATAACGCGTATTTTTTCTCCTTTTGCACTACGCTCCGCCAGGGGCATAAGGCGTTTTTGCGGGACCGCCGACGTTCTGTCCGGTAAGGAAAATCATCGCGTTACGCGCGAGCGAGAAAATAATTTCGATTCACCCTGTACCGGCGCACGTCGCCAGAAATAATGTGAAAAAAGCGTATCTGATTGACCGGGATAAACAATGTAAAGAGTGTGGGTATAGCTTATTGCGGTATATTTATACCTATTATCGGTTTTTCGGCGAAAGGGGGGATGAAGAGGGCGATACAACGAATCTGGTTTTGGTAGCGCACAGAGAAGATGACATGAGAACAGGCAAAGCCCAGGATATTCCAGCATAGTCTGACACTGTTTTCATAAAAGAGATCAATAAATTATGCCACTCGCTTGCTTGTAGCAGGAAGAACGGGATAACCGATCGCCAGTTACCCCTTCTTCCCACACTCCCCTCAGTTATGGCTGAGCGGTGTACTTATTATCTGATTTCGTGGGGAGCGTAACGGTTACCATGTATATTTTATACCTACACGATAGCGTGTTTGTCGCTCACTGGTATAACGATTCTCTTTAATGTTTCCAATTTCAACAAATGGGCGCCAGTTCGTATTAAGAGAATACATGATTCTAACGTTATGTTGATAATCCCATTTGCGATTGTTATAAAGAGGTAACGCATTGGAATCCATCTCCCAAAATATATCAAACTGATACTGAAAGTCCCAGCGATCATACTTATAACCAATGAAACTATCAAACTCCTGAATTTTAGAATGATAGCTATTTCCATCGACTCCGACCATACCATAATCCCACAACTTCCATTTATAACGGCCTTGCAAACGAAATCCATTGTCAAAAGTATAGTTCAGGCGGACATAAGGAATATAAACTAAACCTTCCGAAGTATAGTCCAAAGAAAGGCCAGCTAAGCCGACAGTATTCTTATTTAAGTTGGTATAATAGAATGCTGTTAGCTCAGAGCCATTTAATTGCATCTCGTCATAAAGGTTCTCATCTTTATTGTTATAACGAGCATCAAACTCAAAGCCAATATTTTTCCCAGTATCGAGGTAGACTTTAAAGCGATCACCATGTTTTTTAACACCATCACGATAATCATGACGATATTCAATGGATGTTTTATAATCATTTGCTAATGCCAGTTCTGCTAAAAAAAAGCATGGAAAGGCTACAATAAATTTAATAAGCGTATTCATCATTATCCTTTGATGTATAAAATAAAACTTAATTCCTAAATGTAAGCGCTTACTGCTTTGGCTGAAACTTCGGTTGGGCGCCAAACATCGCCTGAATGTTCCAGCCATGGAATCAGTTCTTCTGTAATCAGTTTATTCACCAGGGGCATATTGTCTGATGCGATGTTTTCCATCTGATAGGGATCATTTTTATTATCATGTAAAATATAGGTAAGTGGTTTGCCTATTTTACGATCAATAACCAGTGTATAACGATCGGTTCGTACACCGCGTCTACCGTAAGATTGTCCGCCGTAAGGCATAAACGTATAGAATTGTGATGTTGGACGTTTATCGCCAGACTGCCCCATAAGCGTCTTTGAGAAATCAGTACCCTCAACGCTATCCGGGATGTGCTCAGCCAGGCCCATCAACCCTAGTAACGTTGGATAAATGTCCGGGGCAGAGAAAAGCAAATCATCCTGACAAGCGGGCAGTTTACCGGGCCAGCGGAACATCATTGGAATACGCATGGCCTCTTCATAATGCACATTTTTAGTTGGTTGGCCATTTGAGCCCATACAACAACCATGATCGGAGAAGAAGACAACCAGCGTATCTTTATCCAGTTTCAGGCGTTCCAACTCAGTCAGAATACGTCCAAATTGTTCATCGACACCATTAATCATTGCCATATATTCTTTGAAATATTCTGGTCCATAGCCCTCCTGATACGTTTTATCCCATACTACGTTAGGGCGTTTATTTAGAGAGCGGGATGTCTGATCTTTAAAGCGATCAAGATATTTTTGTGGCACTTGATCATACGGCGAATGTGGCGGATTCATTGAAACGACCAGGGCAAAAGGTTCATTATTATTACGATATTTGCCCCCCTCATTACGTAGATATTTGATAGCCATATCGGCTTCGTGCTCTGGGCTCCATTGGTTAATTTTCAATGGTTTATCGCGAGGCGTCTCATTGCTCCAATAAATGGGGTTGAGGTGCAAATCGTACGTGCCATAGCTGTACCAGAAATCGAAACCGTGGCGCTTTTCTGGCGGTGTCCAATCATTCCAGTAACGTCCTTCTACTGGGTTGTTGTAGCCTGGGACGAAAGGCGCTTCAGGTGCATCAAGGTGCCATTTACCAATGTAACCCATGCTAAAGCCTTGTTTTTTAAGAATGTCAGACCAGGTTATGGCTTCTTTTTTGAGCTCGATACCAAAATCTTTTCCACCAAAATTACCGTGTGCGCCAGTATGGCAGTTGCCTTGTAATCCATTGCGATACGGGTATTGGCCGGTCATTAACATACCGCGGAAAGGTGTACATAGCGGGTAGTTAGAAACCGCTTGCCGTAATACGACACTTTGACTCGCAAATCGATCAATGAAGGGGGTAATAGATTGATCCTGACCCATAAACCCCAGCGACTGTGCCCGCATTTCATCAGGAAAGATGATTAATAAATTAGGCTTTTTGGTTATTTTTTTCGTTGTGGTAGCGGTGTCGGTAGTGTGTGTAACGCTTAAACCAGCAGCTGCTGCTGTTGCGCCTAATGCGCTTGACGCTGCGAGTCCTTTGAGCAAGTTTCTTCTTGTAAGTGACATGTTCTTTACTCCAGATAGATATGGGCCGATTATCTTTCAATCCTTATTTTCATTTCCTTACGATATTATCTAATCGCAAGAAAACAAAATAAAAAGTCTGACTTTGTGATCAAGGTGAAAGTTTTTGGCAAAAGTGGTCAACGTGCATCGTGCGTTTTTTGAGCATATCTATAGGGTTTTTGTCAGGTATTTTTTTAATTATTTGATTTATATAGGTTAATATGGTTTTGTTGAATGTTTTCCTCTTTAATGCTTGCGTTCTTTTTTTAGCGTAAATAATGGTATTTTCAATTTTTGTTACGCCAGCCAGTAGTGTAATTGGGATTTTCGCTAAAAGTCACTTCACTCAAGGTAATAAAATTTTGTATTTTTTGTTAACGCAAATTGGCTTTCTATTGGTGCAAGAGTTGCTTTTAATTTATTGTTATTATTGACTTTTATTGTGATTTTGTTAGAAATGCGTCTTTGATCAGATATCGTGGTAGAAGCGCTATTGGAAAGTATGTTAGCTGCCTATATGATAGGGGCCTACGTGTAAGGTTTTGCAAACGTATGTCCGATCTTACGAAACTTTGTGAAAGAGATCATAACTTTTATTTTTTCTGTTTGAAAGTAAACGTAAGTGTATTAATCTTAATTCGAGTCCAAACGAACGGTATTTGTTTGGCTTCGTAAGGAGACAGAAGTGAAGGCGGCAATCGAAAGGCGTATGGAAATACTCGAGGTGATAACCCGGCAGGGGAAAGCTCGTGTCGAAGACTTAGCCGAAAGATTCAATGTCTCAAGTGTCACCATTCGTAGTGACCTGAGTTTTTTAGAAAAAAACGGATACATCGTCAGATCTCACGGTTCGGCTATCCCGAACGTTGGCGTAATTGCTGAACTCACTGTTAATGAAAAGAGTCGCCGTAATTCTGATGTCAAATCCTTGATTGGGCAGGCTGCTGCAAAACTGATTAACAATGGCGACACAGTCATTCTGGATTCGGGCACCACCACGCGCGAAATCGCTGCCAATTTAAAGTCAGTAGAAAACGTGGTGGTCATGACAAATGGGCTGGATGTGGCGGTAGAATTAGCGTCAGCTCCTGGGGTGGAGGTCCTCATTTCCGGCGGCGTGTTACGTAAGAGCGCGATGTCTTTCTCTGGTTCTCAAGCTGAAGCCAGCCTGAAAAACGTGCGTTTTGACAAGGTTTTTCTGGGGGTTGATGGTTTTGACTTACGGGTGGGTATCACGACACATAATGAGCAGGAAGCCAGTCTTAACCGCTTAATGTGTGATATTTCGGAGCAAGTAATTGCGGTTGCTGACTCTACGAAGTTTGGGAAACGCAGTTGCCATATGATCCGTGAATTTGGTGATATTGATGTGTTAGTGACGGATGCTAATATCCCCGAAGAATATGTACAACGTTTGCGGGATATGCGAATCGAAGTCATTATCGCTGAAAAAGAGAAGTAACGCTTTACTCCATAGTGACATTATTGTTGTTAATTGTGGAGTAAGTTAATGTCTTCGTTAGAAAAGTTTGTTGAGTACTACAGGGCTGGGGAACAAATTGGAATTTATTCTATTTGTTCTGCCCATCCTCTTGTTACTGGAACCATTCTGGAGCAAATGTTCGATAATGGTTACAGAACTGCAATCTGAGATAAAATAAAAGTAAGCTAAACTATTTGGCTTTTATGTGGGCATATTATAGGCTGACTTTTGCAATTGCGTTTTGCTGGAGTTGATGCTTTAACATTTTTACTCGAAAATTATTGTAAATGTGTTCAATCAGGACCAGGTTATTGGCAAAATATGCCCATGCCAGAACATATCACTCCGAACAGGAGTCGATAAAAGTAACGCAATATTTATAATGCTGCTTGAGAAAATTGGTGTGTTCGCCTGTTTGTGAGATAACACAAGATATTAAGCAGGAATATATTTATCTTGAGAAAACAGTGGGTTGTGGAGGGTAATAATACTGCGGGTGACTATTTATTGCAGCAGGAATTAATCATGGTGAATACTCTCATTGTTTTACTAAACATGGTATTTTCGCTTTTCATTGTTTTTTTAATAATGCACTGAACAACCGAGCGCTGACGGGAAAACTAACCGTATGGCACAAGATATAACGCTTTATTCTTTTAAAAAATAAAATACAGGAATATTTTTATGACTCAGCCAAATATCGTCTGGACTCGTATCGACGAGCGTTTACTTCACGGTCAAATCCGCATTACCTGGGGAAAACATACAGAGGCTAATCTGATCCTGGTCGCTAATGATGAAGCCGCCGAAGGCCCAAATTCTGCTTTTATGCAGGCTGGAATGAAAGCCTCTGCGGGTGGTGAATATGCCGTGCGTTTCTTCAGTATTCAGAAAACCATTGACATAATCCATAAAGCCTCCCCACAGCAGAAAGTATTCATTCTGTGCAATAACCCAATGGATGTCGCACGTTTGGTTGAAGGTGGTGTGCCAATTAAACATTGTAATGTGGGCAATATGCATTTCCATGAAGGTAAACGTCAAATAGCCAAAACTGTTTCCGTCGACGAAAACGATCTCGATGCTTTCAGACGCATTCTCGCCTGTGGCGTGACTTGTACCGTGCAGAACACACCAGATCAGACTCCGGTCAATGTGATTGAACTCGCCGTCAGTGCATGAGTTCATGACGTATCGCATCACGACATACGGCAATAAAGGAAGATATTATGCTGTTTGAAGCTACTTTAGTTGCAATCTGGGCCTTCTTGTGCGGTATCGACAAGTACGATGTAGCCCTAAATATTCACCGTCCTTTAATTACCGGCCCGATTGTAGGCCTGATTATGGGCGATATGGAAGTGGGATTGATCGCTGGCGCTACTCTGGAGCTGGCCTGGTTGGGTCTGGTACCTAATGCTGGCGCACAGCCGCCTGATGTAACCATGGGAACGATTGCTGCTGTCGCTTTTGCGGTTATGACAGGCCAGTCACCGGAAGTTGCGATGGGCGTCGGTATGCCAATCGCTGTTCTGATGCAGATGATTGTTATCGGATTCTTTGCAATGACCGCTTTCACAATGGGGAAAGCCGATCGATATGCTGAACAAGCTGATATGGCAGGGATCTCCCGCTTATTAGTAGGAACCTTGATTACGCGTTCCATGCTCTATTTCGTTATCGCTTTTGTGACAGTGTATTTCGGTGAACATGCAGCGGCCTGGATTGATGAAAACACGCCAACAGTCTTGTTAGAAGGTCTGGGTATTGGGGCGAAGATGGTACCGGCAATAGGTTTTGCGATGTTGTTGAAGATCATGTGGTCGAAAGAAGTGGCTGGGGTGTTCTTTATCGGTTTCGTGATGACTACTTATCTGAAGCTGCCAATTATGGCCGTGGCCATTCTGGGCGCATCCATTGCCCTTCTGTACTACTTCTTTAGTGGAAAAAACAGCAATAACAATACCAAACAAGCAGAGGATTTCGAAGATGGCATCTGATATCACCGCAGACAAAGGCCGCGTAGCGGAAGCCAAAACAAGCAGCCTGATAGATAACGTTGATGCTTATCAGGATACCGAGGTTCGTCAAGTGATCTCCCGTAAAGACCTGTGGAAGTGCGCGATCCGGGGGCTGTTTATGGAAGGTAACTTTAATTTTGAACGTATGCAGGGAGGCGGTTTTGCGTATTCGATTATCCCGGCATTGCAAAAAATCCACGGTAATAACCGTGCGGACCTGGCGAAATCACTGAAGAATCATTTGCAGTTCTTCAATGCCAGTCCAAAACTGTTCACCTTCCTGCTAGGGACAGCGGTTGCTATGGAAGAGAACAAAGAAAAACCGTCGACGATTAACGTCATGAAAGTTGCGGGAATGGGACCGACGGGGGGGATCGGTGATGCTATAGACCATATGACTCTAATGCCATTGACGCTGGCGTTGGGGGCATCGATTGCAATTGATGGATCGATCGCCGGACCATTTGTGTTCTTTATTTTGTATCAGATTGTCCATTTTTTGGTCTATTTCGGTTTGATGTTTATGGGCTATCGCGCGGGTACTGCTGCGATGGTGAACATGAGTGATGCCACAGAGAAGTTAGCAAAAGCCGCCAACATTATGGGGATCTTTGTTATCGGAGCATTATGCGCCACCTTTATCAGGCTACAGACCACTGCAGCAATCGATCTTGGTGGGAAGACCGTGGAACTACAAACTGCTCTGTTTGACAAAATCATGCCGAACTTGCTCCCGCTGGCGTTAGTGTTCTTTATGTTCAAAATGGTGAAGGGAACCGGTTTTTGGGCAAAGCCCCCGGTTCTAATCTTCTCGACATTGGCTGCGGGAGTTATCGGCCATCTGTTGGGCATTGTGTAATGAATTGATTCGCGTCGCCGTATCCACCTGCGTGTAATCGCAGCATGTGGATACGGTGTAAGTAATATGCCTTTTGGGGTTATCAGGGGAAGGACGTTGTAAATGATTGGGATTGTTGTTTCTGGACATATTCATTTTGCTTCCGGTATGGAATCAGCCGTACGTGCAATAGCCGGTGAGCAGCCGCAAATGGCTTTCGTTGATTTCGTTGAAAATATGTCTACAGACAGGCTGGAAGAAGAATTGCGCAATGCTGCTGATCGGGTTGACAGTGGTGATGGCGTACTATTTTTAACCGACATTCCCGGAGGGTCGCCGTGTAACCGTGCGTTGAATATCCTGATGAGCGGTCGCAACGTTGAGCTACTGGCTGGCGTTAATTTACCGATGATTGCTAACGCGGCTTTTGAGCGTGACGGCGTATCGTTAACTGAGCTGGTGGATATACTGATGGATATTGGCGCTACCAGTTTACAAAACCTGCGTACTGAACTGGCCGCCGCAATGGTTGTTGATGGCAGTGATAATGAAAGTGGGCTCTGATGCGTTGTTGCATCTGCTGACGCCGCAAGGTGTTGATGCGGATGCCGTTGCTATTGATTATATCACCGGTTACCTGCAGGTTGTTAATGACAGTCTGGCCTATGACACCAGGGAGGAGATTCACCATGAGTAACATGGTACAGCAGACTCGTGCTCAACAGGCGCGTGAAACGATGAAACGCGTATACCGTTATCAGGCAACGCATCAGACACGTAGCGTGATCCGCCGGAGTGGTAAAGTACGTTTTATCAAAGATACCGATTGGGAACGTGGCGTATTTTGGTCTTGTGTGGCTGCCGCCTGGCTGGCAACAGGTGATCGGGAATATCTGGATGGCGTGATGAATTATACGCTGCACACGGGGTTCCGCCCTGGGCCAAACTTACGTTTCGCTGATGATCTAATTTGTTGTCAGGCATATCTGGATGTTTGGCCGGAAATAGCTATCCCCGAGGCGTTAGAACCCACGATTAAGGCCGTTTCTGCCATCGTGAACGAACCTAAACCCGGACGTGAAGACTGGTGGTGGTGCGATGCGTTATTTATGGCACCCGCAACGTTTGCTGCATTAAGTGAACGTACAAACGATCCTCGTTATCTGACCTATATGGATCAGGCTTTTTGGGATGCCGTGGAGCATTTGCGCGATCCTGAAACAGGCCTGTTTTATCGTGATTATCGTTATATTCCTGATGGCAACGGCAGCGAATTACGCGAAGAAAATGGCGAAAAAGTATTCTGGAGCCGAGGTATTGGTTGGGTGCTGGCGGCTATCCCACGTTTACTGGCGCGGATGCCTGAAGATTATGCGGGTCGTCAGCGCTATCTTAATCTGTTTATCGATCTTGCAGATAAAGTGATCCGTTATCAGCATGAGGATGGTTTATGGCGTGCCAGTTTGCTTGATCCTCATCGTTTTCCTGCGCCGGAAAGTAGCGCGACCGCATTATTCTGTTATGGACTGTGTTGGGGCGTGAATCAGGGCGTACTGCCTGCAGAAATTTATCTGTCGGTGGTCGAAAAGGCCTGGGAGGCTTTGCAGGGCTGTATTCACAATAACGGTATGATCGGTTGGGTTCAATTGCCGGCGTTCAATCCACGTGATGTAAAGTTTGAGCACAATATTGATTACGGTGCTGGGGCATATTTATTAGCGGCAACCGAAGTGTTGCGTTTGAAGTAAGGTACAACGAGCCTGTCTCTGATGTGAATCGTGATGAGAGCAAAAGAGACAACAGTCTGCCCGTATTTACGGTTTGTAGTAAATAACGGGATCGATCATGTGAAATCTGTATCGTGTCGTTTACCTGCTGTCAGGCGGACTCCGTTAGCGTGGTGTTTTATTTCTTCTGGCTAATTTATCGTTTTTTAACGAAATCTTTTTCTTTCGATTTTCTTTCGTTTGGTTTCATTTTTGTGATTTTGCGCATTTCGATGGCTGTTTTATTGAGATAAATTAGTCAATATCGTTTCATTTTTTCGGAACACGTTTTCAATGACTAAGTCACAGACTCAACGAGCCTACTTTCACATGATGGCAAAACCTGTCAGCTATCGTTGCAACCTGCATTGTGAATACTGTTTTTATCTTGAAAAGGAGACGATGCTGAAGGCGCAGAAAAGCCCGGAGCAGATAATGAGCGACAGTATGTTACGCCGCTATATCCGGGATTACTTGCGTTCCCATGCCGGCGATACGGTGGATTTTGCCTGGCAAGGCGGTGAGCCTACGCTGGCTGGATTAGATTTTTATCGTAAGGCTGTGGCATACCAGCAGCAATATGCTGAGGGGCGAACGGTTACCAATAGTTTTCAAACCAATGCAATTGCTATTAATCGTCAATGGGCAGACTTTTTTGCCGAACAGCGTTTTTTGATTGGCGTCTCTGTCGACGGAATAGCAGAGATACATGATAAATACCGTATTGCTGTTAATGGTCAGCCAACCTTTGAGCGTGTCAAAAAATCTATTGAGTTGCTACGTGAATATAATGTGGATTTCAATACCCTGACTGTCGTGAACGATCAGAACTATGATAAAGGACGGGAGACATATCAGGCGCTCAAGGCATTAGGCTCCACTTTTTTACAGTTTATTCCCATTGTAGAAGTTGATGCTCGGTGTTTAACGCATACAACGGGTCATTACTCACCACCGGCCGATGCCGCATTGTCGCCTTTTAGTGTTCCGGCAGACGGTTACGGGCATTTTATGAATGCAGTGTTTGATGCCTGGGTGAAAGAGGATGTTGGTTCTATCTATATACGTGAGTTTGACAGTTTATTGGGAACCTGGATGGGATATCCGGCATCAACTTGTGTGCAAGCTACGACATGCGGTCAGGCGATGATTATTGAAACTAACGGTGATATTTACAGCTGCGATCACTACGTCTATCCGGCTTATTTGTTAGGTAATATTGCCGACACATCGCTGGTAAAACTGGCTACATCACGCCAGCAACAGCGATTTGGGAATGCAAAACAAGAAAAATTGACCCAAATGTGTCAGCAGTGTGCGGTCAAAGCCCTGTGTCAGGGAGGCTGTCCGAAGCATCGTATCGTCCCGCAAGCGGGAGAAAAACATAAGCACAATTATTTGTGCGCTTCTTATAAGCATTTCTTCTATCACACCGCGCCAGTCATGCAGGCCATGAGCAAGATTATTCAGAGTGGCGGTGTGGCGGCTGACATTATGCCGTTACTGAATAAATTTAATCGTCATTAAGGAGTGAATGACAATGAAGTTATCCGCAGGAAGAAAAAACCTGTTAGCTGGCCTGATTGCCACAATGTGTTCCACTGTAACATCCGATGTATTGGCTGCACCGGCATCCGTTGTCGCTGATAATGAAAAACCTAATGTGTTGTTGGTCATCATGGATGATCTGGGTACGGGTCAATTAGATTTCACTTTGAATAATTTGGATAAAAAGGCACTACGCCAGCGTCCGGTTCCCGCGCGTTATCAGGGGGATCTGGACAACATGATTGATGCAGCGCAACGGGCGATGCCTAGTGTGGCGCAACTGGCGCAAAACGGGGTCAAAATGACCAATGCGTTTGTGGCTCATCCGGTGTGCGGGCCGTCACGTGCGGGAATTTATACTGGCCGTTATCCGACGAGTTTCGGTACTTACAGTAATGATGATGCTATAAAAGGCATTCCACTGGACATCAAATTACTGCCAGCGCTGTTTCAAGAAAATGGATATGCTACGGCTAACATCGGTAAATGGCATAATTCACGCATTGATAAAAAGAATTATGTTGCTGATGATGTAAAAACCCGCGATTATCACGACAATATGATTTCTGTCAGCGAACCTGGTTATGAACCTGAAAAGCGCGGTTTTGATTATTCCTATAGTTATTACGCGTCTGGCGCAGCACTATGGAACTCCCCGGCTATTTGGCGCAATAGCCAGAATATTTCTGCACCAGGTTATCTGACGCATCATCTTACTGAGGAAACACTGAAGTTTATTGAGCGGGCAGGGCAAAAGCCTTTCTTTATCAGTCTGGCATATAGCGTCCCTCATATTCCGTTAGAGCAAGCATCGCCAGCCAAATATATGGATCGATTTAATACAGGTAATGTGGAAGCAGATAAATACTTTGCGGCAATCAATGCTGCTGATGAAGGAGTCGGTAAAATAATAAATTTATTGAAAGAAAAGGATGAATTGGATAACACACTCATTTTCTTTATTTCTGATAACGGTGCTGTAAATGAATCTCCGATGCCAATGAATGGTATGGATCGTGGGTATAAAGGTCAGATGTATAATGGTGGGGTACATATTCCGTTTGTAGCATATTGGCCAAAACAGATTCCTGCAGGTACACAGAGTGATGCGTTGATCAGTGCGTTAGACATTTTACCTACTGCATTGCACGCGGCAGGGATTACTATTCCTGATGAGATGAATATCGATGGTAAAGATATTATGCCGGTACTGGCGGGTAAAACGAAGACTTCGCCACATCAATATTTGTACTGGGCTGGACCAGGGGCGAAACATTACAGTGAAGAAAATCAGCCGTTCTGGTATGACTACTGGAAGTGGATAACTTATGCTAATCCGTCAGCGCCTAAAAACCCTAATTTAGAAAAACTTTCAAAAGCCTCATGGGCAATCCGCGATCAAGAGTGGGCTCTTTATTTTTACGATGATGGCACAAATACTCCTAAACTGTTTAATGATAAGCAAGATCCAATGGAATCCAGGGATCTGGCGACTCAATTTCCTGAGCGCGTCAAAGTAATGAAAACTGCTTTTTATGAGTGGATTAAAGATAAGCCGAAGCCTGTAGCCTGGGGACAAGATCGTTTCCATATTTTAGAGGAGTCAGCGAAAAAATAAACGACTAATCGTCAGAGGGAGGGACTTTAAATTCTAAACTCTGATGATTTTTTATTTACCTGTGTTCTGATAGTTGATTAAAGCTATTATTAGAGAGTGCTCTCGCGATGCATGAGGTTTGAATAATGCTAAGCTAAAAAGCAGTCTTGTCATTAATATCTTTATAATATTTTTAAGGTATGTTGACCATGAGTGTGGAAATTAGTGCTAAACCCCGTCCGGTAATTCCCTATGAGCATCCTGATGCGGCGATGTATTGTCTTTTATTTAAACAACACATCATTCGGCAATGGTATAAAAAATGCCCATATGGCATTCACGACACGCGTTTACAAAAACTGTTTCAGGACTCTCAGATTTCGTTGCAATATCAGTGTGATTATTTGGTTCGTTATGTAGCAGAAGCTTTTGATCATTATGCTGTTTGGGGACATTCCCATGCTTATTATCCGGGACGCCCTAGCCAGCAAAACGCGCGTACTGATGCATTAGAAGGCGTGAGTCGGGTGTTACCGACGTTGGCAGTGTGGCTACGAAATCAACCTGCCGGAGAGGGGCGTATGGATGATCTGAAAGGAGGGACGCTGAATATTACGGCAATCATCATTGAGGCGTTCTTAGCGGGAACCGATCCTACGCATCCGGGCTACTGGGGAAAGCTTCATGATTATGATCAACGTATTTGTGAGAGCGCCGATTTGGCTCTGGCATTATGGCTATGTCGCGAAGTGGTTTGGGAGCGATTAACCACCGCTCAACAACAGCAAATTACTCGCTGGTTTAATCAGGTTAATGATTTACAAACGGTTGATAATAACTGGCATCTCTTTCCGCTAACTGTACAATTTGTCATGCGCGCATTGAATGGTTCGGGGGATGTTAGCGACGAAAAGTATGAGCGTATAAAAGAATTTCATGTAGGAGGCGGTTGGTTTCGTGATGGGGCGCATGGCAATTACGATTATTATAATGCCTGGGGATTTCACTATTCCTTATATTGGCTTGATCAAATCAATCCTGAATATGATCCACAATTTATTCGTTCCTGTATGGCGGAGTTTGTTACGACTTATCGCTATTTGATGACACCGCAAGGCATTCCTTTTTTTGGTCGCAGTGCCTGTTATCGCCTGGCCGTTTCTGCTCCATTACTGGCGGTAGCCAGTCATTCAAAAGATGCGTTACATATTGGGGAAGCGAAGCGTGCTCTGGAAACGACTCTACGTTATTTTATTGGCAATGGGGCGATGCGTTTTGGTGTTCCAACGCAGGGATTATTTTCAGATGACGAGCGATTGATAGACAACTACAGTGGGCCTGCCAGTAGTTTTTGGTCATTACGCGCCCTGAATATTGCATTGTATTGTGCGTCTGATATTAATTTATGGTCGTGTGAAAGCCATCAATTACCTGTAGAAGTTCAGGATTTCAGTTTCACTATTGAGCCTGTCAATTTGTTTGTTATGGGAACTTGCGAAACGAAAGAGGTGGTGGCTACGTTTCGTAGTGATTATACTCAGGAGCAATCACCATTAACGCGTGGCCTTACTACGTTATCGTGGTCCGCACGTTGTAAAGAGTGGCTTACTGGACGCGCTGAACGGCCTAAAAATAATTTATTGCGCAAAGGTGTAACAAGTTACAGTTCTAAGATGACTGCCTTTTTCTAGTGGTATGTATGTTCGTCATACTTCGTATTGTAGCGGACCGAGCGCGGCTTTTACACCGTCATTGTACTCATCCATGCGAGATAAATTGAGACATTGTGAAAAGAAAATCCACGCAACAGCGTGGATTTTATAGAGATTTTAACGCCGCGGGATCTAATGTCCCTGAGACAACAAATTTTAGACGTTGAACTGTGATTTCTTAATCATAACATTGATTTGTATGTATTTTATTTTTATAAAATATGTCTATACTCACTTTAAGTTTTGTGAATATTGACTTCATAATCATCTACTCAACCACGTGTATTTTTTCAATAGATTAGATGATGTCTACTTGCCAACCACGCTGCTGAAGCAACTGAATTTGTTCACTAGATATTCGATCAGAGTGAAGGGCTAGACATAGTAAATGTTTCGGACGACTCATTGCGACATAAAACTGCCGCATAAAAACTTTATTGGGTTTGAATGCCCTAAATGAATTTGGTTTATCTGGTAGGCTGGCATTGGGATGCTCTACGTTGGGTAGCTCTCCAGTCAAATATGGCAACATAGTTTGTAGATCGAATGTGTGGTTTTTTGTCTCAATGACTAGCGTTGCATCATGGGTCTCGCCTTTAACAGCATGTATTGTTGATAGCTCAATATGAAAGCCATCTTCATGGATTAGAGTGTTATCTTTCAAAGGAGTAAGTGAGCTTGCGTGTTCAGCCTGTCTGGCTTCATCTGGATTTGTATCTTCATGAAATGCCATATAATCTGTTGCCTCGGCGGGGATGTTTTCTAACCTTAGCAAGGAAATTAATGTGCGGCAGGCAATTTCCCAATGTTGTTGTTTTGTCACTTTAGTCTCGGTGAGTAAATAAAATAACCCTTTACGAAAGCGAGTCCAGCTTCCTATTTTGATTAAATATTCTCGTAATGTTGTACTGGAAAAATATTTCTCATTGTCATCCATCTTATTGCTCATTCGCATAAGCTTAAGAATACACGTTAGTAAGAGTTTATAATTATCTGCCAAATCTATAGTTGAATTTTCTTGGCACCGGCGAACAGCTTCTATAAAATAATTTTCTTTGAAATGACTTTTTGATTTGGTTTTGTCAAAATCAGGCCAATAATGACCTATTCTAAACTGTGCTTCATTGGGTGCTATTTTAGCTCCGACTGCACCAACAACTTTTACTGTAAATTTTTTATTTTGTTTGTATTCTATAGCAAACTGATTTGAAACAATTTGAGCAAAATGCTCAATGACTTCTTCGCAAGTATCGTCATTGAAAATGATAACAGTATCGGAAAATCTATCACGAGTAGTATGGGCTTGTGCTCTATCTAACAAATTTGCTTCTGTTAACTCCGTTTCCAATGAGATTTCATTGAAACTTAACTTACAGATTTTGTTAGATAGAACTCCATCAAAGCGATGAGATGTATGAATTATATAATCCATCTGGTCTCGCAACTTACCGTTAAAGCTTTGATTAGGCTCTTCTGTTCCAATGTTATTAAAAATAGATTGTTCTGGATCGCCAAAACGCTGAACAATGAGTGGTGAATTTTGCAGGAAGACTTTTCTTAAAAGCTCATCTTGGAATTTTTGTGTGTCCTGCATTTCATCAATTAAAACAAACGGAAACCTTGCTCGAATGACCTCAGCTAATTCAGGATTGTTTGTGCATGCTTTATTGGCGTGCGTATACATATCACGAAAAAGAAACACGCCTCGTTCATCCAGATAGTTTTTTAATTGTCCAAGGTCGCGTTTAGCCCTCTGAAGATTATTATCTTGATTCCAACTTCTGGGTTTTTTATCAAGATTAATTTCTTCACTATTCTGAGAAATATATCTAAATGTACCTCTGAAGAAAGCCTCTTGTTCTATAGTATTACCTAATCCATTTAATGTTACTTTAAACCAAGAAAATTGAGCTAATTCGAGCAGTTTAATAGCTTGTTTAGCGTATATATCATTGTCTACTGTGATATCTTGAATACCACGAGATCTGATATATGGTAATGCTAAAAAGCGGTGTACAAACTCCTGAATGGTCCCAATAAAATGAGGATATTTCAGTAAACGCTGTGCAGCTTTTGATGTTGAGCATTGAAGGCGGCTAATGATCTCATCTTTAGCCACATTGGTATGAGACAGGACGCATATCCCTCGGTGTGGAGAGTTCCACTTTTTAGCAAGAAGAATGAGCTTAGTGGCAATCAATGTTGTTTTTCCACTTCCTGGGCAAGCTTGCACATCAATAGAGTGCATAGCTTTCAGAATTGAAATACGAATATCATCCTGTAGAATAAGCTTTTCAGATTCGGCTATCTCAGTAATGTCGTCATACGTAATGAAGCCTTCAAACGACTGCGGCATTCTGCACCTCTTCGATATCTTCTTCAATTGGCTCTGTTACATATTGAATAGCCTCAATTAGATAGTTTGGAAGTCTCTGTTTAAGTTCGATTGCAAACTCGTTTTTTGCCTGTGTTTGGGTCGACTTAGAAATATCGCTATTATTGGCATCCTCATCACTAAGAGAAGCTATCGTGTCATCAATTTTTTGGTCTTGTTGCTTTTGAAGAATACTAGACAGTTTATAGGCAAAGTCTGTTTTTGAAACTTGGCTAAGAATGAATGTCGCTTTGGTATCATCATCGCCAACGATATTATCGATTCCTACATTGGAGCCAATAGTAGCTTCATAGCACTCACTAAAAAGACCATATTTAGCCAGACAGTACTCGAAAGTCCAGTCATCCGATATTTTGACTACAACATTTTGCTTATTTAATTGATCGATATGTTCAGTTTTTCTCTGCTGGTCGTCGGGGTAATTTCTTCGCCAATAGACTTGATTTCTGCTATTCTCTTTTTTAAATCCGTATGGGTTGCTGCCGTCATCTTTTTCTTCAGCACAATCAGGCCAAAGATCAAGATCCCTAAGGACGCATATTTTTGTTGGATGCCATGCATTTGGGTTCCTATCTTGACCGGATCTTAAGAATAACTTGGCAAAACGCTTCCATGAGCCGCTATTGTCATATTTGACGATAGATACGCCATAATTTTCTAAAGGGCGCCCCAACAACTTTGCCAATTCAGGTAACAGGATATTCTCACCATCACCTTCCACAAGTAGGACTGCTTTAGCAAAAAAGACATTCGCTTTAGTTGAATCTAAAAATTTTCTTAAAAATTGGTAATCATCTTTAGCAAGTTCTGTTTCACCAACAGCAAGCGGCCAAGCTCCCCCTTCAGATAGCATAATGATTTCAGCAGGGTCTGCTTTAGAGGCTATGTTAGGACTATGAGTAGTCAGAATACACTGCACTCCATCAGGTTTTTTCTCGGTTTTAGTTGTTTTATTTATGAACTGAAGGAGTTTCATTTGTAGCTGAGGGTGAAGGTGTGCTTCGGGCTCTTCTACGAGAAGTAAAGGAAATTCGTTGTTTGCTTCTTGTTCCAAGAGTAGTAATTCTGCCCCCATAAAAAGAAGGTTGAGGTAACCGAGTCCATGTGCTCGTTGGTCATTGGTCAGGGAGAGCGTTAATCCCTCTAATAGAGTGCGTAAATGGCGCTTTTGGATGTGTTTTGGTAGGTTAGATAGGTCTTCTTCTTTAATGCCTACGATATCAATAAATGCACCAAGTTTTGATTTGTCTTTCTCAAAAATAAGCTCATGAAGATATTTCTGCTGAATGTTTTCAGCAGATTTTTTTAGGGCAGCATCATCAGTAAGAAGCTCATCATTTGCCTTAGCGATGATAGTAAGAATGCTCTCCATTCCTTCTATAATGTCTTTTGAGGAGCTCAGTATTTGAGATAAACGAGAGGCTCTACCACTTGAAAGTTCCACCTCAGCATCTCTTAGCGGTTTAAGATACGTTGAGGCTAGAAAGTCTCTTATCTCAGACTCAATGGCTAAACCGTTTCCATCGATACCTGAACGTAATTCGGTCTTTATATAGGGATAGCCTCTTTTCTCTAATCCTGTAATTTGAGCGTGTAGCTGAACGTAAAGGACGGAACGGTTTTTCATTTCACCGTTATCATCTTCATATTCTTCGTGAGAAATATGTTCGACAAAGCGATGTGCATGAAGGCCTACTTCAGAAAATTTTAGTTTTATTTTTAAATCATCAGAATTGTTGTGAAAATCATGCTCTGTAAGATAAGCACGGTCATTGGATTTTGTGCCTAGCGTATAATTTCTGGATCTGTAAGAATGGAACAGTCTCTTCTGCTTGCATTTGTTAATGCGGGACTTGGACAAAATAATGGCGGCTTCGATGGCGGTGCAATACTACCAACAGAACTTTGTGAAATATTCGTAAGAGCCGGAAAATTAAAATCAGACTAATTACTTACCTAACAAGCATTATGCGTGACAACGGGGAACAGGGTATTCTCATTGTAGCTTTTCATCAAGTCCGCTTCTGCCACTAGACCGTCCAAAAAATATCGACAGATTTGAGTGAAAACCGGATGTTGCAATAGTACTCACAACTGTTTCACTTACTAAAATATCGGGAGGTAAGCATGGTAATGCCTTTGAAACTTGACAATTCTTTCTTTAATAAAATTGATCCATTTTCATCTCCATTGGAAGTTTGGGAAAAAAGGGAGCCAACAGCAGAAGAAACCGAGGATTTATTATCGAGAGAAGAGTGGAAACCATGTTACCAAATAAATGTAAGAATAGATTCAGTATTAAATTCTGCATATGATGCTGCAAAGTTAATTGCAGGGAACAAAGATGAGAATAGGATTAATCATCATGTTATTAGTTATCTTGAAAAAAACATGGAATATAAAAAATGGCGTGACGGCATGCCTTACCCAACACCTAAACAACTAATTGATTATCAAGAAAATTACCCCCAAAACGATTTGGAAGTTGTAAATTCTTTGATTTCAAAGCATGGTATGCTGATCCCAGAAGGTCAGGTGCTATTTCACGGAGGAATATGGCCTCTAGATGAGATGGGGGGCAGGTGAAGTCATTCCTGACAAATCGCGTGTTATCAACATCGTTTTGCCCGAAAGTCGCTTTAAATAATGGAGATTGGAGGGGGAAGGCATATGATGCTGGTCGAATCGATCTTATGGTAATCACTATAAAAAATATAGATAAGAAAGCATTTGTGTTTTCACTAGACGAGGGATCTCATAGTCATGAGATGGAAGTGCTTTTTGAACGAGGAGTACAGTTGAATCTTGTTAGTAGTTCAACGATGAATCTGCACTTTAAAACTTGCAAATCGACAAGTGCATCGGATATTGACTGTAAATTTATCGCCGCTAATGTTCTTCAAATTGAAATGATATAGTGACACTATTATTGTTAGTTTGGATTATGTTAGCTCATTGGTTTGAACGTCTTCTCTTGGCACGGGACAGACGTGTTAACCAACCTAAAAGTCCGCCGTGAGCGAGGAGCGGAGGTTAAGATTTTTAACCTCCCCCAGACTGAATATAGAAGAAATGGCTATTCAGTTCTCAACGAATTGTCTTGGGAACGACTCTGTTTTGCAATTCAATTTCCAATTTAGATAACTGGTCACTTACTTTCTTAGAAAGAATCTTATAGTCTTCAGTAACCTGCTCCTGACTCTTGTTTGCAAGGAAGAATAAGGTGCCTGACATCTCTTTCAACAAGAGAGCAGCGTGATCAGCATTACTGAGATTATTGTTATTAGACCATCGTTCTATAGCTTTCTCGGTCAGACTTAATAATGGTTCACGGAATTGCCCTGAACCATTGACTACTTTCAATGCTTCCCTTTGAGCTTTAATTCTATTACTAAACTCGCTCATTTTTGCCACCAGTTAATTTTAATATTTCTCGCATCCAAGACTCAACCAAACCTAATTGAGACTTGACTTTCTTAATGTCATCAGCATTTAGAATTTCACCAGTACCTCTCGTACAAAGCACTCTGGCCCTTTCTAATAATTGATAGGTTAAATCACAAATTGGTATGCTATGAATGCCCAAGTTACGTGCAGAATTTCGCGAAAAGTCGGGCCTTACATCGCAACCTAAAGAAAAACATGTCGCAAAATTTCGTATCGATAAAAATACTGAAGAAAGATCAAAGATCTCTGTAAGATCAGATGTTTCAATAGAACGTCTAGCGCTAATAAATATCTCTAGAAATTTTTCACAATCAGCAAAGACTGAATTATAGTTACTCGGTTTACCTAAGCTCCGCAAATAATCAATGTTATCTGGTGAATAAATAATCTTGGATTCCAAAAAAAGATGCCACGCAAATGGATTACCTTCTTTCCAGAGTTCACTTATTCGTTCATACGAATAAATCGAGTAATCTCTCGGATTAAACCTTTCATCCCGACCACTGACAATAGCTAACATGTCAATGTCTGAAAATGAATCAATCTCTCCACGACATATCGAACCAAAAGCATAGATATGCATAATTATCGCCTATTGAACCGTTTAATTATTATGGACATAAAGAAACCAAACATAATTAGCCTTACTAGAATGACTATTGTCAAAAAAGATGCTGAATACTGAGGGGGGTGTAATATCCCCAAAAATATCTGTGGGGACATTACTAACGCGTCAAAATATGAACTAAGTAGTTTGGGATCACCATAATCAAGAACGTGATGCAAAGCTATGATGCACAGAATAACAATAACAGCCCTGCATAATTTAAGAGCTGACTCTCCGTTTCCCCAGATAAGATCTAATGCCTTAAACTCAACCCATTCGCCAAACATTTTAAAGCGGTCAAATCTTTTATATTTTTTTCGATAATAAGATTCTTTTGATTTCCATGCTTTATGAAGGTGCTCTCCAGTAGCCTGTAATTCGATTGCTATGGCTTTATTTGCTGATTTTGAATCACCTACTTGCTGATAATTCAAACGTAAAGAACGTGCAAACTTGAGCCTAAGATTGTCCGGTCCAGGACACCCACTTTCGAGAATGTCATTATCAATGTAGGTCTTATCAAAAGTGGCATAGTCAAATTTGCAACCACTAAAGCTTGACCCTATTAAGTTACAGTTTAAAAATCTGCAACCAGTAAAGTCACAGTCCTGAAAACTACATTTTCTGATGTAAGCAGCATCGAAAATACAGTAGCTGAAGTTAACATTTTTAAATTCAATATTTAATGCAACTAATCTTTCAAATAATTTATTAACAAACTTATCCCTAACTACTTCAGAGTCAAATCTTTTGTCTGACAGCTTTTCTCTTCCGCTATCTTGTATCATTTTTTTCTCTATAAACTAATAGACTAAATTTTTATGAATTATAATGCTCTTTTGGGCTGATTTGAAGCCATCCTGACCTACTATGGTAACGTCCTCTCCTGCACGAAGCGGACCAAGTAACAGAGCTGGAGGTCCGCTGTGAGCGAGGAGTGGAAGTTCATGATTGTTATCACCGAGGACTAACGTATAAAAATCCCCTAAGTTAATGAGCGGAACTAGTCTGGAGGCTTTGAATCAAAATGTTCATTCTTAGCGCAAAGATTCTGCGATAGTAGAAATATCGGGAAGTGAAATGCTTCCGCCACCCATAAAAAGCTTGTAAAACCTTTCACCTAACCCTGTGAATTCTAATCCGAAAGGGATGATGTCATGCCATGCCAGCAAAGATACATAGCCATTTCCGCCAGCACTCCTAACGCAGACTAATCCCAAATTATACAGGGCATAAATTTCTTGGAGCAGTGCTACAGTACTTGCCTGCATGTTGGCATTTTTGGTTCGGTAGTCATGTTTTCGCAGATTTTGAAAGTCAGAATATTGTGGTTTCATCATGATCAAACTCATAATACAGAGCTGCCGGTACGTCAGTGAATCGAACAACCGGAGATAGTAATTAGCTTCTTCTGTACTGACTCCCGGGGAGTAGACCATATTTGCGTAAAAATTCCCGAGAAGTAAAATTTTCTTTTCCTCATACTCTTCACGCGCCCTTCTTAACGTTCCCTCTAGGATTTCTTCTGCATTACTGCGGTTTCCTTCTTCAGAGTTAAAGAAACCATCTTTTCTGGGTTCATTACCTGACTGAGAAGCCTTTTCAATTTTATTGAATGCAACTGCAGCAGCAGCGCCGACGCGGACTTTTTCGCGTGCAGACATCGCACGATCTGCCACATCACCAAGAAGTTTTGCACCAGCTTTCGCGACAATCACCCCTAACGAACTAGCCCCGGCAGCTCCCGCAGGGCCAGCTGCAAAAAAGCCAATTGCGCCGCCAACTGCAGCGCCAGCTATCTCTGCGCCTGTCGAAATCAGTGATTTGGCTTTTTCAACATCTTCTTCGTTTGACCTATTCATAGCTTTATCTTTTAGTACAGGAAATGGATGGTTCTAATGAAGATATGTTTACCACATGAAAATTATTAACTCCACATTACCTGATGACAGTGACCTGTTGTCCCTGGCTCTTTCCGGCAAGCCTTCTCGCCCAGCGGCACTAAGGATGATCCGCGGGATGCCGAGCTGGCATTAGAGTTAATGCTGCGTTACCCCCAGAAGATTAAAGCCATTGAACCCGACAATGCGGATATCTATATGGGTATATCAACACTAATCAATAAATATCGATGGATCTTGGACATGGTGATGGGCGTGGCAGGTATGTAGCACGAGTGTAAAATAAGCTGGATCTTGAGTGAGCGTAACCGGTGATATTATCTTGGGTAAAAACCTTGTGCAGTGTGCAAGACGATATAAAAAAACAGGTTTCAGCTTGTTCTTGTAACCACATGATTATGTGATGATTGTTTTGATTCATGCTAGGATTGTCTTCAATTTATGAGTTTAATGTTCGTGATTGTGAGGATACTCAATGGCGCTGTCTTTCGGGCTGAAAACGGCCGCAGACTGGTTACACAAAACAGTCGCAAGATTTCATTTTGCTTCAGGCAACATTTCCGGGACGGAAAATCCACCTGAAACGCAATCGTCGATTGCCGGGGCTGAAACTGTAGTAACGGAAAATGAATTCCAAACACTAACCCCGATTGTCGATCCTGATAAAGAGGGCTATCAACCCTATTTTAAGGCGCTGGATTATGCCCTCAGCCGGGATGATGTGAAGAACATCGCCATCACAGGCCCCTATGGCGCAGGCAAAAGCTCGGTTATTCTCTCATACCTTAAAAAAATTGAAGGGCGAAAGCGGCTGTGGCACCGCCTGAAATATTGGCTCAGGTTTACAAGTTTAAAACCAGCGGATGAGCACGTGACTATCTCACTGGCAAACTTTGAAACGGATGAGACGTTAAAGAGTTCCGAGTCTTTATCAAAAGAACAAAGCATTGAATACAGCATATTGCAGCAGATTTTATACAAAGTGGATAAAGGTACGCTGCCAGATTCGCGGGTAGAGCGCATCCACACCCGAAGTGTTGGGCAAATACTAACAACATCTTGTTTGCTGTTTTTTGTTCTCGCACTGGCAATTGTTGTCACTACATTGTTGTTTCCTCAAAAAATCGTCAGCACGTTTTCATTATCGTCAGAGGTGAGTCACTTCATTGCTATACATCCGGTATGGCGTTGGGGATGTATTGGTTCGCTATCGTTTATCATTTGTTGGTATTTGCTGTCCCGTTTTTATCGGATAGGATTTTTTGACAGGAAAATTGCGCTTGATAAAGTAAATCTCCTAAAGGCGGAAATTGCAGCTGAAAAACAGAATACGGCTTCCCTGCTAAATTTGTATATTGATGAGATTGTTTATTTCTTCCTTAAAACAAAATATAGGGTTGTCGTATTTGAAGATTTGGATCGTTTAAATAATGGCCATATTTTTATTAAGCTCCGAGAAATAAATCAAGTGGTAAATAATTCCAGTCTCTTGGAAAAGAAACCTATTAAGTTTATTTTTGCAGTCAGGGAAGATTTATTAAAGGATGCTGAATCACAAACTAAATTTTTTGATTTCATTGTGCCAATTATACCCGCAGTAGATAGTGAGAATGCTTACGATATATTAAGTGGTAAAGTTATAAACTTTAATGCGGCAGATAAAGAACAGTTTTTCAAAAAGGTATCCCTTTACCTGACTGATATGCGGGTAATGAATAATGTTATAAATGAATTTAATATCTTTAAAAAATTAATCACGGGTGAGATTTCTGATGTAAAGTTATTTTCTTTGATAATGTATAAAAACTTATGCACCAAAGATTTTACTCTTCTTGATAATCAGGATGGTTTTTTATACAGAGTAGTTAATGCCTACTCTAAGAGAACACTACATGACGTGTATTTTAAAGATTTGGAAATAAGTATTTCTCAACAGAAAGAAAAATTAGAGAAAGCACAAGAAGAATTGCAAACATCCAGTTTAAATCTGAGGGCTGAAATCCTAAGACGTTATCTTCCTGAACAAATTGAAGCGAACACAATGTTTTATATAAGCCATAATAAGCATGGGCAGATTGGGAGTAGTTGGAGCTTTGTTGAACTTTGTGAAAATGAATCTTTGTTCTGTGATTTTCTGAACAGAGAGCTTCCATCTGGAACAGCGATCTCTCATGCAAGAAACGGGTATCACTATCATGATGCCTTCCCAATCTCACGGGACAAGCGGTCTGAAAGTTTACGCGAATACAACAAGCGTTCACCTGTCATTTTAGACAAAAATCAGAAAACAATTGAGCAATTATCTAAAAGTATTTTAAATACACAACGTGTTCTTTCTCAACGAAAAGGTATATCCCTTCATGATTTATGCGAAAAAATTACATTAACAAAATTGCGTGAATGGTTGCTCAAAGTACCATCAGCAGACGATGGATTAAGTAAAAATACAGCCAAGGCATCGGCGATCAATTTCAATGTAGAATTGTTGTTTTTCATGTTATCAGATGGATACATAGAGCAGGACTATATGCAGTATCGCTCTATCTTCCATGCAGGTGCTTTAAGTAAATCAGATAACGTGTATATCCAGAAGGTCGCTGCCAAGGTGAATTTTGAAGAATTGAAAGATATACATCTGAATAACGTTTCCAATGTTGTGGATAAAATTGAGTCGCTATCATTTAAATATTATGAAGGGATTTTTCATCCGCATATAATTGGTTTTTTGATCAACTGCCGAGTTGATTTCGCCCGTGATGTATTTATTCACTTATTCAATCATTGCTCACCCGGGTTAATTGTTCGCACTATGCGGACGTATTTTTATGAATTCAGTAATGATGCCTATCAGGACTTAATTAATTTAACTTTAAGCGATGAAAAGACATTGGGTAAATTGATGGAGGCCATGAGCACTTACCATGACATTGACTCTGATGATGATTTTTATCAGCAGCTATCTGTGTCATTTCTTCGTTTTGGTCTGATAGAGAACATTACCCGACAAAGTGCTGTTCAGGATTATCTGTATGAATTAAAAACAGATACTACATTGTTTACATACATACAGCCCGACGAGATTGCGTCATTCAGCATAAAATTAAAAGAACTTAATATTGTATTCGATAGCGTTAGTGAAGCTAACGGTGAAAGTGAACGTGCGTTGGTGAAGTTTATCGCAGAGAATTTTCTGTATGTGTTTAATATTAATAATCTCACTGCATTATTTAATGCGTATTCTGATAACAGAAAGAATGTTGAGGAGCTATCGCGCAATCCGTATACCTTAATCATTAGTGAAAAAGTCCCATGCTTAACTGAGGCTGTAAATAAAAACATTGAGATGTTTATCCTTGAATATTTCATTCATTCTGAGGAAAACGTTGAGTCTGTTATTTCACTCATTAATTCAGATGTTACTGAGCATACCAAAGAAATTATCATTGAAAGCATGGATTTTGAAGTTCAGCAGCTGTCGACAGTTGAAAATATCAGGTTATCTGTAGTAGATGGAGCGTCATTCACTGTTTATGACCTCTTGTTTAAACATGGGCGTGTCGCTGCCAACTGGGATAACATCTTTGACTATATGTTTACCGATGTCGACGATGAGATATTGTGGGAGTTTTTTGCTCACCATCCGGAGGCGCTTTCAGGCCATAAGGTCAGTGTCCCTGAGGAGTCTGTTGATAATGTTGTAAATCACATCATTTCAGCAGCAGATAAGCCAGACGCGTTGTATGCACAGTTGATTAGCGTGCTGCCTGTGAGCATCGACCAGGCAGTCAGTGACCTGCCACTGACAAAATTTAAAGCACTTTGTGACAGCAACAGAGTTTTGCTGTCAGAAGCGCTCTATAAAGACGTACTCAGTATTTATGAAGGACAACGTCGCAAGGGCCTCAATGAGTGTCTGTCGCTTATGATTAGAAACAACGTTGCTGTTTTTGAAAGTAATATTGAGTTTTACTTGCAAGATGACGAAGATTTCGATAATGAACTTATTGAGCTTGTGCTCAATGATGACGATATAGCGTTGACGACTAAAGTTTCAATCATCGACATTATCTGGTCGCACTATACCAATAGTTTCTTCGACCATATAAGCGTGAATAGTAAGATCAGTATGGCTCTTCTTCTTAATGTTTCGGAAGATGAGACCCGGCTTGTGTTCTTGAATCATCTTTTAGAGTTTGAAAAACTGCCTTTTGAATACATCAATCGTGCACTTATGGCCTTCGTGTCGGAAGAATACAATTTGATTGCGGATAAAACCAAACGAGCAAAAGTACTCAAAACTGAAGGTAATGAGATCCTTTTAAAGTATTTAACGCATTGCTACTTTATCAGCAGTTATAAAGATAAGGGGGAATCCTTTGAAGTGTATCATTACCGTAAGATGTTTCTGGACGAATCACCAGAGGATGATTAACTCGCCACTTGAAAAATCCGACAGATAGATTGAATTGTCTTCATATGATCACTAGGATTGACGGGTTTTTATTCTGAGGTGTAAAGGTTCATTTATCGAAGGCGTGTATTCGAATGCTTGTCAGAATGCAGAGGCGTTATGAAAAGGTCACCCTTAAAAGGTGGCTTTTTCGCTTTCAGGAGAGATGAAAACGTCATTCGTTTTGTCAGCCTTGTGTTATTAGAGTGATGGAAAAACAAGGGGAACATAGCGCTGGATGAGTACAACAAACAATATCCGTAAAATCGGATGGTTACAAAAATGTAGGTCGAAAAGTAGTTTTTATATTTTTTGGAGAATAATCGTTAATAATCAGTTTTAACCACCAATGCATTATGTTTACGAAACATCAATATTGCTGTGTGTGCTTCCTACCCATCCTTCAAGTTTATCTGCCCAGTCTTGCATCATAACCTTTCGCTCATCAAGATAAGTTGCATGGTTGTATGTGCGACGAACATTGTTGGTATCAGCGTGTGCAAGTTGGGCCTCAATAGCATCAGCTCGATAGCCCATTTCGTTTAAAAGCGTACTTCCTGTAGTTCTGGTTGCATGGGGGCTATAAATGCCACTCCAGCCGAGGCTTTTTAGTAGCTGGCGCAGGGAGTGCGATGTCATTGGACCTTTCGGATTATCCCTGCCCGGGAAAAGGTGCTGTCGATGCCCGGTTAATCCCTGTAGTGTTCTGAGCATATTGACAGCCTGGAAGGGAAGGGGAATAACGTGTTCTCTGCGGGCTTTCATTCGCGTTGACGGAATAGTCCACAGTGCGTTATCGAGATCGAATTCTGTCCATTCTGCCTCAGTTAATTCGGCTGGTCGCGCCAGCGTCCACCACATAAGCCACATGCAATAGTTAACCTGGTATGAGCCGCGACTGTTGTCAAAACAGCTTAATAGCTTCCCGATTTGCTGCGGATTCAATGCCTGTTTGTGCTGCGTTTTGTTTGCCGGAATCGCCTTACGCACCGGCCAGACAGGATCGCTATCTGCTCTGAGCGTCGCCACCGCCAGCTCAAAAACGGATGAAATGGTGCGGCGGGCTTCAGCGGCAACGGTCGGAGCGCCGCGCTTAGCCGTTTCCTGAAGAATTTTAAGAATGTGGTGCGAGGTGATTTCCCTGATAGGAAGTTTGCCGATGGCGGGGAAAACTACACGCTCAAGCATATCAAGGCGGCGAGTTTTGGTGATTTCGGCCCAGTCTTTCATCTGCAACCACTCTTTGGCGATCAGCTCAAAGGTGTTGGATGCGTCGTTGACCTTGCGGATCTTATCTAACTGGCGAGCCTGTGTCGGGCTAACTCCATTCGCGACTTGTTTACGCGCTTGCTCACATTTCTCGCGAGCTTCGGCAAGTTTGACCGTCGGGTACTCACCCAACGCGAACATGCTGGATTTGCCGTTGAGTTTAAACCGATAGCGCCATGCCTTTTTGCCGTTGGGTTTCACTTCGAGGTAGAGGCCATTGAAGTCATTGAGTCGATAGAGTTTTTCTTTCGGCTTAGCAGTGCGGCATTGCGTATCGGTGAGCATAACGGGGCCTTGTTTATTATACCGTTATTGTACTCACTTAAAATGAAGATGGAAGAATATTGTACTCATCCATGTACTCATTTTTGACAGCGTTGTTATGAGATGAATTGAGACATTATGAAATGAAAAATCCACGCAATTGCGTGGATTTTATATGGTTTTTCCGTTGATATGAGATTCAGCGAAACCTCATGAGACAGCAGATTTTATTTAGACGTTGAACAGGAAGTTCATTACATCACCATCTTTAACGATGTAATCTTTCCCTTCTGCTCGCATCTTACCGGCCTCTTTCGCGCCTTGTTCACCTTTATAGGTAATGAAGTCGTCAAAGGCGATAGTTTGGGCGCGGATAAAGCCTTTTTCGAAGTCGGTATGGATTTTACCCGCTGCCTGTGGCGCGGTTGCGCCAACCGGAATGGTCCATGCGCGAACTTCTTTCACCCCGGCGGTAAAGTAGGTCTGGAGGTTCAGCAGACGATAACCTGCGCGAATAACGCGGTTCAGCCCCGGCTCTTCCAGACCCAGTTCAGCCATAAATTCGTCGCGCTCGTCATCATCCAGCTCAGCAATATCAGCTTCGACGGCGGCACACACCGGAACCACGACCGAACCTTCTTTCGCGGCGATTTCGCGAACCTGGTCCAGATACGGGTTATTTTCAAAACCGTCTTCATTGACGTTAGCGATATACATCGTCGGCTTCAGCGTCAGGAAGCTTAAATAGCGGATAGCCGCTTTATCTTCGTCCGTCAGGTCCAGCGAACGCAACATCCCCGCTTCGGCCAGGTGCGGCAGGCATTTTTCCAGCGCGGCCAGTTCCGCTTTGGCATCTTTATCGCCGCCTTTTGCTTTCTTTTGCACGCGATGGATAGCGCGCTCGCAGGTATCGAGGTCAGCCAGCGCCAATTCGGTGTTGATAACGTCGATATCTTCTGCCGGGTTTACTTTACCCGCCACGTGGATGATATTGTCGTTCTCAAAGCAGCGAACAACGTGACCGATAGCTTCGGTTTCACGGATATTGGTCAGGAACTGGTTACCCAACCCTTCGCCTTTGGACGCGCCTTTTACCAGACCGGCGATATCCACGAACTCCATCGTGGTTGGTAGAATGCGCTGCGGTTTAACAATCTCAGCCAACTGGTCCAGACGCGGATCGGGCATCGGCACGACACCGGTATTCGGTTCGATAGTGCAGAACGGAAAGTTTGCCGCTTCAATACCGGCTTTTGTCAGCGCGTTGAACAGGGTGGATTTCCCGACGTTGGGCAGACCGACGATACCGCATTTGAATCCCATGATTTAACTCACCTTAATATCTTAATAATCAATCTGTTATAGAAAACAGATTGTAAAAATGGAAATAACTCCGCCTATTATACACGGCGTGCGGCAAAAATGCCGCACATCACTGGTTATTGCGCCTTAAAGGTATGCAAACGGCTTGTGGCTTTGGCCAGACCTTCTTTGAACCACATTTCCGTACAGCGTGCCGCTTCGTCAATAGCCATATCAATTAATTTTTGTTCAGAAACAGGGGGTTTACCCAGCACGAAACCAACAACTTTATTTTTATCGCCTGGATGACCGATTCCAACGCGTAATCGATGAAAGTTGGGATTATTGCCCAGTTTGCTGATGATGTCTTTCAGACCATTATGGCCGCCGTGGCCGCCGCCAAGTTTAAATTTCGCGACGCCCGGCGGGAGATCCAGTTCGTCGTGAGCGACCAGAATTTCGTCCGGCGGAATACGGTAAAAACTGGTCATTGCGCCAACTGCTTTACCACTGAGGTTCATGAACGTGGTGGGTACCAGCAGGCGAACATCTTCCCCTTCCAGCGTGATGCGTGAGGTATAGCCAAAGAATTTCGGCTCTTCACGCAACGGCGCGCGCAGACGTTCCGCCAGTAAATCGACGTACCATGCGCCTGCGTTGTGTCGCGTTGCCGCATATTCCGCGCCAGGGTTGGCCAGACCAACAATCAATTTAATTGCCACGTTTTTTGTCCTGAGTAGCTCCATAACTAGCGCGTAGTTTACTGTCTGTCTGACCGCTTGACAAAACACAGCGACACTCTGAAGTAAATTAAATAATTGCCAGTGTGGATTATTAAAAAAGCACACTGTTCAGTGTGTTATTTGTAAAGTTTTGTTAAATGAAACTTTACATTTGTGATCGCACCCGCACTTACAAACAGCAGTGTTGTCTATACTTTACACATAAAGTTTAGGGGGATTTCCTTAAAACAACCCAAAAGTTCCGGAGGTGATATATGAAACGCAAAAACGCTTCGTTATTCGGTAACGTGCTGATGGGGTTGGGGCTGGTAGTGATGGTTGTCGGCGTGGGTTACTCTATTTTAAACCAACTGCCGCAGTTTAATTTGCCGCAATTTTTTGCACATGGCGCGATACTCAGCATTTTTGTCGGTGCAGTTCTCTGGCTGGCGGGGGCTCGCGTAGGGGGGCATGAGCAGGTGAGCGACAAATATTGGTGGGTACGTCACTATGACAAACGTTGCCGCCGTAGCGACAATCGTCGTCATAGCTAACCGGTTCAGGCCCGGTAAGCGATATCGCCACCGGGCATTGTCCATTAACTGAGTAAATCCGCTAACGCCGCCATCCTGTTTGGGAAGAAGGTCAGACGCCCAGGAATGGGTTTGATACCGGCACGCGCCATTGTACGCAGCGGTTGGAACTCCAGGTTACTGATACGCAATTCGCAACCCTCAGGCAGACGCTTCACAAAACGCTGAAAAGCATCCAGCCCACCAGCATCCAGCACTGGCACTGCATCCCATTTCAGAACGACGATACGTTTGCCCTCAATACGTGACTCAAGGTCGGTAAACAGCCCTTCCGCCGCGGCGAAAAAGAGCGGACCGATAACGCGCAGCACCAGCACATCATCAGGCACATCGACATTGACCGGCGCAAGTCGAGTCATACGCGCAATACGGCGCATAAACAGCAGGGAAGCAAGGACAATCCCCACGCTGATGGCGATGACCATATCAAACAGAACCGTTAATGACATGCACAGCAGCATAACGATAATGTCATCTTTTGGCGCATGACGTAACAGATCCACCACTTTATGGGCTTCACTCATATTCCATGCCACCATCAGCAGTAGCGCCGCCATCGCGGAAAGCGGCAGCCAGGAGAGTAGCGGAGCTAAGACCAGTAGCGCCAGAATGACCAGGATAGCGTGAATTACCGCCGAGACGGGAGAGGTCGCGCCAGCGCGAACGTTAGCGGCAGAGCGGGCAATCGCGGCGGTGGCGGTGATGCCGCCAAAGAACGGCGCGACCATATTCCCCAGCCCCTGGCCGATAAGTTCGCTGTTAGCTTTATGTTTGGTGCCGGTCATGCCGTCCAGCACGACGGCGCAGAGCAATGATTCGATTGCCCCCAGCATTGCCATCGAGAAGGCCGCTGGCAGCAGCGCGCGCAGTGAATCCCAGCTTAGCGTGAAATCGGAGCCAGGAAGATTCCACGGCAGCACCAGTTGCGGCAGGAGCTGCGGGATGCCGTTGCCCTGGGTGCCGTCAGCCAGAACGTAATGGAACTGTGAACCGATAGTCGCCACATTGCCGCCCAGCAGATTAACGATCCCCATCACGGCGCAACCGGCCAGCAGCGCGGGAAGATGTCCCGGCAGACGAATGCCGAGACGCGGCCAGAAAATCAACGTTCCCAGCGTCACCACGCCAATGGCGGCATCGCCAACATTGACGGTGGGCAACGCCATAAACAGCGCGCCGACTTTCTGCAAATAGTGCTCAGGCACATGTGCCATCTGCAGACCAAGAAAATCTTTAATCTGCATGGTACCGATGGTAATACCAATCCCTGAGGTAAAACCTAACGTGACCGACACCGGGATATATTCAATCAATCGCCCCAGTCTCGCCAGGCCGAAAAGGATCAGGAAGAAGCCCGACATCAGCGTGGCGACCAGTAGACCCGCCAGACCAAACTGTTGCGACACCGGATACAAAATCACCACAAATGCGGCGGTAGGGCCGGAAACGCTAAAGCGCGAGCCGCCGGTTAGCGCGATCACGATCCCGGCGACAGCGGAGGTATAGAGGCCATATTGCGGCGCAACGCCACTGCCAATTGCCAGCGCCATCGCCAGCGGAATAGCAATAATCCCGACGGTGATCCCGGCTATCACATCGCGGGTGAACCGGGAGGCGGTATATTTTTCTTTCCAGCAAGCATCGATGAGAGCGCGGAAAGGCATCACATGTGAGGAAAATAATTTGTTCACAATAATGTTTCATCCATGAGCGCATCATCTGTCAACTAAATGGCAGGTGAAGGAGGCATAAGTCATACAAAAGGGTATTACAGACAAAAAAACCCGCCGCAGCGGGTTTCGGATCCGGGTTCGATCAATGCTCGAACATGGCAGAGATAGATTCTTCGTTGCTGATACGGCGAATCGCTTCGGCCAGCATACCTGACAGGGTCAAGGTACGCACGTTCGGCAGCGCCTTGATTTCGTCGGTCAGCGGAATGGTATCGCAGACAACGACTTCATCAATGACGGAGTTGCGCAGGTTGTTTGCCGCATTGCCTGAGAAGATCGGGTGCGTCGCGTAGGCAAACACGCGTTTAGCGCCACGTTCTTTCAATGCTTCTGCTGCTTTGCACAGAGTACCGCCAGTATCGATCATATCGTCAACCAGCACGCAGTCACGGCCAGCGACGTCGCCGATGATGTGCATCACCTGAGAAACGTTCGCGCGCGGACGACGTTTATCAATGATAGCCATATCGGTATCGTTCAGCAGCTTAGCGATAGCGCGGGCACGAACCACGCCGCCAATATCCGGGGAAACCACGATCGGGTTATCCAGATTCAGTTGCAGCATATCTTCGAGCAGGATGGGGCTACCGAACACGTTATCAACCGGAACGTCAAAGAAGCCCTGGATCTGTTCAGCATGCAGGTCTACGGTGAGAACGCGGTCAACGCCGACGCTGGACAGGAAGTCAGCGACAACTTTTGCGGTAATCGGCACACGGGCGGAACGTACGCGACGGTCCTGACGTGCATAGCCAAAGTAGGGGATAACGGCAGTGATACGACCTGCGGAAGCACGACGCAGGGCATCAACCATAACGACCAATTCCATCAGGTTGTCGTTGGTTGGGGCACAAGTGGACTGGATGATGAAAATATCACCACCGCGTACATTTTCGTTGATTTGTACGCTGACTTCGCCGTCGCTAAAGCGACCTACGGCGGCGTCGCCGAGAGAAGTGTACAGGCGGTTGGCAATACGTTGTGCTAGTTCCGGGGTGGCGTTACCAGCAAAAAGCTTCATATCAGGCACGAGAAGAACCTCAGGCATGCGTCCATTGGTGGAAAAGATTTGCCGAAAACTGTGCGGGCCAGGCAAAATCCTATCCAGGCGGTGTATTAAAGAGCGCGATGCAACGTCTGGAACAAGGTGACGTTGTCACCGAAGCTCAGCTTGCCCGGCTTACTCGTCATCATTCACGTTTCATGTGCGCTGGCATCGATGCCTCACACCAGTCAAATACAGCGTATATGACCGGCGACTCGTCATTTCGCCATCTTCCTGAAACCCGAATGCTTTAGAGTAACTCTCGATGCAATGGGGAGAGGTTGACACCCTTCGCCACAAAAGCATTGAGCCATTCCGGGGCTTGCTCAAGCACCTGGCGAGCACAAGACTCTGTATCGAATTCAGCAAAGACACAGGCCCCTGTCCCAGTCAGGCGCGACGGCGCGTATTCTAACAGCCAGGAAAGCGCCGCATCAACCTCGCGAAAACGTTTTCTTGCGATAACCTCGCAATCATTGCTGAATTCACATTTTAGTAACGTATCTATTGACCTTTTTGGCGTATTACGCGGCAATTGAGGATCTTTAAAGATAACCGGCGTCGGAATGCTGACGCCAGGGTGCGCGACCAGATACCATTTTTCCGGCGGATTCACCGGCGTTAATATTTCGCCTACGCCTTCGGCAAAGGCGGCGTGGCCACGAACAAAGACCGGAACGTCGGCGCCGAGCGTCAGGCCGAGCGTCGCCAGTTCATCAATGGAAAGCCCGCATTGCCAAAGATGATTGAGCGCCACCAGAACGGTTGCGGCGTTAGATGAACCGCCGCCCAGACCGCCGCCCATCGGCAAATGCTTCTCAATGCTGATATCTGCGCCGCTTCCGGCGGGCAGGCGTCCACTCTCCGAGGCGGCTTTCATCAACAGCCGCGCGGCGCGGACGATCAGGTTGTCTTCATGTTCAACGCCATTAACCGGCGTTAATAAATGGATTTCGCCATCGTGACGCGGTTCGATGTGTAGTGTGTCGCCATAATCCAGAAACTGAAACAGCGTCTGTAGCGTGTGGTAGCCGTCCGCACGCTGCCCGGTGATATATAAAAACAGATTTAATTTTGCCGGAGAAGGCCAGTGGGTCATCATTTCACAATCCAGTTATCCATTTTCAGCTTAATGCGCTGACTGCCGTCTGAAAGCTCCATATTGGCAGGCATGGCAGGCTGCGTTTTGCTGTCATAACCACCGTAAACCACTTTCCAGTTTTTACCATCCTGGCGGTAGTTCACTTCGCTCAGGCGATACTGATCGTCCAGTTTGTAGTCGGTGGCATCGCCAGGCAGACCGAGGATCCACTGCCGCAGGCTGTTTAACGGAATCGGCATCCCGGTGAGTTTGCCGATCATCTCTTCGGCGTCATCGGCGGTATAGCGCTGACCTTTGTTATCCACCAACTGGACGTTGCCCGGCTGGGCGTTAAGCTCCAGCTCGGTGCTGCCCAGCGGGTTGGTGAGCAGCAGACGGTAGCGATCCTGTCCGGTCTGTTGCCAGAAGAAGCGCGCATAGACTTTCTGGTCATCGGAGATATAAGCAAAGGCGCCGCGCGTCTGGTATTGATTCAGATGACGCACCTCTTGTTGATGCTGGCGCCACTGAGGGGAATCCGGGCTCTTGCCCGGGCCTTTATGCACAGGAAGCGTACAGGCGGTGAGAACCAGGCTTGCTAACGGCAGTAGACGAATCAGGCGAAAATCGGGCAGGGTCATAGTGATGACGAATCCTTGTGATACGGTGCAATAATTGCCTGATGGCGTTACGCTTATCAGACCTGAAAAACTGAACCTGCAGGCTGTAAAAACGTTCGCGCCGCGATTCGGCAAATTTTTGCTATCGGTTACAGTTATAGCCTTTAATGCTAGCGCCGCCTGGTAACATCGTCTACTTTCAAGTTGTCTTAAATCATCAAATTAGCGAGCGCTGCCAATTACTCCAAAAGGGGGCTCTCTCTTTTATTGACCACGCGCATCCTGTATGATGCAAGCAGACTAACCATATCAACGCTGGTACTACTCCCGCAGACATGACCCTTTTAGCGCTCGGTATTAACCATAAAACGGCACCTGTATCGCTGCGAGAACGCGTAACGTTTTCGCCGGACACGCTTGATCAGGCGCTGGACAGTCTGCTTGCGCAGCCAATGGTGCAGGGCGGGGTCGTGCTGTCAACCTGTAACCGTACAGAGCTGTATCTGAGCGTGGAAGAGCAGGATAACCTGCAAGAAGCGCTGATCCGCTGGTTATGCGATTACCATAACCTGAACGAGGACGATCTGCGCAACAGTCTGTACTGGCATCAGGACAATGACGCTGTCAGCCACCTGATGCGCGTCGCCAGCGGTCTGGATTCACTGGTGCTGGGCGAACCGCAAATCCTCGGTCAGGTGAAAAAAGCGTTTGCGGATTCGCAAAAAGGCCACCTTAACGCCAGCGCGCTGGAGCGAATGTTTCAGAAGTCTTTTTCCGTTGCCAAGCGAGTGCGGACTGAAACCGATATCGGCGCCAGCGCCGTCTCCGTTGCGTTTGCCGCCTGTACGCTCGCCCGCCAAATCTTTGAATCGCTCTCGACGGTCACTGTACTGTTAGTTGGCGCGGGCGAAACTATTGAACTGGTGGCGCGTCACCTGCGCGAGCATAAAGTACAAAAGATGATTATCGCCAACCGAACCCGCGAGCGCGCGCAAGCCCTGGCGGATGAGGTAGGGGCCGAGGTTATCTCGCTCAGCGATATTGACGCCCGTTTGCAGGATGCCGATATTATCATCAGTTCGACCGCCAGCCCGCTACCGATTATCGGCAAGGGTATGGTGGAGCGTGCATTAAGAAGCCGTCGTAACCAGCCGATGCTGCTGGTGGATATCGCTGTACCGCGCGACGTTGAGCCGGAAGTCGGCAAACTGGCGAACGCTTATCTTTATAGCGTTGATGATTTACAGAGCATCATTTCGCATAATCTGGCGCAGCGTCAGGCTGCGGCGGTAGAAGCGGAAACGATTGTTGAGCAGGAAGCCAGCGAGTTTATGGCCTGGCTACGCGCCCAGGGGGCCAGCGAGACCATTCGGGAATACCGTAGTCAGTCGGAGCAGATTCGTGACGAACTGACCACCAAAGCGCTGTCGGCCCTTCAACAGGGCGGCGATGCGCAAGCCATCTTGCAGGATCTGGCATGGAAACTGACTAACCGCCTGATTCATGCGCCAACGAAATCACTTCAACAGGCTGCCCGTGACGGGGATGACGAACGCCTGAATATTCTGCGCGACAGCCTCGGGCTGGAGTAGCAGCACACACCACACTTTATTTACAGGGTGAATTTACGCCTATGAAGCCTTCTATCGTTGCCAAACTGGAAGCCCTGCACGAACGCCATGAGGAAGTTCAGGCGTTGCTGGGCGATGCGGGAATTATCGCCGACCAGGACCGCTTTCGCGCATTGTCGCGCGAATATGCGCAATTAAGCGACGTTTCTCGCTGTTTTACGGACTGGCAACAGGTTCAGGACGATATCGAGACGGCTCAGATGATGCTCGACGATCCTGAAATGCGAGAAATGGCGCAGGAAGAACTGCGCGAAGCGAAAGAAAAAAGCGAACAACTGGAGCAACAGTTACAGGTACTGCTGCTGCCGAAAGATCCGGACGATGAACGAAACGCGTTCCTTGAGGTTCGCGCCGGCACCGGCGGCGACGAAGCCGCGCTGTTTGCCGGCGATCTGTTCCGCATGTACAGCCGTTATGCTGAAGCGCGCCGCTGGCGTGTGGAGATCATGAGCATGAGCGAAGGCGAGCATGGCGGTTATAAAGAGATTATCGCCAAAATCAGCGGCGACGGCGTGTATGGCCGACTGAAATTTGAGTCTGGCGGACACCGCGTACAGCGTGTTCCGGCGACCGAGTCACAGGGGCGTATCCATACTTCCGCCTGTACCGTCGCCGTGATGCCGGAGCTGCCGGAAGCCGAGCTGCCGGATATTAACCCGGCGGATCTGCGTATTGATACGTTTCGTTCTTCCGGCGCGGGCGGTCAGCACGTTAACACCACCGACTCCGCTATCCGGATTACCCACTTGCCGACCGGGATTGTCGTGGAATGCCAGGACGAGCGTTCACAGCATAAAAACAAAGCAAAAGCGCTCTCGGTGCTCGGGGCACGCATCCACGCCGCAGAAACGGCAAAACGCCAGCAGGCCGAGGCGTCAACGCGCCGCAACCTGCTTGGCAGCGGCGATCGTAGCGATCGCAACCGCACCTACAACTTCCCGCAGGGGCGCGTGACCGATCATCGTATTAACCTGACGTTATATCGCCTTGATGAAACGATGGAAGGTAAGCTGGATATGCTGATTGAGCCGATTGTTCAGGAACACCAGGCTGACCTGTTAGCCGCGTTGTCCGAGCAGGAATAATGGATTTTCAGCACTGGCTGCGTGAGGCGGTAAACCAGCTCGGGGATAGCGACAGCCCCCGGCGCGACGCCGAGATCCTGCTTGAGTACGTGACGGGTAAGGGGCGGACGTATATCATGGCCTTTGGCGAAACGCCGCTTACCGACGTCCAGCAACAACAGCTCGCGGATCTGCTGCAGCGGCGTAAACAGGGCGAACCGATTGCGTACCTGACGGGCTTACGCGAATTTTGGTCGCTGCCGCTCTTCGTTTCTCCCGCCACGCTAATCCCGCGCCCGGATACCGAATGTCTGGTTGAACAGGCGCTGGCGCGATTGCCGATAAAAACCTGTCGTATTCTCGATTTAGGCACCGGAACCGGCGCGATTGCGCTGGCGCTGGCCAGCGAGCGACCGGATTGCGAGGTGACTGCGGTCGATCGTATGCCTGATGCGGTTGCGCTGGCGATACGCAACGCGGAACATTTGGCTATCCGGAATGTGCGTATACTGCAAAGTTGTTGGTTCAGCGCGCTATCGAAGCAGCAGTTCGACATGATTGTCAGCAATCCGCCCTACATTGACGCGCAGGACCCGCATCTTAGCGAAGGCGATGTACGCTTTGAACCGCGCTCGGCGTTGGTGGCGGATGAAAACGGTATGGCGGATCTTACGCATATTATCGACCACGCCCGCCAGATGTTAACGCCCGGCGGCTGCCTGTTGCTGGAACACGGTTGGCGGCAAGGCGAAGCGGTAAGAGCGGTTTTCAGGCGGGCTGGTTACACGGACGTAGAAACGAGTCGTGATTATGGCGGTAATGAACGCGTGACCTGCGGACGTTTTGCGCCATGACAATTGCGATGTTGCTCACGTTTCATCTTATCTGCGTTACGCTCTCCGTCAGTTTGTTTGTCGCTCGTTACTGGTGGCGCTATTGCGGCCATGCGTTGGCCGCCGCGCGCTGGACGCGAATCGCGCCTCCCGTCATAGATACCTTGTTATTGCTTAGCGGCATCGGGTTAATCGTTGAAACGCACATCCTGCCATTCACGGAGTCGGGCTCATGGCTGACTGAAAAACTGTTTGGCGTTATCATCTACATCGTTTTGGGTTTTATTGCGCTTGATTATCGTCAGGCGCGCAGCCAGCAGGCGCGTTTTATCGCTTTCCCGCTGGCGCTGGTGGTGCTGTACATCATCATTAAACTCGCCACCACAAAAATACCGTTACTGGGGTAAGTCATGAGGTCGTTAGCTGATTTCGAATTTAACAATGCGCCGCTGTGTGATGGCATGATCCTGGCATCAGAGATGATTCGCCTGGATTTTCCCACGCAGTTTGTCTACGACGAACTGGAACGTCTGGTCAGCCTGGCGCAGGAAGAAATTAGCCAGCTCCTGTCTCAGGATGAGCAACTGGAAAAATTGCTGGCACTTTTTTACGGCGAGTGGGGGTTCACGGACTCCCGCGGCGTCTACCGTCTTTCTGATGCTTTATGGCTCGATAAAGTCCTGAAAAACCGCCAGGGTAGCGCGGTATCGTTGGGCGCTATTTTATTATGGATAGCAAACCGTCTTGATTTGCCGTTGGTGCCCGTTATCTTCCCAACGCAGTTGATTTTGCGTATTGAATCTCTGGAAGGGGAAATGTGGCTGATTAACCCGTTCAACGGTGAAACGCTTGATGAACATACTCTGGAAGTCTGGTTAAAAGGCAATATTAGTCCGGTCGCCGAGTTGTTTAACGAAGATTTGGACGAGGCGGATAACGCCGAAGTGATTCGTAAATTACTGGATACGCTGAAATCCTCACTGATGGAGGAGCGGCAAATGGAGCTGGCGCTGCGCGTTAGCGAAGCATTGTTGCAATTTAACCCGGAAGATCCTTACGAAATCCGTGACCGCGGGTTGATCTACGCGCAGCTTGAGTGTGAACACGTTGCGCTGACTGATTTAAGCTACTTCGTTGAACAGTGTCCGGAAGACCCGATCAGCGAAATGATTCGTGCGCAGATCAACACCATTGCGCACAAGCAAATTGTTCTGCATTAATTAACCGACATTTTACCTATAAGTGTAAGGCGATCCTATGAAACAAAAAGTGGTTAACATTGGCGACATTAAGGTGGCAAATGACCTGCCGTTTGTGCTGTTTGGCGGTATGAACGTGCTGGAGTCACGCGATCTGGCAATGCGCATTTGTGAGCACTACGTGACCGTTACCCAGAAGCTGGGTATTCCTTACGTGTTCAAGGCCTCTTTTGATAAAGCCAACCGTTCCTCTATTCACTCTTACCGTGGGCCGGGTCTGGAAGAAGGGATGAAGATTTTCCAGGAACTCAAGCAGACATTTGGCGTAAAAGTGATCACTGACGTCCATGAAGCCAGCCAGGCGCAGCCTGTTGCTGATGTGGTTGACGTGATTCAACTCCCGGCGTTTCTGGCGCGCCAGACCGACCTGGTGGAAGCGATGGCGAAAACCGGCGCGGTGATTAACGTGAAAAAGCCGCAGTTCGTCAGCCCTAGTCAGATGGGCAATATCGTGGATAAGTTCCATGAGGGCGGTAATGATAAGGTGATTCTGTGCGACCGCGGCGCGAACTTTGGTTATGACAACCTGGTCGTGGATATGCTGGGTTTTGGCGTGATGAAGAAAGTCTCCGGCAACAGTCCGGTAATTTTTGACGTTACCCATGCGCTGCAATGCCGCGACCCGTTTGGCGCCGCCTCTGGCGGCCGTCGTGGTCAGGTGACCGAGCTGGCGCGCGCCGGTATGGCTGTCGGTCTGGCGGGCCTGTTCCTGGAGTCGCATCCGGACCCGGCTAACGCGAAGTGCGACGGTCCTTCCGCGTTGCCGCTGGCGAAACTGGAGCAGTTCCTGACCCAGATAAAAGCGATTGATGATTTGGTGAAAAGCTTCGACGAGCTGGATACCGAGAACTGATTGCGTTTTTTGCTTGTGTAGGCCGGATAAGGCGCTATCCGGCTTTTTTATCTCAGGCAAAAATCGTCATCAGATAGGCGGCAAATAAAGCCAGATGCGCCGCGCCGTTTAGCACGTTGGTGCGTCCGGTAGAGAATGAAATATGGCACAGCACTAACGAGGCCACCATCACTACCATTTCCGGCGCGCCTAAACCAAACACCAAATCATTACCTGTCGCCCAGGCGATGAGCGTGACGACTGGCACGGTTAATGAAATCGTCGCCAACACCGATCCGAAGAACAGATTCATTGCCCGCTGAACCTGATTATTCAGTACCGCCTTCAGCGCGCCTAGTCCTTCCGGCGAGAGAATTAACAGCGCGACCAGAAAACCGGTAAAGGCGACCGGGGCGTTCATGTTGGTCAGCAACGCCTCCAGCGGGCTGGCATTCATTTTGGTAACGACAATGACCGCCATTAAATGCACGAGTAACCAGACCGTATGCCAGCCGCTGCTGTGCGCTGAGGGTTTACCGTGGTGTGGATTGTCATCATCGCCTTCATCTTCATGTTCATAGACAAATAAGCTCTGATGCGTTTTGGTTTGAATCAACAAAAATACGCCGTACATCGCGGCGGAAATTAACGCAACCAATAATGCCTGACCGGTAGAGAAATTGGCCTGCGGCAATGCCATTGGAAAAACCAGTACAATAATCGCCAGCGGAAACAGCGCGATAAGATACTGCTTAATCCCGAATAAATTCATATATTGCGTTGCGAATTTACGCCCGCCCAACAATAACGAGAAACCGACCAGTCCCCCGGTGACAATCATAATAATGGAATAGAGCGTATCGCGCATGAGCGTTGGCGCGGCATCGCCGGTGGCCATCAGTGCTGAAATTAAACTCACCTCAAGAATAACGACGGACAGGCTTAAAATGAGCGAGCCGTAGGGTTCGCCGAGTCGGTGCGCTAATACATCCGCATGACGGACCACGCTAAATGCGCTGCTTAAAATACCAATAAGTGCAAGGATATTGATGCCAATAACCACTGGTAGTGACTGGCTGTTTCCCCAAAGGAACAGCACTACCAGCGCAAGAACCGGGAAAATAAGCGAAGTCTCCTTATGGCGGGTTTTCACCGCCTCACAGGCATGTGTCATTAGGGTCTCCCTTGTGCAGGTGTTAATATTTTGGAAATAGTAAAGAAGGTAAAAATAGCAGAAATTTGTATTTTTTTAGTGGTTTTTTACGTAGTTTTACGGCGTAGACTATTTTTTTCTTTCAAGGTCATAAAAAAAAGCATCTTGTTTTAACAATGTTTAAATAACAAAAGGTTAGTTTCCGTAAAAAGCAAAAATACACCTCGACTGGCATGTTAACGCATTGTTTACCACACTTAATGTTTTCCCTGAAGACGGAGGCGCTGATGCCGTATAAAGCCAAAAGTGATTTACCCGATAATGTGCGGAATGTTCTTCCAGCCCATGCCCAGGAGATTTACAAAGAGGCGTTTAATAGCGCCTGGGAGCAATATAAAGATAAAGCCGATCGTCGTGATGACGCCAGTCGCGAGGAAACCGCACACAAAGTCGCCTGGGCGGCGGTTAAAAACGATTATAAAAAAGGCGAGGATGATAAATGGCATAAGAAAAAATAAACGCTGTATTACTCACGTGTTAGCCTGATTTTCTTGCCGGAAGCCCGCTACCTTCGCGTTGTTTAACGCCAGACGGCTTGCAACCTGTCGATGAATTGCCTATGGTCCAGCAGGTGGTTTCAAAATAAGCAGCAAAAATGCCCGGAAGGCGTCAGAAAATGTCGCGCAGGAAAGCGGGCAGTGGCGGAGGTGTAAGGTGTTAACGCGTGATTTTTTAGTGAATGCCGATTGTAAAACGGCGTTTGGCGCGATTGAGGAGTCGTTGCTTTGGTCAGCGGAACAGCGAGCCGTTTCGCTGGCGGCAACGCTGGCATGTCGACCAAACGATGGCGCTGTCTGGATTTTCGGTTACGGTTCGCTGATGTGGAACCCGGCGTTAGCGTATGAAGAGTCTTGTACCGGCACATTAGAGGGCTGGCATCGGGCATTTTGCCTGCGGCTAACCGCCGGGCGTGGTACCGCGTGTCAGCCGGGGCGGATGCTGGCGCTCAAAGAGGGCGGGCGTACTACCGGCGTGGCGTACCGTTTACCAGAGAGTACGCTTGAGGAAGAGCTCACTCTGTTATGGAAGCGGGAGATGATCACCGGCTGCTATTTACCTACGTGGTGTTCGTTGACGCTTGATAATGGACGTATGGTCAATGCTCTGGTTTTTATTATGGATCCGCGGCATCCGTTGTATGAATCGGATACGCACGCCCTGACTATCGCTCCGCTTATTGCCACTGCCAGTGGGCCGCTGGGCACCAACGCACAGTATCTTTTTTTGCTGGATCAGGAACTGCGTAAACTGGGAATGCACGACACTTGTCTTGATGATCTGGTCGCGAACGTTAAAGCGTTACTTGGCGTGAAGGGAGAGCAAGGGATAGCGAGTTTATCCTGACGCGGGAACTTTTTCCCGCGTATAGATTCAAAATGTCAGCACTTTGTCCGCAGCCAGCGTCCATTGCGCCAGCTCGACCAGCGTTCCGATTTCCACACCGTCAATCAGCGGCAGGGGAGTGATACCACGTCCGTCCGCACAGGTTTTGCATAATTTTACCGGTACGTGTTGCGCGGTCAGAATTTCCAGCATTTGCTGAATATTGTAGCCTTCGGCTGGTTTTTGACCGCGTAACCCTGCGGTTACGGCATCTGACATCAAAAACAGGCGTAAATCGAGATGACTTTCCTGCTCGCGCAGCGCAATGGCCAGACGCAGGCTATTAAATAATGATTCGCTGCCGTAGGCGGCGCCGTTAGCGATAATGACGATATTTTGCATGGATAACTCTCCTCCTGGAGAAATTGTCGGCAAAGACGTTATGTTACCTCGGGAACCGAGTGCTGCCAAATGCGTGGATAAAATCCCGGGACGCCCTGCGGAAAAAATAAGGATAGTCCTGGAAGTACGAGAAAAAGCTGCAAAACCTGTCCAGACACGTTATGGTTTACTCTGATACCATTCCTCTCATCTTTTGTTGTAGAAGTTGCCGACACGTTGAGCCGTATTGTTTTTCGTTCATTCTCACTCTCGCTTCTCTTGCTGGCTGCCAGCGGTACGATCTGTACGCAGGCGCAAGACGCTTTCGATCAAAACCGTCTGCCGGATTTAGGCATGAGGCCGGAATCCCACGAAGGGGAAAAGCATTTTGCCGAGATGGTCAAAGCGTTTGGCGAAGCCAGCATGAAAAATAACTCGCTGGATACCGGTGAACAGGCGCGGCAATTCGCTTTCGGACAGGTGCGCGATGTGGTCAGCGAGCAGGTTAACCAGCAGCTTGAAAGCTGGCTATCGGCCTGGGGCAGCGCCAGCGTTGATGTTAACGTCGATAACGAAGGTCATTTTAACGGCAGTCGCGGAAGCTGGTTTATCCCTTTACAGGATAAACAGCGCTATCTGACCTGGAGCCAGCTTGGTCTTACGCAACAGACTGACGGACTGGTAAGCAACATTGGTGTAGGCCAGCGCTGGGCGCAGGATGGCTGGCTTCTTGGCTATAACACCTTTTACGATAATCTGCTGGATGAAAACCTGCAGCGCGCCGGCTTTGGCGCGGAGGCGTGGGGAGAATATTTGCGTTTATCCGCCAACTATTATCAGCCTTTTGCCGACTGGCAGACGCATACGGCGACCTTAGAACAGCGAATGGCGCGTGGATATGATATCAATGCGCAAATGCGACTGCCGTTTTATCAGCATATCAATACCAGCGTTAGCCTGGAGCAGTACTTTGGCGATAGCGTGGATCTGTTTGATTCCGGAACGGGGTATCACAATCCTGTCGCGTTAAAACTGGGTCTCAACTATACGCCAGTACCTTTGCTTACCGTGACCGCCCAGCACAAGCAGGGCGAGAGCGGGGTCAGTCAGAATAATCTGGGACTGACGCTTAACTACCGCTTCGGCGTGTCGCTTAAAAAGCAGCTTGCCGCCAGTGAAGTGGCGCAAAGCCAGTCATTACGTGGTAGCCGCTATGATACGCCGCAACGTAACTCGCTACCGACAATGGAGTATCGACAGCGTAAAACGTTAACGGTTTTTCTGGCGACGCCCCCCTGGGATCTTACGCCGGGTGAGACGGTTGCGTTAAAATTACAGGTGCGCAGCGTGCACGGTATTCGTCATTTGAGCTGGCAGGGCGATACACAGGCATTAAGTTTGACGGCAGGAACGGACACCCGCAGTGCCGAGGGCTGGACAATCATTATGCCGGCCTGGGATCACCGCGAAGGCGCGGCAAATCGCTGGCGTTTATCGGTGGTGGTTGAAGATGAAAAAGGTCAGCGTGTCTCTTCCAATGAGATCACGCTCGCGCTGACGGAACCGTTTATCACGACGCCGGACGATAATCCGCATTGGCAACCGTTCCAGGAGCAATAATTAAAAGATGCGTTCCTGATGCACCCAGACGGCGGCCTCCACGCGCGACTTCAGCTTCATTTTCTTGAGCATATGTTTCACGTGCACTTTGACCGTACTTTCGGTGATATCCAGACGCCGGGCAATCATCTTATTCGGCAATCCCTGCGCGATGAGCTTCAGAATATCGCGCTCACGCGGGGTGAGTTGCGTCACATCGCGATCGGTGGTGGCGCGGTTGGCCCGCAGGCTGGCCGCCAGTACCGGCGTTAACGCTTCACTTAATACCATTTCTCCGGCAGCGGCCTGTTGTAACGCTTTGAGCAAGTCCTCCGGCTCCATGTCTTTCAACAGATAACCGTCCGCGCCGCGCTTTAGCGCCGTGACGACATCTTCTTCATGGTTGGATACGCTGAAAACGACAATACGGCCTGACAGCGCTTTTTCGCGTAATTTATCCAGCGTTTCGAGACCATTCATTCCCGGCATATTCAAATCAAGGAGGATCAGATCGGGATCGAGCGATTCCGCCAGGTCAATACCCTGCTCACCGTTGCTGGCTTCTCCGACCACGCTGATATCGGGCGCCATACTCACAAGCTGCTTTACACCCGTCCGTAGCATCGGATGGTCGTCGATTAACAGGATGGTTGCCGGTTCCTGATTATTCATGGGTATCTCCCTGGGTTTCTGTGAAGTTTGTTTCTGGAATAAAAGTAACAGTGACCTCTGTTCCGCCAGTCTCACGTCGGCGTACCTGGCAATCGCCGCGCAAACTTTGCGCCCGATCGCGCATGATAATCATGCCATAGTGATTACTGCGTTCGGCGTTTTCCGGGACGCCGCAGCCATTATCCTGCACTTTTAGTTTGACCTGTTTGCCACATTGCGTCACCGTTACCACCACATCGTCGGCATGAGAGTGTTTAAGCGCGTTGCTGAGGGCTTCCCTGGCAATTTGCAGCAGGTGTATCGCCTGGTGTGACGGCACCAGACGGGGGGGAAGCTGATAATCCAGTTTTACCGTAAAACCAAACCGGGCGCTGAACTCCTGGCAGCTTGCCTCCAGCGCCGGACGTAGCCCGGGTTCCGTCAATTGTAACCGGAAAGTGGTTAACAGTTCGCGCAGTTGCGCCCAGGAGCAGTTCAGCTCATTGCGAATTTGGCTGAGTAACTCACGGCTGCTTTCCGGTAACGCGTCGCCCTGCATTTGCAGGCAGCTCACCTGCATCTTCATACAAGAGAGCGACTGGGCAATAGAATCATGCAGTTCGCGGGCAATGGTGGCACGCTCTTCCATGACAATCAACTGCTGCTGGCGCTCCTGCTGTCTGTCGAGCGCCAAAGTCGCGGTAAGCTGTTCAACCAGCGTGTCCACCAACTGTTGCTGATCGTGGCTGAGATGGCGTCCATAGGGCAGCGTCGCCAGCAAAATACCGTATTGGGTGTGAGAGTCGGTGAGCCGCCATTTTAAGGTTGTGCCGCCATTAATCATCGGCAGGGTGCTACGTGGGCAAAGGTGGCAGCCTTTATCATCGCAACTGATATCCGACTGACAGGTAAATTCCTGATGATTATCTTCATCTTCCAGGTCATAGACTCGCAGCTCAATATCATGCAACTGGGTTAAATTTTGCAGGCCATTCAGTACCGGTGAAAGACGTTCACATAGCGGAGCCTGTGAATGCAGTCGGCGGTTGGCTTGCCACAAAAACGAGAGAATCTGATTTTTATGTTCCAGACCGGCTGTTTTTTCCTGTACACGCTGTTCCAGTACCGCATAACTTTCGGCCAATTCTTCAGACATATTATTGAGCGCTGAACCGAGCGCAGCCATCTCATTGCGTCCACTGATATTGGCACGCTGGGTAAAATCGCGTTGACTGACGGCGCGCGCCATCGATAACAACTGTTTCCAGGGCTGCAAAAGGCGAACACGTAGCCAGATAATTGTAAATACCAACAATAACGCCATAAAGATCGCCATTACCCGGTGAACTAATACCACGCGTTCGATACGCAATTCAGTTGTATGGTCAAAAGATGTAACCAGGCGATCCAGGCCCGCCACAAAGCGCGTGACATCTTCTGCGACCGCGTGCGCGTTTTGCGCGTGCTGTAGCCCTGGCGAGAGTTCGTTATGCCAGTAATCCTGCAACGCTTTAAGCTGCTTCTGCTGCCCGTCTCGCTCAGCGGCGCGGCTCAGTTCAGGGCTGAATGCCGTCTGTTCCATCTCATCCAGCAGCTTTTGATCTTTAGCATCCAGTGGGACGGCGGCCAATAGTCGATAGCTTTGCATACGCAATGAGCCCGCTTTGTTAATCGCATGAGCGCTACCCTGCACGCCCTGAACCAGCCAGCCGGAAACCGCCATCCCCGCCACGCCGATAGCGGTAGAGAGCATGACAATAAGCGCCAGTTGGTTGACCAGCGTAAGAGGAGAGAAACAACGTTTAAACATGTCACCTTCTTTCTTCGGGGTGGTGTCGCCGAAAAAAACGTAGCAAAAAGGGGGCGTCAATCGGCTGTGTCGCTATTCTCAACGATACAGCGGAGTATACCCATACCTATAACGAGTTACTCCTTAATTGCCGCTGTAGAGAGGTATCTGCGACGGGAAGGAGTAGATAGACACAGCATGGTGAAAAACCACAGTTTTTTCACCAATATAGCCTACTCATTAAGGGTAATAACTATTTTTAGTCGCCTGTCACGACGACTTTTCCTTTGATTTATATCAACTTACCTTCAGCAGTAAACCCTAATGTGGCAGACATCAAATCAAGAATCAGAGGTGTCTATGAGCCACTCATCCGCCCCGGAAAGGGCAACTGGCGCTGTTATCACGGAATGGCGTCCGGAAGATCCGGCGTTCTGGCAGCAGCGCGGCCATCGTGTCGCCAGCCGTAATCTGTGGATTTCTGTCCCGTGTTTACTGCTGGCGTTTTGCGTCTGGATGCTATTCAGCGCAGTGGCGGTGAACTTGCCGAAAGTGGGATTTCATTTTACGACCGATCAGCTCTTTATGCTGACTGCGCTGCCATCTGTTTCCGGCGCGCTGCTACGTGTGCCTTACTCTTTTATGGTTCCGCTATTTGGCGGACGTCGCTGGACAGCGTTCAGTACCGGTATCCTCATCGTGCCTTGCGTATGGTTAGGCTTTGCCGTTCAGGATACCAGTACGCCATTTAGCACTTTCATTATTATTTCCTTGCTGTGCGGTTTTGCCGGCGCGAACTTTGCCTCCAGTATGGCGAATATCAGCTTCTTCTTTCCTAAACAAAAGCAGGGCGGTGCGCTGGGTCTGAATGGCGGTCTGGGTAATATGGGCGTGAGCGTGATGCAACTGGTTGCGCCACTGGTGGTTTCACTCTCTATCTTTGCCGCCTTTGGCAGCCACGGCGTAGAGCAGCCGGATGGTTCTCAGCTCTATCTGGCGAACGCCGCCTGGATTTGGGTGCCTTTCCTGGCCATTTTCACGCTGGCTGCGTGGTTCGGCATGAACGAACTGGCGACGTCTAAGGCCTCGTTAAAAGAGCAACTGCCGGTGCTCAAACGTGGTCATCTGTGGATCATGAGTCTGCTGTATCTGGCGACCTTCGGATCGTTTATCGGTTTCTCCGCGGGTTTCGCTATGCTGTCTAAAACGCAATTCCCGGATGTACAGATCCTGCATTACGCGTTTTTCGGTCCGTTTATCGGCGCGCTGGCGCGTTCGGCAGGCGGCGCAATTTCTGACCGTCTGGGTGGGACTCGCGTCACGCTTATCAACTTTGTCCTGATGGCGATTTTCAGCGGTCTGCTGTTCCTGACATTACCTACTGGCGGCGTTGGCGGTAGCTTTGTCGCATTCTACGGGGTATTCCTGGCGCTATTCCTGACGGCGGGGCTGGGGAGTGGTTCTACCTTCCAGATGATCTCCGTTATCTTCCGTAAATTGACGATGGACCGAGTAAAAGCGGAAGGCGGGTCAGAAGAAAGGGCAATGCGCGAAGCGGCGACCGATACGGCGGCAGCGCTCGGCTTTATTTCCGCGATTGGCGCGATTGGCGGCTTTTTTATTCCGAAAGCGTTTGGTTCATCTTTAGCATTAACCGGTTCGCCAGTCGGCGCGATGAAAGTCTTTCTTATTTTCTATATCGCCTGCGTCGTTATTACCTGGGCGGTATATGGCCGTCATTCTAAAAATAAAAAGTAACATTTGATTATCCTTTGCGCGGCGTTAGACCGCGCTTTTTTTTTTACTCGTATTTAGTTACAACATACTTAATATGAAAAAGAGATGTGCCATGTGTCCGGCCATACACATTTGTATCGGTTATCCAGGGGGATACCCCTTAATACCCACTTGTTGAAAATTTAACACTTACGCGATGCGTAATCTTAATTTTATTTAATTAAATCAGTAAGATATATAAATAAAATTCCTCCTCCAAAAGGGGTATGTAGAAGATTTGCGCGCCATTTGCATCCCTGTCCGCCTTGATCGTTATCAATTCCCACGCCCATTCAGCGGGTTACCTTCGCCCTTAGTTAAGCAATGTCGATTTATCAGAGAGCCGTGAGGCTCCACACAGGAGAAACCCGATGAGTAAATTCCTGGACCGGTTTCGCTACTTCAAGCAGAAGGGCGAAACCTTTGCCGATGGGCACGGCCAGCTTCTCGAAACAAACCGGGACTGGGAGGACGGATACCGCCAACGTTGGCAGCATGACAAAATTGTGCGCTCAACCCATGGGGTGAACTGCACCGGTTCTTGTAGCTGGAAAATTTATGTCAAAAATGGTCTGGTAACCTGGGAAACACAGCAAACCGATTACCCGCGCACCCGTCCTGATATGCCAAACCATGAACCTCGCGGCTGCCCGCGCGGCGCAAGTTACTCCTGGTATCTCTACAGCGCTAACCGACTGAAATATCCGCTGATGCGCAAACGTCTGATGAAGATGTGGCGCGAGGCGAAAAAACTGCATCGCGATCCGGTAGAGGCATGGGCCTCCATCATTGAAGATGCCGATAAAGCAAAAAGCTTCAAACAGGCGCGTGGTCGTGGTGGCTTTGTCCGCTCCTCATGGCAGGAAGTTAACGAACTGATCGCCGCTTCCAACGTGTACACCGTGAAAACCTATGGACCTGACCGCGTCGCGGGTTTCTCACCCATCCCGGCGATGTCGATGGTCTCCTACGCTTCCGGCGCACGTTATCTTTCGCTGATTGGCGGTACCTGCCTGAGCTTCTACGACTGGTATTGCGACCTGCCTCCAGCCTCCCCGCAAACCTGGGGCGAGCAGACCGACGTGCCGGAATCCGCTGACTGGTACAACTCCAGCTATATTATCGCCTGGGGCTCTAATGTGCCGCAAACCCGTACGCCGGACGCCCACTTCTTTACCGAAGTACGTTACAAAGGCACCAAAACCGTCGCGGTGACGCCGGACTATGCCGAAATCGCTAAACTGTGCGATCTATGGCTGGCGCCGAAGCAGGGGACCGATGCGGCGATGGCGCTGGCGATGGGCCATGTCATGCTGCGCGAATTCCACCTCGACAACCCGCGCCAGTACTTCACCGATTATGTCCGTCGCTATACCGACATGCCAATGCTGGTGATGCTTGAAGAGCGTGATGGTTATTATGCCGCAGGTCGTATGCTGCGCGCTGCCGATCTCGTTGATTCGCTGGGGCAGGAAAATAACCCGGAATGGAAAACTGTCGCCATTAGCAGCAATGGCGAGATGGTGGCGCCGAACGGCTCCATTGGCTTCCGCTGGGGCGAAAAAGGCAAATGGAATCTCGAACAACGCGACGGGACTACCGGTGCAGAAACTGAATTGCAGCTCAGCTTGCTGGGCAGCCAGGACGAGATTGCTAACGTGGGCTTCCCGTATTTCGGCGGCGAGGGCTCAGAGTACTTTAATCATGTGGCGCTGGATAACGTCCTGCTGCATAAACTACCGGCAAAACGTCTGCAACTGGCCGATGGTTCTTCAGCGTTAGTCACCACCGTGTATGACCTGACTATGGCGAACTATGGTCTGGAACGCGGCCTGAACGATGAAAATTGTGCCGCCAGTTATGACGATATCAAAGCGTATACGCCAGCATGGGCCGAGCAGATCACCGGCGTGCCGCGGGCGCAGATAATCCGTATCGCACGGGAATTCGCCGATAACGCGGACAAAACGCACGGGCGTTCAATGATTATCGTTGGCGCCGGTCTGAACCACTGGTATCACCTCGATATGAACTATCGCGGGCTGATCAATATGTTGGTGTTCTGTGGTTGCGTTGGCCAGAGCGGTGGCGGTTGGGCGCACTACGTCGGCCAGGAAAAACTGCGTCCGCAGACCGGCTGGCAGCCGCTGGCGTTTGCCCTTGACTGGCAGCGTCCGGCTCGTCACATGAACAGCACCTCTTACTTCTATAACCACTCCAGCCAGTGGCGCTACGAGACGGTGACCGCACAGGAACTGTTGTCGCCGACGGCGGACAAATCCCGCTATAGCGGTCATCTGATTGACTTCAATGTGCGCGCCGAGCGTATGGGCTGGTTGCCGTCGGCGCCGCAGTTAGGCACCAACCCGCTGTACATTGCGCGTGAAGCGGAAAAAGCCAGCATGACGGCGGTAGATTATACCGTCAAGTCCCTGAAAGACGGTTCGATTCGCTTTGCCGCGGAGCAGCCGGAAAACGGCAAAAACCATCCGCGCAACCTGTTCATCTGGCGCTCTAACCTGCTTGGGTCTTCCGGTAAGGGCCACGAGTACATGCTGAAATACCTGCTGGGTACTGAGCATGGTATTCAGGGGCTTGATCTGGGTAAACAGGGCGGCGTGAAGCCAGAAGAAGTGGAGTGGGTTGATAACGGCCTTGACGGCAAACTGGATCTGGTGGTGACTCTGGACTTCCGTCTCTCCAGCACCTGTCTGTATTCCGATATCGTACTGCCGACCGCCACCTGGTATGAAAAAGACGATATGAATACCTCGGATATGCATCCGTTTATTCATCCGCTGTCTGCTGCTGTCGATCCGGCCTGGGAATCGAAAAGCGACTGGGATATTTACAAAGGTATTGCGAAGAAATTCTCTGAAGTCTGTGTGGGGCATCTGGGTAAAGAGACTGACGTCGTGACGCTGCCGATCCAGCACGATTCTGCCGCTGAACTGGCGCAGCCGCTGGACGTGAAAGACTGGAAAAAAGGCGAATGCGATCTGATCCCAGGGAAAACCGCGCCGCACATCATGACCGTCGAGCGCGATTACCCGGCGACTTACGAACGCTTTACCTCTATCGGCCCGCTGATGGAGAAAATCGGCAACGGCGGGAAAGGGATTGCCTGGAACACTCAGAGCGAAATGGACCTGCTGCGCAAGCTCAATTACACCAAAGCGGACGGTCCGGCGAAAGGCCAGCCGATGCTCAACACGGCGATTGACGCGGCAGAGATGATCCTGACGTTAGCGCCGGAAACCAACGGTCAGGTGGCGGTGAAAGCCTGGGCGGCGTTGAGCGAGTTTACCGGTCGCGACCATACGCATCTGGCAACCAATAAAGAAGATGAGAAAATCCGCTTCCGCGATATTCAGGCCCAGCCGCGCAAAATTATCTCCAGCCCGACCTGGTCTGGTCTGGAAGACGAGCACGTTTCCTATAACGCCGGTTATACCAACGTTCACGAGCTGATCCCGTGGCGTACGCTGTCTGGTCGCCAACAGTTGTATCAGGATCACCAGTGGATGCGCGACTTTGGTGAAAGTCTGCTGGTTTATCGTCCACCGATCGACACCCGCTCGGTGAAGGCGGTGATGGGGTGTAAATCCAACGGTAACCCGGAGAAGGCGCTCAACTTCCTGACGCCGCACCAGAAGTGGGGTATCCACTCGACCTACAGCGATAACCTGTTGATGCTGACCTTGTCGCGTGGCGGCCCGATTGTGTGGATGAGCGAAACCGACGCCAAAGATCTGGGCATTGAAGATAACGACTGGATCGAAGTATTCAACAGCAACGGCGCATTGACCGCACGCGCAGTGGTCAGCCAGCGCGTACCGGCGGGCATGACCATGATGTACCACGCGCAGGAACGTATCGTAAACCTGCCGGGGTCGGAAATTACCCAGCAGCGCGGCGGTATTCATAACTCGGTGACGCGCATTACGCCGAAACCGACCCATATGATCGGCGGCTATGCGCAGTTAGCCTACGGCTTTAACTACTACGGTACCGTCGGCTCCAACCGCGATGAGTTTGTGGTGGTACGTAAGATGAAGAATATTAACTGGTTGGATGGCGAAGGCAATGACCAGGTACAGGAGAGCGTAAAATGAAAATTCGTTCACAAGTCGGCATGGTGCTGAATCTCGATAAGTGCATCGGCTGTCATACCTGTTCAGTCACCTGTAAAAATGTCTGGACCAGTCGCGAAGGTATGGAATACGCATGGTTCAACAACGTAGAAAGTAAACCGGGCGTTGGTTTTCCGAATGACTGGGAAAATCAAGAAAAATGGAAAGGCGGCTGGATCCGCAAAATCAACGGCAAACTACAGCCGCGCATGGGTAATAAAGCGCTGTTGCTGGGTAAAATTTTCGCCAACCCGCATCTGCCGGGGCTGGACGATTACTACGAGCCGTTTGATTTTGACTACCAGACGCTGCACAACGCGCCGGCGGACAGTAAGGCGCAGCCGATTGCCCGTCCACGCTCGCTGATTACCGGCAAGCGGATGGACAAAATCACCAAGGGTCCGAACTGGGAAGACGACCTCGGCGGTGAGTTCGAGACGCTGGCGAAAGACCAGAACTTCGAAAACATGCAGAAGGCGATGTACGGCCAGTTCGAAAATACCTTCATGATGTATTTGCCGCGCCTGTGCGAGCACTGTCTCAATCCGGCGTGCGTGGCGACCTGCCCGAGCGGCGCGATTTATAAGCGTGAAGAAGACGGCATCGTACTGATCGACCAGGACAAGTGCCGTGGCTGGCGGATGTGCATCACCGGTTGCCCGTACAAAAAAATCTACTTCAACTGGAAGAGCGGCAAGTCCGAGAAGTGCATTTTCTGCTATCCGCGTATCGAAGCCGGTCAGCCGACGGTCTGCTCGGAAACCTGCGTGGGACGTATCCGCTACCTCGGCGTATTACTGTATGACGCGGATGCTATTGAAAGCGCCGCCAGTACGGAAAACGAGAAAGATCTGTACCAGCGTCAACTGGACGTGTTCCTCGACCCTAACGATCCGGCAGTGATTGAGCAGGCACTGAAAGACGGCGTGCCGCAGAGTGTGATTGACGCCGCGCAGCAGTCACCGGTGTACAAAATGGCGATGGACTGGAAACTGGCGCTGCCGCTGCATCCGGAATACCGCACGCTGCCGATGGTCTGGTACGTGCCGCCTCTGTCGCCGATTCAGTCAGCGGCTGATGCGGGTGAACTGGGCAGCAATGGCATTCTGCCGGACGTGGATAGCCTGCGTATTCCGGTGCAGTACCTGGCAAATCTGCTGACCGCAGGCGATACCCAGCCGGTACTGTTGGCGCTGAAACGGATGCTGGCGATGCGTCACTACAAACGTGCGGAAACCGTAGACGGTAAAGTGGATACGCGTGCGCTGGAAGAGGTGGGTTTAAGCGAAGCCCAGGCGCAGGAAATGTACCGCTATCTGGCGATTGCCAACTATGAAGATCGCTTTGTGGTGCCAAGTAGCCACCGCGAACTGGCGCGTGATGCGTTCCCGGAAAAAAGTGGTTGCGGCTTCACCTTCGGTGACGGTTGCCATGGGTCTGACAGCAAATTCAACCTGTTCAACAGTCGCCGCATTGATGCGATTGATATGACCAGCAAAACGGAGCCGCACGCATGATTGAACTCGTCATTGTTTCGCGTCTACTCGAATATCCGGATGCTGCCCTGTGGCAGCATCAGCAGGAGCTGTTCGATGCGCTCGCCTCATCTGAACATCTGGATAAAGAAGATGTCCGGACGTTAGTCGTTTTTCTGCGCGATTTAACCGCGCAGGAGATACTGGATGCTCAGGCAAGCTATAGCGAGTTGTTCGATCGTGGTCGTGCAACCTCATTGCTGCTGTTTGAGCATGTGCATGGTGAGTCTCGCGATCGCGGTCAGGCGATGGTCGATCTGATGGCCCAGTATGAGCAGCACGGCTTACAACTCGACAGCCGCGAGTTGCCGGACCATCTGCCATTGTATCTGGAGTATCTGGCGCAGTTACCAAAAAACGAAGCGCTCGGCGGTCTGCAGGATATCGCGCCTATTCTGGCGTTGCTCAGTGCCCGCTTGCAGCAGCGTGAAAGTCGGTATGCGGTATTGTTCGACCTGTTATTGAAGCTGGCCAATACGACGATCGACAAAGGCAAAGTCGCAGAAAAAATTGCTGATGAAGTTCGCGATGATACCCCACAGGCGCTGGATGCGGTCTGGGAAGAAGAGCAGGTGAAATTCTTTGCCGATCGGGGCTGCAATGAGTCTGAAATTGCCGTCCATCAGCGTCGTTTTGCTGGTGCCGTGGCGCCGCAATATCTGAATATCACCACCGGAGGACAGCACTAATGCACTTCCTGAATATGTTCTTCTTTGACATCTACCCGTACATTGCCGGATCGGTTTTCCTGATCGGTAGCTGGTTACGTTACGACTACGGTCAGTACACCTGGCGGGCGGCCTCCAGCCAGATGCTGGATCGCAAGGGGATGAACCTGGCGTCAAACCTGTTCCACATTGGGATTCTGGGTATTTTCGTCGGTCACTTCCTGGGAATGTTAACGCCGCACTGGATGTATGAATCTTTTCTGCCGGTCGACGTGAAGCAGAAGATGGCGATGATTGCCGGCGGCGCCTGCGGTGTGCTGACCCTGGTTGGCGGTATTTTACTGCTCAAGCGTCGTCTGTTCAGCCCACGCGTCCGTGCCACCACTACCGGCGCAGATATTTTGATTCTCTCGCTGCTGGTGATTCAGTGCGCGCTGGGGCTATTAACCATTCCGTTCTCAGCGCAGCATATGGACGGTAGCGAGATGATGAAGCTGGTCGGCTGGGCGCAGTCCGTAGTGACATTCCACGGCGGGGCATCTGAGCATCTTGACGGTGTGGCATTTATCTTCCGTCTGCATCTGGTACTGGGGATGACTTTATTCCTGCTGTTCCCGTTCTCGCGTCTGGTGCATATCTGGAGCGTGCCGGTTGAGTACCTGACCCGTAAATATCAGCTTGTTCGCGCACGTCACTGATTCCCTTTAACAGGATACTAAACCCTACTTCGGTAGGGTTTTTTATGGCTATTTGTCAGATAGCGTTATCCCACCGTCGTCTTAATCGAACCTGATCTTATCGATGAGTTGTTCCATTCGTGCGTTCACCGAAGCGAAGGGAAGCTCATATAGCTGGTAACCATAGCGCTGATATGTCCTAATCATCGCTTCGTAGGTTCTGACCGCCTCATCCCATGACTGCTTACGTTCGCTATCCTGATGGTAGATAGCCCGCCACGGAGGAAGCAAAATGACCGTTGGGGCGTAACGGAAATGATAAATCGCGTTGATGAGATGATCCGGGGCGGTTTCACCGACAAGCGTCAGATAACCCGCAATATCCGGTATCCCACGATCATAGAATACCGTTGTCGGGCTATTCTGCGCCTGATGCCAGCCGCGTATATCCAGTGCCAGCATCAGTTCGGCAAATAATAATGGTGATACCGAGGGTAAACCTGAACCGCTAATGCGTATTTGATCTTGAATGATGGCGCGTCCGGACTCTTCCTGACAGCAAAATCCTTGCTTTTTAAGTGCGTGCAGTAATGTGCTTTTTCCGGCGCAAGGACCACCGGTGAGAATGATCCGCGGATTCGTTTTCATGCTCATTTAGTATTCCTGTTGTTTTTACCGGATGTGGCTATGAACTGCGCCTTTCCGGCTGTGTGAGTGAGGGGCGTAGTTTTGTAGGCCCGGTAAGCAGGAGCGTCACCGGCAGTGGGTACAGGCAATATAATTCGAGACAGGCCTGGTGTAGCGAAGTATGCAAGATTGTGGTGGGGGAAGGATGACTCGGCGCGTCGCGCCCTTCGGGCCGTTGCCGTTGGCAACGTTCTCTCGCTTCCGCTCGAGTCGAACCTTAATCGAAGATTCTCATCCTTCCCTGTACAGAGAGATATGAGGCAGTGTGCTTAACGGGGATAATGTACGCGACGGGAATGATGGTGGTGGGGGAAGGATTCGAACCTTCGAAGTCGATGACGGCAGATTTACAGTCTGCTCCCTTTGGCCGCTCGGGAACCCCACCAGGGGTAATTCATATTGTAGGTCGTGCTTGAAATGGTGGTGGGGGAAGGATTCGAACCTTCGAAGTCGATGACGGCAGATTTACAGTCTGCTCCCTTTGGCCGCTCGGGAACCCCACCACGGGATAATGCTTAATGCTGATCGGCTTCCTTTCGGGAAGCGGGGCGCATCATATCAAATGACACGCCGCTGTAAAGCATTCCTTTGCCTGAAATGAACTGTTTGCGTACTTTTCATCCGTAACGGATTAAAGCTAATCAATTCATATTACTGACGATTAAAGAATAATCGTCCGATTGCCATAAACAAAGACCCGCTGCGCCAGAACCTGATACAGCGCGCGGCTTAATACGTTTTTCTCGACGTCACGCCCGGCACGCATCATATCTTCTGCGGTGTAAGTGTGATCGACGTGAATCACATCTTGCATAATGATCGGACCTTCATCCAGATTATCATTCACATAGTGCGCGGTAGCGCCGATGATTTTCACGCCGCGCTCATAGGCCTGATGATAAGGACGCGCGCCGATAAATGCAGGCAGGAATGAGTGGTGGATATTGATAATTTTGTTCGGGAAGCGCGCCACAAAACCTGGCGTTAAAACACGCATATACTTGGCCAGCACCACATAGTCCGGTTGATGGGCATCAATGGCGTCCGCCATCTTCCGGTCATGCTCTTCACGCGTTAATCCCTCATGGCTGACCAGTTCGAAAGGGATCTCAAAACGCTCAACCAGCGAGCGTAACGTTTCATGATTGCCAATGACCGCGGCGATTTCAACATCCAGCCCGCCATAGTTGGCTTTCATCAGCAGGTCGCCCAGACAATGCGCCTCTTTGGTAACCAGAATCACTACCCGACGGCGTCCGGCGGGATTGAGTTCACGAACAGAGCCTTCCGGTAAGGCGCTGTCCAGATCGGCCAGAAGAGTGGAATCATTGAAGATGCCTTCCAGCTCGGTCCGCATAAAAAAGCGTCCGGTACGATGGTCAACAAATTCATTATTTTGCACAATATTAAGCTCATGCTTATAGCAAATGTTGGTAATCCGCGCGATAAGGCCTTTTTGATCGGGACAAATAGTACGCAGAACTTTACGTTGTAGTGATTGCATTGTCGGAAAAATCCTGTTGAGAGTGTTTGCTGTATCGATACTGTCAGGCGTCACTGGCCGCAGCACTTTTTAAATTTTTTGCCTGAACCGCACGGGCAGGGATCATTTCGACCCAACTGCGGGTAGGTACCGTCAATATAATACCACTGACCGTTTTCTTTGATAAAACGAGAGCGTTCGATAATCGCCCCAGTTTTCCCTTGTTCAGAAAAACGCGCGATAAAACTCACATACCCTGTATTTTCTGCTTCTGACCAGGTATGTTCAAAAATAGTCAGGCCGAGCCACTTGGTATTGGCAAATCCGGCGATGATATCATCGCGAAACGCGGCGGCATTGCAGGTTGGATGCCAGCTCTTAATTAAGTAATCTGCGTCTTTCATCACAAAAGCGCAGTAACGAGAGCGCATGAGATGTGACGGATCGGGTGCTACGCGTTCTCCGGACACAATACGACCACAACATAGGCTATACTCGTCAGCGCTACCACAGGGACAAGGCTGAGACACAATAATCTCCCTGAATATAAAAACGGCGTTGAACGCCAGGGTGGCGTTATGTTAACTGAGCAGTGGCGATGTTGCTACGTCTTGAAGCCAGGGGAAGTCGTTAAGTACGATGAGAAAAATGAAAATAGGGCTGGCGCTGGGATCTGGCGCGGCGAGAGGATGGTCTCATATTGGGGTCATCAAAGCCCTCAAGCAAACAGGCATTGATATTGATATCGTTGCAGGATGCTCAATAGGTTCACTGGTCGGCGCCGCGTATGCCTGTAATAAATTATCGGCGCTTGAACAGTGGGTATGCTCATTCCGCTACTGGGATGTTTTACGCCTGATGGATGTATCATGGGGCAGAGGAGGGTTGCTTCGCGGCGAACGCGTATTTAATCACTATCGGGATATTATGCCCGTCACGGATTTTGACCACTGTTCAAGACGTTTTGGCGCGGTCGCGACGAATCTTAGCACTGGACGAGAGCTATGGTTTACTGAGGGCGATCTACACCTTGCTGTACGCGCGTCGTGCAGTATGCCAGGGCTGATGTCTCCGGTTGAACATAACGGTTACTGGCTGGTCGATGGCGCAGTCGTTAATCCGGTACCTGTCTCGTTAACTCGGGCAATGGGTGCTGATATCGTTATTGCGGTAGACCTGCAACATGATGCCCACCTCATGCAGCAAGATTTGCTCTCTGTAAATGTCGGGAATATAAATGAAGAGAGCGATGATTCGCTGCCCTGGCATAAGCGTTTAAAAGAACGTTTCAGTAGCCTGACTTCACGCCGTGGCGTGAGTTCGCCTGGGGCAATGGAAATCATGACAACCTCCATTCAGGTATTGGAAAATCGTCTTAAACGTAACCGTATGGCTGGCGATCCGCCTGATATTCTCATTCAACCATTCTGTCCGCAAATCTCTACGCTGGATTTTCATCGCGCCCATGCCGCTATTGCGGCAGGCCAGCTAGCCGTAGAGAAAAAGATGGACGAACTTATACCCTTGGTGCGTACCGGCGTTTAATGTACCTTTTACGATCACTTAAGCAAATTCTGACAGGCGCGAGCGGCAATACCATGCCACTATTGATTAAAGCCAGTCAGGGGAGAGAACATGACGCAGCCATTGGTCGGAAAACAGATTCTTATTGTTGAAGACGAGCCTGTATTTCGCTCGCTTCTGGATTCGTGGTTTTCCTCTTTGGGAGCGACAACGGCATTGGCAGGCGACGGGGTAGATGCCCTGGAGTTGATGGGGACTTTTACGCCCGATCTCATGATATGTGATATTGCCATGCCGAGAATGAACGGTCTCAAACTGGTAGAAAACTTACGTAATCGCGGAGACCAGACGCCTATTCTGGTTATTTCCGCAACAGAAAATATGGCGGATATTGCCAAAGCGCTACGCCTTGGAGTTGAAGATGTATTGCTCAAGCCGGTAAAAGATCTCAACCGCCTGCGGGAAACCGTATTCGCTTGCTTGTACCCCAATATGTTTAACTCGCGAGTTGAAGAGGAAGAACGCCTGTTTCGTGACTGGGATGCGATGGTGAGTAACCCGATCGCCGCAGCGCAATTATTGCAAGAGTTGCAGCCCCCGGTACAGCAGGTGATTTCCCACTGCCGCATTAATTATCGGCAACTTGTCTCTGCCGAACAGCCTGGACTGGTGCTGGATATTGCGCCGCTTTCTGATAACGAACTGGCGTTTTATTGCCTGGATGTCACCCGGGCGGGTGATAATGGCGTGTTAGCCGCATTGTTGCTGCGGGCGTTATTTAACGGCTTATTGCAGGATCAACTCGGTCAACAAAATCACCGTTTACCGGAGTTGGGTACCCTATTAAAACAGGTAAATCATCTGCTCAGACAAGCCAATTTACCCGGTCAATTCCCGCTATTTGTCGGCTACTATCACCGTGGGCTCAAAAATTTAGTTCTCGTCTCCGCCGGATTGAACGCCACCTTAAATACGGGCGCTCATCAGGTTCAAATCAGCAACGGCGTGCCGTTAGGAACATTGGGCAACGCCTATCTTAACCAATTAAGCCAGCGTTGCGACTCATGGCAGTGTCAAATATGGGGCGCAGGAGGACGTCTGCGGTTGATGTTGTCTGCGGAATGACCGAATGGGAAAACAAGCGTAAATTGCTTTACCAGCCTTTCCCGACGAGTGTTACTATCTGCAGCAGATTTATAAGTATTTGTCTTAATTATACCAATATAAGTCCTTTTTGGACCTGAGGCTTGTTCTGGTACTGATATACTGGAACACGATATAGATTAAAGAACACGTTCAATATATGAACAGTCCAGGAGAATTTAAAATGGCTGCCCTTAATTCGAAAGTCAAAAAAGCCGTTATCCCGGTTGCGGGATTGGGAACCAGGATGCTGCCAGCGACCAAAGCTATCCCGAAAGAGATGCTGCCGCTGGTTGATAAGCCATTAATTCAGTACGTCGTGAACGAATGTATCGCTGCTGGCATTACTGAAATCGTGCTTGTTACGCACTCGTCTAAAAACTCCATTGAAAACCACTTTGATACCAGTTTTGAGCTGGAAGCGATGCTGGAAAAGCGTGTTAAGCGTCAGCTTCTGGAGGAAGTTCAGTCTATTTGCCCTCCGCATGTCACTATTATGCAGGTACGTCAGGGGCTGGCCAAAGGTCTGGGCCATGCCGTATTGTGCGCGCATCCTGTTGTCGGAAACGAACCTGTCGCTGTTATTCTGCCAGACGTTATTCTTGACGAATATGAGTCCGATCTGTCCCAGGACAATCTGGCTGAAATGATCCGCCGTTTCGACGAAACCGGAAATAGCCAGATTATGGTTGAGCCAGTAGAAGATGTGACGGCTTACGGCGTGGTAAATTGCAAAGGCGTTGAGCTGGCGCCGGGTGAAAGCGTGCCTATGGTTGGCGTGGTTGAAAAACCAAAAGCGGATGTCGCGCCGTCTAACCTTGCGATTGTCGGGCGTTATGTACTGAGCGCAGATATCTGGGCGTTATTAGCGAAAACTCCTCCGGGTGCCGGGGATGAAATTCAGTTGACCGATGCTATCGATATGCTGATCGAAAAAGAAACGGTTGAAGCCTACCACATGAAGGGTAAAAGCCATGACTGTGGTAATAAGCTGGGATATATGCAGGCATTCGTTGAATATGGCATCCGTCATAATTCACTGGGTGCTGAATTTAAAGCCTGGCTTGAAGAAGAAATGGGTATTAAGAAGTAACGTTACGTTATAAAGTTTTTAACAGAAGCGCTGAGAAATTTGGCGCTTTTTTTTATGTTTGTCGGCGTGAGGGGAGAACACGGGCAAAAAAATCCCGCCAGCGGCGGGATTTTAAGCAAGCGGGAAGTAAATTATTCCTTGATCAGGAAGTCTTCCAGTTGCTTACCTTGTTCTTCCATTGCTTTTTTGATTACAGCCGGTGTACGACCCTGGCCAGTCCAGGTTTTAGTTTCACCGTTTTCGTCAACATAGCTATATTTAGCTGGGCGAGCTGCGCGTTTAGCTTTGGTACCGGATTTAGCAGCAGCCATGCTATTCAGCAGTTCATTCGGGTCAATGCCATCGGCAATTAACATTTCACGGTACTGTTGCAGTTTACGAGTACGCTCTTCCACTTCAGCAGCAGCAGCGCTTTCCTCTTCACGACGCTCGTTAACGACAACTTCTAATTTCTCCAGCATCTCTTCAAGCGTTTCCAGAGTGCATTCTCTTGCCTGCGCACGAAGAGTACGGATGTTGTTCAGAATTTTAAGTGCTTCGCTCATTGTAGTAATCTCAAACTTATATTGGGGTGGTTTGTTGAGCTAATAATAGAGCGATAAATTCAGTTGTGCAATAGCCAGGAATGTAAGGAATTCAAAATTACGCTTAATTAAGTACGCGCCTTAATTATCTCAACTTAAATTTTCCTTGCGCCGACGCACAAAAAAGAGCTTATTGGCAGAGGGGATACTCACCGCCTGTCGCTAAAAATTTAGGATTCAGGTCACATTTTATCATGATGAAATACGATCCCATTGCAGAGATATCAATCTCTTGTATTAGCTTTCCTTACAAGAAACTTCTATTACTTTGCGCCAAGTATGAGTAACGGTAACAATAACTACAAGCTTTTCATATTGGTGAGTGATGATAAGCACTGTTGATGGATTTTAACGGCATAATTTGTGAAGGAATGTGTATAGTGAGCGATGTTTGCACAATTCTTAATACTCATCGGAGCGCGAGCCGCGCCGTTATGCCAGTAAATTATGGTACAATCCCGCTAATCTTTATTTCACTCAGGTGAGGTTCTGTGACCAATGGCACAGCTATATTTCTACTATTCGGCAATGAATGCGGGTAAGTCGACTGCACTGCTGCAATCTTCATACAATTATCAGGAACGCGGGATGCGTACCGTCGTATATACGGCGGAAATCGACGATCGTTTCGGCGCAGGCAAAGTCAGCTCTCGTATCGGTTTGTCGTCGCCGGCAAAATTGTTTAACCAAAATACATCCTTGTTTGAAGAGATTCATGCCGAGAACGCGCGACAGACAATACATTGCGTGTTAGTCGACGAAAGCCAGTTTTTGACTCGTCAGCAGGTTTATCAATTATCCGAAGTTGTCGATAAATTAGATATACCGGTACTTTGCTATGGGTTACGAACAGACTTTCGTGGGGAGCTCTTTGTCGGCAGCCTGTACTTACTGTCATGGTCAGATAAGCTGGTGGAATTAAAAACCATCTGTTTTTGCGGTCGTAAAGCCAGCATGGTTCTGCGCCTCGATCAGGACGGCAGGCCTTATAACGAAGGCGAACAGGTGGTTATTGGCGGGAATGAACGTTACGTTTCGGTTTGCCGTAAGCATTATAAGGACGCGCTGGAGGAGGGCTCACTGACAGCGATTCAGGAGCGCCATAGGCACATTTGATGTCGGGGTGGCGTCCAGCCAATAAAACGCCCTGTAGTGCTTTGTACGTCATTATTCAGGCCTACTGATAAGGCGTGCTGTGAGCGCGTAGACCAGATGATAAGCATAGCGCCTTCAGGCATCAGATAAACAGGTAAAACAAAAGACGGCCTCAAATGAGGCCGTCTTTTGTCATGCTAAAGCGGATAACGAATTAAGCGGATTTTTTCGCTTTCTTTTCTGCTTTCGGCGCGGCAACGACGTCTTTCTTCGCTGCAGCTTCACCTTCGGTGAAATCACGCCCGTAGTAGGTATCCAGCAGAATCTGTTTCAGTTCGGAGATCAGCGGATAACGCGGGTTAGCGCCGGTGCACTGGTCATCGAAGGCATCTTCAGACAGTTTGTCCACATGTGCCAGGAAGTCAGCTTCCTGTACGCCTGCTTCACGAATGGATTTAGGAATGCCCAGCTCAGCTTTAATGCTTTCCAGCCATGCCAGCAGTTTTTCAATCTTAGCGGCGGTACGGTCGCCCGGCGCGCTCAGACCCAGATGGTCAGCGATTTCCGCGTAACGACGGCGTGCCTGTGGGCGGTCGTATTGGCTGAAAGCGGTCTGCTTAGTTGGGTTGTCATTCGCGTTGTAGCGGATAACGTTACAAATCAGCAGGGCGTTCGCCAGACCGTGCGGAATGTGGAACTGAGAGCCCAGTTTGTGCGCCATAGAGTGACATACGCCGAGGAAGGCGTTGGCAAACGCGATACCAGCGATAGTGGCCGCACTGTGAACACGTTCACGCGCAACCGGGTTTTTAGACCCTTCGTGGTAAGACGCCGGCAGGTTTTCTTTCAGCAGTTTCAGCGCCTGCAACGCCTGACCGTCAGAAAACTCAGATGCCAGTACAGAAACGTAAGCTTCCAGGGCGTGAGTTACCGCATCCAGACCACCGAACGCGCACAGGGACTTCGGCATATCCATGACCAGGTTGGCGTCGACAATCGCCATATCCGGGGTCAACGCGTAGTCTGCCAACGGATATTTCTGACCGGTGGCGTCGTCGGTGACAACGGCGAACGGCGTAACTTCAGAACCGGTACCGGAGGTGGTAGTGACGGCGATCATTTTCGCTTTCACGCCCATTTTCGGGAATTTGTAGATACGTTTACGGATGTCCATAAAGCGCAGCGCCAGTTCTTCGAAGTGGGTTTCCGGATGTTCGTACATGACCCACATAATTTTCGCAGCGTCCATCGGGGAGCCGCCGCCCAGCGCGATGATCACGTCTGGTTTGAAGGAGTTAGCCAGTTCAGCGCCTTTGCGAACAACGGAAAGGGTTGGGTCAGCTTCAACCTCAAAGAACACTTCGGTTTCAACGCCAGCCGCTTTCAGAACAGAGGTAATCTGGTCAGCGTAGCCATTGTTGAACAGGAAGCGGTCAGTCACGATGAGCGCACGTTTGTGGCCATCGGTAATCACTTCATCCAGCGCGATGGGCAGAGAGCCACGGCGGAAGTAAATAGATTTCGGAAGTTTGTGCCACAACATGTTTTCAGCTCGCTTAGCAACGGTTTTCTTGTTGATCAGGTGTTTCGGACCAACGTTTTCAGAGATGGAGTTACCACCCCAGGAACCACAACCCAGAGTCAGGGAAGGTGCGAGTTTGAAGTTGTACAGGTCGCCGATACCACCCTGAGAGGCTGGGGTGTTAATCAGGATACGCGCGGTTTTCATCTTCTGGCCGAAGTAGTTAACGCGCTCCTGCTGGTTGTCCTGGTCGGTGTACAGGCAAGAGGTGTGACCGATACCGCCCATAGCGACCAGTTTTTCTGCTTTTTCTACCGCTTCTTCGAAATCTTTCGCACGGTACATTGCCAGAGTCGGAGACAGTTTTTCGTGGGCGAACGGTTCGCTTTCGTCAACAACCGTGACTTCACCGATCAGAATCTTGGTGTTTTCTGGTACGGTGAAGCCTGCCAGTTCAGCGATTTTGTAGGCTGGCTGACCCACGATAGCGGCGTTCAGCGCGCCATTTTTCAGGATAACGTTTTGAACCGCTTTCAGCTCTTGACCCTGCAGCATGTAGCCGCCGTGGCTGGCGAAACGTTCGCGAACGGCATCATAGACGGAATCAACGACAACAACAGACTGCTCAGAAGCACAGATTACGCCGTTATCGAAGGTTTTAGACATCAGAACAGACGCAACAGCGCGTTTGATATCAGCGGTTTCATCAATAACAACAGGGGTATTGCCTGCGCCTACGCCGATCGCAGGCTTACCGGAGCTGTAGGCTGCCTTCACCATACCCGGACCGCCAGTGGCGAGGATCAGATTAACGTCAGGGTGATGCATCAGCGCATTAGACAGTTCCACGGAAGGTTGATCGATCCAGCCAATCAGGTCTTTCGGCGCACCGGCAGCAATAGCAGCTTGCAGAACGATATCCGCCGCTTTGTTGGTCGCCTCTTTTGCACGTGGGTGCGGGGAAAAGATGATGGCGTTACGGGTCTTCAGGCTAATCAGAGATTTGAAGATAGCGGTAGAGGTCGGGTTAGTGGTTGGAACGATACCGCAAATAATGCCGATAGGTTCTGCAATGGTGATGGTCCCGAAGGTGTCGTCTTCAGACAGCACGCCGCAGGTTTTTTCATCTTTATAGGCGTTGTAAATATATTCAGAAGCGAAGTGGTTTTTAATCACTTTATCTTCGATGATACCCATACCGGATTCGGCAACGGCCATTTTAGCCAGCGGAATTCGGGCATCAGCAGCTGCCAGAGCGGCGGCGCGGAAGATTTTGTCGACCTGTTCTTGAGTGAAACTGGCATATTCACGCTGGGCTTTTTTTACACGCTCTACGAGTGCGTTAAGTTCAGCGACATTAGTAACAGCCATAATGCTCTCCTGATAATGTTAAACTTTTTTAGTAAATCATCTGCGCGATACGTGAGTATAGACAGATCGACGATACTTTGTATAAATGCCTGAAATTCAGGTGGTTACTTAACGTCCGTTTCGCTCTGATTTACTAAAAGAGCTTCTGCGTGAGCATCATTTAACTCTAACGCGTTACGTCCAGGTGGCGTTAGCAAGATTACTCACTTCTGAGTAGCGATTGTGTGATCTAAATCAAGGTTACGCAAAGCTGACACCTTTCAGCAGGCCATTTTAGCGTTTTATATAAAATGTTAAAAAATCGTTGTCATGAATAGTGAATGGATTAGCATAACTAGTACATATAAATAACAGCGATGAATGGATGAAATTAGGTGTAGATAAGAGGTGAACTATGCGAATAAAAGGCGTATCTTCTGCGCGTTTTGATCATTAACGAACATTGACTTCATCCGGCTAACGCTTCGGAGCTAACCGTGATTCAAACGCTTTTTGATTTTCCTGTTTACTTTAAGTTTTTTATCGGGCTCTTTGCGCTGGTTAACCCAGTAGGGATTATTCCCGTTTTCATCAGCATGACCAGCTACCAGACGGCCACGGCGCGTAATAAAACTAATCTCACCGCGAATCTGTCGGTTGCGATTATCTTGTGGAGTTCCTTATTCCTCGGAGATGGCATCCTGCAGCTGTTTGGTATTTCTATTGATTCGTTCAGAATTGCGGGCGGTATCCTGGTCGTCACCATTGCAATGTCGATGATCAGCGGGAAGCTGGGGGAAGATAAACAAAACAAGCAAGAAAAGTCAGAGACAGCCATACGCGAGAGCATTGGCGTTGTGCCGTTAGCGCTACCGTTAATGGCGGGGCCAGGGGCGATTAGCTCCACTATCGTCTGGGGGACGCGTTATCACAGCATCGCGCATTTGCTTGGTTTTTCCGTTGCCATTGCGCTATTTGCGCTTTGCTGCTGGGGCGTGTTCCGTATGGCGCCGTGGCTGGTTCGTTTGCTGGGGCAAACCGGTATCAACGTTATTACCCGAATCATGGGATTGCTGTTAATGGCGCTCGGCATCGAATTTATTGTCACAGGAATAAAAGGCATTTTCCCCGGCCTGCTCAACTAAACCCCCGCCTATTGATTTACAGGCGGCGCCCTAAGGGTGCCGCCGTGTGACATTCCCATGTAACATTTCTTACTTTGATAAGTATTCAGCGTTTAAATGATAAAGAATACTACTATAACCTAACGCTATTTATTTTTATTAATCAAATAATTATGAACATTACTCAGTCCGTGATAAGCGGTACGTCTGTTATTTTATTCACACCATACTCTGGGGCTTGATGAAGGATTATTGAAATGTTATTAGTTGTTTCAGCGCTACCGTAGATGAATGTGCTAAATAATGAGCATTTGTTAAATTTGCGTATGTTTTTTGACGCAGGCATACCCTACAGGGTGATAAAGAGAGTTTTTTTCAACAGCTCATTGATTAAAAAGAATAAATTGAGGTTTTTTTAATATTTTTTAGCCGTTTTTCTGGACGGGGGATTTTCCATAAAAGAGAATTGGTTAACAAATTTGTAAAATGAATTGGCGGTTCAGAAACGCATTTGATACTTTCCGGCCAAACATTTGCAGAAGATTTCACATTGTTGATAACTATTTTCATTTAGAGGGTTGTCAGAAATAACGTGCGACGTGGACAGGTACGTCGTATACCGAATCGACGAAAGGCGATCGAACGAATCGTCAGAATAAATAAAGTCGGTGATAGCAAAAGCAGTGACAGACCTGGCAGTACACCACCAGTGCTGTACAGGAACCCTGACGGGATTAAACAGGCTGGTAAAAACCAGTAATTATAATGAGTGGAGTACAAACACAATGTCTAACATCACGAAAAAAAGTTTGATTGCAGCGGGAATACTCACTGCCTTCATCGCCGCCAGCGCTGCGACTGCGGCAGACGTTCCCGCCGGCGTTCAGTTAGCCGACAAGCAAACGTTGGTACGTAATAATGGCTCAGAAGTGCAGTCTCTCGACCCGCATAAAATTGAAGGCGTGCCGGAATCGAACGTCAGCCGTGACCTCTTCGAAGGCTTATTAATTAGCGATGTCGAGGGGCATCCTTCACCGGGCGTCGCGGAAAAATGGGAAAATAAAGATTTTAAAGTCTGGACATTCCACCTGCGTAAAAATGCGAAATGGTCAGATGGTACGCCCGTCACCGCCCATGATTTCGTTTATAGCTGGCAACGCCTGGCCGATCCTAATACGGCATCGCCGTATGCCAGTTATCTGCAATACGGTCATATTGCTAATGTCGACGACATCATCGCCGGTAAAAAAACCGCCACCGATCTGGGGGTAAAAGCGCTTGATGATCACACCTTTGAAGTGACCCTGAGTGAGCCGGTGCCTTATTTCTACAAATTGTTAGTGCACCCTTCAGTGTCTCCCGTACCGAAAGCCGCAGTCGAAAAATTTGGCGATAAATGGACGCAACCGGCCAATATTGTCACCAACGGCGCCTATAAGTTAAAAAACTGGGTGGTGAACGAACGTATCGTACTGGAGCGTAACCCACAATACTGGGATAACGACAAAACCGTCATCAATCAGGTGACTTATTTGCCTATCTCCTCGGAAGTGACGGATGTGAACCGCTACCGCAGCGGCGAGATCGACATGACTTATAACAACATGCCGATCGAATTATTCCAGAAACTGAAAAAAGAGATCCCCAATGAAGTTCGCGTAGACCCTTATTTGTGTACCTATTATTACGAAATTAACAACCAAAAAGCGCCGTTTAATGATGTCCGTGTGCGTACAGCGCTGAAACTGGCATTAGATCGCGATATTATTGTTAATAAGGTTAAAAATCAGGGCGATTTGCCCGCCTACAGCTACACGCCACCGTATACTGATGGCGCGAAACTGGTAGAACCTGAGTGGTTCACATGGTCCCAGCAAAAACGTAATGAAGAAGCGAAGAAATTGTTGGCTGAAGCCGGCTTTACGGCGGATAAGCCTTTAACATTCGACCTGCTGTATAACACCTCCGATCTGCATAAAAAACTGGCGATTGCCGTGGCGTCTATCTGGAAGAAAAATCTGGGCGTCAATGTGAATCTGGAGAATCAGGAGTGGAAAACCTTCCTGGACACCCGTCATCAGGGCACCTTTGATGTTGCCAGAGCCGGGTGGTGCGCAGATTATAATGAACCGACCTCGTTCCTGAATACCATGTTGTCCGACAGTTCAAATAATACCGCGCATTATAAGAGCCCGGCGTTTGATAAGCTGATTGCCGACACGCTGAAAGTGGCGGACGATAAGCAGCGTAGCGAACTGTACGCTAAAGCGGAGCAGCAGTTAGATAAAGACTCCGCTATTGTGCCGGTGTATTACTACGTTAACGCGCGCCTGGTGAAACCCTGGGTGGGCGGGTATACCGGTAAAGACCCGCTGGATAATATCTATGTGAAAAACTTATATATTATCAAACATTAATGGCAAGACATGGGACAACCACGGTTGTCCCATGGTGTCTTTTTTCATCGCACTATAACTTTCCCTGTCGGATCTGTTTGTCACGTCAGGGAAGTAAAGGCACACGCCAGAAGGTATGGGCAATGTTGAAATTTATTTTACGCCGCTGTCTGGAAGCGATTCCGACGCTATTTATTCTTATTACCATCTCTTTCTTTATGATGCGCCTCGCGCCGGGCAGCCCTTTTACTGGTGAGCGCGCATTGCCACCGGAAGTGCTGGCCAATATTGAAGCAAAATATCATCTGAACGATCCCATCATGACGCAGTACTTCAGCTACTTGAAGCAGTTGGCGCATGGCGATTTTGGACCATCGTTTAAATACAAAGATTACACGGTCAACGATCTGGTTGCCGCCAGCTTCCCGGTTTCGGCGAAACTTGGCGCCGCCGCTTTTTTCCTGGCGGTCATTATTGGCGTCAGCGCTGGCGTGATTGCCGCGCTAAAGCAAAATACGCGATGGGATTATACGGTCATGGGATTTGCCATGACCGGCGTCGTTATCCCCAGTTTTGTGGTGGCGCCGTTACTGGTGATGGTCTTTGCGATAACCTTGCAATGGCTGCCTGGTGGCGGCTGGAACGGCGGGGCGCTGAAATTTATGATCCTGCCGATGGTTGCGCTTTCACTGGCCTATATTGCCAGCATTGCTCGTATTACGCGCGGCTCAATGATTGAAGTTCTGCATTCGAACTTTATTCGTACCGCACGGGCAAAAGGATTACCGATGCGCAGAATCATCTTCCGCCATGCGTTAAAACCTGCGCTGCTGCCGGTTTTATCCTATATGGGACCAGCCTTTGTCGGCATTATTACCGGCTCAATGGTGATTGAAACTATTTATGGCTTACCGGGCATTGGGCAGCTTTTCGTTAATGGCGCGCTCAACCGCGATTACTCGCTGGTGTTAAGTTTGACCATTTTAGTCGGGGCGCTGACCATATTGTTTAACGCCATTGTCGATGTGCTCTATGCCGTTATCGATCCGAAAATTCGCTACTGATACTGGAGCTCGCGATGATGTTAAGTAAGAAAAACAGCGAGACGCTGGAAAATTTCAGTGAAAAGCTGGAAGTGGAGGGCCGCAGCCTTTGGCAGGATGCCCGCCGACGCTTTATGCATAACCGCGCGGCGGTGGCCAGTCTTATTGTCCTGTTCCTGATTGCCTTATTCGTGACAGTGGCGCCTATGCTGTCGCAATTTACCTATTTCGATACCGACTGGGGCATGATGTCCAGCGCGCCGGATATGGCGTCCGGCCACTATTTCGGTACTGACTCTTCCGGGCGCGATCTGTTGGTGCGCGTCGCCATCGGCGGGCGTATCTCATTGATGGTCGGTATTGCCGCCGCGCTGGTGGCGGTCATTGTCGGGACACTGTATGGCTCGCTGTCCGGGTATCTGGGCGGCAAAATTGATTCCGTGATGATGCGTTTGCTGGAGATCCTCAACTCGTTCCCATTTATGTTCTTTGTGATTTTGCTGGTGACGTTCTTTGGACAGAACATTCTGTTGATTTTCGTCGCCATCGGTATGGTCTCCTGGCTTGATATGGCGCGTATCGTGCGTGGCCAAACCCTAAGTCTTAAACGTAAAGAGTTCATCGAAGCCGCGCAGGTGGGTGGTGTGTCGACCGCCAGCATTGTGATCCGCCATATTGTGCCTAACGTCCTGGGCGTAGTGGTAGTGTATGCGTCGTTGCTGGTGCCCAGCATGATTCTGTTTGAGTCTTTCCTCAGTTTCCTGGGGCTTGGGACGCAGGAACCGTTAAGTAGTTGGGGAGCGTTGTTGAGCGATGGCGCAAATTCAATGGAAGTCTCACCGTGGCTGCTGCTGTTTCCGGCGGGTTTTCTCGTGGTGACGTTATTCTGTTTTAACTTTATTGGCGATGGCCTGCGTGATGCCCTCGACCCGAAAGATCGTTAAGGAGTACAGCCATGAGCTTATCAGAAACCGCAAGCGCGACTCAGGCGCAGCAACCGGCGAATGTACTGCTGGAGGTAAACGATCTTCGTGTTACGTTCGCTACGCCTGATGGCGATGTAACGGCGGTCAACGATCTGAACTTTACGCTTCGCGCAGGAGAAACGTTAGGCATTGTTGGCGAGTCTGGGTCGGGGAAATCGCAAACTGCGTTCGCATTAATGGGATTGCTGGCGACTAATGGTCGAATCGGCGGTTCTGCGACCTTCAACGGACGTGAAATTCTTAACCTGCCTGAGCGCGAACTGAATACGCTGCGCGCAGAACAGATTTCGATGATTTTTCAGGACCCGATGACCTCGTTAAATCCTTATATGCGCGTTGGGGAGCAGTTAATGGAAGTCCTGATGCTGCATAAAGGTATGAGCAAAGCGGAAGCTTTTGAAGAGTCCGTCAGAATGCTGGATGCAGTAAAAATGCCGGAAGCGCGCAAACGGATGAAAATGTACCCGCACGAGTTTTCCGGCGGAATGCGTCAACGTGTGATGATTGCGATGGCGCTGTTGTGCAGGCCGAAACTACTTATTGCCGATGAGCCTACCACCGCGCTTGATGTTACCGTGCAGGCGCAGATTATGACCTTGCTTAATGAGCTAAAGCGCGAATTTAATACCGCCATTATCATGATTACCCATGATCTGGGCGTGGTAGCGGGCATTTGCGATAAGGTCCTGGTGATGTATGCCGGGCGCACAATGGAATACGGTAAGGCGCGCGATGTCTTTTATCAGCCCGTTCATCCGTATTCAATCGGCCTGCTTAATGCGGTGCCGCGTCTGGATAGCGAGGGGGAGAAAATGTTGACGATTCCGGGAAATCCTCCCAATTTATTGCGTTTGCCTAAAGGTTGTCCGTTCCAGCCGCGTTGTCCTCATGCGATGGAAATCTGCAATAATGCGCCGCCACTTGAAGCGTTCAGTCCTGGTCGTTTGCGCGCCTGTTTTAAACCGGTGGAGGAACTGCTATGAATGCTGTGATTGAACAACGCAAAGTCCTCCTCGAAATCGCCGATCTGAAAGTCCATTTCGATATCAAAGAAGGAAAGCAGTGGTTCTGGCAACCGCCGAAAACCCTGAAAGCGGTGGACGGCGTTACGCTACGCCTGTACGAAGGCGAAACGCTGGGCGTGGTGGGCGAATCCGGCTGCGGCAAGTCGACGTTTGCGCGCGCCATTATTGGTTTGGTGAAAGCGACAGACGGTAAAGTCGCCTGGCTGGGAAAAGATCTGCTGGGCATGAAAGCGGATGAATGGCGCGAGGCGCGCAGCGATATTCAGATGATTTTCCAGGACCCGCTGGCGTCACTCAACCCGCGAATGACGATTGGCGAAATTATCGCTGAACCGCTGCGCACTTATCATCCTAAGCTTTCGCGCCAGGACGTGCGTGACCGCGTGAAAGCCATGATGCTGAAAGTGGGTCTGCTGCCGAATCTCATCAACCGTTATCCCCATGAGTTTTCCGGGGGGCAGTGCCAGCGCATCGGTATCGCCCGGGCGTTGATTCTGGAACCTAAGCTCATTATTTGCGATGAGCCGGTGTCGGCGCTGGACGTCTCTATTCAGGCGCAGGTAGTGAATTTGCTCCAGCAATTACAGCGAGAAATGGGGCTGTCGTTGATTTTTATTGCGCACGATCTGGCGGTCGTAAAGCACATATCCGATCGTGTATTGGTGATGTATCTCGGTCATGCGGTGGAATTGGGCACCTATGATGAGGTGTACCATAATCCACTGCATCCTTATACCAAAGCGCTGATGTCGGCGGTACCGATTCCCGATCCCGATCTGGAGCGAAATAAGAGGATACAATTACTGGAAGGCGAGTTACCTTCACCCATTAACCCGCCTTCCGGCTGCGTATTCCGTACACGCTGCCCGCTAGCCGGACCAGAATGCGCGCAAACGCGACCGATGCTGGAAGGGAGTTTTCGCCATGCCGTTTCCTGCCTTAAAGTAGACCCGTTATAATCGCAAGGGCTGACAATTCGTCAGCCCTTCTTTTAGGTGAGGTTACCGTGTCACTTTCTTTGTCGTCGCTTCGCCGTCGTCTTTATCATAATCTGTTCGATCTGACGACGCGCTCAGGTCGTCGTTTTGAAGGGTTATGCGCGCTGTTTGCGCTGCTTAGTGTGCTGGTTGTCTTTGTTGAATCAGGCGTAGGAACGGAATATCACCTGACATTTGATGAGTGGCATATTTTTGTCTGGCTGGAGCTTTGTATTACGCTGATATTTACCGGTGAATACTTGCTCAGACTGTTTAGCTGGCCTGACCCGGCAAAATACGTTTTTAGTTTCTGGGGATTTATTGATCTGGTGACGATTCTGCCGCTGTACGTCATGTGGCTGTGGCCGGAAATTAGCCTGAACTATATGTTTGCCTGGCGCGCTATGCGAGCAATTCGCGTGCTGCGTATTCTTAAATTGCTGCGCTTTATGCCATCCCTGCGGGTATTCTGGAGCGCCATTATTAGCGCGCGTCATCAGCTTATTCTGTTCTATTCATTTATCGCGATCGTGATGATTATTTTCGGCGCCCTGATGTATCTTATCGAAGGGCCGAAATATGGCTTCACGACGCTTAATGCTTCGGTGTATTGGGCGATAGTGACGGTGACAACAGTGGGGTATGGCGATATCACACCACATACGCCGTTGGGGCGCATTGTCGCGTCGGTGCTTATCTTGATTGGTTATTCGGTGATTGCAATTCCTACGGGACTGATTACCACGCACATGAGCAGCGCGTTTCAGAAACGTCACTGGCAGCGAACATGTCCGCAGTGCCAGCAAAGTCAGCATGAACACAGCGCGCAGTATTGTAATCGATGCGGCAGTAAGCTGCCTGATTAAATCCCCTTGCCGGATGGCATTATCAGATGCCATCCCGGCCTGAAAACGCTTATTCGCGCCAGAGAATGTGGCACAGCTTGTGGTTTTTTTCCCGGCATAGCAGAACGCGGGCGAAAATATCGTTAATTTCGCCATCTTCGGTATCCGCCAGACCAATAACCACCTCGGCAAAAAAGTCTGGATTCAGGTCAAAATCGACGTGCTCTTGCCAGTCTTCTGCGGGATCAAACAATTCCGCGCCGCCGCGCTCTTCGAACTGCAAATTGAACAGAATGATGTCGGCCGGATCGAGATTATCCGCGGCCAATTCAAGAAAAATATCATAAGCCTGCTCAAGTGTTTCGTCTTCAGTCAGGCGATTGTTCAGATCCATTTCCATAGTGACTACCTGTTTACTCATGTTGGCCTCGTTTTACAGCAATGGACTAAAGAAGTAAAACAATCGCTCGGTGATTCGCTGCCATAACGGACGTTTTACCCATAAGCGCGCATCTAACAGGCGGGAGCGCGAAATGTAATCGTCCTGTACCGCAGCCAGATCGGCGCCGAAACCTGTATCATCAATGACCAGCGTAATCTCAAAATTAAGCCACAGGCTGCGCATGTCGAGATTAACGGTACCAACCAGACTCAGCTCACCATCGACCAGCACGCTTTTGGTATGCAACAGCCCGCCTTCGAACTGATAGATTTTCACGCCGGCCGCCAGTAACTCGCTAAAAAAGGCGCGGCTGGCCCAGCCGACGAGCAATGAATCATTTTTACGGGGCAGGATAATACTGACATCCACGCCGCGCTGCGCAGCGGTACAAATGGCGTGCAGCAGATCGTCGCTGGGGACGAAGTATGGCGTGGTCATAATTAAATATTCGCGCGCGGCATAGGCGGCGGTTAATAGTGCCTGGTGAATGAGATCTTCCGGAAAACCAGGACCGGAAGCAATGGTATGAATGGTATGCCCGCTGGCCTGCTCAAACGGCATAATATTCACATCCGGCGGGGGAGGTAGAATTCGTTTACCCGTCTCGATTTCCCAATCGCAGGAGTAAACAATCCCCATTGCTGTCGCGACGGGGCCCTCCATACGCGCCATCAAATCAACCCATTGCCCAACGCCGGCATCTTGTTTGAAAAAACGCGGGTCCACCATATTCATACTGCCGGTATAGGCGATGTAGTTGTCAATCATCACCATCTTACGGTGCTGGCGAAGGTCCATACGGCGTAAAAAGACGCGCATCAAATTCACCTTCAGCGCCTCTACGACTTCAATGCCAGCGTTACGCATCATGGCCGCCCAGGGGCTGCGGAAGAAAGCGACGCTCCCCGCCGAGTCCAGCATCAGCCGGCAGTGGATGCCGCGGCGGGCGGCGGCCATTAATGATTCTGCGACCTGATCCGCCATGCCGCCTGGCTGCCAGATGTAAAACACCATCTCGATATTATGCCGCGCTAGTTGGATATCGCGAATAAGCGCCTGCATGACATCATCGGAGTCGGTAAGCAATTGCAACTGGTTGCCTTTGACGCCCGCAATCCCCTGACGCCGTTCGCACAGTTTAAACAAGGACGATGCGACGCTACTGTTTTCTTGCGCAAAAATATGTTTGCAGGCTTTGAGGTCATTTAGCCATTTGGCGGTAGACGGCCACATGGCGCGTGCACGCTCGGCGCGACGTTTGCCTAAATGCAATTCGCCAACGGACAAATAGGCGATGATCCCGACCAGCGGAAGGATATAGATGATTAACAACCAGGCCATTGCGGAGGGAACTGCGCGCCGTTTCATTAGAATACGTAATGTGACGCCGGCAATGAGAACCCAGTATCCCAAAATGACCAGCCAACTCACCACGGTGTAGAAGGTTGTCATAACTTTAAAAATCCTTTAGAAAGCGTGTTGTTAAGAGTTTACGCGTCAGGATTCACATGGCAAATAAAAACACGGGAAAAGCGCTGGTCTGCGTCCGACGGGGGGGTATAATGGCGCTTCTGTTACTATGAGAGTCGTAAACATGAAGCGTAGTAGAACGGAAGTGGGGCGCTGGCGAATGTTACGTCAGGCTGGCCGCCGTAAAGCGCGTTGGCTTGAAGGGCAGTCACGCCGGAACATGCGTATCCACACCATCCGGAAATGCATCTTTAATCGTCAGCGTAATTCATTACTCTTTGCGATTCACGGTGTGTAAGCCAGAAAGGGCACCGTATGCGGTGCCCAACAACCATCTTTTTAAAAAATCTTCTTATACGGTTTGACTGAAACCTGCGCATAGACGCCCGCGGCGACGTAAGGATCCGCATCAGCCCAGGATTGCGCCGCTTCTAAAGATTCAAATTCAGCGATCACCGTTGACCCAGTAAATCCGGCTACTCCAGGATCATTGCTGTCTACCGCGGGCATCGGCCCGGCAGTTAATAATCGCCCGTCATCATGAAGAAGTTGCAGGCGCGCCAGATGCGCTGGCCGTACCGAGAGACGTTTTTCAAGCGAGTTGGCATTATCCTGAGCGTAAATGACATACAGCACGGGTAGAGCTCCTTAATCGGTAAAAGTCGCTGATTACGTTATTGGAAAGGGTATTTGACTGCAATGTAAAGATAACGACTTTGTTAAACAAGCATATTTTGTGTGGTGTTTTTGTGCGATATCCTCTTTTAAATGTCGCTATCGGCAATGCCTTATTGAATATGATTGCTATTTGCATTTAAAATTCAGATCTGGTTTTTCAACTGAAACGATTATGACTTCAATGACCCTTGATTTACCTCGTCGCTTTCCCTGGCCGACGTTACTTTCCGTAGGCATTCATGGCGCTGTAGTGGCAGGCTTGCTCTATACCTCGGTACATCAGGTTATTGAATTGCCTGCGCCAGCGCAGCCGATCACGGTGACAATGGTTTCAGCCGCCGATCTGGAGCCGGCTCAGGCGGTTCAGCCGCCGCCGGAGCCGGTGATTGAACCAGAACCGGAGCCAGAGCCGATCCCTGAACCACCTAAAGAAGCGCCCGTGGTGATTGAGAAACCCAAACCTAAGCCAAAACCCAGGCCGAAACCGAAACCGGTGAAAAAGGTTGAAGAGCAGCCGAAGCGCGAAGTCAAACCTGCCGCGCCGCGTCCAGCCTCACCCTTTGAAAATACCACGCCAGCGCGCCCAACAAGCAGCGCCGCGTCGGCGACCAGCAAACCTGCGGTGAGCGTGCCGGCCGGACCTCGCGCTCTGAGCCGTAACCAGCCGCAGTATCCGGCGCGGGCGCAGGCGTTACGTATTGAAGGACGGGTAAAGGTGAAGTTTGACGTGACCTCTGCTGGGCGAGTGGAAAATGTACAGATTCTGTCCGCGCAGCCAGCCAATATGTTTGAACGTGAAGTTAAAAATGCGATGCGCAAATGGCGCTATGAAGCAGGCAAGCCGGGTTCCGGGCTGGTGGTCAATATTATCTTCCGTCTGAACGGTACGGCGCAGATTGAGTAACTCTGGCGCCGCCAGCGGGAATATAACATCATCTGCTGGCGGCGTAAGTATGTTATCTGACGGGCATACTTAACCCTGAACCGGGAGCGGGCGGGGTTTACCGTCCGGATCGACGGCAACATAAATAAACAGCGCCTCGGTGGCCTTGTAGCGCTGTCCAGTCGGTTCTGAGGCGACCTTTTTCACCCAGACTTCAATATTGATGCTAATCGACGTTGTACCGCGTTTAACGCAGCGCGCGTAGCAGCAGACGACATCGCCAACCGCGACAGGGCGCAGAAATGTCATTCCTTCCACGCGTACGGTTACAACACGACCGTGCGCGATCTCTTTGGCCAGTATCGCGCCGCCAATATCCATTTGCGACATCAGCCAGCCGCCAAAAATATCGCCGTTCGCATTGGTATCGGCAGGCATAGCCAATGTCCGTAAAACCAGCTCGCCCTGAGGAGTATTATCTATTGTTGTCATCGTAAAACCGACTATCAGAAAAAATTACAGCTGCGATGCTACTATGAATTTTGTGTGGAGAATAGAGGGAATAAAGGTACTGAAGGGGAAGCGCAGGGCGTGAAGGCGAAGAAAATATCGCCAGACGGTGGCGGTCTGGCGATAAGTAACGGGAGGATTATGATTTATCTTCTTGTGGCAGATGCCGGTAGATATAGACGCCGCTCAGCAGGGTAAAAATGAGCGTCAGCGCCGTGAGTCCGAAAACCTTAAAGTTGACCCAGATATTTTGCGGCAACCAGAAGGCGATGTAGATGTTAGCCAGACCGCACACAATAAAAAATAGCGCCCACGCCAGGTTCAGCTTTGACCAGACCTGCTGCGGCAACGCCAGTTCTTTACCTAACATACGTTGAATTAACGGTTTTTTCATTACCCACTGGCTTATTAACAGCGCGCCGGCGAACAGCGCATAAATAACCGTCACCTTCCATTTAATAAACTCATCGTTATGGAAGAAGAGGGTCAGACCGCCGAAGACGGCAACCAGAACAAAGGTAATCAGCGCCATCTTCTCTATTTTCCGGTAGCGCACCCAGCTATAAATCAGCACGATTGCCGTCGCGACAATCAGTGCGGAGGTCGCCGCATAGATGTCATAAAGTTTATAAAACGCAAAAAAGACAACCAGCGGTAAAAAATCCAGAAACTGCTTCATTCTTCGATTCCATCATCAACGAGCGTCGAATGCGCCGCGTAACGGCGCATTGCGGATTATTGGCGAATCAACATATACAGGCGGAATAAGTAGATAAGCAATACTGCGGAAATCAGATTGCTCAACGTATTCGCCAGTACAGCGCCTACATTTGGGGTCAATACAGCGAAGCTGGGCGCGAATAGCAATAGCAATGTTTTAGCCAGTAACCAGCCTATCACCGCAGGCGCGACTAATCTCATGTTAGCCCAGGCCAAACGCATACTGCTGCGCATCGCGGCAAACACGCCCATTTTCTCTTCAACCAACATCACTGGCGCAAGCGCCAGCACAATGGCCATAATAATCCCCGGAACGACAACCAGCATTATACCAATTTGCACTAGCAGGGTAGTCAGAAAAATGAGAATAAACAGTTTAGGCAATGCAGGGGCGCTGGCACCAATAGCGCGCAGCGCGCTAACCCGATGTCCCGCTGAAACTAACTGAATCATCAGGATGATACCGCCGGCCAGAATAGCGTTACCGATAAGCCCGGAAAACGTCGAGGCGGCAGATGCGCGCAACAGGATCTGCTGCTGCTCCGGCGTCATATTTTGTACCAGCTCAAACAGGCCAGCGCTGCCTGCCAAATGTTCTCCTTCACTGAGTTGCGCGATTTGCGCATCGCTGGGCGAAAAGGCATGACCTAAGATCACCGTGATAAATGCGCACAGCAACGAAACCAGCAAGATAGTAATAAATTGATTTCGGAAAAAATTTCCGGCGTCACGGTAAACGGACTTCGCCGTGATAGACATGCACTCTCCTTGAGTTTTGCAGGTGTTAATTTGCGGGCAATTGTACCCTGGATAACTCTACAGTGGCAGCATCAGCAGTGGTATGGAAAAGCATATCTTTGTAAAGCGGTGGTAATCCGTATCGCGCGCGGGCGCGATTACACGCCTCATTCACTTCGCCTCCTTCGCCCGACATCGAAAATTCACGACAGGTTGAAGGGCGGTTTTCATAAATAGAACAACTGACGTTTTCGCCTGGTGTGCCGATAAGCGCTTTACAGTGCGGCTGTTTTTGGTTGGTACCGGCCATACAACGTAAAAAGGGGGTAACTGGTTCGGTTAACGACGCCGGAACGCGTCCACTGGCATCGTCGCCTTCAGCCCAGTAAAAAGAGACACGAAAATAGGCACAACAGGCTCCGCATGTCATGCATGGGTTAAGAACGCTCATGATTCACCTGCAACAAACTAACGTATCAATAGATAACAACGGAAATTGATCTGTCCCGCAGTGTTCGCGAATCTCAACGCCACGCGCCATGGCGGGACATGGTTTACCTTAGCCAGCCTTTACCGTCAGGGCAACAGGGCAGGTAAATATTTGCATGGCGTGAATATGTCAAAATTGATCTGAATCCCTATAACCAGGATTTTCAATGCAACTTCTAAATTAATCTGGATCAATAAATGTTAAGTTATAAGAACAAATGTGATCTGTGTTAGATCACTTATTACTTCATTGTGGGTATATTCATTACGCTTTTATAACCATAACGATGGAGCGGGTATGAAAAAATTCACAGTGGCGGCCCTGGCATTAACAACTCTTCTCTCAGGCAGCGCGTTCGCGCACGAAGCCGGAGAATTCTTTATGCGCGCAGGCCCGGCAACCGTCAGACCTACAGAAGGGGCGGGGGGGACGCTGGGGCATTTAAACGGGTTTGATGTGAGTAATAACACGCAACTCGGCCTGACATTCACTTACATGGCGACGGATAATATCGGGGTTGAATTGCTGGCGGCTACGCCGTTCCGCCATAAGGTGGGTACGGGCGCGACGGGCGATATCGCCACGGTTCATCTGTTACCGCCAACGTTAATGGCGCAGTGGTACTTCGGCGATTCCAGCAGCAAAGTGCGTCCTTATGTCGGCGTGGGGGTGAACTACACCACCTTCTTCGATAACGACTTTAACGATAATGGTAAAAAGACCGGTCTGTCCGATCTGAGCTTTAAGGATTCCTGGGGCGCGGCAGGGCAAGTTGGGGTGGATTACCTGATTAACCGCGACTGGTTAATTGGCGCCTCTGTCTGGTACATGGATATTGATACTACCGCCAATTATAAAATGGGCGGCGTTCAGCAGCATGACAGCGTGCGTCTGGATCCATGGGTATTTATGTTCTCGGCAGGCTATCGTTTCTAATCGCGCCATGTTGTGACAAAAAAAGACCCCGCCAGGCGGGGTCAAAAAGGACATGACACACGGATTTTTACTTGTCGGAACTCACTTGTCTTCTTTCGGTTCGCCGTAGCCTAGTTCTGCGCCGGTGAGGGGATCAACGGTGGGGTCCGATTTCGTTCTTTCTGCCATCGCTTTGAGCAGCGCCAACTGTTCACGCGGCAATTTCACTGTCGCCAGACCATCGCCGCCATCAACAGCAGGCATCGGCTCTGCAACATAGTTGAAGTTCTCATCGCTATTCCAGCTACCACGCGGGTCATCGCCTTGCGACATGTTGTAGTACACGTCGGTATACTGTTCTACCGGCGGTAATTTACCCGGCGGGAAGTTATTACGAATCGAATACAGCGCCTTTTCAAAAGAGAGCTGGTGCGCCACTTCACGGGTCATTAAGAAACTGAGCGTATCTTTTACGCCAGGATCGTCGGTCAGATTAATCAGGCGTTCATAAATGATCTTCGCTCGCGCCTCTGCCGCGATGTTTGAGCGTAGATCGGCTGTGACTTCGCCGATAGTATCGATATAAGCCGCGGTCCACGGTACGCCGCCGGAATTAGTCAACGCAGGGCCGCCGCCATACAGCAGAGAAGTGATATGGCTGTCATTACCATTCTGCGTCAGCGAGCGATAAAGTTCCGCTTCGCTTTCGGTGCCTTCCGCCAGCTCGCCTTTAGCGCCTTTATTAAGCATCCCTACCAGTGAGCCGATAATTTCCAGATGACTCAGCTCTTCGGTGGCGATGTCCATTAACATCTCTCTACGACCGGCGTCATCATCACTTAAACCTTGCGTGAAGTAGCGGCATGCGGCCGCCAGTTCGCCCTGCGGGCCGCCAAACTGTTCCAGCAGCAGGTTCGCTAATCCGGGATTAGGCTCGCTCACTCGCACTGTATATTGAAGTTGTTTTACGTGTCGAAACATATTGCCTCCTGCTTATTATTTATTTTTTGGCTTCAACGCCATCTGCTTCAGATCGCAGTAAAAATTGTTCCGTTATCTGCGGAATATGTTTGATAAGCCAGTCAGCCATTTGCATTTCTTCTTTCAGAATGGCTTCAATCGTCGGAATTGAGGCTGTGTCGCCTGCTTTTTTTGCCGCTGCCAGGAGGGAGGTATAACAAGCAATTTCGAACTGCTCGAAAACATAACCGCTAATTGAGCCTTTGACAATTTCATCGGAAGGGAACATGCCCCCGATAGATTGCCCCATCGCTGCCATTTTGCTCATGGAGTCTTTCAACACCGAGCGGGAAATACCATTACGGTCCAACACTTCTTCGAGCATGGTAATTTGATGTTTGGTTTCACTAATGTGTTGTTCAATTCTGGCTTTTATATCAGGATAATTTTCAATACGGCTGGCCATAGATTCAAGCATCGATTCTGCCTGTTTTTCCATGGCATGGGCGTCACGAAGCCAGTCATGATAATGTTCAGTATAATTCATTTTAAATTCCTCAATGCGTGATAACCTGGTCCGATAATAAAATCGGAATCATGCAAGCTGATAATTAAAAATATTATTTCGATTTGCGTTCAGCACTTTTATTAACATTGCTGACTGCTAAATCGGTAAGTTTTAAATCAGTTTGTTTTTCCTCGTCGAGGGTTTCTTTGAGCAGTTTTAATGCCTTACTATAGCCGAGCTGCTCGGCCAGGGTAGCTAACGTGCCGTAACTGGCGATTTCATAATGCTCGACTTTTTGCGCCGCGGCGATAAGAGCTGCATCGCGTACTTCGTTTTTCTCTGTACTTTCGATGACTTCATTGGCTTCTTCAATCAGCCCTTCCATAGCGACGCATTTCATTCTTTTCAGTTTAATGCCAGATTCAGATTCCACGATCTGATCAATACGTTCAATCTGACCCTGGGTTTCTTCAAGATGAGATTGAAAGGCCTGGCTTAATGTTTCATTGGACGTGGCTCTGGCAAGTTTAGAAAGAGCCTTGGTTAATTGTTTTTCTGCACTATAGGTGTCTGAAAGCAGATGGATAAAAAGGTCTTCAACGGTTTTGATATTCATAAATCTAATTCTCCTGGGCAAAATACTGCGAGCCAGAAGACTCGCAGATTACTTGATAAAAGCATGTGATATACTTACATTACAGTAAATCAGGAATTATCGGATTTACGTCCGCCGTGACTATTCTGGCCACCTTTTTTACCGGCTTCAGAAGCTCGTTGCGGATCGTTTTTGAAATTCCCACCGCTATGTTGACCGCCTTTGCGGCCTGCTTCAGATGCTTTCTCACGATTTTCGGCGAAATTTCCTGAACCACCACGATGTTCGGCCATATTATTTCTCCTGTCTCGTTGATTGCTGAAAAATCGGTTTTTAACCGTGTCGACACCCTATTAAAATTAGTTGGTTAAACCGATTAGTCAAATTGACGGAAATAGTTGTGATTTACCGCGTAAATAACGCACAAAAAATGGTTTAGGGATAATATATTCTATATTTTCTTTTAGAATAAGCGATTTAACAGAAAATACTTTTTATTGCTATTAATAACAATAGTTACTATCTGCGGCAATAGAAACGTTAACGCATCGTTTGTTGACATTTATTTACATAAAGGCGGGGGAAATTGACGTGAAAACGATAAATTTATCGCCGTGATTAGGAGTTTTCTTAGCAAAAATTGACTTCAGACTTTTTGAAAGCTGGACAGGGAATAACACCAAAAAGATTGATGGTGTATGTCTGAATCGTGACTCTGGTTCGGCGCCAACCACGCATTAAGCCGCCAGCGTTATGCTGACGGCTTAACCCATTATGCGCGACTGGCGGCTTTCATGGCTGAGACAAAGGACCTGAGTTCCGCCAACATCTGTTCGGGAGACGCGTGGTTTTTCTCGAGAATGTTGACAATGGCTGAGCCGGAAATAGCGCCAGCCGCCCCGGCACGCACGGCCGCAGATACCTGTTCCGGCGAGGAGATACCGAAGCCCTGTAACGCAGGCGCGGCATGGTACCCTTTAAGCTTCTCAAGTAGATGATGCAACGGCAATGCGCCACGGTTTTCCGCGCCGGTGACGCCCGAACGGGAAAGCAGGTAGGTATAACCGCGGCCGTAAGAGGCGACCTGGCGCAGAAGATCGTCATCCGCATTTGGCGGGCAGATGAAGATTGGCGCGATATTATGCCGTAACGCCGCCTGGCGGAAGGGGGCCGATTCTTCAACCGGGACATCTGCGACCAGCACAGAATCTACGCCAACCTGTTCACAACGGGCATAGAACGCATCTATGCCGTTATTGAACACCAGATTGGCGTACATTAGCAGACCAATCGGAATGGTCGGGTGTTTTTCACGAATCAGCGCCAGCATTTCAAAACACTGAGCCGGTGTGACGCCAGCGGCAAAGGCGCGTAAGTTCGCATTCTGGATAGTGGGACCATCGGCCAAAGGATCGGAGAAGGGAATCCCTAACTCCAGAGCGTCGGCGCCGGCGTCAATCAGCGTGTCGATAATTTTCAGTGACTGTTCAATGCCAGGGTCGCCCAGGGTCACGAAGGGGACAAAGGCGCCTTCCCGGCGATCGTTGAGCTGTGCAAATAAATTTTCGTAGCGTTCCATCAGATTTCCCCTCGCGCTTTCAGGATATCGTGTACGGTAAAGATGTCTTTATCGCCGCGGCCAGAGAGATTGACCACCAGCAGTTGCTCTTTTTCCGGCTGCTCGCGCATCATTTTCAGAGCGTGCGCCAACGCGTGGGAGGATTCCAGCGCCGGGATAATTCCCTCATGGCGGCACAACGTTTTGAATGCTTCCAGCGCTTCATCATCGGTAATGGAGACATAATCCGCGCGTCCGATGCTGTTCAGGTACGCATGTTGCGGCCCAACGGATGGGAAATCCAGCCCGGCGGAAATAGAATATGACTCTTCAATTTGCCCGTCCGCTGTTTGCATCATCGGCGCTTTCATACCGAAATAGATGCCAACGCGACCATGTTTAAGCGGCGCGCCATGCTCGCCGGTTTCAATACCGTGACCGCCGGGTTCAACGCCTATTAGCCCGACGCTGGTATCATTAATAAAATCCGCAAACATCCCGATAGCGTTTGAGCCGCCACCGACGCAAGCAATAACGGCATCTGGCAGACGGCCCTCTTTGTCGAGGATTTGCGCTTTCGTCTCTTCGCCAATCATGCGTTGAAACTCGCGAACGATGGTGGGATAGGGATGCGGGCCTGCCGCCGTGCCGAGCATATAGTGCGCGGTTTCGTAACTACCGGACCAGTCGCGCAGCGCCTCGTTACAGGCATCTTTTAGCGTAGCGGAGCCGCTATGAACCGGGATTACCTCAGCGCCCATCAGACGCATACGGAAGACGTTCGGCGACTGGCGCTCGACGTCTTTGGCGCCCATATAGATACGGCATTTCAGACCCAGCAGGGCGCTGGCGAGCGCAGAGGCGACGCCGTGCTGACCGGCGCCGGTTTCAGCGATAATCTCGGTTTTACCCATCCGCCTGGCCAGCAGCGCCTGACCCAGTACCTGATTGGTTTTGTGCGCGCCGCCGTGCAGTAAATCTTCGCGCTTTAGATACAACGTGGTACGCGTACCGGCGGTAATGTTCTGACATTTCGTCAGCGCGGTGGGGCGTCCCGCGTAGTTTTTTAGCAGATCGGCGAATTGCGCCTGAAACTCAGGATCTTTTTGCGCGCTGACGAAGGCCTCTTCAAGCTGGCTCAGCGCAGGCATCAGGATCTGCGGTACATACATGCCGCCGAATTCACCAAAGTAGGGATTGAGAAGTGTTGTCATGTTTTTTCCTTAATATGCGCGCAGTGTCTGAAAAACCGAGGCCAGAAGACGAGCATCTTTGATGCCCGGCTGTGACTCCACACCTGAATTAAAATCGAGACCGGCACAGCCGACTTGCGCTGCCTGGACGCAGTTATCGGCCGCCAGCCCGCCCGCCAGTAACACATTATCCAGCGGTTGCCCCTGTAGCAGCGACCAGTCGAAGCGCTGTCCGCTGCCGCCTTGCCCATTGTCGAAAATGTATTTATCGACATGGTGATAATCGCGCGCGGGAAGGGCATCGCTAATGCTCAGCGCCTTCCAGATTTGTACATTGCGCGGCAACGCCTCGCGCAGCGCGTTGACATACGCCTGGTCTTCGCTGCCATGTAGCTGTACGGCAGAAAGCGACAGGACGGCGGCTTTCTGGCAAACATCAGCGATATCAGCGTTCTGGAAAACGCCGACGTACTGCAATGGCGCAGCGGCTATCGTCTCCCGCGCCTGGTCGATATTGACGATACGAGGCGAGGCGGGAGCGAAAATCAGTCCGCCGTAGACGGCGCCAGCGTCATAGGCAGCTTTGGCATCCTGGGCGCGGGTCAGGCCGCAGACTTTATTCTCGCCAAGCAGCACGCGACGGACGGCGGCGTTAAGATCGTCATGCGCCATTAACGCGGAGCCAATTAAAAAACCGTTGGCGAAGTGGCTCAATTCGCGTACCTGACCGTAGGTGTTAATCCCGGACTCGCTGATGACAGTCACGCCGTGGCCCAGTTTTGGCGCCAGCTGGCGGGTGCGATTCAAATCAATCGACAGATCGCGCAGATCGCGATTGTTGATACCTACCACTTTTGCGCCTAACGCTATCGCGCGCTCCCGTTCTTCGTCATTACTGACTTCCGTGAGTACGCCCATTTTCAGACTGTGCGCGACGGCAGAGAGTTGGCGATACTGCTCGTCATCCAGAACCGAGAGCATCAGTAAACAGGCATCAGCCTGATAGTAACGGGCAAGGTAGATCTGATAGGGATCGATAATAAAATCCTTACACAGAATCGGTTGAGGCGCGTTTTGGCTAACGACCGACAGAAAATCGAAGCTCCCCTGAAAATATTTTTCGTCGGTGAGAACCGAGATCGCCGAGGCGTAATGTTGATAGATACTGGCAATACGCGCCGGATCGAAATCATCGCGAATCACGCCTTTTGATGGCGATGCTTTCTTACACTCCAGAATAAAGGTGGTACGCGCACCCTGGAGCGCATCATAAAAATGGCGTGTACTTGGCTGGATCTCATTTTGAAAACTGGCCAGCGGCTGTTGCTGTTTGCGGGCTTCTACCCAAATCGCCTTGTCTGCGACGATTTTCGCTAAAACGGTTTGCATTATTTACCCTCTTGCCGCCAGTGCGGTGACCTTGTCATATGCAGTGCCGTTGCGCAGAACATCAAGCACGGTTTGCGCGTTGGCGTTGAGATCTTCCTGACCATGCAGACGCATCAGCATCGCCACGTTGGCGGCGACGGCGGCCTCATGCGCGGCATCGCCTTTACCTTGTAATAACCGCGTCAGAATGTCACGGTTTTCTTCCGGCGTGCCGCCAGCCAACTGATCCTGATGGTAAGGCGTCAGGCCAAAATCCTCCGCCGTAAGTTGATAGCTTTTAATTTCGCCGTCATGCAGCTCCGCGACAATCGTCGGCGCATGGAGCGAAACCTCATCCATGCCGCCGCTATGTACCACTGCCGCGCGCTGATAGCCCAATACCCGTAAGGTTTCCGCAATCGGCAGCACCAGTTCCGGGCTATAGACGCCAATCAACGCCAGCGGCGGATGCGCCGGGTTGATCAGCGGGCCGAGTACGTTGAACAGGGTTCGCGTTTTTAACTGTTGGCGAACCGGCATCGCATGACGGAATCCGGTGTGATATTTCGGCGCGAACAGGAAACAGACGCCCAGTTCATCTAACGCCTGGCGTGATTTATCGGCGTTCATATCCAGATTAATACCGAACGCCGCCAACAGATCGGATGACCCCGATTTGCTGGACACGCTGCGGTTGCCGTGTTTCGCCACTTTCAGTCCGCAGGCCGCCGCGACAAAGGCGCTGGCGGTAGAGATATTGATACTGTTACTGCCGTCGCCGCCGGTACCGACGATATCCGCAAACAGATAGTCCGGGCGCGGGAACGGGGCGGCATTTTCCAGCAGTGCAGTGGCGGCGCCGGCAATTTCATTGGGATGTTCGCCGCGAATTTTCATGCTCACCAGCGCGGCGGCGAGCTGTTCAGGTTTAAGTTCGCCGCGGACGACCGCCGAAAACAACTGATGGCTCTCTTGTTGCGTCAGAGTTTGCGCTTGATAGAGTTTCTCCAGTATCGGCTGTAGGGTGTTTGTCGGTTCCAGCTTTTGCTGCGCCCAGGCTAATGTCTGCTCCAGCAGACGCGCGCCCTGCGTCGTCAGGATGGACTCCGGATGGAATTGAAAACCGCAAACGCGATCCGCATCATGACGTACCGCCATCACCATGCCGTTGAAGTGGGCGTTAATGGTCAGTCCGGCAGGAACATTACTGCCGACCAGGGAATGATAACGCGCGACCGGTAGCGGATTCGCCAGACCGGCGAACATCGCCTGACCGTCATGTTCAATGCTGGAGGCTTTGCCATGCAGGATTTCTCCCGCCTGACCGACATAACCGCCGTAAGCTTCGACAATGGCCTGATGCCCCAGACAAATGCCGATGATCGGTAACTTGCCGCGTAGTCGGGTCAGCAGCTCCGGCATACAGCCTGCCTCGCTGGGAACGCCCGGACCAGGGGAGAGCATTAGCACCGGATTTTTCATCGTCGCCAGGCGATCGATAAGCGTCTGCGCCGGAATATGGTTACGGTAAATCACCACGTTATGACCGTTGGTTCGTAGCTGATCTGCCAGGTTCCAGGTAAACGAATCGATGTTATCGAGCAGCAGAATATCAGCCATCAGAAGGTCTCCTGTGCATGATGCGCGGTGGCGATAGCACGCAATACGGCGCGCGCTTTATTGCGGGTTTCATCGGCTTCAGACTGCCCAACAGAGTCCAGCACGATTCCGGCGCCCGCCTGTACGGTTGCGATACCGTTCTCCACCAGCGCGGAGCGGATAACAATACAGGTGTCCAGATCGCCGTGGGCGGTGAAGTAACCGACCGTGCCGCCATAGCTGCCGCGGCGCTGTCCTTCCGCATCGGCAATTAACTGCATGGCGCGTACTTTCGGCGCGCCGCTCAGGGTGCCCATGTTCATGCAGGCGCGATAGGCGTGCAGCGCGTCGAGATCGTGACGCAGTTCGCCCACCACCCGAGAAACCAGATGCATCACGTACGAATAGCGGTCAACTTTTGTCAGATCGGCAACGTAGCGGCTACCCGGCGTACAGATGCGCGCCAGGTCATTGCGCGCCAGATCGACCAGCATCAGATGCTCGGAAAGCTCTTTATGGTCGGTACGCATGTCCAGCTCAATACGGCTGTCGAGATCTCTGTCCAGCGTGCCATCGGCGCGGCGACCGCGTGGACGGGTACCCGCGATGGGGTAAATCTCAATCTGACGGCTGGCGGCGTCATATTTCAGCGAGCTTTCCGGCGACGCGCCGAAAAGCGTGAAATCATTATCCTGCATAAAGAACATATACGGGCTGGGGTTGCTCTTTTTCAGCACGTAGTAGGCAGCCAACGGCGACGGGCAGGGCAGCGAAAAGCGGCGCGACGGCACCACCTGAAATATCTCGCCCGCGCGGATGGCTTTTTGCAACTGGCGTACAACCGCGCCGAACGCGTCATCGCTCTGATTGCATTCGCAACGCATGTCCGGTAGCGGCGTCACCGGCAACGGCGGCGCAGGTTGGGTTAACTGTTGGCTAAGGTACGCCAGGCGGGCGTTCAGGCGCTGTTTTTCCCGGTCGCTGGCGGTGAACAGACTGGCCTGAATACGGGTGCTTTTTTTCTGATGATCTATCACCATCAGAGTTTCCGCTAAATAAAAGCAGTAGTCAGGGCAGTTATTGCCAGCCTCAAGGTGTGGAAGCGCTTCAAAGCCAGCTACCAGATCATAGGCAAACAGACCGCCGAAAAACATCGCCTCCCGCTCTTGTGTCGGTATGTTCACCACCCCCTGTAACAGGCGGAACGCATCAAATACCGACAGAGAGCATAAACGGGCGTCTTCATCTAATAATGGGCTGACAGGCGGAAAGCGTAGAACGCGACCGGCAGGCAGGACTTCGTTCTCCACGCCAGCGGGCAGGGCGGTATCCAGTAGCGGCAATAACGAGGCGCCATTATCAGATAACGCCTGAATAGTGACGATGTCGCCTAAGGCGGTAATGCGCAGCGCGCTATCCACCAGCAGCAGGCTTTTTAAATCGTCTTTACTGTTGATATCCGCGGATTCCAGCAGCAGCGTTGCCGGGCGAACGCCGCAAACCTGGTGAAAAAGCGCCGTTGGGTTTTCCCGGTAGGCGGCATCGCAGGTCAACAGTTCGAGCGTGGGTTTTGGTGTTTGCATGGTTGTTCTCATTATTTTGTTCAAAAAAAAGCCCGCTTAGCAGGCGGGCCGGGTATCTTTTGGCTTATTACAGCTGTTCATACACCGCCCGCTATCAGGAAGTGCGCCACCAGCCGTGTAATACAAATGTCGCTGCCATTTTTAGATACCCTCTTCATGTGAACTTTCGTACTAGTTAACTAGTTCAATGGAATAATGTCAACACCTATTTCAGTATATTTGCCGGAACCGTTATGATGTACATGACATACCTTTATCTCTATGGGAGCCGCCTTGAGCGACACGAATTACGCAGTGATTTACGATCTGCACAGTCATACCACGGCGTCCGATGGACTGTTGACGCCAGAAACATTAGTACACCGTGCGGTAGAGATGCGAGTCGGCACGCTGGCGATTACCGATCATGACACCACAGCCGCGATTCCTGCGGCAAGAGAAGAAATTTCACGTTCCGGGCTGGCCCTGAATCTTATTCCCGGCGTGGAGATTTCAACGGTCTGGGAAAATCATGAGATTCACATTGTGGGCCTGAATATTGATATTGCGCACCCGGCAATGCGCAATTTTCTGGCGCAGCAGACACAGCGGCGTCAGGCGCGCGGTCGGCTCATTGCGGAGCGCCTGGAAAAAGCTCATATTCCCGGCGCGTGGGAAGGGGCATTGAGATTGGCCAATGGCGGCGCGGTGACGCGCGGCCACTTCGCCCGCTTTCTGGTGGAGTGCGGCAAAGCCGCGACAATGGCGGATGTTTTTAAAAAATATCTCGCGCGTGGGAAAACCGGTTACGTTCCGCCGCAGTGGTGTACAATAGAACAAGCTATTGATGTCATTCATCATTCTGGCGGTAAGGCGGTGTTGGCCCATCCGGGACGCTACGACCTTAGCGCTAAGTGGCTGAAAAGATTAGTGGCGCATTTTGCCGACCATCACGGTGACGCGATGGAAGTGGCGCAGTGCCAACAATCGCCCAATGAACGCACCCAACTGGCGACGCTTGCGCGTCAGCATCATTTATGGGCATCGCTTGGATCTGATTTCCATCAGCCCTGCCCGTGGATTGAATTGGGGCGTAAACTCTGGCTGCCCGCTGGCGTTGAAGGCGTATGGCAGACATGGGAACAGCCGCAAATATCACAGTGAGGGAAGTATGAGTCAGTTTTTTTATATTCATCCGGATAACCCACAGCAACGGCTGATTAATCAGGCCGTCGACATTGTGCGTAAAGGCGGGGTTATTGTTTATCCAACCGATTCCGGCTATGCCCTCGGTTGTAAAATTGAAGACAAAGGCGCAATGGAGCGCATTTGCCGTATTCGTCAGTTGCCCGATGGTCACAACTTTACGTTGATGTGTCGGGATCTGTCCGAACTGTCGACCTATTCATTCGTGGATAACGTGGCGTTTCGCCTGATTAAGAACAATACGCCGGGTAACTACACCTTTATCCTGAAGGGGACAAAAGAGGTACCGCGCCGTCTGTTGCAGGAAAAACGTAAAACTATCGGCCTGCGCGTGCCGTCAAACCCGATTGCGCTGGCGTTGCTGGATACGCTGGGCGAACCGATGCTCTCGACGTCATTGATGCTGCCTGGCAGCGACTTTACCGAGTCGGACCCGGAGGAGATTAAAGATCGGCTGGAGAAGCAGGTGGATTTGATCATTCACGGCGGCTACCTCGGTCAGCAACCTACCACGGTAATCGATTTGACCAATGACTCCCCGGTGGTGCTGCGCGAAGGCGTCGGCGACGTTACACCTTTCTTATAAGGGCGTAAGCCTGTATACTACGCGGCCTTAAAATGGTGCGGCAACGCGCCGTTCATTCTCCTGTTCGACGCCTGTGAAGGCGACACCTGAAGGAAGCTCAATGAGCGAAAAGTTACAAAAAGTGCTGGCGCGCGCCGGCCACGGCTCTCGCCGTGAAATCGAATCTATTATTGAAGCGGGACGTGTCAGCGTTGACGGTAAAATCGCCACGCTTGGCGATCGCGTTGAAGTCACTCCCGGTTTGAAAATCCGTATCGACGGCCACCTGATTTCGGTGAAAGAGTCGGCGGATCAAATTTGCCGCGTTCTGGCCTATTACAAACCCGAAGGTGAACTGTGTACCCGCAATGACCCTGAAGGGCGGCCAACTGTTTTTGATCGCTTACCGAAACTGCGCGGCGCGCGGTGGATTGCGGTAGGACGTCTGGATGTCAATACCTGCGGGCTATTGTTGTTTACCACCGACGGTGAACTGGCGAACCGCCTGATGCATCCTAGCCGTGAAGTTGAACGTGAATATGCCGTGCGTGTGTTCGGTCAGGTGGATGAATCGAAACTGCGTGATTTAAGCCGTGGCGTACAGTTGGAAGATGGTCCGGCGGCATTTAAGACCATTAAATTCAGCGGCGGCGAAGGCATTAACCAGTGGTATAACGTGACGCTGACGGAAGGGCGCAACCGCGAAGTTCGCCGACTGTGGGAAGCGGTAGGCGTTCAGGTCAGCCGTCTGATCCGCGTGCGTTACGGCGATATCCCACTGCCAAAAGGCCTGCCTCGCGGCGGCTGGACTGAGCTCGATCTCGCGCAAACGAACTATCTGCGTGGTCTGGTAGAGCTACCGCCGGAAACCTCGTCGAAGGTTGCCGTCGAAAAAGACCGTCGTCGTATGAAAGCGAATCAGATCCGTCGGGCGGTAAAACGCCACAGCCAGATAGCTAGCGGGCGCCGCTCCGGTGGGCGTAATAACAACGGGTAATCTCTACCGCGCGTCTATAGGCCGATAAGTATAGCGTCATCAGACAAGAGGGTTTGTGCCGGATGGCGGCGCAAACGCCTTAATCCGGCCTGCGGTTAATAATCAATTCCTATCTGGGCTTTTACGCCCGCGTCGAAAGCATGTTTAACCGGACGCAGTTCGCTGACGGTATCCGCAAGATCAAGAATATCCCGGTGACAGCCGCGACCAGTAATGATCACCGTCTGGTGACCAGGGCGCGCGTTTAGCGCGCTCATGACCTCTTCCAGCGGTAAATAGTCGTACGCCACCATATAGGTCAGCTCATCCAGTACCACCATATCAAGCAGCGGATCGGCCAGCATCCGTTTCCCATGCTGCCAAACGGCCATACATGCTGCAGTGTCTGCCTCGCGATTTTGCGTCTCCCAGGTAAATCCCGTCGCCATTACCTGAAATTCGACGCCATGCGGCTCCAGCAGATTACGCTCGCCGTTGGGCCAGGAGCCCTTAATAAATTGCACCGCGCCTACGCTTTTACCGTGTCCTACGGCGCGGGCGGCAGTCCCGAAAGCCGCCGTGGTTTTGCCCTTACCGTTGCCAGTAAACACGATAATAATACCGCGCTCTTCCTGTGCCTGGGCGACACGGGCGTCAACCCGATCTTTTACCTTCTGCTGGCGCTGCTGATAACGTTCATCACTCATTGGGCGATTCCTGGTTTACGGCCTGGTTGGGCGTCAAAGGTCATACCGGTCTTACGGCGACTGTCGTCGCCCATGAGCCACAGGTAAAGCGGCATAATATCGGCAGGCGTTTTTAATTTCTGTGGATCTTCCGTCGGAAAGGCGCTGGCGCGCATACTGGTGCGTGTGCCGCCTGGGTTAATGCAGTTAACGCGCAGAGAACGGTTCTGATATTCGTCCGCCAGCACCTGCATCATTCCTTCTGTAGCAAACTTCGAGGTGGCATAGGCGCCCCAGTTGGCGCGCCCCTGACGGCCAACGCTTGACGACGTAAAGACCAGTGAGCCGGCATCGGATTTCAGTAATAACGGTAACAGCGCCTGGGTGAGCATAAAGGTGGCGTTAACGTTTACCTGCATGACATCCTGCCAGATCTGCGGATCTTGTTCGCTCATTGGACCGATTTCCCCCAGTAACCCGGCATTGTGCAGGACGCCATCCAGGCGGGGATAGTGCGCGGCGATGCGGTCGGCCACTTGTCGGCACACTTCAGCGGTGCAGGTCAGCAGATCGAGCGTAACCCATTGTGGTTGAACGTGTTGCTCGTCAGCAATGTGCTGCGCGACCCGACGCAGTTTCTCTTCGTTGCGCCCCAATAGAATCACCGTTGCGCCGTAACGCGCATACGTGAGCGCGGCTTCCCGCCCAATGCCATCGCTGGCGCCAGTGACCAAAATAATGCGGTTTTGCAATAGATCTTGTTTCGGTTGGTAATGCATGGCTACTCCTCAACGGCGTGGTGAGCCGTCCTGCCAGGTTGTCTTATCGTCGCGTTAGCTTTTCGGGTTTATGCCTGAAAGCGCCCCTTTTTTCAATCAGCCAGGGGCGATAACGCCCTAAAATGAACGCCTTGTCATGCTTTTTCTTCCTCAACAGGCATACGGATGAAGAGAGACTGACTTTGATGCCTGTTGTACACTGAGCGCAAGTCGCGTTATTTAATCAAGGTGGGAGTCGTGGAATTGTTGTCTGAATATGGCTTATTTTTGGCAAAAATCGTCACCGTTGTGGTGGCCATTATCGTCATTGTGTTGCTGATCGTGAATGCTGCGCAACGCAAGCGTCAGCGCGGCGAGCTTCGCGTGACCAATTTGAGCGAGCAGTATCAGGAGATGAAGGATGACCTTGCTGCGGCGTTGATGGATGGCCATCAGCAAAAACTGTGGCATAAGGCGCAGAAAAAAAAGCATAAGCAGGAGGCGAAAGCCGCCAAAGCAAAAGCGAAGCTGGGGGACATTGCGACATCGGACAAACCGCGCGTATGGGTGATAGATTTCAAAGGCAGTATGGACGCCCACGAAGTTAATGCGTTGCGCGAAGAGGTCACGGCGGTGCTGGCAGTGGCGAAACCAGGCGATCGGGCGGTGGTACGTCTGGAAAGCCCTGGTGGCGTTGTGCACGGCTATGGCCTGGCGGCATCGCAATTGCAGCGCCTGCGTGATAAAAATATTCCGCTGACCGTGACGGTGGATAAAGTCGCAGCAAGCGGAGGCTACATGATGGCCTGCGTGGCGGAGAAAATTGTCGCGGCGCCGTTCGCTATCGTGGGATCAATTGGTGTTGTCGCGCAAATCCCGAACTTTAACCGCTTTCTCAAAAGTAAGGACATTGATATTGAACTGCATACGGCAGGACAGTACAAACGTACCCTGACATTGTTAGGCGAGAATACGGAAGAAGGACGGCAGAAGTTTCGTGAAGATCTCAACGAAACGCACCATCTGTTCAAAGATTTTGTGCAGCGGATGCGTCCGACTCTGGACATCGAACAGGTCGCCACGGGCGAGCACTGGTACGGTCAGCAGGCGCTGGAGAAAGGGCTGGTTGATGAGGTTAACACTAGCGATGAGATTATCCTCGGCCTCATGGAAGGGCGCGAGGTGCTGAATGTGCGCTATATGCAGCGTAAAAAACTGATCGATCGTGTTACCGGCAGCGCGGCGGAAAGCGCGGATCGGCTGCTGCTGCGCTGGTGGCAGCGTGGACAAAAACCGTTGATGTAAACAGCTATTGCCGGATGGCATTCAGCACCATCCGGCATGGATTAATCAACCAGGTGATACTTCTCAGACAGCACATGCGCCAGGTGTTTAAACATGTTAAACACCGCGGTGCTTTTCGGGGTCGGTAACCCTTGCTCGTCTAAAAAGTAATCGCCGCTGAAAACCAGCACGCCATTTCTCTGCGTTACGCCGGTGGCGACAATACCTGCCATCGTGTCTTCATGTTCCCGAATAATTTTGTTGGCTTCAAGCAACAGTGTTTCGCGATCGATAGGTTGCGTCTCTTTATGCATTTTTTACTCCTTAAACAAGGAGATTAGTCTACGCTGAGCACTTCTGATGGGCAAATATTCTCACAGGAAATTGATGGATTTGTCATGTTGTGTTCACTGGCAAGATTTGTTTTTGCATGCTAATAAAGTTGCGTATCGAATTTTATCAGGTACAGTGTGACGCTTTCGTCAATCTGGCAACAGAATTGCTTGACATTCGACCAAAATTCCGTCGTGCTATAGCGCGTGTGTGCAAAAAAGCCTGTTAACTCAGTCACCTGAGTATTACATTTCGTACACAAAGCCAGTACAAGGGGTTGATATCCGCAGACGCAGAGACCATATATCGTTGTCTCGTCGCCAGTGGAAGGTGAATCAACGTGCGACGCATTCCTGGAAGAATCAACTTAGGTAAAGGTGAATATGGGTAAAGCTCTTGTCATCGTTGAGTCCCCGGCAAAAGCCAAAACGATCAACAAGTATCTGGGTAATGACTACGTGGTGAAATCCAGCGTGGGTCATATCCGTGATTTGCCGACCAGTGGCTCAGCAGCTAAAAAGAGCGCCGACTCTACCTCCACCAAAACGGCTAAAAAGCCCAAAAAGGATGAACGTGGCGCTCTCGTCAACCGTATGGGGGTTGACCCGTGGCACAACTGGGATGCGCACTATGAAGTGCTGCCCGGTAAAGAGAAGGTCGTCTCTGAACTGAAACAGTTGGCGGAAAAAGCCGACCACATCTATCTCGCAACCGACCTTGACCGCGAAGGGGAAGCCATTGCATGGCACCTGCGGGAAGTGATCGGCGGCGATGACGCGCGCTACAGTCGTGTCGTCTTTAACGAAATAACCAAAAACGCCATTCGCCAGGCGTTTGAACAGCCGGGCGAGCTGAACATTAATAGGGTCAACGCCCAGCAAGCGCGCCGCTTTATGGACCGCGTGGTAGGCTATATGGTCTCGCCGCTGCTGTGGAAAAAGATCGCCCGTGGTTTGTCGGCAGGTCGCGTTCAGTCTGTCGCGGTCCGTCTGGTCGTTGAGCGCGAGCGCGAGATTAAAGCATTCGTTCCGGAAGAGTTCTGGGAAATTGACGCCAATACGACGACGCCGTCTGGCGAGGCGCTACCGCTACAGGTGACGCATCAGAACGACAAGCCATTCCGTCCGGTAAATCGCGAGCAGACGCTTGCCGCCGTCAGCCTGCTGGAAAAAGCGCGCTATAGCGTACTGGAGCGTGAAGACAAACCGACCAGCAGCAAGCCTGGCGCGCCGTTTATTACCTCAACGCTACAACAGGCGGCCAGCACCCGGCTGGGCTTTGGCGTGAAGAAAACCATGATGATGGCGCAGCGTCTGTATGAGGCGGGCTACATCACCTATATGCGTACTGACTCCACCAACCTGAGTCAGGATGCGGTCAACATGGTACGCGGTTATATTGGCGATAATTTCGGCAAGAAATACCTGCCGGATAACCCGAACCAGTACGCCAGTAAAGAAAACTCACAGGAAGCGCACGAAGCGATCCGTCCTTCCGACGTTGCTGTCATGGCGGAGTCGCTGAAAGACATGGAGGCTGACGCACAGAAGTTGTATCAACTGATTTGGCGTCAGTTTGTCGCCTGTCAGATGACGCCAGCACAATATGACTCTACTACGCTTACTGTTGGCGCAGGCGAGTTCCGTCTGAAAGCGCGTGGGCGTATTTTGCGCTTTGACGGCTGGACAAAAGTGATGCCGGCGCTGCGTAAAGGCGATGAAGATCGCACGTTGCCTGCCGTGGATAAGGGCGATGCGCTGACGCTACTTGAATTGACGCCAGCTCAGCACTTTACTAAACCGCCAGCCCGTTTTAGCGAGGCTTCGCTGGTTAAAGAACTTGAGAAGCGCGGTATTGGTCGTCCGTCTACCTATGCGTCGATTATCTCGACCATTCAGGATCGCGGCTATGTTCGCGTTGAAAACCGTCGTTTCTATGCGGAAAAAATGGGTGAAATCGTCACCGATCGGCTGGAAGAAAACTTCCGCGAATTGATGAACTACGATTTTACTGCGCAGATGGAAGATAGTCTGGATCAGGTTGCGAATCACCAGGCCGAGTGGAAAGCGGTACTGGATAACTTCTTCAGCGATTTTACTCAGCAGCTTGATAAAGCCGAGAAAGATCCGGAAGAAGGAGGGATGCGTCCTAACCAGATGGTGCTGACCAGCATCGACTGTCCAACCTGTGGCCGTAAAATGGGAATTCGTACTGCCAGTACGGGGGTTTTCCTTGGTTGCTCAGGTTATGCGCTTTCGCCGAAAGAGCGTTGTAAAACAACCATTAACCTGGTGCCGGAAAATGAAGTTCTGAACGTGCTGGAAGGCGACGACGCCGAAACCAACGCCCTGCGCGCCAAGCGTCGCTGTCAGAAGTGCGGTACGGCGATGGACAGCTATCTGATCGATCCGAAGCGTAAATTGCATGTGTGTGGTAATAACCCGACCTGTGACGGCTATGAGATTGAAGAGGGTGAGTTCCGCATCAAAGGGTATGACGGTCCGATCGTTGAGTGTGAGAAATGCGGTTCCGAAATGCACCTGAAAATGGGGCGTTTTGGTAAGTACATGGCCTGTACTAACGACGAATGTAAAAATACCCGTAAGATCTTGCGTAACGGCGAAGTTGCGCCGCCGAAGGAAGATCCTGTTCCATTGCCGGAACTGCCGTGTGAAAAATCGGACGCGTACTTTGTGCTGCGCGATGGCGCCGCAGGGATATTCCTGGCGGCCAATACGTTCCCGAAATCACGCGAAACGCGCGCGCCATTAGTCGAGGAGCTTTACCGGTTCCGCGATCGCTTGCCGGAAAAGCTGCGTTATCTGGCGGATGCGCCGCAGCAGGACCCGGAAGGCAATAAAACCGTTGTTCGCTTTAGCCGCAAAACAAAACAGCAGTACGTTGCGGCGGAAAAAGAGGGGAAGGCGACGGGATGGTCAGCGTTCTTCATCGACGGCAAGTGGGTTGAAGGCAAGAAATAACCCCTGCCAGTCGCCACAATAGTCAAGCGGGCCGCGTAAGCGGCCCTTTTTTATATACCCTTCATACTTCAAGTTGCTTATGTGTTGGCTACGCTCGCTCACCCCAGTCACATAGTTATCTATGCTCCTGGGGACGCACTCCCTTGCCGCCTTTAAGCAACTCGAATTATTTTGGGTATAGCGGCCTTATTATTTTATCACGCCTGCTATACAGTTCAGATATAAATGATATAGTGGTTATAGTTAACACCTTTTTTATTATTAAATCGTATTAGCAGCCCGATGAAGTCTGCGGATAAACGATGACCTGATGGCGCTAATCTGGATGATGTATTATGAAATTGCAGCAGCTTCGTTACATTGTTGAAGTGGTTAATCATAACCTTAACGTCTCCTCTACCGCTGAGGGCTTATATACCTCTCAACCGGGGATTAGCAAGCAGGTTCGGATGCTGGAAGATGAGCTTGGCATCCAGATTTTCGCCCGCAGCGGCAAACATCTGACACAGGTGACGCCTGCAGGTCAGGAGATTATCCGTATTGCGCGTGAGGTGCTTTCTAAAGTCGATGCCATTAAGTCGGTCGCAGGCGAGCACACCTGGCCGGATAAAGGTTCGCTCTATATTGCGACTACCCACACTCAGGCGCGTTACGCATTGCCAGGCGTGATTAAAGGCTTCATTGAGCGTTACCCGCGCGTTTCGCTGCATATGCACCAGGGGTCGCCAACGCAGATTGCGGAAGCGGTATCGAAAGGGAACGCCGATTTCGCGATTGCCACGGAAGCGCTGCATTTGTATGACGATCTGGTGATGCTGCCATGCTATCACTGGAACCGTTCGATAGTGGTGACACCGGATCATCCATTGGCGGCAAACTCTTCCGTAACGATTGAAGAGCTGGCGCAGTATCCGCTGGTGACGTATACCTTCGGCTTCACCGGACGTTCCGAACTGGATATCGCTTTTAATCGCGCAGGGTTAACGCCGCGGATCGTCTTTACTGCAACCGATGCGGATGTGATTAAAACGTATGTCAGGCTGGGGCTGGGCGTTGGCGTCATTGCCAGCATGGCGGTAGATCCTCTTGCCGATCCCGATTTAGTGCGGGTTGACGCGCACGATATTTTTAGCCACAGCACCACAAAAATTGGTTTTCGCCGTAGTACTTTTTTACGCAGCTATATGTATGATTTTATCCAGCGTTTTGCGCCACATCTGACGCGTGACGTGGTGGATACGGCGGTGGCGTTGCGTTCTAATGAAGAAATTGAAGCGATGTTTCAGGATATAAAGTTACCTGAAAAGTAATAGTACCGTCGATTTGCGTTGTATTTGCATGGCAGACAAAGACGCCTTTTGAAGTAACCCTCAAAGTATTGCGGGTAATTATCAGCAAAATAGTGTTGAATTACCCGCCCCGCCAATTCCTTTTTCCAAATAGTTATCTTGAGTCAAAAGATTGATTTATTCACTGGAAACGATTCGTAAATTGACTGGATTTTTGACTAAAGTTTATTTAGGATTTGTCTCATCTGATGATTAATTGTACCGATTGTTTGGTGCTGAAATGATAAGTGATACCGATAGTATGAGGTTAGTAATGCCTTCTGAAAACCAGGTACCGCGCCGCGACCCTGAGCTCAAACGTAAAGCATGGCTGGCGGTTTTTGTGGGTTCTGCGCTGTTCTGGGTAGTGGTAGCGCTTGTTATCTGGCAGTGGTGGGGCTAAGTGAGCATGACGTCGGAACACGAGCGTGTGGTCGCGTCCGCGATTCAACCCTGTGACGATGATAACACATCGGATACGACCGTTTTCCGGTCTGTTCCGCAACACTGGACGCTCACACCGCAGCAGCGGGCATTTATTGATGCTTTTGCTGACGATGTGCCACAAAAATAATATCCGTCTTTTTATTGGCGTTACTGTTTTTATTAACGCTGTCTTATTACACCGCAGCAACCGTGTGCTGAGCGCCTCTCAGTATTGATTAAACACAGTTGGTGTCGCCTATGTTAACGTCAAATATAAAGTATTGGTCATGGACTGGCGCGTTTATGTTATCGCTCTTGTTCTGGGCCGAGTTAATCTGGATTGCCGTCTAATCTCGTCAAAGCCCGATAATGCGTTATTTATCGGGCTTCTTCATGTTCGGTCCTTGCCTGCCAGGTTTCTCCTCTTTTAGCAATTTGGGTTGTTATCAAAACGTTACATTTTGTTTGTGTTATCTTTAATACAACCCTGTGGAGAATCAGGGTAACGCAACCCTGTCATTTAAGGAGGAGCTATGTCGTCAACCCTACGAGAAGCCAGTAAGGATACATTGCAGGCCAAAGATAAAACGTATCATTATTACAGTCTGCCGCTGGCTGCCAAATCCCTGGGCGATATCGCCCGTTTGCCCAAATCACTGAAAGTGTTACTGGAAAATCTGTTGCGCTGGCAGGATGGCGAGTCTGTGACTGATGAAGATATTCAGGCGCTGGCCGGTTGGCTTAAAAATGCCCATGCCGATCGTGAAATTGCCTGGCGGCCCGCCCGTGTCCTGATGCAGGACTTTACCGGCGTACCTGCTGTTGTCGACCTGGCGGCGATGCGTGAAGCCGTTAAACGCCTCGGCGGCGATACGGCGAAAGTGAACCCGTTATCGCCGGTTGATCTGGTTATTGACCACTCCGTGACGGTCGATCATTTTGGCGATGACGATGCGTTTGAAGAAAACGTGCGGCTGGAAATGGAACGTAACCATGAGCGTTATATGTTTCTGAAATGGGGGCAGCAGGCATTCAGCCGTTTTAGCGTCGTGCCGCCCGGAACCGGCATTTGCCATCAGGTTAACCTGGAATACCTGGGCAAAGCCGTCTGGAGCGAATTACAGGACGGGGAGTGGATAGCCTACCCGGATTCGCTGGTGGGAACCGATTCCCATACGACTATGATTAATGGTCTGGGCGTATTGGGGTGGGGCGTGGGCGGTATCGAAGCGGAAGCGGCGATGCTGGGTCAGCCCGTGTCGATGCTTATCCCGGATGTTGTCGGCTTTAAGTTAACCGGTAAGCTTCGGGAGGGGATCACCGCCACTGACCTGGTGCTAACCGTCACGCAAATGCTGCGTAAGCATGGCGTAGTGGGTAAATTTGTTGAATTTTATGGCGATGGTCTGGATTCGCTGCCGTTGGCGGACCGCGCGACCATCGCTAATATGTCGCCGGAATATGGCGCAACCTGCGGTTTCTTCCCTATTGACGCCATCACCCTGGAATATATGCGTTTAAGTGGGCGTAGCGACGATCTGGTCGAGCTGGTTGAAACCTACGCGAAGGCGCAGGGAATGTGGCGTAATCCCGGTGATGAACCGGTATTTACCAGTACGCTGGAACTGGATATGGGCGATGTCGAGGCCAGTCTGGCCGGGCCGAAACGCCCGCAGGATCGCGTAGCGTTAGGCGATGTGCCGAAAGCCTTTGCCGCCAGCGCCGAGCTGGAGCTGAATACCGCGCAAAAAGATCGCCAGCCGATTGACTATATGATGAACGGACAGCCATATCAGCTTCCGGATGGCGCTGTCGTCATTGCCGCAATCACCTCCTGTACCAACACCTCGAATCCCAGCGTGCTGATGGCGGCGGGATTACTGGCGAAAAAGGCAGTAACGCTGGGGTTGAAGCGTCAACCGTGGGTCAAGGCCTCTCTGGCGCCGGGGTCAAAAGTGGTGTCTGACTATCTGGCGCAGGCTAAACTTACGCCTTATCTGGATGAACTCGGTTTTAACCTGGTCGGTTATGGCTGTACGACCTGTATCGGGAACTCCGGCCCGTTGCCGGAGCCTATCGAGACCGCGATTAAAAAAGGCGATCTGACGGTAGGTGCCGTGCTTTCCGGTAACCGAAATTTTGAAGGGCGTATCCATCCGCTGGTGAAAACGAACTGGCTGGCGTCGCCGCCGCTGGTTGTAGCGTATGCGCTGGCCGGAAACATGAATATTAACCTCGCGACAGATCCGCTGGGGTACGATCGTAAAGGCGAACCGGTATACCTGAAGGATATCTGGCCTTCGGCGCAGGAAATTGCCCGCGCCGTTGAACTGGTATCATCGGATATGTTCCGTAAAGAGTATGCGGAAGTGTTTGAAGGCACGGAAGAATGGAAATCGATTCAGGTTGAATCGTCCGATACCTACGGCTGGCAGTCGGATTCAACCTATATTCGCCTGTCGCCTTTCTTTGATGAAATGCAGGCCCAGCCTGCGCCCGTCAAAGATATCCACGGCGCGCGTATCCTGGCGATGCTGGGGGATTCGGTGACGACCGACCATATATCTCCGGCCGGCAGTATCAAGCCGGACAGTCCCGCCGGACGTTATCTGCAAAACCATGGCGTTGAGCGGAAGGATTTTAACTCTTATGGCTCACGGCGCGGCAACCATGAAGTGATGATGCGCGGTACGTTCGCCAATATTCGTATTCGCAACGAAATGCTGCCCGGCGTCGAAGGTGGGATGACGCGGCATTTGCCGGGTACGGAAGCGATGTCGATTTATGACGCGGCGATGCTCTACCAGCAGGAAAAAACGCCGCTGGCGGTGATTGCCGGGAAAGAGTATGGGTCGGGATCGAGCCGTGACTGGGCGGCAAAAGGTCCGCGGCTGCTAGGTATCCGCGTTGTGATCGCCGAGTCGTTCGAACGTATCCACCGTTCAAACCTGATTGGGATGGGGATCCTGCCGCTGGAGTTTCCACAGGGCGTAACGCGTAAAACGCTGGGACTGACCGGGGAAGAGGTGATTGATATCGCGGATCTGCAAAACCTGCGTCCTGGCGTGACCATTCCGGTGACGTTAACGAGATCGGACGGCAGCAAAGAAACGGTGCCTTGCCGCTGTCGCATTGATACCGCAACCGAGCTTACTTACTACCAGAATGACGGCATATTGCACTATGTCATAAGAAATATGCTGAACTAAAGTCGTTTATCGGGCCTGCCGTGAACAGGCAGGCCCGCGCTTTAATACAGGTAGCTTACTTGCTTAGCAGGTGGCCCATTTTGGCGGCTTTAGTATCCAGATAATGCTCATTATTTGGATTACGCCCCACAATGAGCGGAACGCGTTCCACGATATTAATTCCCGCTTCGGTCAGTATTTCGACTTTCTTCGGATTATTGGTCAACAGGCGAACTTTATCCACACCCAGTAACTTGAACATATCCGCGCACAGGGTGAAATCACGTTCATCTGCGGCGAAGCCGAGTTGATGATTGGCTTCCACCGTATCATAGCCTTGATCCTGTAACGCATAAGCGCGAATTTTATTAAGCAGGCCGATATTGCGGCCTTCCTGGCGGTGATAAATCAGAATACCGCGTCCTTCTTCTGCAATATGCGTCAGCGCGGCTTCCAGTTGAAAACCGCAATCACAGCGCAGACTAAAAAGCGCGTCTCCGGTAAGACATTCGGAGTGAACGCGAGCCAGTACCGGCGTTTTACCGGAAATATCGCCAAAAACCAGCGCGGCATGGTCGTGTCCGGTTGCCAGTTCTTCAAATCCCACCATCAGAAAGTCACCCAATGGGGTTGGCAGTTTGGCTTCTGCCACACGTTTAAGCTGCATGTATTTCTCCAGATAATGCTGACGCCTGCGGTGTCGTCGCCTGTTGGCCTGTATCCCGCTATTTTGCCATAAGGCGGCGGTCATCACCTAATCACTACCACGTAATTGCTCAGGAATGGCACAAATTTGTCAATTTTCCAGTCCGGCGAGAATTTTCAGTTATGATTGTGATACTTACTTATACAAGGAGAATCCATGCTTTCAATTGCCAGGCGCACCGCGGCAGGCGCCGCTCTGTTGCTTATCATGCCGCTCGCTGTATGGATATCAGGCTGGCAGTGGCAGCCAGGACATCAGGTCTGGTGGCTGAAAACGCTATTCTGGATAACGGAAACCGTGACCCAACCCTGGGGCATTATCACGCATGTGATTCTTTGTGGATGGTTCTTATGGTGTCTGCGATTTCGTCTGCGTGCCGCCATTATGCTGTTTGCGATTCTCGGCGGGGCGATTATCGTCGGGCAGGGCGTGAAGTCGTGGGTAAAAGAACGCGTACAGGAGCCGCGACCATTTGTGGTCTGGCTTGAAAAAACGCACCATATTCCCGTCGATGAGTTCTACACTTTAAAGCGTACAGAACGCGGACATTTAGTCAAAGAGCAGTTGGCCGGGCAACAGAACCTCCCGGTTTTTCTGCGTCAGCACTGGCAAAAAGAGACGGGCTTTGCGTTTCCCTCCGGACACACCATGTTTGCAGCGAGCTGGGCGCTTTTGGCCGTAGGTCTGTTATGGCCGCGCAGACGTACTTTCACCATCGCGTTTTTGTTAGTCTGGGCGACCGGCGTAATGGGCAGCCGTTTGCTTCTGGGAATGCACTGGCCGCGAGATTTAGTGGTCGCTACGCTCATCTCCTGGTTATTAGTTACCCTGGCGACCTGGCTGGCGCAGCGAATTTGCGGGCCGCTTACGCCGCCTCGTGAAGAAGCGCAAGAAATTGCTGAACGCGAGCAGGAAAGCTGACAACGGTTGATTTTCTGTCAATTGCCCTTAAATCATCTGATGGCGGGCGCTTTTCCATTTCGCGCGAGGCGTGAAAATGGTAATTTAGAAGGCTGGATGCGGTAAGTTGGACACGATTTATTCGCGCAAACCACATAACGGGAAGTAATGTGAAATATTTACTCATTTTCTTACTGGTATTGGCGATTTTTGTTATTTCGGTGACACTGGGCGCGCAGAATGATCAACAGGTGACGTTTAACTACCTGCTGGCGCAAGGGGAGTATCGTATCTCCACGTTGCTTGCTGTGCTGTTCGCCGCCGGTTTTGCGATTGGCTGGCTGATTTGCGGCCTGTTCTGGCTGCGGGTCCGCGTTTCCCTTGCCCGCGCTGAACGTAAAATTAAACGACTGGAAAACAAGCTCTCGCCAGCAACCGACGTTACGGTCACTGCCGATTCGTCGGTTGTAAAGGAATAATCATATATGTTGGAGTTGTTATTTCTGCTGTTGCCTATAGCCGCTGTCTATGGGTGGTATATGGGCCGCAGAAGTGCGCAACAAACAAAACAGGATGAAGCTAACCGCCTGTCGCGCGATTATGTCGCAGGGGTTAACTTCCTGCTGAGTAACCAACAAGATAAAGCGGTGGACCTGTTCCTCGATATGCTTAAAGAGGATACCGGTACCGTTGAGGCTCATCTCACCCTCGGGAATTTGTTTCGTTCTCGCGGCGAAGTCGATCGCGCCATTCGTATTCATCAAACGCTCATGGAAAGCGCTTCATTGACCTATGAACAGCGTTTACTGGCTGTTCAGCAACTGGGGCGCGATTATATGGCCGCCGGTTTATATGATCGCGCGGAAGATATGTTTAACCAACTTACCGACGAAACAGAGTTTCGTGTAGGCGCGTTACAGCAGCTCTTGCAAATCTATCAGCTAACCAGCGACTGGCAAAAGGCGATTGAAGTAGCAGAACGGCTGGTGAAACTGGGAAAAGATAAACAGCGTATCGAAATCGCCCACTTTTACTGTGAGTTAGCTTTACAGCAGATGGGCAACGACGACATGGATCGCGCGATGGCGTTGTTGAAAAAAGGTGCCGCCGCAGATAAAAATAGCGCCCGGGTGTCTATCATGATGGGGCGCGTTTATATGGCGAGAGGGGATTACGCCAAAGCAGTCGAAAGCCTGCAACGTGTTATCGTCCAGGATAAAGAGCTGGTCAGCGAAACGCTGGAAATGTTGCAGACCTGCTATCAACAGCTCGGTAAAAATGCCGAGTGGGCGGAGTTTTTACGCCGCGCCGTTGAGGAGAATACCGGCGCTGGCGCTGAGCTAATGCTTGCCGATATTCTGGAGGCGCGCGATGGGTGTGACGCAGCCCAAATTTATATCACTCGTCAGCTACAGCGACATCCTACCATGCGGGTGTTCCATAAGCTGATGGATTACCATCTCAACGATGCGGAAGAAGGGCGAGCGAAAGAAAGTCTGATGGTGCTGCGCGATATGGTTGGCGAGCAGGTGCGTAGTAAACCGCGGTATCGTTGTCAGAAATGCGGTTTTACCGCCTATACCTTGTACTGGCACTGTCCATCCTGCCGGGCATGGTCGACTATTAAACCAATTCGTGGTCTTGACGGGCAATAATATATAAAAAAGTCTTCATCTTAGTTACAACATACTTAATGACTTAATACAAAAAGCCGCGTTATCATCGGAGGCCAGGGCGTAGCAGGTGTCGATCGAACCTGTTAATTTCCCTGCGCTGCAGGTAGAATGCACGCCGTTTACCCAATTTGCGCCACTTGCGGTGCCCATCATCAAGAAGGTCTGGTCATGACGTTTACTGCTTCATCTTCTTCCCGCGCTATTACTGAATCGCCAGTCGTTGTGGCGTTGGATTACCATGAACGCGATAAGGCCCTGGCGTTTGTCGACAAAATCGATCCTCGCGATTGTCGTTTAAAAGTGGGCAAAGAGATGTTCACGCTGTTTGGTCCACAACTCGTTCGTGATCTCCAGCAACGCGGGTTTGATATCTTTCTTGATCTAAAATTTCATGATATTCCCAACACAGCGGCCCGGGCCGTCGCCGCTGCGGCGGACCTGGGCGTCTGGATGGTAAATGTTCATGCGTCTGGCGGGGCGAGAATGATGACCGCAGCGCGGGACGCGCTGGCGCCGTTCGGTAAAGATGCGCCGCTGCTGATTGCGGTGACAGTTCTGACCAGTATGGAAACCAGCGATCTGCGCGAGCTGGGCGTGACGTTGTCACTGGCTGAACATGCGGAGCGGCTGGCGTGCCTGACGCAGCAATGCGGGCTGGATGGCGTGGTCTGTTCGGCCCAGGAGGCTGTCAGATTTAAACAGGTCTTTGGCGCAGCATTTAAGCTGGTGACGCCAGGTATTCGGCCTGCAGGCAGTGAGGCGGGCGACCAGCGGCGCATTATGACGCCCGAACAGGCATTATCCGCCGGCGTCGACTATATGGTGATTGGCCGTCCGGTTACGCAATCGGTAGATCCGGCGCAAACGCTGAAGGATATTAACGCGTCACTGAAACGGGAGGCATAATGAGCGATTCCAATAGTCGTCTGGTTTATTCAACGGAGACGGGGCGCATTGAAGAGCCTAAAACGGCGCTGGTTCGTCCAAAAGGGGATGGTATCGTTCGCATTCAGCGTCAAACCAGTGGCCGTAAGGGTAAAGGCGTATGTTTGATTACCGGCATTCAGATGGATTATGCGGAATTAACCAAACTGGCGGCTGAGCTGAAGAAAAAGTGCGGCTGCGGCGGGGCAGTAAAAGAAGGGATTATTGAAATTCAGGGTGATAAACGCGACTTGATAAAATCGTTGCTGGAAGCTAAAGGAATGAAAGTAAAATTAGCTGGCGGCTAATGAAAACGCCACGGTTGTAAATTACCGTGGCGTAAAAGTCAACTTTGTCTATTTTTGTAATCCAGACCTGAAAAGAATAATCGTATTATTTTGAGCCGTTCAATATTTAAACATCTGGATTATTTTCCGACCTGGTGACCAATAACGCCGCCGACCGCCGCGCCGCCCAGGGTGCCTAATGTGCTGCCATCAGTTAATACTGCGCCGCCTAGCGCCCCCGCACCTGCGCCAATAGCCGTGTTGCGATCGCGCTTGGACCAGTTTGAGCAGGCGCTCAAAGACAGTGCTACGGTGATTGCCAGCACAGCAGCGGCCATTTTTTTGCTCGTCATAAACATAATACTTTCTCCTGAATTAATGATTCACGGAATTAAGCTCACTTTAACTATAGTTAAAATAAAACCTGTTAAGAGATTTTCCGTAAAACCTGATTGCGCAGGGATATATCACGCAGGTGATAGTCACTTCCTGTTATTTCGCTAGTATTAATTTTACGACGTTACGCTCGTTACAACAGGTAAATAGTCTTAATTGGAACGTCAGAAAAGTCTCAGAGAGAGGATGATTTGCCATAGGGCAAATCATCGGGAAATATTTTAAACGGATGAGCCAATAACATTGACTAGCAGCCCCGCATGTTCTAACTGCATTTGATCGCTGGCGGAAATTCTGGAATCCGTAATGACACGATGGAAGCGAGAGAGCGGGCCCAGGGGATAGGGATGCACGCAGCCAAATTTGGAGCTGTCGGTGAGGACAATCGCTTCTGAGCCTTTTTCCAGAACGGCGTTAACCACATCCGATCGCATCATGTCGCGTCCGGTAAAGCCGGTATCAGCCTGCCAGCCATCAATACCGATAAATGCTTTGCTGAAATGCACTTGCTGGATAAACTGTCGCGTCAACGGCCCTACCATGCTTTCGCTTTTTTTCTGATAGATTCCACCGAGGAGAATGACTTCGCAAGGGGTTTCTTTAAGCAGGTGCGCGATATAACTGCTCACAGTGATGATGGTGACATCTTTTTGTTCCGCCAGCGTCCGGGCCAATAGCGCATTGCTACTGCCATTTTCAATAAAAACGGATTCCCCTGGACTGACCAGCGAGGCGGCGAACTCCGCCAGTCGGCGTTTTAGCGTGTAATTAGTCATCATGCGAGTTTCTACGTCATCGCTCTCAAGCGAAACGGCGAAACCGTGCGCACGGCGTAAATAGCTCTGTTTTTCCAGGGTATTCAGGTCCTGACGTATCGTGACTTCAGATACGCCGGTAATTTTCGCCAGTTCAGCAACGCTCATCTGGCCTTTATCAACCACCATTTGCAAAATTGATTGTTGTCGGGAGTTCATAGTATTAATTTTATACGTTAAAAGGAGTCAACAGACATTCAGAGAACCGGGAAGGGCTAACGGCCATCCCGGAGCAAATAATCGCTATCAGATTTCCCAGGGCGACCCGGGAGCACGGGGTGGCGAGATACCGTCTTTAACCTGATCTAACAGCTCCGCTTTCAATATTTCAAGATTATTGATGGCCGAGTGGTAATCGCCAGCAACAAGGATATCCAGCACGGTATCAATGCGTTGGACAATTCGTTGTGCTTCGATATCAGACATGTTTGTCATCCTTAATGTCAGAAAAGGTTTAAATTCATGATGCAGAAATTAATCTGAAAAGAGAAGGGAAAAATAGGGTTATGCCTGTCTGCATAGGCTGTTCTCTCTATTATCTCCGTTATTAACGCATTTTTTTCGTCTGATAACGTTTGTACCAGCGTTCAAAAGAAACGGCGGGCATAGGTTTGGCGAATAAAAAGCCCTGTCGTTCATTGACGCCGTTTTTTGTCAGGAAGGCATCTTCTTTCGCATGTTCTACGCCTTCGGCAATCACTTGTAAATTTAGCGCCTGAGCCACCGCGACAATCGCCCGAACCAGAGATTGCGACAGCGGTTGCTTATAGATGTCTCTGACGAAAGCCTGATCCAGTTTAACGGCATCAATAGGGAACCGGGCGAGTTGGGAAAGCGAAGAATAACCGGTGCCGAAATCATCCAGATGAATCTGAGCGCCGAGCTGACTAAATTGCTGGATAACCGATAGCGCCAGCGTGTCGTTTTCAATCAGGCAGCTTTCCGTTAGCTCGACATCGATCGGGCAATACTCAAAATTCAGATCGTGCAAAACCTGTTTAAGCGCAGTAAAAAGCGTCTGGTCGGCCAGTTGTCGCGCCGAAAAGTTAACGGCTACGCGCAAGTTAATCCCTTTGTCGCGCCATTTCGCAATCTGGCGAACCACATCCAGAATCACCCAGCGGCCCAGCGGAACGATGAGTCCTGACTCTTCGGCGTATGAGATGAACTCCAGCGGCGGAATTAATCCGCGTTCCGGCGATTGCCAGCGTACCAGCGCTTCCAGGCTACGGACTTCGCCGCGCCAGGTAATTTTGGGTTGATAGTGAATAAGTAACTGATCGTTTTCCAGCGCTTTTCGCAGGTTTGTGTCCAGCCAGTGATAGTCAAATACGCGCTGATTCATTTCCGGCGAAAAAACGCAAAACTGACCGCGGCCGCCTTCTTTGGCGTTATACATTGCGGTGTCGGCATTACGAATGATACTTTCGCTATCCTGTCCGTGCTGGGGGGCCAACGAAATGCCAATGGCGCATCCCGTGTAAACTTCAATGAGTCCAATACGAAACGGTTGCCGCAGACGGGTAAGGATTCGTGAGGCTACTGCTTCCAGCGTGCCCTGAGACGTATGGGCAGCGAGGACAACAAATTCATCCCCTCCCAGTCTGGCCAGCAATTGATCTTCCCCCAGACAACTCAACAGCGCCAACGAAACGGCCTGTAAGAGCTGATCGCCAAACATATGCCCATAGGCGTCATTAATTTTCTTGAAGTTATCCAGATCGAGATAAACGATACCCACCTGCGACTCGCCAGCCGCGGCAATAGCATTATTAATAAATTCATGGATAGCATTGCGATTGGGCAGGCCAGTGACGGTGTCTGTATTCGCCAGTATGCGTAAACGCTCCTGAGCCCGCCTTTCTTCGGTGATATCTGTGCCTGCGCAGATCAGGAAAATTTCGTTTTTTCCGCTACCGCTATGGACGAATTTATTACGAAATAAGAACAGGCGTTGGCCTTTACGGGTCTTTATCCAGCGTTCGATTTCATAAGCATTGCCATTGCGAAAAAACCCCTCAATGTAGCGCCGGGAGGCAGCCGCCTCCCGGCGACTCATAAATAATTTAAAGACGCTTTGACCAATTACATCTCGCTCTTTTAAGCCCGTGTACTCTTCGCATAACCGATTAAATCGACAAATTTTGCCCTGGCTATCCAGTATCGCAATGACTGAGCTGGCTTCTGATATGATTTGCTCGGCAAAATAGAGTTCCTGCGCCAGCGTTGGCGCGACGGCAGGTGTATCAGGCCAGGTTGCCAGGCTGCCAGCCCATTCACGTTTATTAATCTTACGGCCTACCAGGTGCACAGCGGTAGCCTGTTTTTCTATCGACAACGTTATCAGCAGACTGGAAGTAATCGCCGTCATTTCCCGGATACGCCCGGCTTGCTCCGGCGATAGCTCAACCGTTTTTTCTGCATCCGTTTCACCTGTCGGGGAGAGATGCAGCACGTTGCGATCATCAGCCAGACGCCAGTGAGAGTGAAGAGGACTTAGCGCCGTTTGTTCCTGAATCTGTTTCATTATGCGTACCATCCCATTTAAGCGCCGGTGCCCGAAAAGAAAGGTTAGCCATGTTATACATAAGGTTAATTATGGCTGAACGTATTGTTTTATTTATATATTCATATGTAATCCAGATTCTGGAAAAAGCATAGTCGCCAGCTAAAAATAACAAGGAATGGGGCGCTTGAATAAGATTAAACGTAGAGCATGACGGAAGGGAGAAGAAGAAAAGAAACGGCCTTTGCTGAAAAAGGCAAAGGCCGTTGAGTTCGGGTTACGCTGCCGGTCGGGCAATAATGCTACGTGTTTCCATGCGAACTTCCGCAATAGTGACATCAATGACATCCGTCACTTTATAAACCGTCTCACCTTTGATCTGTACCGTACCGTGTTCCTGGCTGCATACCAGTTCATCGCGAACGGCGTGCAGGAACGGGGCAGGGATAAAGGCGATAGCGCCGTTATCGACCAGTCGCACACGCATACCACCGCGGCTGACGTCAATAATTTCTGCCGCGAAACGGGTATTCGTCCCCGCCTTATCGTTAAGGAAACGTGCATATAACCAGTCGCCGACATCGCGCTCCGCCATACGGTTCAGGCGACGGCGCTCCGCCATTTGCTGGGTAATCTCTTCCTGCGGACGAGCAATAGCCTCACCCTTGATGACCGCTTTCAGCAGGCGATGGTTAATCATATCGCCATACTTACGGATGGGAGAGGTCCATGTGGCGTAAGCCTCAAAACCGAGACCGAAATGCGGCCCCGGTTCGGTACTGATTTCCGCAAAAGACTGAAAGCGACGAATGCGGCTGTCAAGGAAACCGGAAGGCTGCGCATCCAGTTCACGACGCAGTTTACAGAAGCCTTCCAGCGTCAGCACTTCTTCGGCATCGACATGCAGACCATGCGTTTTCAGCAGCGCGGCCAGCGCCTCGGCATTAGCGGGATCGAAACCCGTGTGTACGTTGTAAATACCGAAACCGAGCTTATCGCGCAGTACGCGCGCAGCGCAAAGGTTAGCGGCAATCATTGACTCTTCTACGATACGGTTAGCGATACGGCGCGGTTCCGCCACGATATCTAATACTTCGCCTTTTTCGCCAAGCACAAAGCGATAATCCGGGCGATCTTTAAACACTAACGCATGATGATGACGCCACTCACCGCGACTCAGACAAATACGGTGCAACAGGCGAATCTGCTGGGCAATGCCTTCGTTATCCGGCTGCCAGGTGCCGCTATTTTCCAGCCAGTCGGAGACATTGTCGTACGCCAGCTTGGCCTTCGATTCTATCGTGGCCGCAAAAAAGGCGATATCATCGTCAATGGCGCCGTCCGCGGCGATGGTCATGCGACAGGCGAGCGCCGGACGCACTTCGTTGGCGCGCAACGAGCACAGATCGTCAGACAGCTCACGCGGCAGCATAGGAATATTGAAGCCCGGCAGGTAGTTGGTAAAGGCGCGAATTTTCGCGGCGTTATCCAGCTTACTATCCTCGGCAATCCAGGCGGTAGGATCGGCGATAGCCACCGTAAGCTGGAGTCTGCCATCCGCTAACTCTTCGGCATAAAGCGCGTCATCCATATCCTCGGTGCTGGCGCTATCGATAGTCACGAAATTCAGCGCGGTCAGATCCTGACGTTCTAGTCCTTCGTCAAGCATCTCCGTCGCTACGCCATTTGGCGCCTCTTTTTCCAGGTTGTGGCGGGCAAGCGTAACCCACCAGGGAACAAAGTGATCGTCGGCAAAGGTGATGTACTGCGTTAAATCGGCGTAAAACGAACGGTCGCCTTTAAGCGGATGGCGGCGCATTTCGGCAACCGCCCAGTCACCTTCTTTGAACTCATGCTGAACGCCGCGCGCGGCGCGGCAGGGAATCGCATCTTTCAGCAACGGATGATCCGGCACGATGGACAGGCGGTCATTTTTACCCTGAATTTTTCCCACAAAACGCGTCAGGAACGGTTCGATCAGTGCTTCCGGCTCGGCAGACTCACGTTCTTTTTCCGTGTGGATGACCGCGACAATGCGGTCGCCATGCATCACTTTTTTCATCTGCGGCGGCGGAATGAAATAGCTTTTTTGCGCATCAACCTCCAGAAAGCCAAAGCCTTTTTCCGTGGCTTTTACGACCCCTTCAGCGCGCGGCGTCTGGGAATGCAGTTGCTGTTTAAGCTGCGCTAGCAGCGGGTTGTCCTGAAACATAGTCGTCTATTTTCGTAGCCAAAAGAGCGGCTGACAGTTTTACGCGATTCTGCCTGGCGCAGCAAGCGCTCTTTCAGTAATGGATGGGTTAATGGGGCTCGCCCAACGCGATTTTTAAACGATTTAACCATCCGCACACGCCGCACCAGCCTGGCATATTTATGGCCTGCTCCGATGAGACCCCCATGTCAAGTATTGGGGAAAAATGCGCGGCGCTAAAACGCTCGGGCGAGCCATTGTATCGCCTGTGCCAGCGCGGGCTCAACTGAATGTTGTCGTTCCCAGCGTGCGATGTCATCTTCTGCCTGTCGTAAAGTGTTCACTGCGCGACGCCATGCGCCAGGTTGGGTCGCCTGTTCGTTAAAGCAGGCGACATGCCGTTGATACGCGATGTGAGGAACGTGATAAGCGGAAGCTGAGAGGGTGGGGAAGTCGTGCGTAATATGCTGATCAGTATGCGTTCGAGTAATGCGAATGAGGACGGATCGCGCATGAGTACCGACGACAGCCGCGCGGCATAAACGCGGTATCCCAAAAACCTGAGCGATGGTCAGCGCAGTGTTCATACGTTCGTAGGCGCTGAAAGTATGAAGCCGATCGTTGATGACTGTACGAAGAAATAAGATATCCGACAGGTGGCGAGCTGGATTAGTAGGGGAAAATGGGGCGGCATAGTGGTGTCGCCCGCGAATAAATTTAATATGTTTACTTCAGTTCCAGCTCATTCATTGCCGCAATACTGAACCCGCCGTCAACATGGACGACTTCGCCAGAAATACCCGCAGAGAGATCGGAGCACAGAAATGCCGCTGAGTTACCCACATCTTCAATGGTAACGGTGCGACGAATTGGCGTAACGGCTTCACAATGCGCCAACATTTTACGAAAATCTTTAATGCCGGATGCCGCCAGTGTACGAATTGGACCTGCAGAGATGGCGTTGACGCGAACGCCTTCCGGTCCCATTGCATTTGCCATATAACGCACGTTGGCTTCCAGAGAGGCTTTCGCCAGCCCCATGACGTTGTAGTTAGGGATGGCGCGTTCTGCTCCCAGGTAAGACAAGGTCAATAGCGCAGAACCTGGATTTAGCATGGCGCGGCAGGCTTTTGCCATGGCCACAAAGCTGTAGGAGCTAATATCATGAGCGATTTTAAAGCCTTCGCGGGTAACCGCATTAACATAATCGCCGTCCAGTTGGTCGCCAGGCGCAAAGCCGATGGAGTGTACGAAACCGTCAAATTTCGGCCAAACGTTACCCAGCTCCGCAAACATAGCGTCAATACTGGCGTCTTCAGCGACGTCACACGGTAAAACAATACTGGAACCCAGTTGGGCAGCAAACTCTTCCACGCGGCCTTTCAGTTTGTCGTTCTGGTAGGTGAACGCCAGCTCAGCTCCTTCGCGGTGCATTGCCTGCGCGATACCGTAGGCGATGGACAGTTTACTGGCCACTCCAGTGACCAGAATGCGCTTACCGGAAAGAAAACCCATAGCTTTAATCCTTATAGTCATTTCTTGTTTTTTGCTTTTGATATCAATTGGTTAAAGGTGATTTTTCAAAAGCGCTCGACATTAATCTGAAATTATATCCTACTCCCGGCCCTGTGTGTCACGCTATTTTTCCGCCACTATATTTGAAGCGAGCCTGTTAGGCGGTGTTCTAAAACAGCACGGTAAGTTACAAGAAGGAAAACTGCGTATTAAGAGCCTGACAGGGTAGGCTCCAGGGTGAAGTATTGAAGTATACCCACTAATGTAAGGTTCGCCTCATCCAACCAGAGATGCCGGGTTGGTCAGTAAGCACTACGATGTCGTGCCTTCCATCAGGTAAATAACAGTAATATAGGAAGCTTGAATAGTTAACTGCTTTATTTTTCTTTTGTCATAAATGGTCACAGGTTTAGACCCATCTAATGATGATGTTATGGATGGGTAGTTTTAATAAGCGAGTTATTAATGAAAGTGATTTTTTTAGATAACATTTGATTACTTCACTTGCCGATAACAGCATTAATACTTAATGTAAGTTTTTTTGAAAATCAGGTGATTACAGTAGTTACAAATAGGGTTTTCATATGTTTATCATGCTATGATAATTTTCAGAGGATGATACTTATGCCGTTTACGTTTTATATTGGAAATCATAGCTGCCGTATATCAGAAAGCCATCTAAAAGATATTATCGAGAATAAAAGAGAGCACATTTTTTCAACGTGTGAGCAATTTATAGATTTTTTCAGGAGTGTATTTACTGGTCGGAGTTTAATTTCCGATTATAAAGAGATATACACTCTGCTATGCCAAAAAAAAGAGCGCCCAGATATTAAAGGGCCTTTTCCGTTAAAAAAAGATGAGAGTTGTACACAATGGCGTCCCATTATTGGATACGTTAAACTTATTGATGCTTCCAGACCTGAAGCGATGGGTAAATATACTGTAGAAGTACTGGCATATCGAGAAAATACGTCACTATTAAAAATGTATTACGAAAGCGTATTACTTGCCGAGGCGGAGTGTTCTGAGCATTGCCTCGATTTTTTAAAAGAAACGATGTTTAACTACAATAAAGGTGAGATTACGCTTACCACTTTGGAGAATGAGAATTTGCCCCTGGACGAAGCAAATGGGAATGGGCGCTATGCCGCTTTTGAGCAACGTTTGTTAGAGTACCTGTCACCGGCGCCCGAATCGGCAGGTGATGATGGTGCTACTGCTCAGACGGCTTCCCAACAAGAAGCAGTGATAGATGTGTTTGATAGCAACGCTACTACTCAGACGGCTTCCCAACAAGAAGCAGTGATAGATGTGTTTGATAGCAACGCTACTACTCAGACAGCTCCCCAACAAATGGCTGAGATAGATATATTTATTAACTCGCCAGACTTTAGGAAGAATATTTGCATGGCTGACATTGAAAAAAATAAAATAGGTAGCGGAAGTTATGGGACGGTCTATCTGTTAAATAATGAATTTGTTGTTAAGGTTCCAATTAATAATCGGGGAATAAAAGTTAATTTTACGTCTCAAGAGCACCGTAATGGGCATCCTGATCGTGTCAGTAACTATTTGAATATGGCTAATGACGACAACAATTTTTCTCGTTCGGCCATCATGAATATTAATGGCGAAAACGTCACGGTTTTAGTTTCAAAATATATCAAGGGGGAGGAGTTCGATATTAGCGATGACGAAAACTATCGAAGGGCGGAGGAGCTTCTTGAATCCCGGGGGGTTTATATGCATGATATGCATATCTTAGGTAATATTCTGCAAATAAATAAACAACAACTTTACTTTGTGGATGGAGACCAAATCGTATTGTCAAAAGATGCCCGGCAACAGCGAAGAGCTTCTCTTGCAACAATGCAACTGGAAGAGCAAATTAAGGCGCGTTACCTGGTGAATTTAAAGCAGGCCGAGACCAAAGGAGATGTTGAAGATATTGAATATTATCAGTCACTTATTAATGATTTTGATGCGTTAATCGGAGTGGAAGTACAGACTCCTGGGCCTGAAAGACGTTTTAATATAGCGCCACCTGAGGAGGGGGCCCTTGTTGCTAAGGTATTAAAAGATGAATTAAAAAAATAACATTTAGTCCATTTCTTTTCTGCGAATGCGCCGAAGACGTATTCGCTACAAACTTATCAAGTCGCTATTTGTGTCGCTATTTGTTCAGGCCATCCGGGAGACCTGGTGGCCTGAAGCAGAGATGCCGCTCGCAAATCGGAATAGCCACGTAGCTGTGAAATGCCTCGCTATTGCGCTTCCCCCGCTGCCTGACAAGACGAATTCTGCCTTGTGGATTGTCTTATACCTGCTCATTAGCGCTGTCTGGCATAGGGTGTTATTTGCCCTATAGCAATACGAGAACATTCTTAAAAAATAAAATTTGATTTTTATCAATATGTTAACTTATATTGTTTTTTTCGATCATTTTTTATATATTGATCGTTTTTATTGATTGATTTGCGTTAAAAGCGCATTATCAGGGAGTTAAGATCAAGCGGAGTGGTCACATGCGCTATTTTTTCATTGCAGAACCGATAAAGGGAATGGAAGGGGATTTACTGGGGGTTGACATTATTACCCGTTTTTCATCGGCGTTCGCTCGTCCGCTGCACCCTGAGTTTGTTATTTCGTCATGGGACAATTCGCAGAAGCGCCGTTTTCTGCTTGACCTGCTGCGGATAATCGCTGGCAAACGTCGCTGGTTTCTACGCCATAGCCTCTTCTGTACCGTAAATATCGATAGGGATATGGCGCAGCTTGCCCTCCAGGATAAAGACATTCGCGCTTTACTACACGCTATGCTATTTGTGGGATTGCAGGTCGCTGAACATCTTTCATGTCATGATAACGCGCCAGTCGATCCTTTAATTTACGCGCTTCATAAGCAGCCTAACCCATTATGGCTGGGTGACCTGGGCGCAGGGAACGCGACCGCGGCGCCATTAGTTTGCGGGTGTTTTAGCGGCGTAAAACTTGATCGTAGCTTTTTCGTCTCACAAATTGAAAAAATAACGTTTCCGCTGCTTGTCAAACATATCCGGAATTATTGTGACAAAGTTGTTGTGGACGGTCTGGAAAACGCACGCTATTTGCCGGCGTTAAAAGCGGCAGGCGTTTTGGCAATCCAGAGCGCGTTGTTTCCTTCCGTTGCGTTAGAAGAGGTTGAAACCCTGGTTTTGGACAGTCGCATGAACCCCCTCAGGGAATCGATCTGAGGGGCTTTGTTTGGGTTAACGGTCTTTTCGCCATGCGTCAGCAGTCAGCGCCTCGCCAAAATGGCCTTCAATTAAACGACGGGTAAGCTCATGTAGTGGAGAGGCAAGCACATCTGCGGTGCTGCCACGTTCAACCACTTCCCCTTGGTGCATCACTAATACTTGATCGCTAATATGTTTCATCATGCCGATATGCTGTGTGACATAGATATAGGAGATGCCCTGTTTTTCCTGCAATTCAAGCATCAAATTGATGAGTTGCGAGCGCATAGACATATCAAGCGAAGCCAGCGCCTCGTCCGCGATAATAACCTTAGGGCGTAAAATCAGCGCGCGGGCCAGGCCCAGACGTTGCTTTTGCCCCGGCGCCAACATATGCGGGTAGTAGCTAACGTGATCGGGCAATAGCCCTACCATACGCATCGTCTCGACAATCTGTTTGCGCCGCTGTTCCGGCTCCAGATCGGTATTGAGGCGCAGTGGGAAGTCAAGGATCTGCGAGATACGTTGACGAGGATTTAGCGAGGTTGAGGGGTCCTGAAAAATCATTCGAATACGCTGGCTTCGAAACGAATAGTCGCCGTAATGCAGGGGATGATCGTCAATAAAAAGCTCGCCGCTGGTGGGTTCAATCATGCCGGCCAGCATTTTCGCCAGCGTGGATTTGCCGGAACCATTTTCGCCGATAATGGCCAGAGTCTGGCGCTCACGAAGCGTAAAGCTCAGGGATTTCACTGCGTCGACAGTCTGGCGACGAAACCATCCTGTCCGGTAGCGAAAGGTTTTACTCAGGTTGCGGACTTCAAGCAGAGTTTCCACCATATCACTCTCTCTCCATATTCAGCGGAAAATGACAGGCATAGAGATGGTTTTTCGCGCCAGTTAAGCGTGGCGTGATAATGCATTCTCGTTGTGCGTAGGGACAACGCGGCCCCAGACGGCAACCTATCGGTAACTGCTCCAGCAGCGGGATCGCGCCCGGCAAGGTATTCAGACGGCTTTTATGCGGCATCGCGCTGCCAAAATCCGGAATCGCACGGATAAGCGCCTGCGTATAAGGGTGGTGTGGCGTCGTCACCAAATCTTTACTTGGCGCCGTTTCTACCGTCTGACCGCAGTATAAAACGTTGATTTTGTCAGCCCACTGACTCAGCATTTGCAGGTCATGGCTAATCAACAGAATGGTGGTGTTACTGTTTTGATTCAGCCGGGTCAGCAGGCGAAAAATTTGTGCCTGTGTTGTAGGTTCCATTGAGTTAGTGGGTTCATCAGCAATCAGGAGCCGTGGCTGATTCGCCAGCGCGATAGCGATCATGACTTTCTGACACTCGCCATCGGTCAGCTCATAGGGAAAACTGCGCATCGCATCTTTATGATCTTTTATCCCCACCCGGTGCAGTAACTCAATCGCGCGCCGTTTACGCCAGCCTAAACGCTGCCACCAGCGGCCTTTATAGGTCCAGGCGGGAATATTTTGCATTAACTGTCGACCGACACGTTCGGAAGGATCAAGGCACGACTGTGGCTCCTGGAAGATCATCGACACGTTATGCCCGACCAGCTTACGCCGTTCACGAGAGGAGAGACGTAGTAAATCGATATCATCAAAACGCATACGGTCGGCAGTAACTCGCCAGTTGTCTTTCGCCACGCCGCAAATAGCTTTAGCAATAAGACTCTTTCCGGAACCCGATTCACCGACCAGGCCGCGAATTTCGCCTTCGCTTAATGTCATACTGACGCGATCAACCGCTTTTACCCAGCCTTCGCTGGTTTTAAATTCAATGGTGAGATTGCGGATATCCAGTAACGGCATTACTCTACTCCCGCAATAATCGCACGACGAATCCCGTCCCCGAGCAGGTTCACCAGTAAAACACTGAGCGTTATCGCTGCGCCGGGTAGCATAACGGTCCACGGAGCGACATAGATTAGCTCCAGCGCATCTCCCAACATAGCGCCCCATTCGGGAGAAGGAAGCTGCGCGCCGAGATCTAAAAATCCCAACGCGGCGATATCCAGAATCGCCATCGACAGTGCACGGGTAATTTCAGTGACCAGGCCGGCGGTAATATTCGGTAAAATGGCAAACCACAGAATATTCAACGTCGTCGCGCCATCCAGACGGGCGGCGATAACATACTCTTTTTCCAGCTCATCATGCACCATGCTGTAGACTGAACGTACCATTCGCGGCAACAGGGCCAGCCAGACGGCAAACATCGCGTGTGACAGATGCGGTCCGGCAAACGCCACGACGATAATCGCCAGCAATAGCGAAGGGATGGAAAGCAGCGTGTCCAGAATATGGTTAAGTACGGCAGATCGCAAACCGTGCGTCGCGCCTGCCACTACGCCGAGGACTAATCCACATAGCATAGCGGCCAGTGTCACGATGAACGCGCCGCCGACTGTAGGCGCCGCGCCGCTTAACAGGCGGCTTAGCACGTCGCGCCCCAGATCGTCAGTTCCCAGAAAAAAGGAGACTTCGCCATAGCGTGACCAGGAGGGCGGCAGTAGCTGATAGCCCAGAAATTGCTGATCGATACCATAGGGCGCGATCCAGCCGCCAAAAATGCACAGTAACGCCAGACCGGCGCATCCATACAAACCCACCATCGCAGGCGCATCGCTGTAAAATTTGCGCCAGGCGGTGCGCAGGGTTCCTGGCGGGCGCTTTTCGCTGTATACGCTATCGTAGGGCATATTTACTCGTTTTATTTTTGTTTACCATGCTTTATATCTTTTTAAATTTTCAAGCAATATCAAGTTGTTATCGACCGTTGGCGTTTTAATTTTGTGTACTTTGCATTAACTTGAAGGTTATCAATTTATGCAAAATGTATACACTGATGTGTATATCCTCTTATGGAGTGTACACATTGCTTACCGACACAAAATTAAGAAAGGCTCTTGGCAAAAAAGAGTCCAAATCAAGGTCATCTCAGACGCTCATGGCCTAAATGTCAGGCGCTCTACATCCGGCAGTATAACATTCTTTTACCGATACAGATGGAACGGGAAAGCCGCTTAACTGACGATTGGCGATTATCCAACCATATCACTATCTCATGCCAGGGAACGCCGGCAGCAGTTTAGGGCATGGTTACCTGAGGGGGGGGCCACGGCGCTAGGTGGTACTGGAGAAGAAGAAAAAAACAGAGGCGTTAACCGTTAATACTGGGAAAAGTATTACTGTATCCCTGAAGTATTGATAAAAATCAAGGTTAATCGCCGGGATTTTGACAATTACATCAACCTCGTACTCGGGAATATGATTGTATAGCAGACAACAGATGATGAGAAAGCACAGCTCGATCAATGGAAAAATACAGGGTGTTGGTAAACCGTGTGGATACCTCAAAACCTGACTGGCTGCAAAAGCCTAACAGTAATCTATAATTTGCATTTTTTGGATAGCTCAGGCCATCGCGAGATAGCCTGAAAAATTACTTTGGTAAGAAAAGGGGATGAATAATTGTAACCAAATACATAGAATGTAGACACGACTAGTATACTGATAATTATTAGTTCAGGCTATACCGGTTGCTCTAAACACGATTCATGATTGTTGGTAAAATGTTAACTATCATAAAATGGTACACCAGTCTTTCCAGGAGGGGGAGTGTAAAGGTTTTGGCTCATAAACACCGTCATAGTAGAGACCACAAATACTGCAATCTTCATTTTTATATTTATCATTGAATGCTAATGTAAGCTTGTCATAGACATCAATATTTGATTGCCATTCAGGTGAGGTATTCATTGAATCATAAATTAATACTTTTTTCTCTTCTCTGTCATAGCCTACAATGCACTCTGCATGTAGACATTCCGAGCCAAGTGAAGGCCTGATCAACATCAATGGTCCATGGCTTTGTAATTCGTAAGAAATAAAACTCTCAAAGTCATCTTCTACAGTACTATTGAAAACTTCTGCCTGTAAAGCTTCTTTAATGTTTGTAAAAAGAGAGGATTCAGGTATTTTTTGCACATTCATTTCTTTTAATAAATTCTCACATTCTATTATATCAATACCCTCTAATATATTATTAAAGGCTTGATTATCAGAAGTGATGTCTTCTAATGCACTATAATTATTGCCATCTCTGGATTTGATAACATTTAATGAGCAAACCCAGCAATTATTGTAGAGGGTATTACCTGTGGTATCAAACTGGCTTTGAAAGTTTGCTGAGTGTAGGGCATGACTTTTTCGGGAAGAAGGTACAAAGGCTCTTACCTGACACTATCTTCATACGACAGAACCCACAACAGGCTGTCTCATCGTGACCTTTGCTACAGTGTCGAAAAACATAACTGAAGCAAAGGCTGCTCTTTTGTTTATGAGGATACACCGTTATATTATTCCGGTCTTACAAACCCGATACACAGCGGATAGCCTTTATGCCGTTTATCCTGGTGAAAGGTTATCTGGCTAATCGCATCCAGCTTTATCTGCGGCCACTGCGTCAACGCCTTGCTAAACGAGGTGTCAGTACAGTTTTTGACTGAATCACCAATCAGCAGTGCACCAAAACGCGCAATATCTGCATAACGGATCTCAGCGTTATAGATATTAGGTTCTGTGCTGTTGCTCCAGGGCGTAATGGTTTTAGGCCTCGACGGCGCGTAAAAAAGAAGCCAGTCGGAAATATGTTCTCCGCCAACCAAGCGTAGAGGTGTGCCGTAGCGTTGGTACCATAACTGGTCAACTTTCTGGCTGAAGGGGATAATTCCACTCATTTTTTGTCCGGCATTAGCCACGTTAGAGGCCATGACCGTGCTGTACCCCAGCAACACCAGTGCAGCGGTACCGATAGTAAGTGTAATACAGGTACCCCTGGTTGGTTGCACGTTAGGCGTGGCGACACATCCGACCAGCAGCGCTGGGGCCAGGATGAAAAACGGCTGTAACCATTCCGTCAATCGCCCGCCGTGATGAAATAAGAACCACAGGCAAATGGGGAACAGAGGCATTAAGCTGACCAGCAGCAGGACGCGTTTATTGGTATCGGCAGGCCAGCGGAGCTGAATGTGGTTGCGGCGTAGGATCCACCATAAGAACAGCAGCGGGTAGTAGATGCTCAGCAGTTTTATGAACAACGCCGGGTTAAACTGACGTTTTATCTGTGTATCCACCCAGTGGAAGGCTACAAAATTGTGCTCCCATAACCACGCCAGGTTTGGTGCAATAATGGCGAGACCTGCAATGAGCGCCAGATAGAACAGCGGTTGGTGGTAACAGACCCGAATTTTTGGCACCGCAATCGTCGCAATGAAGGCTGAGCCGACAAATGCCAGCGTTGAGTACTTCGCCATCGAGGCCAACCCTGCTGTTATCGCGAATGCCAGCCACCAACCGGCGTGACGGGTAATTGCATAGTAAAAGAACAACAACATCCATGGCCATAGCATGACCAGCAGGTAGTTATCGTTATAACTGATGATATCGAAGTTAATGATCCCTGAAAGATTAAGGGTGAACAGGGCAAGCCAGGCGAGGCGTTCGCTACCGCTCAGGCATTTCGCAAGTGACCAGCAACCCACCATCCCAACGGCAATGGCCACAAAATGGGTGATGTACCAGTAAGCGCTTAGCGAGGTACCCGAGAACCACAGCGCAGGGCGCCATACCATGCCAACCAGCCAGGGATTCTTTGGTGAACCCCATTCTGCATTTTGTGCCCAGTTCAGTGCTTCAACGGCATCGTAGGGGACCGTGGGGTCGAAAAAGATAGTCGCCACGCTCCATAAAAGTGCGTATCCCCCTACCCACACGATGATAAGCAAGCGGCACATATGTTTTCCTAAACGTAAATGAATTTAAAATATCCCTATTTTTGAGAACAAAACCTGGATGGCTGTTAAACAGAAGTGATTGGACAGTGGATGGTTTTTCTCGAATTGAAGTCATTGAATCTCCAGAGCAGTGCAAGAATGAGTGATGTTAAAAGACGTATGTTAAATCATCAAACTTCTCTTTTTTTATCCGGTGTTTCAATATTTCTTAATTTATCTAACAGCTTATCCATTGCTCCAATATCATTTTCTACCGCCGCCTGCTCATCATCTGTCAACGGGATCTCCTGCATAAGTTTGAGTAAATTCTGACGGCCTTCGCTATGTGCGAAACGCGCCTTCACTGGTACACATCACGTCAAGCCACTCTTCTTGCGTCCAGTACCAGTAGCTCTTCCCCAGCCGGTGCATTTCCACCAGAATGTCATGCACGGCAGAGTTGGCGGGAGCCTTTGCCGCATTCATCCAGTCCAGCGTTTCTCTGAGCGGGAGTATCAGGCGGGCAAGGCCCGCTCTGACGATGAGCGGCCAGTTGCTCTTACCGCCTCCGGCGAAATAATCTGACAGCCTTTTTAAGGCCTCCTTTTCTGTGGACCTTAGTCCGGGCTGGCAGTCCCACGCCTCACCGGGTCGCCATTCCGCCGTTGTCCGGGGACAGGGGGCGGCACTGTCAGCTTTCATCGCTATTGTTCATCCCCCGGTTTAACGGCTGCAGGCGCTGAAGGTGGACGGCTACACGTTGCCTGGATAAAATATGGAAAGAGGGGCATCGTTACTAAAAAGCGGGTGTGATGCTCGCTGATTTTTTCAGTCAGGGCATGGCGCAGCTCAACCTTTTCGATGATAACGCGCCGCGCGCCGGTAGCGAGAAACTGATGGAAGTACTGGATCACCTGAATGCAAAGGAAGGCAGGGGAGCGCTATACTTTACCGGGCAGGGGATACCGCAACAGTGGGCTATGAGGAGAGATATGCTGTCACCCCGACATACCACCCGCTATGAAGACCTGCTTCAGGTTAAGTGACAGGTTCAATTAAAACTGCGCCCTGATTTTCACATTTCCGTCAAGCAGTACGAAGTGAAATTGGGTTGTCGGTGATAGGATGGGTAAATCTCCGGCAATCACCATTTAAACATGGACTGCCGGAGAAAGTAGAAAATAATGTGTATATACGTGCTGAAATACATACATAATCATTTTATTTGGTTTGCTGTGGCTTCCTGTAGCTACTATCGTAAGGCATACCATTCCTTATGTTTCAGAGGGTTAGCCATAGCACCCAAAATATCGGAAATCACATTGACTACAATAACCAGCGACCCAATGACCATCACGCCGGCGGAAATAGCCGCATAGTCCTGCTGACGAATGGCGTGAATTAACCATCGTCCCAGCCCTGGCCAGCTAAAGACCATTTCAGTAATCATCGCCAGCGTCAACATGGTTGAAAACTGTAGGCCAAGACGGGGAATAACTGGCGGCAGCGCATTATGCAATACATGACGGCGTAAAATCGTAAAGCGCGATAAGCCGCGCGTTGCCGCCGCTTTAATATAGTTCTGATCGTAGATCTCAATAGTGCTGATTCGCATCAGGCGGATCACTTCTGTGGTCGGCGCGACGGAAAGCGTGAGCACCGGTAAAACCATATGCCGTATGGCGCTCATCACCATTTCATCGCGCCACGGCGAATCTGAAATCCAGGCATCAATAATGGCGAAGCCGGTAATCGGTTTAACTTCATAAAGCAGGTCAAATCGCCCGGATACCGGCAGCCACCCCAGCGTGAGCGAAAAGAACAGCGTGAGCAGAAGCGCCAGCCAGAACACCGGAATTGAGAAGCCTAAGAGCGCCAGCGCGCTGATAAAACGATCCGGCCATTTGCTACGCGTGATACCAGCCAGCATCCCGACCGGGATGCCGACCATCAACGCAAAACCAAAGGCGAGAATGCACAGCTCCATCGTGGCGGGAAACACCTCTTTAAGCTGTTCGGAGATCAGTTGGCCGTTAATGCTGGACACGCCAAAGTCCCAGTGCAGCAGGCCGTTGAACCAGAAAACCCAGGCATTCCATAATGATGCGCCCTGGAGCGGCGCGTGCGGCGTAAAATAACTCAGGCTAAAGCCGATAAAGGTCAGGAAGAATAGGGTCACCAGCAAGAGCAATAACCGACGCAGGGTGAAGATAATCATGGCTTTTTCACCTCTTCGTGTTTTTCGCGGGAGACGCCGGCAAAAGACGCATTGCCGAACGGGCTTAGCACCAGCCCTTTAATATCGTAGCGGTAAGCCTGTAAGCGTAGTGATGACGCCAGAGGCAGTATCGGCAACTCTTTCGCCAGGATATTCTGCGCTTCGTCATACGCTTCTATGCGCGAAGCCAACTGCTGCGACGACAGTGCCTTACGCAGCACGCTGTCAAATTCAGGGTTACACCAGTGGGCGAAATTGGTTTGCGAATTAATGGCCGCACAGCTTAGCAGCGGTCTGAAAAAGCTATCCGGATCGTTGCTGTCTGTGGCCCAGCCGGATAAGGTCAAATCGTGATTCATATCCATCAGGCGCGCCTCCTGAAAACGCCCTTCAACCGGCACAATGACCACTTTTACGCCAACCTGCGCCATATCCGCCTGAATAAGCTCCGCCGTTTTTAGCGGACTTGGGTTCCAGGCCTGAGAACTGGTCGGCACCCAGAGATGCAGCGTAAGGTTCTCAATGCCCAGCGCTTTTAGCTGTTCGCGCGATTTTGCCGGATTGTACTCCGTAATTTTGGCATCGTTATCGTAAGCCCATGAGGCTCGCGGTAAAATGGAGGCCGCGGTTTCTGCCGTGCCGTAATAAATCGACTGCATCAGGCGCTGGTTGTTGATCGATAAGGCCAGCGCATGGCGCACTGCGGGATTATTCAACGGCGGCTTATCGGTGTTAAAGGCCAGATAGGCGATATTCATCCCCGGGCGCAACGTCAGGCGCAAACGCGGATCGTCGCGTAAAATAGTTAGCTGGCTGGCGGCGGGCCAGGCCAGAACATCGCATTCGCCGGTCAGTAATTTCGATAAACGCCCCGTACCGCCGGAGCCTAAATCCACCACCACTTGCGGCATCAGCGGTTTGCCGCGCCAAAATCCATCGTGGCGCTGGAGACGAATAAACTGCCCGGCACGGTACTCCGAAAGCTGGAAAGGTCCGGTGCCGACCGGCTGCCTGTCAAGCAGTTCCTGCCGATCTTTGCGGCTAAGCTGCGCGGCATACTCTGCGGACATGACAGAAGCGTAGTGCGTGGCCAGATGCCATAAAAAGGAGGCGTCAGGCTGCGTCAGGCGAAACTCAACGGTATTGTTGTCCAGCTTGCGTACGCTTTTTACATTGTCGGCGAACTGTAAACTGTCAAAGTAGGGGAAGCTACTGCCGTTGATGTTATGCCACGGATGCTGACGATCGAAAATCCTCTGAAAGGTAAAGACGACATCATCGGCATTGAGTTTTCGGGTCGGCGTAAACCAGGCGGTCTTTTGAAAAGAGACATCGCGGCGCAGGTGAAAACGGTATGTTGCCCCGTTATCCAGCACTTCCCATCTTTCTGCCAACTCTGGTACTAAACGATAAGTATAGGGATCGACATCCAACAGACGGTCATATAACTGGGCGGCAAGAGTATCGACAATCAGGCCGCTGCTCGCTTTTTGCGGATTAAAGGTGTTGACCTGCCCGCTGACACAATACACAAAACCGCTATCGCGAATATCTGCGCTCGCTGTTTGTTCAGGTACAGTTGCAGTTGTAACCTGACTACTCAGTAGACCAGTCATCACGATCAGAGACGATAAAACCAGGCGCATAATAATAGTTAAGTTTTTTAAGTTCAATTTGCAAAGTGTATCGCACTTCGGCCCGCCACGTAAAAATGTCGGAGGATAACTGGCGTAAATGTCGTCAATTAGCAGAAAAAATAGCTAAAGCTGATGCTTTTTAAGCAAGGCGCGAAATTGGTGGTAGGTGAGTGCCAGCAAATCGGCGGCTCGTTTCTGGTTAAATTTCGCCTGTTGTAAGCTACGTTGCAGCAGCGCTTTTTCCTGTTGCAGTTGAAACTCACGCAACTTGAGCGGCAGGTCAGGCGTGACGAATGCCGTTGGTAGGGCGGGCGCGGGCAGTTCGGCAGGGAGGCGTTGAAAAGGATCGATAATAATTTCATCCAAAGGATGTTCACTGCTGCCGTGGCGATACACTGAACGTTCAACTACATTTTTCAGCTCGCGGACATTACCCGGCCAGGCGTAATGCAGCAACGTTTCTTTTGCCCGATCGGTAAAGCCGGGAAATAAGGGGAGGCGCAGCTCACGACACATCTGAATAGCAAAATGCCCGGCCATCAGCATGATATCGCTCTGGCGTTCGCGCAGCGGCGGCAGTTGTACAACATCAAAAGCCAGCCTGTCGAGCAGGTCGGCACGAAATGTTCCTTCCTTCACCATGGCGGGTAAATCGGCATTAGTGGCGCATACTAATCGCACATTAACCTGTAACGGCTGGCTGCCGCCGACGCGCTCCAGTTCGCCATATTCAATCACCCGCAGCAGCTTTTCCTGTACCAGCATCGGCGCTGTCGCCAGTTCATCCAAAAACAGCGTGCCGCCATCGGCGCGTTCAAAGCGACCGGGATGGCGTTTTTGCGCTCCGGTAAACGCGCCTGCTTCATGGCCAAACAGTTCGGAGTCAAGCAGATTTTCGTTAAGCGCCGCGCAGTTAAGCGAGATAAGCGGTCCCTGCCAGCGTGAAGAGAGATAGTGCAGGCGGTTGGCGATAAGCTCTTTACCTGTGCCGCGTTCGCCAATAATCAGAACAGGCTTATCCAGTGGTGCAAGCCGGGAGACTTGTTCCAGTACCTCAAGAAAACGGTTTGCCTCGCCGAGCAGGTTATCTTTAAATTCAACCATGATGAAGATCGCCACTTGTTAGTGTTTCTCACCACTTTATCCTTTTTTACTGACGAGGTAAAACGAAAAAATATCTTTATTATCATAATGATAAAAAGTTGGCACGTAAATTGTATTAATCATCTGGCAGGGCATCGCCCGTTATCAGAACATTATGTGAGGATTGAATTATGGGTATTTTTTCTCGTTTTGCCGACATCGTGAACGCCAATATCAATGCGTTGCTGGAAAAAGCGGAAGATCCGCAGAAGCTGGTGCGTCTGATGATTCAGGAGATGGAGGATACGCTGGTCGAGGTTCGCTCGAACTCCGCGCGTGCGTTAGCGGAAAAGAAACAGTTATCCCGTCGGATTGAACAGGCTACGGCTCAGCAGACCGAGTGGCAGGAAAAAGCGGAACTGGCTCTGCGCAAAGATAAAGACGATCTGGCGCGCGCCGCATTGATTGAAAAACAGAAGCTGACCGATTTAATTGCTACGCTTGAACAGGAAGTCACGCTGGTGGATGACACGCTGACGCGCATGAAGAAAGAGATTGGCGAGCTGGAAAACAAACTCAGCGAAACACGCGCTCGCCAGCAGGCGCTGATGCTGCGTCATCAGGCGGCAAGTTCTTCCCGCGATGTCCGTCGTCAGCTTGACAGCGGCAAACTGGATGAAGCCATGGCGCGGTTTGAATCCTTTGAACGTCGTATCGATCAAATGGAAGCGGAAGCGGAAAGCCATCATTTTGGTAAGCAGCAATCGCTGGACCAACAGTTTGCCAACCTGAAAGCCGATGATGAAATCAGCGAGCAACTGGCGCAGTTGAAAGCCAAAATGAAGCAAGATAATCAATAACGACAATGGCGGCGCCGGTATGCGCCGCCGCTCATCAGCTTTAGGTGTAAGGAGAACGCATGAGCGCGCTATTTCTGGCCATCCCGTTAACCATTTTTGTATTGTTTGTGTTACCGATTTGGCTGTGGCTGCATTACAGCAACCGCGCCGGTCGGGGAGAACTGTCGCAAAGCGAGCAGCAACGCTTATTGCAACTCACAGACGACGCGCAACGTATGCGCGAGCGCATTCAGGCGCTGGAAGACATTCTTGATGCAGAGCATCCGAACTGGAGAGAGCGCTAATGGGTGGAATCAATCTGAATAAAAAACTATGGCGTATGCCGCAAAAGGGCATGGTGCGAGGTGTTTGCGCCGGGATCGCCGACTACCTTGATGTACCGGTAAAACTGGTGCGTATTCTGGTCGTGCTGTCGATTTTCTTTGGGCTGGCGTTTTTTACCGTAGTGGCCTATATCGTCCTGTCTTTTGTACTGGACCCTATGCCGGATAATCTGGCTGCAGGCGAATCGCAGCCGACCAGCGGCGAACTGCTGGATGTTGTAGACCGAGAACTTGCCGCAGGCGAAAAGCGTTTGCGAGAAATGGAACGATACGTCACGTCAGATACGTTCACATTGCGTAGTCGTTTCCGTCAACTGTAAGTGATATATCGGGAAGGTGAAGATGAATACTCGCTGGCAACGCGCCGGGCAGAAGGTAAAGCCCGGCTTCAAAATAGCAGGTAAGCTGGTTCTGTTGACCGCGTTACGTTACGGGCCTGCCGGCGTGGCGGGATGGGCGGTAAAATCCGTCGCCCGTCGTCCGTTAAAAATGTTGCTGGCGTTTGCGCTGGAGCCAGCACTTCGTAAGGTGGCGAATAAAATTTCGCGTCGTTACAAATAGCGGCTCTGTTCATAATATTTTGTTAAGCTCTGGCGCATAATGTGGGCGGAATACATTACGCGTCAGGACGGGAGTATGTTGAAAAAAGGGGTATTTGCGTTAGCGTTCTTCATAGCCATGCCGCTTTATGCCGCAGAATACTGGATAGATGTCCGCATTCCGGAGCAATATCAACGAGAGCATATTCAGGGCGCGATTAATATTCCATTGCAGGATATTACATCTCATATCGAAACGGTAATTCCAGACAGGAACGATACGGTAAAGTTATATTGCAATTCCGGGCGGCAGTCGGGCATGGCAAAACAAATGTTGCTTGATATGGGGTATACGCACGCGTTGAATATGGGAGGTATCAGCCGACTTGATATGCCGAAAATTGAAAATAGATAAGTCATTGCCAGATATTTATTACTAACCGCGACGCATAATGCGCCGCGGCTGATCTCTTCAGGTACTTGATAATAATGCTTGTGCACATATCTATAACGTTGGCTCGTTATTATTTTTTCTTCTCTTCAGGTTCAACAGGATGGCAATGAAGCGACTTAAAACTGAACTCAACGCGCTGGTCAATCGTGGGGTAGACAGGCATTTGCGTCTTGCCGTAACCGGCTTGAGCCGCAGCGGTAAAACGGCGTTTATCACGGCGATAGTTAACCAGTTGCTTAATGTCCACGCGGGCGCGCGCTTACCGTTGCTTAGCGCGGTACGCGAAGAACGCCTGCTTGGCGTAAAGCGTGTGCCTCAACGTGATTTTGGTATTCCCCGTTTTACCTACGACGAGGGGATACTTCAGCTTTATGGCAATCCTCCCGCCTGGCCCACACCAACGCGCGGCGTCAGTGAGATTCGGCTGGCGTTGCGCTATCGCTCAAACGACTCGCTGCTGCGCCATTTTAAAGATACCTCGACATTGTATCTGGAGATTGTGGATTATCCTGGTGAATGGTTACTCGATCTGCCCATGCTGGCTCAGGATTATTTAAGCTGGTCCCGTCAGATGAACGGCTTGTTGCAGGGGCAACGAGCTGAGTGGGCCGCAAAATGGCGGCAACTTTGCGACGGACTCGATCCGCTGGCGCCCGCCGATGAAAACCGGCTGGCGGAGATTGCCGCCGCCTGGACGGATTATTTGCATCAGTGTAAATCGCAGGGATTGCATTTTATTCAACCTGGACGGTTTGTTTTGCCAGGTGATATGGCGGGCGCGCCAGCGTTGCAGTTTTTCCCGTGGCCGGATGTGGACGCCTTCGGCGAGTCAAAACTGGCGCAGGCGGATAAACAGACCAACGCTGGAATGCTGCGCGAACGATTTAACTACTATTGCGAAAAAGTGGTCAAAGGGTTCTACAAAAATCATTTTCTACGCTTTGATCGCCAGATTGTGCTGGTGGACTGTCTGCAACCGCTCAATAGCGGGCCGCAGGCGTTTAATGATATGCGTCTCGCCTTAACGCAGTTGATGCAAAGTTTTCACTATGGTCAGCGGACCCTGTTTCGCCGATTGTTTTCGCCGGTGATTGATAAATTGCTGTTCGCCGCGACGAAAGCCGACCATGTCACCCTCGACCAACATGCCAATATGGTGGCCTTGCTCCAGCAGCTTATTCAGGATGCCTGGCAAAATGCCGCGTTTGAAGGCATTAGTATGGATTGCCTGGGGCTGGCTTCGGTACAGGCAACCACCAGCGGCGTGATTGAGGTCAACGGTGAAAAAATCCCGGCTTTACGTGGAAACCGTTTGAGTGACGGCGCGCCGTTAACCGTGTACCCCGGCGAAGTGCCTTCGCGTTTGCCGGGACAAGCGTTTTGGGATAGTCAGGGTTTTCAGTTCGAAGCCTTTCGTCCGCAGGTGATGGATGTTGATAAACCATTACCGCACATTCGTCTGGACGCTGCGCTGGAGTTTTTAATAGGAGATAAGCTGCGATGAGCGAATCGTTAAAACCGCGTATTGATTTTGCAGAGCCGCTGAAGGAGGAACCTTCGTCGGCCTTCAAAGCGCAGCAAACTTTCAGCGAAGCGGAGTCGCGTACATTTGCGCCTGCGGCTATCGATGAGCGCCCGGAAGACGAAGGCGCGGCAGAAGCGGCGGTCGATGCCGCGCTGCGCCCCAAACGCAGCCTGTGGCGTAAAATGGTGATGGGAGGGCTGGCGCTGTTTGGCGCGAGCGTGGTAGGGCAAGGCGTACAGTGGACAATGAATGCCTGGCAAACTCAGGACTGGGTCGCTTTAGGCGGTTGTGCCGCAGGTGCGCTGATCATCGGCGCTGGCGTGGGGTCGGTGGTCACAGAGTGGCGGCGATTATGGCGATTGCGCCAACGGGCGCATGAGCGAGATGAGGCGCGTGAACTGTTATATAGCCATAGCGTCGGGAAAGGTCGCGCATTTTGCGAAAAACTGGCGCAGCAGGCGGGGATTGATCAATCACATCCGGCATTACAACGTTGGTATGCTGCTATTCACGAAACGCAAAACGACAGGGAAATCGTCGGTTTGTATGCGCATCTGGTACAGCCGGTACTTGACGCGCAGGCGCGACGTGAGATTAGCCGTTTTGCCGCGGAATCGACTCTGATGATCGCCGTAAGCCCGTTAGCGTTGGTAGATATGGCGTTTATTGCCTGGCGTAATTTACGTCTGATTAACCGTATCGCCACGCTGTATGGCATTGAACTAGGTTATTACAGCCGCCTTCGTCTGTTCCGCCTGGTGTTGCTAAATATCGCGTTTGCGGGGGCCAGTGAGCTGGTGCGTGAAGTCGGTATGGACTGGATGTCTCAGGATCTGGCGGCACGCCTGTCCACGCGCGCGGCGCAGGGGATTGGCGCAGGTCTCCTTACCGCTCGACTAGGAATAAAAGCGATGGAGTTATGCCGACCGTTGCCGTGGATCGACAACGATAAACCCCGTCTCGGTGATTTTCGTCGTCAGCTTATCGGTCAGTTAAAAGAGACGCTACAAAAGAGTAAGCCGTCGCCTGAGAAATAACCCTTCACAGGGCGCTGACTGCCTGGCTTTACGCCGCAGCGCCCGTTTTTCCGTCATGCTGTCAATATTTGTTGACAGAATCCTTCCTGCCAGCCGAATAGTGGCTTATCATCTATGTAATGGTTCATTATTCAGGTGAAGGTTCCCATGCGTCTGGAAGTCTTTTGTGAAGACCGACTTGGTCTGACCCGCGAATTACTCGATTTACTGGTGTTACGTAGCATTGATTTACGCGGAATCGAGATTGATCCCATTGGGCGAATTTATCTTAATTTTGCTGAACTGGAATTCACCGATTTTAGCAGCCTGATGGCCGAAATCCGCCGTATTTCCGGCGTAACGGATGTCCGTACCGTTCCCTGGATGCCATCCGAACGTGAACATCTGGCCCTGAGCGCGTTGCTTGAGGCGTTGCCGGAGCCAGTGCTCTCATTGGATATGAAAAGTAAAGTGGAGATGGCGAACCCGGCGAGTTGTCAGCTTTTTGCCCAGAGCCAGGCGCGAATGCGGCATCATACTGCCGCGCAATTAGTCAACGGCTTCAATTTTCAGCGCTGGCTGGACGGTAATCCGCAAAGCTCCCACAACGAACATGTGGTGATCAACGGGCAAAACTTCTTGATGGAGATTACGCCGGTACATTTACAAAACGAAAATGACGAATACGTGTTGACCGGGGCGGTAGTGATGTTGCGTTCCACGATTCGTATGGGGCGACAGCTACAGAATTTGTCCACGCAGGATCTGAGCGCGTTTAGTCAGATTATTGCCGTGAGCGCAAAGATGAAGCACGTCGTTGAGCAGGCGCGCAAACTGGCGATGCTCAGCGCGCCGTTGCTGATTACCGGCGATACGGGAACCGGCAAAGATCTTTTCGCCTATGCCTGCCATCAGGCAAGCCCTCGTTCAGCGAAACCGTATCTGGCGCTCAACTGCGCTTCAATCCCGGAGGATGCGGTAGAAAGCGAACTATTTGGCCATGCGCCGGAAGGTAAAAAAGGCTTTTTTGAGCAGGCGAATGGCGGCTCGGTGCTGCTGGATGAAATTGGCGAAATGTCACCGCGTATGCAGGCGAAACTCCTGCGTTTTCTCAACGATGGTACGTTCCGTCGCGTCGGCGAAGATCATGAAATTCATGTTGATGTCCGCGTTATCTGCGCCACGCAGAAAAATCTGGTGGAGCTGGTGCAAAAAGGACTGTTCCGCGAAGATCTCTATTATCGACTTAACGTTCTGACGCTTAATTTACCGCCGTTGCGCGATTGTCCGCAGGATATTATGCCGTTGACCGAACTGTTCGTGGCGCGTTTTGCCGACGAACAGGGCGTTCCACGACCGAAACTGTCTGCCGATCTGAGTACAGTACTCACTCGTTACGGCTGGCCGGGTAACGTTCGCCAGCTTAAAAACGCGATTTATCGGGCGCTGACGCAACTGGAAGGGTATGAGCTGCGTCCGCAGGATATCCTGCTGCCTGACTACGATGCCGCGACGGTGGCAGTCGGTGAGGATGCAATGGAAGGCTCGCTGGATGACATTACCAGTCGTTTTGAACGTTCTGTTCTGACCCAGCTTTATCGTAGCTATCCGAGTACGCGTAAGCTGGCGAAACGGTTGGGGGTATCGCACACAGCTATTGCCAATAAGCTGCGTGAATATGGTCTGAGCCAGAAGAAGGGTGAAGAGTAGGAAAAAGAAGGCCTCCATCTGGAGGCCTTCTTGTGACAAAAGAGCACCGCCTGTAGCACTGACAAACGTAGCGCCACCAGGTTCTGGCTTATGCCTTCAGGACATTCAGCGCGGCGGCGTAATCCGGTTCGTGGGTGATTTCATCCACCAACTGGCTGAAAATAACGTTGTCGTTTTCGTCAAGCACGATGACTGCGCGCGCCGCCAGACCTTTCAGCGGGCCGTCAATGATTTCGACGCCGTAGTTTTTCAGAAACTCGTTATTACGCAGAGTGGAAAGCGTAATAACGTTGCTCAGACTTTCCGCGCCGCAAAAACGCGACTGTGCAAAAGGCAGGTCAGCAGAAACGCACAATACGACGGTATTCTCCACTTCTGTGGCCAGTTGGTTAAACTTACGAACTGATGCCGCGCATACGCCAGTATCAATGCTTGGGAAAATATTCAGCACTTTGCGTTTGCCTGCATACTGGCTGAGTGATACGTCAGACAGATCTTTTGCGACGAGAGTAAAAGCCTGTGCTTTGCTACCAGCCTGCGGAATAACGTTGGCAACAGCGACCGGGTTACCCTGGAAATGGACAGTCTGTGACATAATTATGTTCCTATTTACTTATAGTTAACGTCGAAATCCAGTTTAAGTCATTATTCGTTAACACGGCAAATACTATTTGTAGCAAGCCGCGTCCGGCGCTATCAGAGGGGAAGAGATGAGATCTGTTAAGGTATATGAGGAAACCTGGCCGTTACATACGCCTTTCGTTATTGCGCGTGGCAGCCGAAGCGAAGCGCATGTTGTCGTTGTCGAACTGGAAGACGAGGACGTAAAAGGCATCGGGGAATGTACGCCATATCCACGTTATGGTGAAAGTGATGCCTCGGTCATGGCGCAAATCATGAGTATCGTGCCCCAACTGGAAAACGGGCTGACTCGCGAAGCATTGCAGAAACTGTTGCCGGCAGGCGCGGCGCGCAACGCGGTGGATAGCGCCTTATGGGATTTGCAGGCCCGCCAGCGACAGCAAAGTCTTGCCGGGCTGCTCGGTGTGACGATGGCCCCGGTTTTAACTACCGCGCAAACGGTAGTGATAGGCACGCCGGAACAGATGGCGGCCAGTGCGGCGGCATTATGGGAAAAAGGGGCGACGCTGCTGAAAATCAAACTTGATGCTCGTCTGATTAGCGAACGTATGGTGTCGATCCGCGCGGCGGTGCCGGAGGCGACGCTCATTGTGGACGCCAATGAATCGTGGCGTCCGGAGGGGCTGGCGGCGCGTTGTCAGTTACTGGCGGATCTGAATGTCGCGATGCTGGAGCAACCGCTGCCCGCGCAGGATGACGCCGCTCTGGAGAATTTTATTCATCCGTTGCCCATCTGTGCGGATGAAAGCTGCCATACCCGCAGTAGTCTGAAAGCCCTGACGGGGCGCTACGATATGATCAACATTAAGCTGGATAAAACCGGCGGTCTGACCGAGGCGCTGGCGCTGGCAACGGAGGCGCGGGAACAAGGATTTGGCCTGATGCTGGGCTGTATGCTCTGTACATCAAGAGCGATTAGCGCCGCGCTGCCGCTTATGCCGCAAATGAGTTTCGCCGATCTTGATGGCCCAACATGGCTGGCGGTTGATGTTGAGCCCGCGTTACGCTTTACGACGGGTCTACTCCATCTTTAGGATGCCAGCGGAGCAAATTCGACATAGCCAGCAAGTATTTTTCGCTGGCTTCATCGGCGGAAACAGGGGGAAACTCGGCGGTAATGCAGTGCAGGTTGAGGTCGGCGCACCAGCTACCAAACGAACCGGGCGTTTCATAACCTACGCTGGTCACCAGCGGCAACGCAAAAGCATGGGCCAGCCACTCGCCCAGCTCACTGCGACGGGGATCTTCAATACAAGCCAATGGATCGTGAAATGAGACTGTCCAGGCGGGTTGGAGTCGATGTATTAACTGACAAAGCGCCTGGGTTTCCGGTTCTGAGCCGGGACGTTCCCCAGTTAACAGCACGACATCTCGCTCTTCCGCGCGGCTATTCCAGCGGTAAACTGTTTCACCCGCTTTCCAGTTGGCGGCGGGAAAGTTACGATTTAAATCAATGCCATTCGCATTTGCCCTTAATCCCAGTTGGCAGCCATCAGGGTTAACGGCAAGTACGACATGATGACGGCGAAGAGACGGATTTAACGTTCGTAACGCACAGGAGAGCGTAACCACGGATGATGTTTCATCCCCATGAGTGCCAGCCAGTATTAGGCCGCTTTCGCGATCGGCGGCAGGCGCCGGAAACCAGATTAACGGCGCGCCAAGTAGTGAACGTCCATAATGTTCAGCGCCTGGCGGAAATGCGCCGCGCTCGGCACGGGGGCGGGTGACAGTCATACGCGTTTCCCGAAGCTAAGTCTAGTAGGGTTATCATCGTAGTGTTGTGTAAAACCCGTCGTTTATCAAATGGTTTCTATTTACTATTTTGTATGACGCTATATCAATTTTCTGCCGGAAGATAATTGCATTTCTTTCTGCTGAAACAAATAATTACGTTGTCATTTAACTCATTTTTGAGGAACTTCTATGAGGCATTCTGTTTCAGTAACCTGTTGTGCGCTGTTGGTTAGCAGCTTTTCCCTGGCATATGCTGCGGATGTTCCCGGCGGAACGGTACTGGCAGAGAAACAAGAACTGGTGCGTCATATCAAAGATGAGCCCGCTTCGTTAGATCCAGCGAAAGCCGTTGGGCTGCCTGAAATTCAGGTGATCCGCGATCTGTTTGAAGGGCTGGTTAACCAGAACGAAAAGGGTGAAATTATCCCTGGCGTCGCCAGCCAATGGAAGAGCAATGATAATCGTATCTGGACGTTTACGTTGCGGGATAATGCGCAATGGGCCGATGGAACGCCGGTGACCGCCGAGGATTTTGTCTATAGCTGGCAACGCCTCGTTGATCCCAAAACGCTTTCCCCCTTCGCCTGGTTTGCCGCTCTGGCTGGCATCACTAATGCGCAAGCCATTATCGACGGTAAAGCTACGCCGGATCAGCTTGGCGTCAGTGCCGTGGACGCGCGCACTTTGCGTATTCAGCTTGACAAGCCGTTGCCCTGGTTTGCCAGTCTGACCGCTAATTTTGCCTTTTATCCGGTCCAAAAGGCGAATGTCGAAAGCGGCAAAGACTGGATGAAGCCGGGGAAACTGATCGGCAATGGCGCGTATGTGCTTAAAGAGCGCGTGGTAAATGAAAAACTGGTGGTCGTGCCTAATACGCATTACTGGGATAACGCGAAAACGGTACTGCAAAAAGTGACATTTTTACCCATTAACCAGGAATCGGCTGCGACGAAACGTTACCTTGCCGGTGATATTGATATCACCGAATCTTTCCCTAAAAATATGTACCAGAAATTATTGAAGGATATTCCAGGGCAAGTTTATACGCCGCCGCAATTAGGGACTTATTATTATGCGTTTAATACGCTGAAAGGGCCGACGGCGGATTCCCGCGTTCGTCTGGCGCTAAGTATGACCATTGATCGCCGTTTAATGGCGGAAAAAGTCTTAGGTACCGGTGAAAAACCGGCCTGGCATTTTACACCGGATGTCACGGCAGGATTTACGCCAGACCCTTCGCCGTTTGAACAAATGAGCCAGGAAGAACTTAATGCCCAGGCTAAAACATTACTTCGCGCAGCAGGCTACGGATCGCAGAAGCCGCTTAAATTAACCCTGCTTTACAATACGTCAGAAAACCATCAGAAAATCGCCATTGCGGTGGCGTCAATGTGGAAGAAAAATCTGGGGGTGGACGTGAAATTGCAAAACCAGGAGTGGAAAACGTATATCGACAGCCGGAATACCGGTAATTTTGATGTTATACGCGCCTCCTGGGTGGGTGATTACAACGAACCGTCGACTTTCTTATCCTTATTAACGTCCACGCATACGGGGAATATTTCACGCTTTACTAATCCGGCTTATGACAAAATCCTGACGCAGGCGACGATGGAAAATACCGCCGAAGCGCGTAACGCGGATTATAATGCAGCGGAGAAAATTCTGACGGAACAAGCGCCTATAGCGCCTATTTATCAGTATACCAATGGCCGGTTAATTAAACCGTGGGTAAAGGGATATCCCATTACTAACCCGGAAGATGTGGCCTATAGCCGTACGATGTATATCGTGAAGCACTAATGAATACTGGTTTCCTGTTAACGCAAGTTACAGGTCGGGTACATACCAGGCGTGAAAATCTCTATCCAATACCGTAAAGCACTGTGCTGACCGTGTATTGATGAACACCATTCATTAACGCTATCTGATTTTGCACTCTAAACGTCAATGTCTGCCTGGATTATGCTTTGGGTCTGCCAAATAAAGGAGACCATAAAGCAAACTGTCGCACTGAATAACGGTGTCGAAATCCCCCAGAAGGGGTTCGGCGTTTATCAGGTTTCATCCCCCGGTACTGGCAGCCGTGGGTGAAAAATATGGCAAAAGTGTGGACAGGTCGTGCTGCGCTGGCTATATCAGCGCGGTATGGTGTCGCTGGCGAAAACGGTACGTAAAGCGCGAATGGCAGAGAATATCCATATCCTCGACTTCGGACTGAGTACTGATGACATGCAGCGAATTACCGCGTTGGATACCGTAACCAGCGCCTTCTTCTCGCATCGCGACCCGGCCATCGTGGAGTGGCTGGCAGATCGAAAACTCGACGTTTAACGCCGACTCAATAGAGGTAGTTTTTATGCAAAAGCGTTATCTTGGTCAATCCGGGCTTGAAGTCTCCGCGCTGGGGCTGGGATGTATGGGGCTGAGTCACGGCTATGGCCCGGCGACCGATACCCGTCAGGCAATCGAACTCATCCGCGCCGCCGTTGAGCGTGGCGTGACCTTCTTCGACACTGCCGAAGTCTATGGCCCCTATCTGAATGAAGACGTGGTCGGTGAAGCGCTGAAGCCGTTTCGCGACCGGGTGGTGATTGCCACCAAATTTGGTTTTACCTTCGGTGATGACAACAAACAGCAGATTTTAAACAGTCGTCCGGAGAATATCCGCAAAGCGGTAGAGGGATCTCTGAAGCGCCTCAAAACCGAGGTTATTGATCTGTTGTATCAGCACCGCGTCGATCCCGACGTGCCGATTGAAGACGTGGCTGGCACGGTGAAAGAATTGATTGCCGAAGGCAAAGTGAAGCACTTTGGCCTCTCTGAAGCGGGAGCTAAAACGATTCGCCGTGCCCATGCGGTACAGCCAGTAGCAGCCTTGCAGAGCGAATACTCCATGTGGTGGCGCGAACCTGAGCAGGACATTCTGCCGCTGCTGGAAGAGCTGGGTATTGGTTTTGTGCCGTTCAGTCCTTTAGGTAAAGGTTTTCTGACCGGGACGATTAAGGCCGGAGCCACCTTCGGCAAGGACGATTTCCGAAGCATTGTGCCGCGGTTTGCGACAGCGGCGCTTGAGGCCAATGAGAAACTGGTTGCCCTGCTGGGAGAACTTGCGGGTGAAAAAGGGGTGACCTCCGCGCAAATCGCGCTGGCCTGGCTACTGGCGCAAAAACCGTGGATCGTGCCGATTCCCGGAACCACGAAACAACATCGGCTGGAAGAAAACCTGGCCGCGGCAGAGCTCACGCTGGCGACTGAAGATTTGCGCAAAATAACCCAGGCGCTTGATGCAGTAGACATCGTGGGCGAGCGTTATCCTGCGGCGCTTCAGGCCCGGGTAGGCCGTTAGTATTGCGAGACTGGCTGGCGGGTTTCCGCCAGCGGTTTTCGTCGTAGCGGTATTTGTGGCTTATACTGCTATCCGTTATAACGCAGCGCCTCGATCAATAGCGCAAAAGCCGGTGGGTGCTGTCTGCGGCTGGGGTAATAGAGATAGTAACCGGCAAAGGACGGGCTCCACTCGTCCAGCACCTTAACCAGTGCGCCGGTCCGGATATGCTCCGCGACCGAATCCTCCGGCACACAGGTAATGCCAAAACCTTCCCGCGCCGCATCAATGCGTTCCATCAGCCGGTTGAGGGTTAATTGTCCCTCTACTTTTACGCGTAGCGGTTTTCCCTCTTTCTCAAACTCCCAGTGGTAAACGCCGCCTGCCGTGGGCAGACGCATATTGATACAGCAGTGATCCTGTAAATCATGAGGCGTCTGCGGTGCGCCGTGTTGGCTTAAATAGCCCGGTGATGCCACCGTCACCAGCCGCATATCCGGGCCAATTTTCACGGCGATCATGTCTTTATCCACGCTTTCCCCCAGCCGCACCCCCGCATCAAAACCGCCCCGGACAATATCGACAAAACCATTATCCACCACCAGTTCAACGTGAATTTCCGGATATTCGCGCAGAAACGGTTTCAGCTTCGGCCACAGCAGATTGCGCATCGCGTGTTCACCAACGGAAAGCCGGATATTGCCTGATGCAATGCCGCTCATCTGAACGATATTTTCCAGCTCCTGCTCCAGTATTGCCAGCCCGGGCTCCAGGCAGGCGAGAATACGCTCTCCGGCTTCCGTCGGCGCCACGCTCCGGGTTGTGCGGGTCAGCAGCCGCACATTCAGCCGCGTCTCCAGAGCTTTGACAGCATGACTCAGGGCCGACTGCGACACGCCAAGTTTCCCCGCCGCTTTGGTAAAACTGCGCTCTTTCGCCACCACAAGAAAAAATTGCAGTTCATTAAAATTCTCTTTCAGCATGACGCTTCCTTAACGGCCAGATTCATGAGGCTCATTCATAGACGCAATCATTGTAGCCCCGTTACTCAGAATAATGACCGCTGGTATCCTTTTTTCATCGCAAACGTTCAGCCGTTGAACAAGGCCAGATGATGAAAGTATTAATTGCAGGCGCCGCAGGCAGTATCGGACTCCATGCCGTCAATGCTGTACTGTCGCAGGGATATCAGGCCCGGGCCATCGTGAGAACCCCGCAAAAAGCCGCGCTGCTGCCCGCTGGCGTGGAAACCGTCTATGCCGATGTGTCGCTGCCTGAAACACTGACTGACGCCGTGAAAGAGATCGATGCAGTTATCTTCACTCTGGGGTCAGACGGTCATGGGCGGATTGGCGCTCGTGCGGTGGATTACGGCGGCGTGCGTAATATTCTTCAGGCACTGCATCGCCCCGTGCGTATTGCGCTGATGAGCACCATTGGCGTGACGGAACGCCTGGGGGCGTGGAATCAGCGCACTGAAGCGCATGACTGGAAGCGTCGGGCTGAACGTCTGGTTCGGGCAAGTGGTCATCCGTATACCATCGTCCGGCCAGGCTGGTTTGATTACCACGCCCGCGACGAACATCGACTGGTTTTGTCGCAGGGCGATCGTCGGCAAAGCGGAACACCAGCGGATGGCGTCATCTCCCGCGAGCAGATTGCTGAGGTACTGGTCGCTGCCCTCAGCGACGAGGCGGCAGTCAACAAAACCTTTGAACTGGTGGCTGAGCGCGGCAATGCTCAGCACGACCTGACACCGCTGTTTGCTGCGCTTCGTGCGGATACCCCCGGAAAGCCGGATACCATTGACGATATCGATAATATGCCGCTTGCCGATGAGCCTGAGTGCGTACTGAAAGAACTGAACGCCATGGTCTCTCGCTTTCGCTAGTACATCAGACAGAGGATAAAAATCATGAACGATATCATTGTTGTCATCGGTGCAGGCTCTATTGGCCAGGCGATCGCCCGCCGGGTCAGTGCCGGTAAACATATTCTGCTGGCGGATCTTCGCCAGGAGAATGCTGAAGCCGCGGCGACGGTGCTGAAAAATGCTGGTTTTACTGTCAGTACGGCCATCGCCAATGTGGCTGAACGTGCTTCGGTTGAAGCATTGGCCAGACAGGCTCAGTCGCTGGGTAATGTCACCGGATTGGTTCACTCAGCGGGTGTTTCTCCGTCACAGGCCTCGCCGGAAACCATTCTGAAGGTGGATCTTTACGGTACTGCGCTGGTACTTGATACGTTTGGGCAGATTATCGCCCCGGGCGGCAGCGGCATCGTTATTGCTTCCCAGTCAGGCCATCGTCTGGGGCCGCTCACAACAGAACAGAGCGAGGCACTGGCCACCACGCCTGTTGAAACATTGCTGACGCTGCCTATGTTACAGCCGGAGCAAATAACCGATCCGCTTCTGGCCTATCAGTATTCAAAGCGTGGCAATGCCCTGCGCGTTATGGCTGAAGCGGTTAAATGGGGTAAGCGCGGCGCCCGGGTGAACACCATCAGCCCCGGTATTATTTTCACCCCGCTGGCCAATGATGAGCTCAGCGGCCCCCGGGGGGCCGGTTATCGTCAGATGTTGGAGAAATCTCCGGTTGGACGAGGCGGTACGCCGGATGAAGTCGGCGCGCTGGCCGCTTTACTGATGGGGCCGGAAGGCACCTTTATTACCGGCAGTGATTTTCTGATGGATGGTGGTGTCACAGCCTCATACTGGTACGGCGATTTAAAACCCCGTAGCTGATACCGAAAGCGGCAGGCAGGTCGTCTGCTGCTTTCAGCTCACGTGCCGTTCCGTCATTGTTTGACTTTACTTTTGTGGTTCTCACTATGTCTGAAAATACCGTTATGCTTTCTCGTCCCCGGATCGCGGTGGGCGCAGGGTTTATTATCCTGCTCAGCGCGCTGATGGCGCTGACTTCGCTCTCCACCGACATTTATCTGCCCGCGATGCCGATCATGGCACGGGCACTACACGGTGATGCCGAACTGACCATTACCGGTTTCTTAATCGGTTTTACCCTTGCTCAACTGATCTGGGGTCCGGTGAGCGATCATCTGGGTCGGAAAATTCCGCTGTTTATCGGGATGGTTCTGTTTGTCGCGGGCTCTGTTGGTTGCGCCACGTCCACCACCATGATGCAGATGGTGTTCTGGCGGGTCTTTCAGGCGATGGGGGCCTGCACGGGGCCGATGCTGGCTCGGGCCATGATAAGAGATTTATTCAGTCGTTCGCGCGCCGCACAGATGCTTTCCACTCTGATGATTGTGATGGCGATAGCCCCGATTGGCGGCCCGCTACTGGGTGGCCTGATCATTAAGTTCAGCACCTGGCCGATGATTTTCTGGCTACTGTCAGCGACAGGCGTGGTGATGTTCCTGGCGTTGCTGACGTTACCGGAAACGCTGCCTGAAGAACGTCGTGTACAAGCCACGCTGAAAGGCGCTTTCGGTAACTATGTCTTTTTGTTGAAAAACCGACGCTTTATGCGCTATACGCTGAGCCTGACGTCGTATTACATGGCGGTTTACGCCTTTATCGCAGGGTCTCCGTTGGTTTACATCAGCTATTACGGCGTCTCGCCGCAGCATTACGGCTGGTTATTCGCCGTCAATATCGTCGGCGTCATTTTGCTCAGCACAATCAACCGGAAGCTGGTACAACGGCACTCTCTGGATGCGTTGCTGAGAACCTCACTGAGCCTTGCCGCTATCGCCGCCATCCTGCTGACACTGGCGGCCGGGCTGAAAACAGGGGGAATTGCCTTTCTGGTGGTGATGATGTTTATCACGTTTTCGATGAATGGGGTGATTGCCGCGGCCTCAACAGCCGCCGCCCTGGATGAAGTCCCGGAAATTGCCGGATCCGCTTCAGCACTCATTGGCGCGCTACAGTATGGCAGCGGCATTGTTTCTACCGGGTTACTGGCGCTATTCAGCGATAACACCCCCTGGACCATGAGCTGGATTATCGGTTTGTTTACGACTGCCGGGGCGTTGCTGGCACTGACGGCAAAACGCGCTCACTGACCCAGTGCTGGTGACCGATTCCTAACACAAGTTTAAATATCAGGAGACCGTAATGAACGATAAATTTGATGGTAATGGTATTTTCCCAAAGGGGCCGAAAAATGAGGCCTATGCACAATACTTCCAGGGGACAAGCTATCTGAATATGCTGTCCACGACAGGAGTCACTATCGGCAATGTGGTGTTTGAGCCGGGGTGTCGTAATAACTGGCATATTCACCACAACGGTGGACAAATTCTGCTGGTAACCGGTGGCCACGGCTGGTATCAGGAGTGGGGTCAGCCCGCCCGACCGCTGGTTGCCGGTGATGTGGTCAATATTCCCCCTGACACCAAACACTGGCATGGCGCAGCCAAAGACAGCTGGTTTGCCCATATTGCGGTGGAGGTTCCTGCTGAGGGAGCGTTAAATGAGTGGCTGGAACCCGTGGATGAGGCGCAATATAACCTGCTGAAAAGGAAGGGATTGAATACAGACGATGAGAAACGCGCTCAGATTTCGGGAGTATAAGATGCGCTGGCCCGTACCAGCAGTCCCAGTTGAAGCGGACTCTCTGGATGAGGTTCAGGGAATTGCCCATGGCTAAGCGCAGCGTCAAATCGCCAGATGCTGCGCCTTTTTCTCCGGCTGGCGAGGAATCTGTCACGCCTGCGCCGCCGGTTACGCGTAAGTGGACCGAGGCGATTTATCAGCAGTATCCGCAGGTGCGGGGGCTGTCGTGGATTTCACGCCAGGACGACTCGGCCCGGGCGGTGGTGCTGTCTGGTGATCGCATTGCGCAAAGCGCGCTTCTTTCTCATGACCTGTCGCGCGGCTTACTGGAAGACGGGGACGCGTATGACGCTGTGCACGATCTGGCGGAACGCATAGGCGTCAGCGTTATCCCGGGAAAAAGCTGAAATTCTGGTTATCCCAGTTGCCTCCTTTCACTCGTAGCGTTTAAAACTTCCCACCAGTAGTGACGCCTTCAAGGCGATACATGGTCGATCCGGCGGCTGACGGGTCTGGCGCTGGAACAGTGACGTCCACATTAATGCCAGACCCGGGGTGCATCAGTCAAATGGTCTGCCCGCCCGACACCTCGATACGCTGTGCGGTTACCCAGCGGTTGTCATCACGCAGCAGGCTGGCGACCATCGGGCCGATATCGTCGGGAACGCCGACGCGCCCGAGCGCGGTCATCGCGGCAAACTGCGCATTGACATCGGCATTGTCGCGAACCAGTCCGCCGCCAAAATCCGTTTCAATAGCGCCGGGTGCAATAGTATTGACGGTAATGCCGCGCCAGCCCAACTCACGCGCCATGTAAACGCTCAGCATTTCAACGGCCGCTTTGGCTGCTGCGTAAGCGGAAAATCCGGGGTAGGAGACACGGGTCAGGCCGGACGAAAAGTTAACGATCCTCCCGCCGTGAGCCAAGAACGGCAAAAGCGTCTGCACCAGGAAAAAGACACCTTTAACATGCACGTTGAACAGCCCGTCAAACTGCGCCTCGGTCGTAGTATCAACGGTGGCAAACTCACCGTGACCGGCGTTGTTAATCAGGTGATCAAACGTGTCGCGTTCCCAGACTTCGACAAGCCGTTCTCGTAGCGTGGCGGCAAATGCCGGAAAGCTCGCCGTCTGCGCCATATCAAGCCGGAGCGCGACAGCCTTGCGGCCAAGCGCGCGGATCTCTGCCACCACGGCTTGCGCCTGGTCAGCGTTTTCTCTGTAAGCGACAATCACATCGCCTCCCTGGCGTGCGATGGAAAGCGCGGCGTTGCGTCCAAGACCCCGGTTAGCGCCGGTGACAAGTGCAATTTTATTCATGGTCGATCCTCTCTGTTGGGTAGTCTCCTTACAATAGGGGGAATGCACCTGCCCGCATTGCCTGATCCTTGTTATTTTTTGCCCATTCCTCTGTTGATGGTTCGTTTTAGCGCGAATTACCGCATACTGTTGCTTAAAACTTGCCTGAAAGGATAGCTTTTATGCACGCTGCTTTGTTCGAGCTTTGTCGCCGGTATGCCGATATGCATGCAGACCGTAGCGGTATTGCCATTACGCCGGTTCCGGGGTTGACCCTTATTCGCGTTTTGCACCCCGGCGAATTACTCGCAGCCATCAACAGACCACTGATTGCGATGCTGTTGCAGGGGCGCAAACGGGTCACTACCGGGAGTGAAAGTTTTGAATATGGGCCGGGCGAGGCGATGGTGATTGCCGCCGATGTTCCGACGACCAGCCAGGTAACCCAGGCCAGTCTGCGTCATCCCTATTATTCTCTGGCGCTGGAGTTCGATACCGCCATCCTGCGTGAGCTTCAGGAGGCGTTGCCCGTGGCGGTAGGGGAGACGCCCTGCATCGGCATTGAACCGATGAATGGCGAGGTGACGGACGCCGCTTACCGTCTGGCAAGATTGTTTGAGCAACCAGGGGTAATGGCTGTGCTGGGAGAAGGGTTGCGGCGGGAACTGCATTACTGGCTGTTACGCAGCGTGCATGGTCCCGCGATCCGCGCCCTTGGCGCCGTGGACAGCCACGCCGGGCGAATCAGCCGCGCGGTGGCGATTCTGGCAAAGATTTTATGCAGCCGATAAGCGTTGAGGCGCTGGCTGGCGTGGCAGGCATGAGCGTCTCCGTATTCCATCAGCATTTCCGGGCGATCACCACCACTTCACCGCTACAGTTTCAAAAGCAGTTGCGGCTGATCCACGCCCGCCGCCTGATGCTGGAAGAAGGCGTGGGGATTGCGCAGGCGGCGTATACGGTGGGTTATGCCAGCGTGTCGCAGTTCACCCGCGAATATGCCCGGATGTATGGCGCGCCACCGGGACGCGATGTCCGCAGGGTAAAAGCGAGCGCCTGATGCCGCCGTTCTCATTGGTGTGTTTTCAGCCAGGCGGCAATATCCTGGGTCGGCAGATGATGTTGCGCATTCCAGGTGTCACTCATCGGCCACCACATGCCGTCACCACGCGCGAAGGCGACGCGATAGCGCAGCATTAGGTCGTACGGATGTAAACGGAGCTGCCCCTGTAAGTCAGGTAGCGTCAATACGCCTTGGGTAAAGGTTTGCTGCGTCACGCGTTCGACCGTTTCCGCCAGTTTTGCATAAGAGGTCGTTTCCCCGGCGACAAAGACTACTTCGTTAGTGATCCGCGGCTGATGCAGATAAATTTCAGTGGTCAGGCGACCAATATCCGCAGGCGACGTGACGGTGACCTGCATTTCCCATCCGCCGAGGGCATTGATGGTTTTTTGGGCTAAGTTGACCACATCAAAGGCCGGCTCGAAGAGAAAAGGGGTAAATATACCGGTTGAAACAATCACCCACTCCGTGGTGTTTTGTTCGCGCAAAAGCGTCCTGACGTCATACTGTTCGTCCCATACCGGCTGGCCGCTGCCTTTGCCGACCACATCGTAATTCACGCCAAATTGCCAGGGGAAATAGCGCTTAACGCCCGCCTCCAGTACCGCGCGGGTGATTTTTATCTGGGTACCCGCACCGGCGACAAACCCCATACAATTGATGATCGTGTCAAAACCGTGGAATTGCTCTTTTAACGTTTCAACCGTACTGGCTGCAATGTCGACCGCGATAAACTGCGCACCGGCATCCGCCAGCCGTTGGTGAATGCTGGAGCGCAGTTTGTCCTGTTTATCCCAGGAACGCGGTGACACAAGGACGCACACAGAGCCATTGCGCTGTGTGACCGCCGGAACCAACGATGCCAGCACTGACGCTCCCAGTTGTCCCGCGCCCAGCACCAATATCTTTTCACTCACCTGATTATTAGGTTGTTTCATTTGCACCTCTCTGTGTTAATTCGCCTGTAGATAGAGATTACGTCAGGGATCTGCGTTCGATAAGATGCCGAAGACGGGTTAGACTGTTCTGATAAATGGGATAATTGGCGTGGGGAAAATGGACAAACTGGAAGCGATGCAGGTCTATGTTTGCGTGGTGGATACCCATAGTTTTATCAGAGCCGCCGAAGTGCTGGGCGTGCCGCGCTCAACGGTATCGCGGGTGGTTAAAGAACTGGAGTCCTGGCTTGGGATTCAGCTTTTGCAACGCACAACCCGCAAACTTAGCGTGACCGCAGAGGGGCGGCGTTACTACGAAGAGTGCAAAAGAGTGCTGGCAGATATTGCGGCCATGGAGTCGTCCTTTCCCGGCCGGGCGGCACAACCCAAAGGGCGTTTTAAAGTGGGGATGCCGCAATCTCTCGCCCGGCATTGTATTATTCCCACGCTCCCGGCCTTTCTTCGCCAGTATCCTGAACTGGAGTTGATACTGTGTTCCAGCGATAGCGTGGAGGATATTATCCAGCAAGGGTATGACTGCGTGATTCGGGCCGGCAGGATCGACGATTCCACCACTCTGGTTGCCCGTCCGCTCGCCAGCTTTAACTGGGTGATAGCAGCAGCGCCCACTTACATTGAGCGTTACGGTAGCCCTGAAAATTTAGATGATCTGCAAAAGCACCATGCGGTCGGCTACCTGAACCACCGCACCGGGCGTACCACCGACTGGTTTTTTACGCGTGAGGGGGTGGATTACGCGATACGGGTGCAGGAGACGCTGGTTGTCGATGATACGGATGCTTATATTCAGGCCGGAATACAGGGGCTGGGGTTAATTCGCGTCGCCAGCTATCTGGTTGCGCCGTATCTGCACAGCGGGGCGCTGGTGACCTGCATGGACAACCATTCTTATGATTTGCCGCTTGCGCTGGTCTATCCGCAAAACAGGTTTCTGCCGCCTGTGGTACGCGCTTTTTATAACTGGTGCAAAACGGCGCTGAGCCAGCCGGAGCCTCTTCGCTAAAAAATATTATTCCGGATGTAGCATCGCCTGTTCAGAAAACTTTTTCACAGACGGTCAAAATGACGGTACTGGTTTTGACGCCTAAGAAAAAGTCATTATCAAACAGGGTGCTACACGGCGAGTACATAACAAGCACTGAACGATTGGATGCAATAAAAAATCTGTACAACTGTTATTAATGAAATTTTTGTATAAATATAACCGGATTTAACATACTCATTGTACCTGTGTTTTGCTCTTATAATGGCGTCTTTACGACGAAAGGGTGCTTTAGCGTGGAATATTCAATATTAAGTAACAACCTTAAAATGCCTATGGTTGGTTTTGGCGTTTTTAAGGTAACCGACAAAGAAGAATGTCAGAAGTCAGTGTTAAGCGCTATTCGCACCGGTTATCGCCTTATCGATACCGCTGCGGTATACGGCAATGAAGATGCCGTTGGTGACGCTGTTTGTGAAGCCATCGCGACAGGTCTGTGTACCCGTGAGGAGTTATTTATTACTTCTAAACTGTGGGTGCAAGATATGGCCAACTACGATCTGGCCAAAGCAGGTATTGAAGCATCGCTGAAAAAATCAGGGTTAGATTATTTTGATCTCTATTTATTGCATCAGGCAATGGGCGATTATTTTAGCGCGTGGCGCGCGCTGGAAGACGCTTATGAAGCCGGTAAACTAAAAGCCATTGGCGTGTCCAACTTCTATGCTCATGTGTTAGCCAACTTCTGTGAAACCGTCAGAATTACGCCAATGGTAAACCAGGTCGAATTGCATCCATACTTTGCACAACCTGCCGCGCTGGAAACCATGAAGCATTATAACGTTCAGCCTGAAGCGTGGGCACCGTTAGGCGGCGGGAGACATAAACCGTATGAAAATGAAATGCTTCAAAGGATTGCCGATACCCATCAAAAAACCATCGCTCAGGTTGTCCTGCGTTGGAACGTGCAACGTGGCGTCACGGTTATTCCTAAATCCACTCGACAGGAACGTATTGAAGAGAACTTTGCCATCTGGGATTTCTCACTAACGGATAACGAAATGGCTCACATCAACACACTTGATTTAGGCTATATTGGCGAAGCGGTGAAGCATTTTAATCCTGAATTTGTTCGCGGTTGTCTTGGCGTTAAAATCCACGATTGATCGCGGTGCTTGCTGATGTTTTCTCGCCCTTTTACATGAAGAGAAAGGGCGAGAATATTCCTGTAAGGGCAATGCGGTGGTTATGGTCTCAGACGTTCACCGCTTTGTGCGTCAAATAAAAAAACGTTTGCGGCGTCGAAATTCAGCCACACTTTTTCGCCGACAGTAATCTCCTGTTTTTCATGCGATACCACAATTATTTCCTGATTTTCACTCCGTGCCTGAATTTCCTGCCCCTCGCCGGTCGTCTCTACCAGCACGATTTCCGCTGGCATTCCTGAGTCGCTGAACCGCATGTGGTGCGGACGTACAGCGCAGATAATTTCCTTTCCTTCGATTGATAAGGACAAAGGGCAGGAGAAACGGTAGCCGTTATGCAACACAATATCGCCATTTTGTATCATGCCTTTAATGGTATTAATTTCCGGCGTGCCGATAAAGCCTGCGACAAAGAGATTATCCGGATTGCGGTATAGCGATTCCGGCGTACCGACCTGTTCGATATGCCCGGCATTCAATACCACGATTCTGTCCGCCATCGTCATGGCTTCCGTCTGATCATGGGTGACGTAGATCGTGGTGCGCCCCATTCTTTGGTGGATCTTGCGGATTTCCCCGCGCATTTTATGGCGTAATTTAGCGTCCAGATTAGACAGCGGCTCATCGAATAAAAATGCCTTGGGATCGCGTACCAGCGCGCGACCCATTGCCACTCGCTGACGCTGACCGCCGGAAAGCTCACGCGGCAGCCGATCCAGTAAATGGGTTAACCCCAGGATTTCCGCTGCCTGTTCAACTTTTTCCATACGTTCGGATTTAGACACATTAGCGAGCCTTAGCGCAAAGCTCATATTGTCCCGCACCTTCATATGCGGATAGAGGGCGTAGCTCTGAAATACCATAGCGATATCGCGCTTTTTGGCCGGAAGTGTATTGACGATTTCGCCATGCATCAGCAACTCGCCGGACGTAATATCCTCCAGCCCCGCGATCATGCGTAACAGCGTTGACTTGCCGCATCCGGAGGGGCCGACCAGTACAATAAATTCACCCTCGTGAATATCCAGCGAGATGCCTTTAATAATGTTGACGTTACCGTAGGATTTTCCCAGGTTATTCAGGACGATTTGGCTCATATTAATCCCCTTGTCAGACGGTCTGGTCAGACAGTAATAATGGCATCACGTTTTGGCGATATTCTTCCGCTACGTTAAGATCCTGGCGGATAATTTTTTGCGCCGCCCTGGTGAACTGTTGCGCGGCGTGCCGTAGGTCAAGACGGTTGGCGCGATCGATACCGGCAAGAACATCGGACTCAATAATTGTCTCGCCGTGCAGCGCGCCCAGAATGGCGCCGCTCATCACGCCGATAGAGTCGGTGTCGCGACCGGAGTTAACCGAATCCTCCACCGCGTCGCGAAACGTGCCTTCACGCAGCAGACAAAAAGCTAATGCCATGGGTAACTCTTCAATCGACATCAGGCGTGAAGGCTGGTAGGCCATTGTCGGTACGCCTGCTTTTTCCGGGCGATGCATCAGGTCATCGCCCATCGGCGAGAAGGGCAGCAATGCCTCATGCAGAGCGTCGACGACATGGTGATAGTCCCACGTTTGTCCACGGTAACGTCGGGCGACGTCAAGGGTGGCTATGATAGCCTGCCGAGTGCCGTCTTTTGCCAGCTTCAGTGCGATATCAATGATGCCGTCAATACCGATCCCCGGAATACATGCGGCGGAAACACAGGCGGCAAAGACGCCGGCGGCTTCCAGCCCATAGCTCTGCTGGTGCCCTTGGGCAAAGTTGATGGCTTCCTGGTAGGCGGCTTCAGGGTGGCAAGCATTAATCATGCCGATGGGTGCGGCATACATGGCCGCCCCACAGTTGACCATATTGCCAACGCCGCCCTGACGAGGATCGCAGGCCGCCAGTTGCAGGCGATGGAAGATCCATTTTTCCGGATAAAATAGACGCTCAATGATCAACGCGTCTCGATCTAACTCCGGCACCCAGCGAGGTTCCCAGGCAATCTTACGCACAAACGCCTCCGCCATATCCCAGGCGTCAATATGGCGGCCTAGTTCATCGTAGACCTCCATCAGGCACAGGGTCATCAGCGTATCGTCGGTAATGATGCCGTTACCGCGAATGCGATTATTGCGTCGTGTGGACGGTTCGTCCATGCGGTGCCAGCGTTGATCGAGAGAGGTTACCCGACCATATTGTTCTGCGATTTGTCGGGCTGAGAGCTTTTCAACCGGTCCGCCCAGCGCATCGCCGAACGCGACGCCGTACAGCATACCCAAAACCCGGGAAGCGAAAGATAAATTAGGGGATCTTGTTGAATTCATTCCAGTTTTTCCTGTGCATATTCAGTCATGGCAGTACCGCCAGCGGCTTTCCAGGCACTGACATACTGTTCCCACATGTCAAATGACGCTTTGCCTGAGACAAACTTGTACGTCCATTCGTTATAAATATTGCTAGTTGAATCAATCGCGGCAGCAAACGTCGACGGATAGATAAAGGCATTGTCTGCGGTAAAATATCGTTGTGAGTTAGCGATATAGCGCAGCATTGCCGGTGTGCGCCATTCCACGGGCGGCGTCCAGTTTGCCGCTTCCATAAAGCGAGGATACCAGGCGTTAATTTTCGGCATCACCTTTAGCGTCTCGCCTTCGCGAACGTAATGTGTACCTTCAAATCCCATACGATCCATCATTTGTCCTTCGGGGCTGGCCAGAAAGTCGAGCAAAATCATGACTTCCTTTTTATGTTTTGAGAGGGCAGACATCGCAAAACCGCGCGTTTCCATTGAGACATCGACCGCAGCCAGCCCTTGCCCCGCAAGGCCTTCTGGCGGGTCGAGTAAAATAAGCGAAGCGTCAGGGTGAAGCTGACGCATTTTTTCCTGATAAACGCCGACGTTGCCTGACGACGTCACGGAAACCACGCCGACTTTGCCGGTATAAAACTCATCCTCTTTTAGTTCCCAATTGGTAGTGATGTACTGAGACGACAGCAGACCCTGCTGATACAGTGAGTGATAAAATGTGAGTTTCTCTCGCTCCTGCGGGCTTATCTGCGCGTTGGTCCAACGGCCCTGGTCATCCTTTAGCCAGGTGGCGTGAATGCCGAACGCGGGGTTGAAAATGCCGTCAAGATCCCGTAAATCTTTTTCGGAGGTGATCCCCCAGGTGTCTGCTTTTCCGTTGCTGTTATAGTCACCGCGCTGGACGGCGTTAAAAAGCTTTACGTAATCATCGACGGTTTTTGGCGATGCCGTAAAACCACTCTTTGCTAGCCAGTCCTCACGAATTACTGGCTGCCTCGCGCGCAGTGGAAAGACATAAAGCAGGGTCGGGTGATTTTGCAGGCGCAGAGTGTTGTGCGGCCATAGCGCCGCCTTCAGGTAACGCGTTTGCGCAATCCAGGGGCGCCAGTCTTCCAGAATATCCTGTTCGACCATTTTCTGGTCGCTGCCGTGGAAATAGATAAGATCGGGAATGGTGCCGGACAGCAGCATCACGTTCAGCACGTCGGAATAGCCGGAGGACGAGAGATTCACGATTTCAATCTTAATATCGTGTCCCTGACGCGCCAGCGCCTGTTCTATACGCTGAATATGCGCCATATCTTCGCGGTTGGTGGTCAGTAAATCTTTCTGTACTACCCGGATCGTGACTGGTTCCGCCAGAACGGACTGGCATAATAACAGGCCGCCAGTTAGCACACTGGCGAAGGTATTCATTAGTTTCATTGTCATCGCTCCTGGTTAACCTTTCACTGCGCCGGACATGGTGCCTTTGGTGAAGAAACGCAAAATAATAGGGTAGATGGCGATGAGCGGGGCGATGGTCAGGGTGATCATGCCGGCCTTGAGCGCCTTAATACTGATTTGGCTGGCATCGGTATAGGTAGACATGCTTTCGACGCCGACCATGGATAACTTATCGCCCTCCACCACAAATTGACGCAGCACGACCTGCAACGGCCATTTGTCAGGATCATTGAGGTAGATCATCGCCCGGAAAAACTCATTCCAGTGAAGTACCAGATAAAACAGCGTAATCATGGCGATAGAGGACTTAGCGACGGGCAGAATGACGAACCACAACGTCTGGAAAGGATTTGCGCCGTCAAGCTCGGCGGCCTCCAACAGCTCTTGCGGAATTTCCTCGAACAGCCGGATAAGGATAATCAAATACCAGGCGAACACGGCGCGGTAAAGAATAACGGACCAGTAGCTGTTCAGCAGCCCCAGTTTTTTCATTACCAGAAAATCCGGAATGATGCCGGAATCAAAAACGATCGTGAAAAGCACGAACATAAACAACCAGCGGCGTCCCGGGAGACGTTTTTGCGCCAGCGCCCAGGCCAGTAGCGTAGTCAACACTACATTAATGACCGTGCCGACCACGGTGATCAGCATGGCATTACCGAAACCACGCAGAACGGCTTCGTTGTTCAGCAATAACTTCCAGACGTCCAGCGAGAAACCCTGGGGAATGACTTCCAGGCCGCTCATACCCGGTACTTTCTCCGGGCTGGAGAAGGATATCGCCACCAGGTTCAGAATAGGCTGTAACGTCACCACGACCAGCAGAAACAGCACGGAGAGAATGAGAACATACTCAACGCGTTCAAAGGGAGTGCTTCGTGAAGATATACGCATTACCAGACTCCTTTGCCTGTCAGACGCTTAGAGACGGTGTGAGCGAGCACGATAAGAATCATACCTATCACGCCTTTGAATAAACCTGCGGCGGTCGCCAGCGAGAATTCGCCTGTGCGCAGGCCCATGCGATAAACGTAGGTATCAATAATATCTATCTGACTGTTTACCACGTCGTTCGTCATATTAAAGACCTGATCAAATCCCTGACTTAAAAATAACCCGACGTTGAGAATGAATAGTGTGGCGATGGTTGGTGCAATACCCGGCAGGGTAACGTGCCATATTTTGCGCCAGCGACCCGCGCCATCCATTTCCGCCGCTTCATAGAGTTGGGGATCGATAGCGAATATCGCCGCCATATAGAGCAGTGAATCCCAACCGGCGCTACGCCACATTTCGGTGAACACCAGTACCCAGCGAATAGAACCGCTGTCGGTCATAAATGGGACGGGGTCATACCCCATTGCCTTAATAATGTCATTCACGGCGCCATCAACAGGTGACAGTGTCGCGATGGCAATGCTGGCGATGACGACCCATGACAAATAGTGCGGTAAATAAATAACAGACTGTACAAATTTACGATAACCGGATGAGCGAACTTCATTGAGCAGCAATGCGACCAGAATTGGCACCGGGAAAATAAAAACCAGCTTCATTACACCAAGAATGATGGTGTTTTGTATTACCTGCCAGAAAACGGGTGATGACATTAGTGTCGCGAAATATTGCATCCCGACCCAAATATTAGGCGGAATAATTCTGTATTGCTCAAAGGCAATTTTCGCTTCCCAGATAGGTAAATAGTGCCAGATAAAAAAATAGATTACACCGGGTAAGGCCATAATATAAAACGGCCACCATCGCCGCAGCTTTTGCAAAAATACTGCTGAGCGGGACATCATGTATGGTCGCGGAGAATTACCGCTTAATAGTATCCGCTCGGTTGATTTTGTTGTTGCCAAAACTTTCATCGAACATACTCCCATCGCGTTAATGGTTGTCGTAGGTGAAATATAAAACCTGCATAACAAATAAAAATTCAGGTAAATGAAACTAAAATGTAAATGCTAGTTTTTTTCAGTCATAATGGTGATGTGTCCATATTGCGCCAGACGGGTCAGTACGTCTTTGTATTCCGGCATATTCGAGGCGCCTTCTTTCTCAACGGCCAGCGAGGCAAATGCGCAGGCAAATTTTACCGCCTGTAAAATTGACTGACCTTTTGCCATGGCGGCGGTATATGCGCCGTTGAACGCATCGCCAGCGCCCGTTGTATCGACGCACAGCGCCTTTAGCGCCGGAACATGCGTAAACTCGTGACCGTCGTAGATGAGCGCCCCTTTTGCGCCCATCGTGATGATAACCTGTCCTACGCCTTTGGCTTTGATGGCTTTGGCTGCCGTTTTAGCGCTGCTAATATCCGTAACCTGGATACCTGAAAGTAACGATGCTTCAGTCTCATTGGGCGTCAGGAAATCGACATTTTGCAGGCAATTAATGACATGTGGCGAATAAGGCGCCGGGTCTAATACCACTTTAGTACCGCAACGCCGGGCAATTTCGATCGCTCTGAAGGTGGCCGGGAGATTATTTTCCAACTGCGTTAAAAATACATCCGAGCTCCTGACTTCAGAGGTGATAGCTTCAACCTCATCGGCGGTAATCGATTGATTCGCGCCAGGGCTGATGGCTATCATATTTTCACCATCGCTTTGGCAAACATAAATTAACGCTGTACCGGTTTTTGACTGCTTATCCTGATACAGCATAAAACTGTCAATGTCAGAGGATGAAAGATGTTCATAAGCTAACTGGCTAAATTGATCGTTGCCGACTTTTCCGACAAAATGCGTTTTGACATGACATTTGCTGACTGCCAGCGCCTGATTTGCGCCTTTACCGCCAGGGCCAATAACTGTATTTTCTGAAAAAATAGATTCACCACTTTGTGGGAAACGATCCACATTAGCAATAATGTCAACATTAAATGAACCCAGAATACAAACTTTACCTTTCATCTTCCGCCCTTTATGTTGGGATTTGACTGTTTTTTTTGACGGAGGATTGTCAAAAAAATGCATAATATTGGTATCTAAATTATTGACCGATTGAGTATGGAAAATGCGGCGTTTAATAATGGCGCCGCCGTGGCAGCGCTCAATACACCCTTCGCGAGAAAGGGTATTAAGGTCGCTACGGATTGTTTCTTTTGTCACACCAAAAAGTTTGGCGAGGTGATTCACCGTCGCGCGCTCATACCGGTTAAGCCAGGTCAGTATTGCATAATGCCGTTCTTTGTTGAGCATAATGTTACCTCTGATGGTTATATTATTGTTTTATTTTTGTTAATGCGTTGAGGTTGTTCACATATCGTTCACGAAAGCAAAAAGAAACGGAAATATAGTTTGCTATTTTTGTTTAATATCAACAGGTTGAGTGATTATTTATATGATGAAAAAGCGGGCGAAACAAAAGGAGGGGGGTGTCACAGCGAACATCTGTTGACATATCGAGAGGGAACGAAGAGAGAATCGTATATCGGTTGCCGGGGAACTGACGGCAACCGTGTTATATAATCTGGCCGTCAGGCGCCGAAGCCGCCATCGATGGTGTGCATCGCGCCGGTGACGAAAGAGGCTTCCGGGCCAGCAAGCCATGCCACCATTCCTGCCACTTCTTCAGGTCTCCCGTGTCGTTTGATGGCCATGAAACTGTGCATCAGCTCTTTCATTGGGCCATCTTCCGGATTGATGTCGGTATCAGTGGGGCCTGGCTGCACAATGTTTATCGTAATCCCGCGGGGGCCAAAATCACGGGCTAAGCCGCGCGCCAGTCCCTGCAGGGCTGATTTACTGGCGGCGTACGCGGCCATTCCCGGTACGGGCATCCGATCGCCATTCACGGAACCGATAATAATAATGCGTCCGCCTTCCGGCATGTTGCGGGCTGCTTCGACTGACGCATGGTAAGGCGCATGGATATTAATGCGGAACAAACGATCTATCGCATCGCTATCTTGTTCCAGCGCATCGCCGAAGAGAGCAACGCCCGCATTGACTACCAGAATATCCAGCGGTCCGTACTCACGCACGAGGCTGATGACGGCATCACGATCGGCGCTATCCGTCTGGATGGCGGTGCTTCCGGTTTCCCCCGCCAGTTTTTCGGCGGCTTCACGCGATCCGGCGTAGCTGAAAACGACCGATGCGCCGTCAGCGCTAAAGCGTCGTACAATAGCCGCGCCGATACCACGACTTCCCCCTAAAACCAGTACAGATTTGTTGCGAAATAGCGTCATTAGGATGGCCTTTATGATATTGTAGTAGCCACTACAATATGCGTAATGAAATCATGCCGTCAAGGAGTTATGTAGTAATGACTACAAAACATAGCCGAACGCCGGGGCGTCCTCGCCAGTTCGATTCGGCGCAAGCCATTGAAACCGCGCAACACTTATTTCATTCGCGCGGTTACGACGCGGTGAGCGTAGCGGATCTGACAAAAGCATTCGGGATCAATCCTCCCAGTTTCTATGCGGCGTTTGGCAGCAAGCTGGGGCTGTATACTCGCGTATTAAATCGTTACAGGATGACCGACGCGATTCCGTTCGAGGCGCTTCTGCGTCACGATCGCCCGACCGCGAAGTGCCTTATCGATGTGCTGATGGATGCTGCGAGACGTTACGTTGCCGATCCTGATGCCACCGGATGTCTGGTCCTGGAGGGCGCCCATTGTAACGATAAACCGGCACGAGACGCTGCCTGCGAGTTGTACATCGCTGCTGAAAACCGGATTCGTACTTATGTCGCCATGCGGCATCCGCAAGAGGCTGACCGGATGACGGACTTTATGGGGACGCTGATGGCGGGACTTTCCGCCAAGGCTCGGGCGGGGTATAACCTGGAGCGTCTTCAGGAGACCGTACTTTTGGCAGGGGAGGTGCTGGAGCGGCGATTACCGGACTAACTCAGCACGTCAGAAAACCTGAGCCAATGATATATGGGCAAAACAGCAATAGCCCTAATTATCCATCCCGCCGCTGAGGTATTCGGTAAAGTACATAAAAAATAGAGGTGTCAGGGAAACGAGAAATGCAAAAATGTATTCTTATCACGGTACTTAGCTTATCAGCGTTGATGCTGACCGGATGTACAACGACCTATACCATGACGACCCGGACGGGAGAGGTTATTGAAACGCAGGGTAAACCGGAGGTTGACGCCACAACCGGAATGACGAAATACGCTGATGCTTATGGTTATCATCGCGTCATTAAAACCAGTGAAATAGTGCAGACGGCAGAAGGAGCATCGAAGCTGGAGTGGTAATGTGCCAAAGGTGTGAATTTTACAATCGGCTCGGTATTAATCTACTGTAGAACATATATAACAGCATCACTACAGGCATAACAAACGCCGGAAACAGGTATAAGGCCTGTTTCCGGTTTTGTATGACCGCAGGTTATTGTTTAACTGTTTATTTCGACACTCTGTTTTATTTAATCATCACTTATTTTAATGGGCGATACCACGTATTTTATTAGTTTAGTAAAAAAAGATTATCATTTCAAATGAAATAATGGGGTGGAGTAATATTAAGTACTATTATAGTACAGGGACATAATAATAAAGATCGATAATGGATTCATTATTTTTTGGTTTTTGTTCTGATGCTAAATGAAAGTATTCAATATCTTCTCCATCCCTCCTGATCAGATTCAGTTTTGGCAAGGTACACATATATATTGTGTTAGAAAATTGTTGATATTTCTCCTTGTGGCCAACAAAACGGAATTTTGCATATTTCCCGCCTTTTATTACTTTGGACATAGGTATCCTCCCTCCGTCGAAAGAATTATGTTCTATGCCAAAGAAACTGCTTACGGCGATGACCTGGTCTTTGGCATTATCCGGTTTAAAAGATGAGAGACAATACACACTTTCGTTCCACGTTCTGAGGGTCTCATGAATAATTTTCCATTTAATAGGCGACGCTTTTTTAGGGAGATCATTTGTTGAGATCTGATGAGAGGTTTGAAAGCCGAAAATTTCTTTTGATGTAAGCTGACAAACCTCGAACTGATAATGCTCATCATTATCAAGCCAGTAGGGAGGCCGTAGATTTCTTAGATCCCAGAAATCTGTCTTGCGGTAATTATTTGGATTGACGCCAAAGCTTTTTTTGAATTCTCGACTATAAGACTGCACTGAATCAAATCCCATTCTAAAAGCGATATCTGTAACCGACTGAGAGGTCAGTTTCAGCAGCGTAGCGCTTCTGCTTAACTTGCGTTGTCTGATGTATTTACCGATAGATACACCGCATTTTTCTTTAAAAAAATCCTGCAAACTCCTTCGTGAATAACCTGTTATAACAACCAATTTTTCAATATCAATCCTTTCTTCAAGATTTTTTTCTATTTGCTCTAATACTGAATTTATTATGGCTTTTTTCATCATCATTCCTCTTAGTCGAAGCCTGAAATATAATTTTTAATGTATGTGACATACTGTGTTATTAAACCAAGGGGTTTGTTAGCTTTTCTGGCAAAACAATAAAGATTTAAATAGCTTGACGTTTCTAAACAAACTTTACACTTCGGAATTAGTTTTTGCCAGTAAAGCTAAGTAGTTGGCTGGATGAATGGCATAATTCCACAGGCAGTTAGAATGGTTACAACAACCCTGACTGTTATAGTCCATGAAGTTATAAATTTCGTAACATTTTCTAAATTTTTTATAAAAGGGATTTGTTTTGTATTTTAAAAAATCTTTATTAGCGTTAGCAATTTGCACATCTGTAGTCTCAGTTGAAGCGGTGGCGAATACCAGAGCCAACGATATGGCATCTTCTGCTACACCCGCTTCTGTTGGTCACCGTCCTGTGGCAACCACAGATGCAAAAAAAGTAGACGTTTCTGGTGAGCTGACAACCGGTTCAATTCTCCATCTCGATAATGTTTTCTTTACCGATAAGGATAATGATCTGCTTGATCTGAATAAAATGAATAATACTGACGATATTAAATGGTATCTGGTGGATAATGATGCTGCCGACCCTTCTGGTGCGCCGGCGGCAACCGGGACATCTTTTACCATTCCTGCGGATGCGGGCGGCAAAAAAATTAAAATCGTTTACCGAATTAAGACGGCGACGGGGACCCCAGACAGCGCATTCTTGCCTGAAACTGTCTTATTAACCTCTGCATCTTCTGGTGTGGGCGGTGACTCTGCCGCAGACGGTACAATTTCTAATAAGCTACGTTCTGTCACTATCAATGTGGTGAATGAAAGTGGTAAACCGACTGATGAACTCAATGGTACCAATGACGTCAACACTCCAGTGGTGGGCGGCACTCTTGAAGCAGTGCTGCAGTGTGCCACCACCGCGTCCGCTGAATGTAAAGTGAGTAACTATAACTTTACCTGGCAGATGGCGGATGCAACTACCCCAGATACGTTTACCGAACTGAACAATACTCACAGTGAACCACATAAATATGTCATCAAGGGGACCGAACAGAATAAACTGTTCCGTGTTCACGTCACGCCTAAAAATACAAAAGTAACGTCGGAGAATAAGCGCGCTATCCGTCGCTGACAATTAACACTAAATAAACATCTTATTTAAACATCGCCCTGTCTTTTAGGCTGGGTGATGTAGCAGGAGATAATAACGTGGTTTTTTCTAAAAAACCTATCGCTAAGTATATAACCTGGGCCATTGTCGCCAGTCACATTTCACTACCGGTTATTGCCGATAATCGCAGCATCGTCGTTGCTAACAGCGATAATGAAATTCAGTCGTGGATGGCGGGCACGGCATCATCTATTTCTCCGCATCTACAGAAGGGGACGCTGGAGGAGTATGCCAAAGGAAAAATAGAAGCGTTGCCTGGACAAGCCGCTAACCAACTGGTGAATAAAGGGATGAAGAGCGCTTTCCCGGAAATTATTTTTCGTGGCGGCGTTAACCTTGAAGACGGCGCGAAATATCGTTCATCAGAGTTCGATATGTTTATTCCCGTCCGGGAAACGACATCATCTTTACTCTTTGGTCAGCTTGGTTTTCGCGACCACGACAGCAGTAGTTTTGATGGCCGCACCTTTGTTAACGTTGGAGTAGGCTACCGTCAGGAGGTGGATGGATGGTTGCTGGGCGTCAATACGTTTCTGGATGCCGACATTCGTTATTCCCATTTACGTGGCGGCATTGGTGGGGAAATTTATCGGGACAACCTGCGTTTTTCTGGCAACTATTATTTTCCGCTCACCGGCTGGAAAACTTCAGAAGCGCATGAATTCCATGATGAGCGTCCGGCGTATGGCTTTGATCTGCGAACAAAAGGTACGCTCCCCGCTTTTCCGTGGTTCAGCGGCGAGCTGACATATGAACAGTATTACGGGGATAAAGTCGATCTGTTGGGTAACGGCACGTTAAGCCGCAATCCCCGCGCGGCAGGCGCGGCTCTGATTTGGAACCCTATCCCTTTGCTTGAAGTCAGGGCGGGATATCGGGACGCTGGTAATGGTGGATCGCAGGCTGAGGGCGGCCTGAGAGTAAACTACTCTTTCGGGACACCGCTACATGAACAGCTTGATTATCGCAACGTTGGGGCGCCGTCAAATACGACAAATCGCCGTACCTTTGTCGATCGTAATTACGATATCGTCATGGCGTATCGGGAGCAGGCCAGTAAAATCCGCATTACAGCAACGCCAGTATCAGGCTTGTCCGGAGCGCTGGTGACATTGATGGCGACGGTAGATAGCCGTTACCCGATCGAGAAGATTGAGTGGTCGGGTGATGCCGAGCTTATGGCTGGACTCCAGCTTCAGGGGAGATTGAGCAGCGCTCTGACCCTTCCGCAGCTTCCGCTGACGGCGACAGACGGTCAGGAGTATGGCCTCTATTTAACGGTGACTGACAGCCGAGGAACTCGCGTGACCTCCGAGCGCATCCCGGTCATGGTCACACAGGATGAGGCAAGCTTCCGTTCCTGGATAAATGTTATCAATGATGACGTCCAGGTTGAGGGCGGTAACTTTGTTATCAGCACCCCGCTTCCTGCCGGAGAAGAAGGGAAAATTATCGAATGGCACTATGTGCGCGAGCGTTCTAAAGAGGAATGGGCGTCGCTCAAGCCACGTAATATTAAGTACCAATCAGATACGCCGGGTCTGGCATTTAAATCGCTCGGCGGTGCAGAGCGTGACGGCCATTGGGTTGAGCGGGTTTTGGTAACGCATATCGGCAATGATGCCCACTCGCTTAAATTACATATTGCAGCAAGCGGACCAGACGAAAAACATCCGGTGAAAGGGGTAGTGCTACTGCAGGCGCAGTCAGGCAGTATTGCGCAGAAGGTGACTTCTGTGGAGGTGCTTTTTACGCCGGGTACTGATGAAGTCAACGGAAACATTACTGCGCCAGTTGTCGGAACAGAAATGCGGGCCAGAACGCTTTGTATAAACGATACAGACTGTACCGATGCATTTAATTATCAGTGGGAAATCTCAGATGAAATGAAATCCTGGAAATCTGTACCTGGTGCGACAAAGGCAACCTGGCTTCTTCCTTATAGCCTTAACGGGGAATCGCTACAGAATAAATATATTCGGGTCAGAATTATTTCTGATAAAGAAAATGCTGAGAGCCCTAACGCAACATCTGCTACGAATTAATGTGTTAAAAAGGAGCAATAATGCGCATGCCGAAATGTAATTTTATAATCTATAGTCTCCTTTTGGCGGCTGTACCGATGAGCGTCTCGGCGGACTCGTCGACAACGTCTGCGGCAACCGTCGGGATGCTTTCTCCTCCTACTGCGCCGAGTGTTGGACACAGACCGTCCAAAAATCTTAGTAGCGTACGATTGACTTTGAATGGCAGTGATTATTCTTATTTAGATTATACCCCCTTTCCTGGTATAACTCTCAGGAGAGATACTATCCATCGTGCCTCAGATCCTGATAATAATTATCAGGCTGCTGAGACCAGCACTGTTGTATGTACCTATTATCAAGTTAACAAAGATAACTCTCAACATATACTGAAACGGGAAAGCCCATGTCAATATAATTTTAATATTAAGAAAGAACATGTAGGCTCGAGGATAAAACTAGAAGTTTATAACGAAACGGATATGACTTCAGCGTCAGGGTACATACCTGTGCCCTCGGTCTCCGAGCCTCATTACATTGAGACACAACCTATATCTAATACGCCAAGCCCAGATTTAACGGTTATGAATATAGATAATGCTGTATTGTCACCGGGTGAAAGTACTACTATAACAACTCTTGTTAAGGATATTGATGGGAATCCTATAAATAATGCGTTGATAGAATCATTTATAGGATATGCGAATGGAGATGGCCTATGGGATATAGGACTTGTTAAGAAAGGCGTTGCTCCTGGTGAATATATGCAAGTTATAACTTATCTTGGACACGGTAGTGAAATGATTCAAGTTAATTATCGCTACCAGGGAAATTCTTTTGGAAAGAGTCTCTCGATTACAGGAAAGTTGTAATATTAAATTAATAAAAGTGGTAAATATATCTATCTTCATCACGTTAATTCCATTTTGGCTGTTCGATTTATTTAGTGAACTGCTAAACAGCTATTGTGGCTGAATAGGTATAGTAGTAAAAAGGTAGGGTATTATGATACCAATATTAACGCAGAATTATATCTCATTGGGTCAGGAACATGCTGTGACCTTTGGGAACACTCCACTTACTCTTAAACCGGGCATATTGGCTGAAGGCAAAATGTTACCTTGTACAAAAGGGTTGGTGCGTCATGATTTATTACCGGGTTACTGTATCCCAGGTATAAAAAAGCGGATTATTGTCGTCCCGTCGCTGGATACGCCAGTTTGTGAATGGCAGGTAAAAGAGTATAGTGACCGCCTTAAATCAGCGGGCAGTTACTCAAATCGGGCAGTGTATGTGCTGAGTATGGATACACCATTTGCCCAGGTCCGTTTTATTCGCGATCATGATATTCATCCCGGCATAGTCTTTGTCTCTGACTACGCTTGTCGCCAGTTTTTAGATAATTCTGGACTGAAAATTAATGAGCTCAGTATTTTTGCCAGGGCATTGATTGAGTGCGATGAAAATAATGTGGTTACGCGTGTCATCGTGCCACGGGATATCACTCATATACCTGTCTGCTAATAATGTGTATGAACATAGCCTCTGCGCAATGAGCTGGATTAATGGCAGATCTGGAGGGGGTCTTACATGCGCCTTCCTGTAGTGTGAAGGCGCAGCTTATGCTATTGCATAACGCCATAAGGAACTGAAAATGACGCCAGCGGATGGGGCAGGTTAATATTATGGCTCCCCTGAATTTCTGCAATAATCGTCTGGTAACCGGAAAGCCACTTATGGCTTTGTGATTTGGCCTGCTGGTGCTGTAAATTGTTTATCACTAGCTCCATTGATTCGCGGGTCTGCCAGTAGTAATTATTAATCATTCTTCCGCTGGCGGCATCGGTATAGCTTTCCATCCCAATATAGCCATCAATAGACTGCGTATAGCGCTCAATCCAGACATCCAGTTGATAAAACTCTTCGTCGTACTCTTTTTTTTCGAAAATAAAACTTGTCAGAAACAGCGACATGATATTTCTCCTGTTACGCAATATTAATCAAACACCCATCAACGTAGTTTCAAAACGTAAACCCGGCATCATTTTTTCAAGGCCGTCAGTCAGCATGTTTCCTGCCGCGTACAATTCCTCAACTGGCATTTCCGGCAGGCTTTCAAGGATAAACCACATCGTTTTATCTGAAGCGCTTAGTCGGGTACGTACTCCCTGACGCCAGTTCCAGCGACGACAGGTGACGCCTCTGTCATCACGCCAGATAACTTCGCCCGGTTCTGGCGACTCGGTGACGGGTTGTCCTTCTTTCAGGGTATCAAATGTTTCACTACCGTCAGCGAAAACCAGCCGCGGCGATCCACAATAAGCCGCGCTATTTTCGCCGCCTACCGGCACGGCATAGCGCAGGCTCACAGCGTTATAAAGATCAACGACCGGATCCAGCGCCGCCATTGTTCCATCCTTCAACACGCGTTTTCGTAGCGCTTCTGCCGAGCAGGGGGTGCGCTTTGGTTTTGCGCCAAATGCTTTAAACACCGCATTCCAGGCGTCTATATGCGCCTGTGCCCACGCTGGCTGGCCGTTAAGTACGGCCTGACAGGCCTCTTTTAGCGCGATTTCTCCGACCTGCGCATCACTAACCGGAGCGGCAATAACATTAATACTTAATGCACGAAAGCCGGGAGCGATACGGACCAGTTCCGGGCTGATTGACGGTAACATAGAAGACATTGCATAATCCTGTAATGACTATTTTATTCTATGATATCGACCAATGACCAAAAAAGTCAACTTATCGACTACGGCGGGCGCCGACGTCAGCACGATAAATGAAGCTGTTTCCCAACGTATCAAACAATTTCGTCGCCAAAAAAAGATGTCGCTGGATGAGCTTGCGCGGCGTTCCGGCGTTAGTAAAGGAATGCTGGTGGAAATTGAAGGTTGTAAAGCCAATCCAAGCATTGCTCTGTTGTGTAAGATCGCGGCTGCAATGGGGGTATCCGTGGCGGATTTTGTCAACGTCGCCAGCGAGCCGATAGTACATCTTATCGACCGGGAGGCTATTCCGGTATTGTGGCGCGGCGAGAAAGGCGGCAGCGCGAAGCTGATGGCGGGAACCAGCGGGCCGGATATGCTGGAACTCTGGCAATGGATAATGCATCCTGGTGAACAGTTTGAATCGGCAGGACATCCGGCCGACACCTGTGAATTACTGTTTGTTAATCAGGGAACACTGACGTTAACGGTCGACGGTAGGCGCTTTATTATTCAGGAGGGCTGCTCCGCTGTAGCCAGAACCGATATGCCTCATGCCTACTTTAACGACACTAATGAGGTGCTTGAATTTACCATGACAGTGAATGAAAAGAGCCGTTGATCACCGTGAGGAAGGCGCTAACAACCAATCACCCCGATAGATAGGCCCCGGTGTCCGATAAGCGTTATCGGGCACCGACTATCTTTTATTTTATCGCTGGCGCGGACTCTGGGTCATCGATATATAGCGTCTGGCTTGGGAAGGCGAAGTCAGCGCCGTTTTCCTGGACAATCGCAATAATTTTCAGGTAAACATCCTGCTGTACGGCAAGCCATTCCTGCCATACTGTCGTTTTGGTAAAGCAATACACCATAATATTCAGCGAAGAGTCGGCGAATTCATTAAAATAGACCAACAGCGTCTGTTTCTGATCGATATCATTGTGCGCCAGCAGCATGTTTCTGATAGCGTCAACGATGAGGCCAATTTTGTCGGCATCTTCGTAACGTAATCCAATAACCGTTTTAATTCGACGGTTGGTCATCCGTCCCGGATTCTCAACGCTAATGGATGAAAAGACGGAGTTAGGAACGTACAACGGGCGGTGGTCGAATGTGTTAATTCGTGTAATTCGCCAGCCGATTTCGGCGACCGTACCTTCGATATTCCTGTCAGGAGAGCGAATCCAGTCTCCGATACTGAAGGGGCGATCGAAGTAGAGCATAATACCGGAGAAAAAATTGCTCAGGACATCTTTGCCCGCCATACCAACAGCGATACCACCGATACCGCCAAAGGTCAGCAGACCGGAGAGACTCATGCCAAAATGTTCGCCATACAGTAAGACAATCGCGACAATAATGGTTATTTTTATGACCCGTGCCAGAATACGGGTACTGGTGACATCCCTACCTTTATTGACTTGTGCTTTTTCAAATTGGTTAATAATCAGGAAAAGTTTTATCGTCAGAATAAGCGCAATGAGCGAGGTGCAGATAAAATCAATGACCCCAGAAGAGATAAACCGTAAATCATAATCTTCAATAGTATTATTCAGGATGCTCCCGATGGTCCCAATAATAATCGCGTAAATAAAAAACTGCGTAGCATGGAACGTGAATCCTTTCTTCCACTGTACGTTACGACTGAGCCAGAATCTCACGACCAGTAACGCTGTACCGCAACTGAAAAGTATCGCCAAATTAAAGGCGTTTTTGAGAAAAAATTCAGTGAACATTATTGTTTTCCGCTCCTTCCTACGATAACACTCAGAATGACCTGAGTAACAGGTATTTTACCCAGGATAAACGCGTAGATCATCGATAAGTCAAAAGAAGGAATAGCGCTATCAGCTTTAATTTCAGCGAGTTACTTTTGTTGTAAATATAATGTCACCTTTTATGAGGCAGACATCGCACGATTGTCATGGTATTGTTGCTACCAGGTAACAAAGTCATCTGTAAAGGACGGTACTATGATCATGATGAAGCTGAAATCGGCGAAGGGGAAAAAATTTCTGTTATGCCTGCTGGCAGTGTTTATCATTGCGGCCTCGGTTGTAACGCGCGCGACTATCGGCGGTGTGATTGAGCAATATCATATTCCACTGTCCGAGTGGACAAGTTCCATGTATGCCATTCAGTCGGCAATGATATTCGTTTATAGTCTGGTGTTCACTATACTGTTGGCTATTCCTTTGGGGATCTATTTCCTCGGCGGAGATGAGTAACATGAATCGGGTATTAGCCGGATGACAGCGCCATCCGGCAGGACGGAAGTGGGGTTAATCGTCCTCATCGTCCAGTTCAACTGGCGTCTGATACTCATCAGGCTTAATGACTAACAGGTCGCAGCGCAGATGGTCAATGACCTGTTCGGCCGTGTTCCCCAGAAACGCGGCCGAGAGTCCGGTACGTCCAACGGTGCCAAGCACAACGATCCCCGCCTGGAGATGTTCGGCAAGATCCGGGATAACTTCTTCCGGCAAGCCTTTTTCCACATGCGTAACTTTTTCATCGATGCTGAATTTCTGGCGCAGCGCTTTCATCGCCAGCAAATGCTGGCCTCTGATGGCGTCGTTATATACGCTGGGATCAAATTCCGGCAGCTCAATGGCGATATTGATTGGCGTAACGGGGTAGGCGCCGACCAGGTGCACTTCAGTATGATTAACCTGCTCCGCCAACTGTAAGGTCTCTTTTACCAGCTTTTCGTTAAGAGCATTGTGGTAGGGTTCTTCGCTTGCCAGGTTCACGGCGACCAGTGCTTTGCCACCTTCTGGCCACGGCTGATCTTTGACCATCCACACGGGGCTTGGGCATTTACGCAGCAAATGCCAGTCAGTAGGGGTAAAAATGACCGCTTCCAGTCGATCGTGCTGATGCGCCATTTTCAACACCAGATCGTGACTGCTGGCGATAACCTCCTGAATGATGGCCTCAAAGGGACGATTGTGCCAGACCACTTTAATTTCAATGGGGACACCGGCTTCAAGATAATATTTCGCCTGCTCACGTATCCAGGCTGTGCGTTGGCTTATTACGCCCTGACGCATTGCGGTGCGTTCGTCAGGGGAAAGCAGGGTGGTCATCTCATACGAGAAATCGTAAATAGGCAGGAAAGCTTTAATTTTGCCGCCAATCCGTTGATGCAAATAAACTGCTCGCCGTAATGCGGGTTGGTCGTCCTGATTGGGATCGATGACCACCAGCATATTTTGATACATAGCCATACAGGGTCTCCTTACAACTGTCATCGCAGTTTGTAACTAAAGAGTAACTCAAATATGGTGAATGAAACAGAGGAAGCGCTTCTGCCAGATCAATAAATCAGAAAAATTTAACGATATGGCAGAAGATAACATCAATGGTTTAGCTGACGTTTAAGCGACGTTGCGGGTATGACCGGCCAGGGCCGCCAGCGCATCGCTGTTTTCAATAGTAATATACTTACCTTTCACCGCCAGCATACCGCTTTTCTGGAAACGCCCCAGCAGACGGCTAATAGTTTCGACCGTTAAGCCAAGATAGTTGCCGATATCGCCACGGGTCATCGTCAGGCGGAATTCACGCGGTGAAAAACCACGCTGCGCAAAGCGGCGGGACAGGTTGTAAATAAACGCGGCCAGACGTTCTTCGGCGTTTTTCTTCGACAATAACAGGATCATATCCTGATCGCCTTTAATTTCACCGCTCATCAGACGCATCATTTGCTGACGCAGGTTAGGCATTTTGCCGGACAGGTCATCCAGCGTCTCAAAGGGGATTTCACATACCATTGAGGTTTCTAGCGCTTGCGCAAAGCTCGGATGATGACCGCTGCCAATGGCGTCAAAACCCACCAGGTCGCCTGCTAAATGGAATCCAGTAATCTGCTCATCGCCTTGCTCGGTAATGGTGTAGCTTTTAATCGTTCCGGAGCGGATAGCATAGAGCGATTTCAGTTCATCACCTGCTTTAAACAGAGTTTGCCCTTTTTGAATGGGCTTTTTGCGCTCGATAATATTATCAAGCTGATCAAGCTCATGCTCATTAAGTGTGAACGGGATGCAAAGCTGGCTGATACTGCAATCCTGGCAATGGATAGCACAACCGCCAGACTGAATGCGCCGTATAATTCGCTTTTCCGGGATCATAGGTCTGCTCAAGCCGTAATTGATATTTGTCAATTTTAACATCTTTTTGGTGAGCGCGTAAGTCTGAGCTATCCCGGAGAAGGAATAATTCAAGTATAAGTTTGATGAATGTTTGTATCTATTTGAAAATACGTAGTTTATCTGTGGTTGCTTTACATAAAAGTGTGATCGATAAGGCACTTTTTGCCTGTATATTCATAATAAAAGATAGCCTTCATGGCGTAATAGCCACTCTTTTCGTTGCACGCCGCCTGCGTATCCGGTCATAGTGCCGTTACGCCCGATGACGCGATGACATGGAACGACAATACTGATTGGGTTCGCGCCATTCGCAGCACCGACTGCGCGCGCGGCGCCCGGTCGTCCCAGTTGCTCCGCCAGTTGACCATAGTGCATCACCTGCCCGCAGGGGATAGTGCGCAAAGCCTGCCATACTTCTCGTTGAAAAGGCGTGCCTCCTGTAGCGGTTTCCAGGGTATCAATTACGGCGAGATTGCCTGCAAAATAATCTGCAAGCTTATCGCTGAGCCCACCGGGGTTAGTCGCAGAAATGCGTTCATAGCCTTCGTGACGGTAGTGTATGTCAAGCAACTGCTCCATACGATCGCGGTACTGTTCCCACTCAACGGCCCGCAGTCGAAACTGCTCATCGCAAACCACCCATAACGGACCTAATGGCGTGGCTATCTTCTCTTCAAGTAATCTCAGCATCCGTTCTCTCACAGTGTCTTAGTCTAATGAAAGAGACAAGATATCATGCCAGGAATACCCGCAACCATACTCCTTAAAAGATAGTCAGGGATAACACATTTAGCGACAGTAATATCGTTGGCGGAGAAAAATAGAGCCTGGCGACATCGTCCAGGCTCGAGAGGAGATATCGTGCGCTTTCCTTAACTATAAACACGCTATTTTTCGGTTGGCGTGTAACATATTTATAACTAATTTTTAAAGCGTTCGCTATCACTATGAGTGATTGATTACAATAAATCTTAACTCAAATTCATGAGGTTAACCCTGCCTTGACTGGCGCTAAAATGTGCCGGACAACGCGGTGAATTGCATTACATTGTCGTTGTTATTGGAAACAACTGTAAACCGTTGTCGGTATAACAGGGCGCGGTTATGATAGCGGCTGTCGCAAAACGCTGGAGGATGAATCATGAACCTTGACGATAAAGCGCTGTTTCTTGACGCCATGGAGGATGTCCAGCCGCTGAAACGCCATACTGATGTACATTGGCAGCCAACGCGTAATCTTAAAACGCCCCAGCGTATCGACACGCTTCAGCTTGATAATTTCCTGACGACGGGATTTCTGGATATTCTGCCGCTGAATGAACCGCTGGAATTTCGTCGGGAAGGATTGCAGCAAGGCGTCATCGACAAGTTACGCAGTGGAAAATACCCTCAGCAGGCCAGCCTCAACTTGTTACGCCAGCCGGTCGAAACGTGCCGAAAAATGTTGTTTCGTTTTATCCTGGAGGCGCAGAAGGAGGGGTTGCGTAATGTCCTGATCATTCATGGTAAAGGGCGAGAGGCGAAATCGCATGCCAATATCGTCCGAAGCTATGTGGCCCGCTGGTTGACAGAGTTTGAGGATGTACAGGCTTATTGTTCGGCGCTACCGCATCATGGCGGCGGCGGGGCATGTTATGTCGCGTTACGTAAAACGGTGCAGGCTAAACAGGATAACTGGGAGCGCCATGCGAAGCGCAGTCGGTAAATCGTTGCCGCTGGCGGACAGAACCGCCAGCGCAGGCTCGCGCGAACCGGGTTTCATGCCTGATATAATGCCTCATCCAAACGCTTAAGATTCTGCAAGAGAACGGGCTATAACCTGGCTGTTCGCGGTAATAGCACGGAGAAACATTCATTCGCTTATTTAAGCGTCTATTAAAACGTACCCTTATCCAGCTTAACTGTTAAGCAGAAAAGGGTGATAAATACATCACTTGTCAATATGGTTGGATGAATATCCTGGCATAGCGAATATATGTGATTTTATCTGTTGCACTAAGTGAAATGGCGACGGTCTGGTATTGAATATGGAGAATGTGAAAGAAACGAATAGCAATAGGTATCTGAAATGCTATAAAAATAAAACCTGTCTCCTATCCTGGTTGTAGGCTATCAAAAATGTTAAGAAATATTAGCGTCAGGACATGCATTATTCTATTTATGGCATGTACGTTTCTATTGGCGGATGCTTTACAAATAATCTTTCTGCACGAGCTTCGTATTTTAATTACGTTTAATATCCTCTATCTGACCGCAATATTACTGCTTTGGTGGTATATGACCTATTATCTGGTTGTGCCGATTAATACCGTTAAGAAAAGTATTGAAGAGGTCACAGCAGGGAACTTGTCTATTCATATTTCCGAATTTGGCAATAATTGTGCCGGGCGGCTCATCCCCGGGATTAATAGCTTGTCGGATAATATTTCAGCGCTGGTGCGCGAAATCAGATCCTCTTCGCAAACGGCAATGACGCTTTCTGAACAACTGGCGGCACGCAGCATGGCGCTATCCGTAAAGACGGAACAGCAGTCGGCCTCGTTAATTCAAACTGCCGCCAGTATGGATGAAATGGCGGCGAGTACCAAAAACAATGCGGATAATACCCGAATGGCGAGCATTCAGGCGGATTGTGCAACCCAATGCGCCCGTAAAGGCGGCGAATTAATGGTGCGGGTTGCAGAAAATATGCGTTCTATTACCGACTGTGCGTCGCAGATGACGGAGATTATTTCATTGATTGACGGTATCGCATTTCAGACTAATATTCTGGCGCTTAACGCGGCGGTAGAGGCTGCGCGGGCGGGCGATCATGGAAAAGGTTTCTCCGTGGTGGCCGGGGAAGTGCGTAATCTGGCGCATCGTAGCGCCGAGGCGGCAAAAAGTATTAAGGCGCTTATCGACGTTACGCATGACAATGTTCGGCAGGGGGACGCCATTGTGCGGGAGGCTGAAAAAAACATGCAAGAGATTGTTGGCGGCTCCGGGCAATTAAACTTGTTGATGAGTGAAATTTCCACCACCACGCGGGAGCAGGAAAAAGGCATCAACCAGATAACCCTGGCATTGAGTGATCTGGAAAGCGCAACCCAAAGCAATGTTTTAATGGTGGAAGCGCTATCCGCTTCTTCGGATGTTTTAAAGGCGCAGGTGATCGAGTTACAGACTAAAACCGACAAATTTCGTTTAAGCCAGCCGGGTTACAGTGAACATGCGCTGTCGCGCGCTCATGTGTCATCTCTTTAAACCATCACCAGGCGCGGCCAGTCCTGGTAATACATTTTTGGTAAGCGCCTGTTGCTAAGGCGCTTTTTTCGCACGTTCCCGTCATTCTTTTTGCGCAATGAGAAAATGAGAGATTGCTTAACCTTTCTCGAAAGCTAGACTAACGGCATGAGAGTTGTAACGTGGAGGCGCTGTGGAAGCCATTAAGGGATCGGATGTGAACGTGCCGGATGCCGTTTTCGCATGGCTACTGGATGGTCGTGGTGGAGTAAAATCGCTCGAAGATAATGATGTGATCGATAGTCAGCACCCCTGTTGGCTACATCTAAATTATACCCATCCGGATAGTGCCCGCTGGTTGGCTTCAACGCCTTTGCTCCCCAATAACGTGCGTGATGCGCTGGCTGGTGAAAGTTCGCGCCCGCGCGTAAGCCGTATGGGAGAAGGGACGCTCATTACGCTGCGCTGTATTAATGGCAGTACTGATGAACGCCCGGATCAATTAGTGGCAATGCGTTTATATATGGACGAGCGACTCATTGTGTCTACCCGTCAGCGAAAGGTTCTGGCGCTGGACGATGTGGTCAGTGATTTGCAGGAAGGCGCCGGGCCCGCAGATTGCGGCGGCTGGTTAGTGGATGTGTGCGATGCGTTAACCGATCATGCCAGTGAATTTATTGAAGAGCTACACGATAAAATTATTGATCTGGAAGATAATCTTCTCGACCAGCAAATCCCGCCGCGCGGTTTCCTCGCATTGCTACGTAAACAGCTAATTGTTATGCGCCGCTATATGGCGCCGCAGCGCGACGTCTATGCCCGGCTTGCGAGTGAACGGTTGCCGTGGATGAGCGACGATCACCGGCGCAGAATGCAGGATATCGCCGACAGGCTGGGAAGGGGGCTGGATGAAATTGACGCTTGTATCGCGCGTACTGGCATCATGGCAGATGAAATTGCCCAGGTGATGCAGGAGTCTCTGGCGCGCAGAACTTATACCATGTCGCTTATGGCGATGGTTTTTCTGCCCAGTACCTTCTTGACGGGGTTATTTGGCGTCAACCTAGGCGGTATTCCCGGCGGCGGGTGGCGGTTCGGCTTTTCTCTGTTTTGTATTCTGTTAGTTGTCCTGATCGGTGGTGTTACTTTATGGTTGCATCGCAGTAAATGGTTGTAACAACAACGCTTTTTAGACCATTCTGGATGAAAAAACGCCGAGAAATTTGAGCGAAGTCAATAAACCATCTACCTATTCGGGGCAATATCTCTCTCGCAGGTGAATGCAACGTCAAGCGATGGGCGTTGCGCTCCATATTGTCTTACTTCCTTTTTTGAATTACTGCATAGCACAATTGATTCGTACGACGCCGGCTTAGATTAGTCGGCTTTTTTTTGCCTGTAGGATATCAGCGTCTACCCTTTAAGAGTCTGATTGACATTCTGGAGGGTAATATGAGCTGTCTTTTGACCTTATTATATCTGCACTCGTCCTTGTCGGACCCGGTTCCCACCGACCCTGTTCCCATTCCTGAACCGCTTCCTCGTCCTCAACCGATGCCCGACCCGCCGCCGGACGAAGAACCGATTAAAATGTCGCATCAAACGCCCGGATCTGCGAGGATACGCGCCTGCTGACTATGAGTCGTTACCGCGAGAGTAAATTGTGACCGCTTTTTCAAACCTGAACGTTCTGCCCGCCGCCCAGCTCAATAACCTTAATGAGCTGGGCTATCTTGAGATGACGCCTGTTCAGGCCGCATCATTACCCGTCATTCTGGCGGGTAATGATGTGCGTGTGCAGGCCAGGACCGGTAGCGGCAAAACGGCGGCGTTTGGTCTTGGACTCTTGCATCGAATTGACGTCAGTCTGTTCCAGACACAGGCGTTAGTACTGTGCCCGACGCGGGAGCTGGCGGATCAGGTTGCCGGAGAGTTGCGTCGTCTGGCCCGTTTTCTGCCAAATACCAAAATTCTGACCTTATGCGGTGGGCAACCCTTTGGCGCACAGCGCGACTCGCTTCAACACGCTCCGCATATCATTGTCGCGACGCCGGGGCGCCTGCTGGATCATTTACAAAAAGAAACCGTATCGCTGGATGCGCTGCATATTCTGGTAATGGATGAAGCAGACCGAATGCTGGATATGGGATTCAGTGACGCCATTGATGAGGTGATCCGCTTTGCGCCTGCGACGCGCCAGACGTTATTGTTTTCAGCAACCTGGCCTGAGACCATCGCGGCGATTAGCGGTCGTGTACAGCAGCAGCCAATACGTATTGAAATCGATACGGTAGATGCGCTGCCGGCTATCGAACAACAGTTCTTCGAAACGTCTGCGCAGGGAAAAATTTCGCTGCTACAAACGTTGCTTAGCCAGCATCAACCAGCCTCCTGCGTGGTGTTTTGCAATACCAAAAAAGATTGTCAGGCCGTTTGTGATGCGCTTAATGCGGCAGGACAAAGCGCGTTGGCGCTCCACGGCGATCTGGAACAACGCGACCGCGACCAGACGTTGGTGCGTTTTGCGAATGGCAGCGCGCGTATTCTGGTTGCCACCGACGTTGCCGCGCGAGGGTTAGACATTAAATCGCTCGAACTGGTGGTTAACTATGAACTGGCATGGGACCCGGAGGTTCATGTCCATCGCATTGGCCGTACGGCGCGCGCAGGAAGCAGCGGTCTGGCGATCAGTTTCTGCGCGCCGGAAGAGGCGCAGCGGGCGAATATTCTTTCAGAAATGCTGCAACTCAAGCTGAACTGGCTGAATGCACCCGCCAGGCAGCCGTTGTTCCCTCTGGCCGCAGAGATGGCGACCCTATGCATTGACGGTGGCAAAAAAGCGAAAATGCGTCCGGGAGATATTTTGGGCGCACTGACTGGCGATATTGGATTAGACGGCGCGGATATTGGTAAAATTAACGTGCATCCAATGCACGTTTACGTCGCCGTACGTCAAGCGGTAGCGCAAAAAGCCCGGACGCAGTTGCAAAACGGGAAGATCAAAGGCAAGTCATGCCGGGTACGACTATTAAAATAATCGATAGCATGGCGTCTCAGCGGAGTGCTGAGACGCCTGCAGATCATTTCACTTCGATAACATCAAGCCGCAACGCGTCTAAGGGCGTGTCATCTTCTTCCGGCTGCCAGCCAGCGGGCTGCAATGGAATCTCTTCACGATCGAACGCTAAATCACCGCCGTCGACCACCTCGGAACCGTGAGCGATCCCTTTGAAATCGAAAAGATTAGTGTCACAAAGGTGAGACGGCACGACATTCTGCATGGCGCTGAACATCGTTTCTATCCGTCCAGGATAGCGTTTATCCCAGTCGCGTAGCATGTCGGCAATCACCTGGCGTTGCAGGTTGGGTTGCGAACCGCACAGATTACAAGGAATGATAGGGAAGGCTTTGGCCTCAGCAAAACGGACAATATCTTTCTCGCGGCAGTAAGCCAGCGGGCGGATCACGATATGTTTGCCGTCATCGCTCATCAGCTTCGGCGGCATTCCTTTCATTTTTCCGCCATAGAACATATTCAGAAACAGGGTTTGCAGAATATCGTCGCGATGGTGGCCCAGGGCGATTTTGGTCGCGCCCAGCTCAGTTGCAGTACGATACAGGATACCGCGACGCAAACGCGAGCACAGCGAGCAGGTGGTTTTTCCTTCCGGAATCTTCTCTTTAACAATGCCGTAGGTGTTTTCTTCGACGATTTTATATTCTACGCCCAACTGCTCAAGGTAGGCTGGCAGGATATGTTCCGGGAAGCCCGGCTGCTTTTGATCAAGATTGACGGCAACCAGAGAAAAATTGATCGGGGCGCTTTGCTGCAAATTACGTAAAATTTCCAGCATTGTATAGCTATCTTTGCCGCCAGAAAGGCAAACCATAATGCGATCGCCTTCTTCAATCATATTGAAATCAGCAATCGCTTCGCCGACGTTACGGCGCAGACGTTTTTGCAACTTGTTCAGGTTGTATTGTTCTTTCTTTGTATTCTTTTGAATTTCTTGCATTATTTATGCTCTCTGATACTTAATGGGGCAAATTGGGGCAAAACTTTTTTGCTACGATAACCGCGCATTCAACATGACCACTTGCTCATTGTTTATGTCATCAATCCACATTCCATAAATTTCATACGCTATCTGCACAGTTTCATGCCCCTCTGGCTGGCTATAAACGCCGGGTTAGCTCCGGCTGATAACAGTCAACAGGGAAAAGTATGTCGCGTATGGTACGGATTACGGCGACGAATGCCAGCACGTTTTACAGCGTTGTTTCAACTTAATAGAGATATTACCTTCGGATATTGTCGACTGTATACATCATGCAGCCAGGTCCGTTAAGAAGTGACGGGCTCAACTGAAATTCAGGCGCCGCTGCGTAACGCCTTAGCCCGGCGATGATAAGTTTCATGTGGTTCCGTGGTGTGAACCGGGATAGGTGAATAGGGATATTCGGCAGAACCTTTTTACTTTTTTATTGGTGATATAAAATACTGTATCAGTATATTATTATCTAATAAGATAGTGCAGAGCATTTCATTATTGCTGGGTAAGATCAGTCAGCCAGTTTAAGGGCTTCCTGACGGAATTCAGGCGTGTACTGCCTGCGGATCTCTTTAATAGTTGATGCTGGTTTTGTCATGTGAGCGACCTCTGGTTGAGAGTTTACTCACTTAGTGAGCATGTCCACTATTGCTGGGTAAGAACAGTTTACTATATACTATTTAAAATTTTCTTGCCTATTCTGGAGGTCATGTTGAATTAAAAATAGCATGTTTCATATGTACAGTTCAGACAAATTATTTGCGATTAAAATTGCTACCTGATATCTACACCTTATGATGTATACCATAATTCTGGCAGGAGAACGAGATGCGTATAACATTAAGTAATGTATCAACCAGAGAATCACAACAGTCGGTAAAGATGCAAGCTATCAGAAGCTGGGATACCATACAGTACCTTTCAATGCTGGATGGACTTTATCAGGACGATATCTTTCATGAGCAATTTTCTAATTTACCAGAAGAATATATTAAGCTGGATGAGATGGCCAAAGATGAAAAAAAGAACAGCTTAAATATTTATGACTTCTTCTTTGAGCCAGCTCCTGAGATTATATGTGAAGTTATTAAATCAACATTGGATTTTTATTATTCGAATAGTGCAACCTTCCGTAGGCTGGTTAATTATAAAGTAGAGCACAGTATAAATGACGATGTAGACACTAATAAATGTGAGGTAAAGATATCTCCAAATTATAGTTACGAAAATATTGATGGGGGGCGAGGGTATTTATCGATTCCATTTGATAAAAATGGCTATCCAATCCCCCCTGACTTTCAGAACTGTGTAAATAGAATTACATCAGAAAAAGTGTTGCTAGATCTATTTTTAAAACATATTTTGCACGATCATTTAAATGCAAACGATGAAGTTACAAACATTTACTCTAATGTTATTCATAAAGAGATTGATCCCGCTGCAATTGCATATACATCGTCGTGTTTTTCTCCGGCAACGATGAGTGGTGAATATGAGTTATTTAATGTGGATAGCGTACCTTTTCCACCTAAAAGTGCTGAGCAAATTATATTTGAGGGAAAGGAAATTCAAAGGAAAATTTTCTTATCTTCTCATAACAGCAATCATTTTCAGCCAGCAACCATTCATAAAATGGATAGGAATATTAAAAACATTGCAGTAACTAGTTTGTTATTATCATCAAGGTTAGGAGTAACAACTGGTGATTATGGGATAGAAAACAGTAATTCAGACGGTGAGAATGATTTTTTACCAGCTAAAGAATTACAGAGATATGCAAGGGCTCTCCCGGAGGACCATCCTGCCCCAAATATGGAACCTCATCCGCTAGGTAAGGTGTTAGATGGCATATTTGGACATTTTAAATCTGTTGCAGGAGGGCCGCTTGTCAAAATACTCGAACAACTTGGAGAAGAACAAAAGGCAAATAGTTATAAAAGAGGCTATCATGAATTACTTGCATTTTCTCAAACTGGGCAGTGGACGCATAATGGAAGAGCTATTGCTGCTGAATATATGTTCAACGGTCTTTTAGTTCATTTAAATGAAAAACTCATTATTCTTGATGATGGAAGTCATGTTTCTTTTCTATCTTTTTTAAGAGAAAACATTCAACATCAATATAAAATATATGAGCTATTTGCGCGTGATATGCTGGTTCATCCTTTGTATTTCAGCACTGAACATGTACTACCCAGGCCAGGGAGGCCTTTATGGGCAAGGGAAAGCCATTATACGAAAGTCCTGTATGAAAAGTTTCCTGCTATTTCTGGTTCAGGCTTTGAGGCCTTCTATGGTAAGGAGGCTATTATTACAGCGTTAGAAATAGTATCTTTCAATAGAAAAGAAAAAGGAAAGAGCACTTTTACTAAAAAACAGATGAAGCATCTTTTTAAGCTGGTTCAATTAGTGATACACCATTTATCCAGGAATGGCGGTGATAGAGTATTGCTTAGTCCTGAAGGCATAAAAAATAATTTTATTATTATGCGTAATATTATTGTTTGGTGTCAAAAGATAACGGGGCCAGTTAATGATAAAAAAATAAACACAATAGCAAGAAAAATTGTGGTTAATAATAAATTTTCTAACGGTGTTAAATCAGCATTTCCCAAAAGTTACGAGCCTTTAAGTTTGTTAATGAAAGCCGCTATCAATAAACAGCTAGACTGGGCGGAGAAATATTATCGAGCAGAAACTCATATGAAGGAACATATGCAGGAGTGTGATATCTTAGGGCTAATGGATACAAACAAAATGGTGCGAGAGGCCGTTGTTGGGCTTATTCACGAGATCAGTGATATTGCTCAATGCGGCTGGCTGACGGTAGAAGAACAACATGAGAGAGAGGTTCAGGCTCTCGAATCGTTCAAGGAGAAAGTTTTCTCCATGAATGGCGGTCAACAATTTGTTTATGGATTTAATAAGGTTATTCAGGAGGGGTTGGGAGGATTAATTGAGCTGAGTTTTGATCTTGATGATACTATGCATCATCGCACAGCCTCCTCATTAAGTCCGGCTGCAAGAACAGGACTTCACCTTTTAGGAACGGTCTGGAATATTGTAATGAGTATTGTCCCAGGTTTTAACGCTCTGGCTGGTACCAGCAGTATTCTTAACCGGGCTGTTGTGGAAAATTCTGCAGATGTATGCGGTTACGTACAAGATATTATACGTATCGGTATGGAGGCTGTTCCTGTTGCTGAAGCGAAGTTCACAGAAAGAGCGTCAAACGCAAAGTATACGGGCCTCCGATTTGTTGAAAATAAAATACAAAGAGGCGTAATACGAGAACCGATTCAAAAAGGGAGTAATTATAAAGTTATAGAGTCAATAGAAAATACAGATTTTATTTATCAAAAAAGTAATCAGAAAGTTCTTGAATTAGGTCCAGAGGGAAACGATGGACTCTATCGTGCTACAGGTTTTGATAAAGAAACGTATGGTTACTATAAACAGTCAGGAGAAGGCTTTTACAGAAAGCAAACCTCATATTCACCGCTGTCAACGGAAGCGCCTAATACGATAAAATATGGCAGCAGAGAGCTCGTTTTAACTAAAGAACCCGGTTCAGAAACGTATCAGGCAACCTTTTCGGATAGCGGGAAAAATTCAGGTATGACATTTTACAGATCTTCTGATGGGGAATTTTATCAGGCGTCAGGGCTGAAAGGAGGGGGGCTTATTCGCCATGTTGATAAACCTTATTCAGAGTTAACAGAAGGAGATGTGGGTTATGATGAAGAACTTCTGGATATTACGGATGATTCACCCCTACTGGAAGAAATACTGTCCTCCCTGTCAGAAGATTTATACCCTACATCAGAAGAAAATATGCAAAGTATTTATAAGAAATATCAGGGTGGGGATGCTGCAGCAGGGGAGACCGAAGTTGTATTATGCCGAGGTACAATAGGTCCGCAGGCTGAAAATATTGTTAGTTTTAAAACAGCAGGAGGTATTGAGGGGGCCGATGTAGATGTATTACCTGTTTCTATTGAAATAGCCAGAGAGCAGGTTCGAAGTGGAAGAATCGTACCTGAATATACCACAGATCTTAGTGTTGCAGACAGGTTCAGTAGGGAGCATTATCTTATTATTGTTAAGGTAAAAGCCAAATACCTTACACGAGGCAGTGTAAGTGAAAGCGGCTGGGTTATGCCACAAAACACACCAGTGGAACCTATTGGTATAATTGATAGGACATATGGTAATGCAGAAAATATTGGGCAGGCAAACGCTTCTAAGTAATCATAAATCCTGAACAGGTTTATTGTAGTCATCTCTCATGTATGAAAGGTTTCTTTTAAACCTGTGTGTTGTATGTAAGAAAGCGCTGCGTCTGTCTGGAGTCGGCGCAGCCAGGGAGAATCCTGTTTGAAGCGTGGTGGCTGTAAAATTTGTAGACTAAAATGGGGCATGATAAAAGGTGGCCCCAGGCAAAGTATTTGCTATGGTACGGATTATGGCGACGAATGCCAGCACGTTTTACGGCGAGATACGCAACGGGTCAAAAGTGCCTTTGTTCTGCCTCCAGGATTACGTAAGATATCGTCATGGCCTGAAAAATACCGAAACGAAGAGATGTATGATTAAAGAAGCTATAATTTTTCTGTTTATCGCCATCGTGGTAGAAGTTATCGCCACGATCTCATTAAAATTATCGGATAGTTTTACGCGTCTGGTACCGAGTCTCGTTACCATTATCGGATATTGTATTGCGTTCTGGTGTCTCACTATCCCAATGCGAACCATCCCTGCCGGTATCATTTATGCCATCTGGTCTGGGGTAGGGATTGTACTTATTGGATTGATAGGATGGTTATTCCTGGGTCAAAAACTGGATGTGCCGGCAATTATTGGCATGATGCTTATCATCTGTGGTGTAATCGTGATCAATCTGTTTTCAAAAAGCGTAAGCCACTAGACGATAATGATGGTTGATTTGAGCCCGCGCTCTTTTATGCGGGCTCGGGCTTTTAGCGGACAACCAGTACGGAGCACTCCGCATGACGCACAACGGCAGCGGCATTGGAGCCCAGCAGATAGGTAGTAATATCCGGGCGATGCGAGGCGATAATTACCATATCGGCCGGTAATTTTTTCGCCATTTCCAGAATGTTATCTTTAGGAGAGCCTTCGGCAACGTGAGCCTGCACACGGTCGGCGGGAAGGTTGAATTTCTTGATAATCGCTTCCAGTTGAGATTTGGCTTCGGCTTTTAAATCGTCCATTGCCGGGAGCTCTGCGGAATAAGCCAGCCCTAGTGAAGCGTAATAGGGCAAAGACGGGATAACAGTCAAAAAGTGCACTTTAGCGTCGTCAATCTTTGCTTCTGCTTCGACATGTGAAATCACGCGTTGAGTTAATTCTGAATCTGAAATATCGATGGGTACAAGAATCGTTCTGTTCATAAAACCTCCTGTTTAAGTATCCACTGAAATTCTACTCCCTAAAGGCACTTTATGTACAATGACACAGGTCACATTTTAGGTGCTGCTCCACGGTGGTTTGAGAGGGCTATCTAGAGGAGATGACGGCATAATATTATGAGTATTCCCTGCGAATAATCAGCGGGTTGACGCTAAAACGCTATTTTCGCCTTGCCGGGAAAAATCTAAAAAGAGATGTTACTGTTTAATTCAATAATTAATGAAATAATTCGCAGTGAAATAAATATAATTCATGCAAATGTTTTTGGGTATATTATATAAAATAAAAATTATACAATATCATTCAGTTACGATACTCTATGTTTGTTATATGCCTTTATTGTCACATATTCATTTTGTCGTTGGGCCATTGCGTTAACCTTTGCTTTCCAGCGTATAAATTGACAAGCCCGAACGGATGTTCGGGCTTTTTTTGTTTCCAGGTTAATCCTTAGAATATTTTTTAATCTGCACCGGGTTTTTCCGCTTTTCCTGCCAGCAATGCAAGAAAGTCATAGCGTTTTTGCAGATCCAATGCGGCATCTTGCCATAATTGTTCAGCTACTTCAGGCTGTTGCGCATTCAGGCGACGGAAACGCTGTTCATTAAGCAACGTTTCCGCCAATGCATCTGACGGCGGGCGAGAGTCCAGCGCCAGCGGCGGCTTGCCTTCATCTGCACGGCGAGGATCAAAGCGGTATAACGGCCAGAAACCGGTCGCCGTTAACTGACGCATCTGGTCATGGCTTAGCGCCAGATCGTAGCCATGTTCCTCACAGGGGCTATAGGCAATGATCAGAGACGGGCCCGGCCAGGCTTCAGCCTCCTGAATGGCTTTCACCGTCTGATTTAATTGCGCGCCCAGCGAAATTTGCGCGACATAAACATGACCATACATCATCATGCTGACGCCAAGATCTTTACGGGCTTTACGCTTACCATGTTCGCCAAACTTAGTGACGGCGCCAAGCGGCGTCGCCTTCGATGCCTGGCCGCCAGTATTGGAATAACACTGCGTATCCAGAACCAGAATATTGACATTCTCCGTCAGGCTTAACACATGATCCAAACCGCCAAAGCCGATGTCATATGCCCAACCATCGCCGCCAATCAGCCAGATTGATTTTTCTACCAGCGCATCAGCATCCTTTAATAGTTCATCTGCGCCCGCAACCGATTTCAGATGTTGGCGTAATGCGGCGATCTGTTCACGCCGAACGTCAGGCGTTGCTTCGGTATGCAGCGCGTCGTTTAATTCCGCCGGAATGCGATCGGCGAATTGCGCCAGTAAACGCATGACGCGCGCCCGGTGCTGATCCACGCTCAGACGAAAACCGAGACCAAATTCCGCGTTATCTTCAAATAACGAATTTGCCCACGCCGGGCCGCGTCCGTTGGCATCAGTGGTATAAGGCGTAGAGGGCAAGTTACCGCCGTAAATAGAGGAACATCCCGTGGCGTTAGCGATTAACATTCTGTCGCCATATAACTGAGTCAGCAGTTTAATATACGGCGTTTCACCGCAGCCGGAACAGGCGCCGGAATATTCAAACAGCGGCGTAATGAGCTGCGACGTGCGGATATCAATTCGTTCCAGTTTGCTGCGATCGATTTCCGGTAAGTCGAGGAAGAAGTCATAATTTACTTTCTCTTCTTCCACATGCTCAAGGCGCGACATCATGTTAATCGCCTTGATTTGTGGATTCTGCCGATCTTTAGCCGGGCAGACCTCTACGCATAAATTACAGCCAGTACAGTCTTCCGGCGCGACCTGCAGCACATATTTCTGGCCGCGCATATCGCGGGATTTCACGTCCAGCGAATGCAGGCTGGCTGGCGCGTTCTCCATCGCCTGCGGGGATATGACTTTCGCACGAATCGCCGAGTGAGGGCAGGCGGCGACGCAGTGATTACATTGTGTACACAGTTCCTCTTTCCAGACAGGAATCTCTTCGGCGATATTGCGTTTTTCCCAGCGGGTGGTGCCCATCGGCCATGTTCCGTCCGGCGGCAGGGCGGAAACAGGCAGCGCGTCGCCGAGGCCCGCCAGCATGGCGGCGGTAACGGTTTTCACGAAATCTGGCGCGGCGTCGGAGACGACCGGTGGGCGATGCGCGCTGTGCGGATTGACCGCCTGCAACGGCACTTCCGCCAGCGATGTTTGCGCCAGAGCCAATGCCTGCCAGTTACGCTCAACCAGATCCTGACCTTTGCTGCTATAGCTTTTGGCAATCGCGCCCTGCAACTCAACCAGGGCGCTATCGCCCGGAAGAATATGCGTCAGGTGGAAGAAAGCCATCTGCATGACGGTATTGATGCGTGCGCCAAGTCCGCATTCGCGGGCGATTTTCGCCGCGTTAACCACGTAAAAACGCGCCTTTTTCTGATTCAGCACCGCCTGAACTTCTTGCGGCAGACGCGACCAGACCTCGTCAGCGCTGTACGGTGTGTTAAGCAGGAAGATACCACCTGGCTTCAGACGCTCCGCCATCTGATATTTATCGATAAACTGTAACTGATGGCAGCCGACAAAATCCGCCTGAGCAATTAAGTAAGCGGAACGAATTGGTTTTTCGCTGACGCGCAGGTGCGATACCGTAAGCCCGCCAGCTTTTTTAGAGTCATAAACGAAATAACCTTGCGCATACCATGGCGTAGAATTACCGATAATTTTAATATTATTTTTCGTGGCGGATACGCTGCCGTCGCTTCCCAGACCGTAAAATAACGCTTCCAGTTTAGCGCTGCCGGGCAGGGTATTTTCTGGTAATGGCAGCGAGAGGTTAGTGACGTCGTCATAAATACCTACCGTAAACCGTGGTTTGGGTTTCGCGCGGCTGAGTTCATTAAAGACCGCCAGTACGCACGCCGGGCCGAACTCTTTGGATGATAGCCCATAACGGCCGCCAATTGTGCGCGGCAACGTTTCGCGCTCGCCATTATTAAAGGCTTCCGCCAGTGCGGTCATCACGTCCAGATAAAGCGGCTCGGCCTGTGCGCCAGGCTCTTTGGTACGATCCAGCACGGCGATAGCGTGAACGGTTTCCGGTAATGCCTGTAACAAATGTTTGGCGGAGAAGGGGCGGAACAGACGGACTTTCAGAACGCCGACCTTTTCTCCGCGTATCAGTAGCTCGTCCACGACCTCTTCGCAGGTGCCGAGGGCGGACCCCATCACAATGATGACGCGTTCCGCCTGGGGATGGCCATAATATTCAAATGGTTGGTACTGGCGGCCCGTCGCGTCGCCAAATGCCTTCATCGCCTGTTCAACATGATCATAAACGGCGTTATACCACGGATTGGTCGCTTCGCGAGACTGGAAGTACGTGTCCGGATTCGCTGAAGTTCCACGAATCACCGGATGTTCCGGATTCAGCGCGCGGGCGCGGTGAGCGTCAATCTCCGCCTGCGGCATCAGGTTCAGAATGGTTTCATCCGTTAGTGGTATAATTTTATTGATTTCATGCGATGTACGAAAGCCATCAAAGAAATGAATAAACGGAACGCGACTTTTCAGCGTAGCCCTATGCGCGATCAGCGCAAAATCCTGCGCTTCCTGAACGCTGGCGGCGCATAACATCGCGCAGCCTGTCTGGCGGACCGCCATTACATCAGAATGGTCGCCAAAAATAGAAAGCGCGTGCGTGGCGACGGTGCGCGCGGCAACGTGCAGTACAAACGGCGTGAGCTGCCCCGCCAGTTTATACAGCGTAGGAATCATCAGCAGCAGCCCCTGCGATGATGTAAATGACGTAGAAAGCGAACCGGTTTGTAACGCACCGTGAACGGCGGCTATCGCGCCGCCTTCCGACTGCATCTCTACCACACGCGGCGTATCGCCCCAGACATTTTTAAGCCCGTTACCGGCCCAGGCATCCGCTTGTTCGGCCATTGTCGAACTGGGCGTAATCGGGTAAATGGCGATAACCTCGCTGGTACGGAACGCCACCGACGCTACCGCGCCATTACCGTCAATTGTTTGCATATGACACCCTTACATTGCGCAAAAAAGAGGGACACGCATCATCGTGAGCGCATCCTGTAGTTATCCTTTTATTTTAGCAAAGCCCTTTAAGCCCCATTTTCGCTTTTGTGTCCCTGGCGGGAAGAGAGTGGCGATTTCTTGCCGAAAAGACGTAAAAAATTGCCAATAAATGTTAATGAAGCGCATAAATGCGCGCTTTACCTCTCGACGCGTCAGTTTCTGCTGCCTATTATTTAGGGCGGTATCGTTTGGATAAATAAATAGAGGGGAGAGAAATGCGCGCAGCGTTTTGGGTGGGATGTGCCGCGTTATTATTGTCGGCTTGCAGTAGCGAACCTGTTCAGCAGGCAACTGCGGCGCATGTTTCGCCAGGGATGACAGCGGCGATGTCCAGCGCCGGCGAAGCGAATTGCGCTATGATTGGCGGTTCGCTTTCAGCGGCCCGCCAGCTTGATGGTTCAGTGATTGGGATGTGCGCGCTACCCAACGGCAAACGTTGCAGTGAACAGTCGCTTGCCGCCGGAAGCTGCGGGAGTTATTAAGCGCGGCGTTTCGCCTGGCGCGTATACCTTTCCACTTAATGGCTTAGTGCGCTAAATCCGCCAGTTTATACATTAGCGTTGTTTCTGCCGTCGCCAGCGTTAATTGGTTCGCGGTTAAATCGACCTGCGCGCCTTTGCTGAAGACCTCGCTGATGGTACCGTCCAGCGCATTAAGCTGCGGATCGGCGCACATCATTCGGGTCATCGCTAAATTTTTCACTTTTAATTCGCCGTCCGACAGTTTTCCTTCGCCGGTGAATTGATTGCACATTTTGCCGGATACCGTCATCCCCTCGCCAAAGCTGAGCTCCGGGCCGGTGACCGTTTTACCGTTTACGCTTTCCAGAACAAAGCGGTGGTGCTCCAGTTGCTCGCGTTTAACGGACACTTTTCCACTGCTCACACACCCTGTCATTATGATGCTCAGGGCGACCAGCGTGACGATTTTCTTCATTGATACTCTCTGTAATCTGATAGTTAACACTGGCTATAGTAATGATATGGCCGGATAGATCTTCAGGGGTTATCCGAAAATGCTCCCCTGAGCGCAGGGGAGCGACAGGATTAGACCAGCGCGTTCGGGCAGGCTTCACCCTTCTCAAGCTGGCTTAAGTTTTGTAACGTGGTTTCAGAGATGCTGATCAGCGCTTCTGCTGTCAGGAATGCCTGGTGCCCCGTAAACAGAACGTTATGACAGGCCGACAGACGGCGGAAAACATCATCCTGGATAACATCGTTTGACTTATCTTCAAAGAACAGGTCGCGTTCGTTTTCATACACATCCATCCCCAGCGAGCCGATTTTCTGATTCTTCAGAGCTTCAATAGCCGCCTGGGAATCAATCAGCGCGCCACGACTGGTATTAATGACCATAACGCCATTTTTCATTTGATCGAATGCCGCATGGTTCAGCAAATGGTAGTTTTCCGGCGTGAGCGGGCAGTGCAGGGAAATGACATCCGATTCGGCAAACAACGTTTGCAGATCCACATACTCTACGCCGAGGTCAAGCGCGGCGGCGCTGGGATAGGGATCAAACGCCAGTAAACGCATTCCGAAGCCTTTCAGGATACGCAGCGCGGCGACGCCGATTTTACCGGTACCAATAACGCCAGCGGTTTTTCCGTGCATGGTAAAGCCGGTCAGTCCCTCAAGGGAAAAGTTAGCGTCGCGGGTGCGTTGATAAGCGCGGTGAATACGCCGGTTCAATGTCATCATCATGCCAACCGCATGTTCGGCGACGGCTTCCGGAGAATAAGCCGGCACGCGCACCACCTGCAAACCAAGCTCTTTAGCGGCATCCAGGTCGACATTATTAAATCCGGCGCAACGCAGCGCGATATATTTCACGCCGTGTTTTTTCAGCTCTTCCAGTACCGGTCGGCTCCCGTCGTCATTCACGAAGATACAAACCGCTTCACATCCATTGGCGGTTTTCGCCGTTTTCTCGGTCAGCAGAAAATCAAAAAACTCCAGTTCAAAACCGAACGCTTCGTTCACCTGCTGTAGATATTTCTTGTCATACTGTTTGGTACTATAGACGGCGAGTTTCATATGACCTTCTCCAGTGATGTTAGAATCATACAAATATGATTAAAATTATTTTATAAAAAATCAAAAATAATTGATAGTCATACATATAATGAATAATTTTAGGTTATCATTCTCCACGACGCTTCAAATAGCCGGAAGGCGGCCCTGCAACGCGCATCATGCATCACCCGTTTGCAACATGAACTATTAGGCTATGTACGGGCAATCATGCCAAAATAGCGAGATAGCCGACTGAATTTTTCGTTAAATCAGGAAATTATTGGCCCATGAAGGGTAAATATAAAGCCGCCCTTGCGCTACTGTTACTGCTGATTCTTGTGCCTCTGACGCTGCTGATGACCCTCGGGCTGTGGGTCCCCACTCTGGCGGGAATTTGGCTACCCGTCGGTACCCGTATCGCTATGGAAGAAAGTCCACGCCTGACGCGTCATGGGGTAGTGATTCCCGATCTTCGCTATCTGGTCAATGATTGTTCGTTAGCGCATATTACCCAGGCGGAACTGACGCATCCCAGCCGTTGGTTGTTGAACATCAAAAGCCTCGAACTGGATGCCGCGTGCCTGGCGAAACTACCCGCTTCGGAAGCCTCTCCCGCCGCGCCGCGTACGCTGGCGCAGTGGCAGTCAATGCTGCCCAATGCCTGGATTAACATCGATAATGTCATTCTCGCGCCCTGGCCGGAATGGCAGGGTAAGCTGGCGATCTCCATGACGCCGGTCATTCAGCAGATACGTTATCAGGGCGAAAAAGTAAAATTTCAAGGGCAGCTACGCGGTCAGGCGTTGACGGTGAGCCAACTGGAGATCGCCGCGCTGGCGAACCAGCCTCCCGTCAGCCTGGCGGGGGAGTTTACGTTGCCGCTGGTACCGGATGGCCTGCCGGTTAGCGGTCATGCGGCAGCGACCTTGCGTCTGCCGCAGGAACCATCGCTGGTGGATGCGGAGCTGGAGTGGCGTGATAACGCCGGACAGCTCATCGTGATGGCGCGAGGCAATCCTGATCCGATTCTCGATCTCCCCTGGGCGATAACGCGTCAGCGGCTTACCATCAGCGATGGCCGTTGGAGCTGGCCATACCAGGGATTCCCCTTGAGCGGGCGTCTGGCTTTTAATATCGATAACTGGCAGGCCGGGCCGGATAATGCGCGAGTCAGCGGGCGCCTGAATATTTTGACCCAGGGCGATGCCGGTAAAGCGAACGCTGTACTGACTATCGGCCCGGGAAAACTCAGCATGGATAGCAGTGCGATGCCGTTACAGCTTACCGGCGAGGCTAAACAGAAGGATTTAATCTTTTATGCCGTCTTGCCAGCGATGTTCCGCGGCAGTCTGGCCGATCCGCAGCTCACCTTTGAACCTGGCGCATTGCTACGCTCGCGCGGACGGGTGATTGATGCGTTAGATATTGATGAAATTCGTTGGCCGCTGGCGGGCGTTAAGGTGACGCCGCGCGGCGTTGATGGCCGATTACAGGCTATTTTACGGGCGCACGAAAATGAAATGGGCGATTTCGTTCTTCATCTTGATGGCCTGGCGAATGATTTTCTCCCTGATGCTGGTCGCTGGCGGTGGCGCTATTGGGGGCAAGGAAGCTTTACGCCAATGCGCGCTCACTGGGATATTGCCGGACAGGGCGAATGGCATGATAACACCATCAGGTTGAGCAGTTTATCCACCGGTTTTGATCGGTTGCAATATGGCGCAATGACCGTCACATCGCCAAGACTGGCGCTGGATAAACCGATTGTCTGGGTTCGCGACGCCGCAACGCCGTCGCTACAGGGCGCGCTATCTCTGAAGGCGGGGAAAACCGTATTTACCAGCGGGAGCGTGCTGCCGCCTTCTACCGTTAATTTTAGCGTTGAAGGGCGCGAGCCAACCCTATTCCAGTTTAAAGGCGATCTTCGGGCGGGGGCGATAGGGCCGGTACGGCTGAATGGGCGCTGGGATGGCGAACGCCTTCGCGGACAGGCCTGGTGGCCCAGGCAGTCGCTTATCGTTTTTCAGCCGTTGCTCCCGCCGGACTGGAAAATGACGCTGCGCGAAGGCTCACTGTATGCGCAGGTCGCCTTTTCCGCCGCACTGGGGCAGGGGTTTGAAGCGGGTGGACACGGCGTGTTAAAAGGCGGCAGCGCCTGGATGCCGGATAACAAAATCAACGGCGTCGATTTTATCCTGCCGTTTCGCTTTCACAAAGGCATGTGGCAACTGGGGACGCGTGGGCCCGTCTCTCTGCGTATTGCCGAGATAGTCAACCAGGTCACAGCGAAAAATATTACCGCCGATTTACAGGGAGGTTATCCCTGGAGCGAGTCGAATCCATTACTGCTAAGCGATGTCAGCGCAGACGTGCTGGGCGGTAAAATCCTTATGAAACAGTTGCGGATGCCGCAGCGCGATCCGGCACTTTTGCGGGTACAGAATATCTCATCCAGCGAATTGATTAGCGCCATAAATCCAAAGCAATTCGCCATGTCTGGTCCGGTCAGCGGCGCGCTGCCTCTGTGGCTGAGCAACGAAAAATGGATAATCAAAGATGGCTGGCTTACGAATCCTGGGCCAATGACGTTGCGTATCGATAAAGACACTGCGGATGCGGTGGTGAAGGATAATGTCACGGCAGGTTCGGCCATTAACTGGCTACGTTATATGGAGATTACGCATTCGTGGACGAAAATTAACGTTGATAACCTGGGCGTATTAACGATGCAGGCGGCCATTACCGGCAAAAGCCATGTGGATGGTAAAACCGCGATCGTTAATTTGAACTATACCCATGACGAAAATGTGTTTACGCTGTGGCGCAGTTTGCGTTTTGGCGACAATTTACAGGCATGGCTTGAACAAAATACAGCGTTGCCGCAACCTCCTTGTCGGAAAGACAAGGACTGTGAGGATAAATAATGAAAATGAGCATTGCCATGCTGTCAGCGCTTGCGTCATTTATAGTGGTAGGCTGCACGCCACGTATTGAAGTCGCCGCGCCTGAACAGCCGATTACCATCAATATGAATGTAAAGATCGAGCATGAAATACACATCAAAGTCGATAAAGATGTTGAAGAACTTCTGAAATCACGCAGCGATCTATTCTGAGGCCACAATGAAAAAGTATTTAATGCTATGGGTGCTGACGTTAAGTTTGCTCACACCTTCTGTGTGGGCCTTAACCCTGGACGAGGCACGTACGCAGGGCCGGGTAGGAGAAACGCTAAATGGCTATCTGGTTGCCTTAACGAATGATGCCGAAACCCAGAAACTGGTGTTTGATATTAATCACGCCCGTCGCGCCAGTTATCAGCAGTTAGCGGATAGCAATGCTCTTCCCGTTGACGAGGTGGCGAAGTTGGCCGGGCAAAAACTGGTTGAGCGCGCCAGACCGGGGGAATATGTTCAGGGGATTAATGGTAAATGGATGCGTAAATAGCCGCTGTCCGACAGCTTTTTCACCGTATAGATGAATCCGCTGGCGCTGTGCGAGCAAGCGTTGCGCGATAATAAAATCCTGATTCTGTTTCCCGAAGGAACACGCGGCGAGCCGGAAACGCCATTTCTATCCTATTGTCTGGTATCACTATTCGCGGAGTAATCGGGTATGACGTCTGAAAACTTATCTGCCGCCTGCCACTGTGGCAGCGTCGTGTTTACTGTTCACCTTAGCGATGGCTTTCATACTGCCAGGCGCTGTAACTGTTCGTTTTGCCGGATGCGCGGGGCGGTGACGGTTTCTGCGCCGCTATCGGGTATTAAGGTGATAAAGGGGGAGGATAAGCTTACCGAATATCGCTTCAATACGGGCAAGGCGGTGCATTTTTTCTGTTCGGTATGCGGGATATATACTTTTCATCAGCGCCGCTCCAATCCCGAACAATATGGGGTCAATGTGGCGTGTATTAAAAATGTGTCGCCTTTTGATTTCGCCTGCGTTGAAGTCAATGATGGAGTAACGCATCCCAGCGATGGCGGCAGTAACGGCGTGGTAGGATATTTACGTTACGAACCAAAGCAGTCACCTCCCGTTGATACGGGAGGTGAAAATGTTTAGGCAGCCACTACGCTGTCAATCGCGGCTTTTGCATCAGACTGGGCTTTAGCCGCCACTTCCGGTCCGTAGGCAATACCTTCGGCAAAGACAAAATTCACGTCGGTAATACCGATAAAACCGAGGAACACTTTCAGGTAAGGCGCAATTAAATCCGTCGGGGTGTCTTTATGGATACCGCCGCGGCTGGAAAGAATCACCGCACGTTTACCGGTTACCAGACCTTCCGGGCCTTTTTCGGTATAGCGGAAAGTGATACCGGCGCGGGCAATCAGATCAAAGTAGTTTTTCAGCTGCGTCGGGATATTGAAATTGTACATCGGCGCCGCAATAACGATGACGTCGTGGGCTTTCAGTTCAGCAATGAGTTCATCGGACAGCGCCAGAGCGTCCTGTTGACGTGGCGTTAAAGGCGCATCGCCCGGACGCATCGCGCCCACCAGTTCGCCATCCAGCACCGGAACAGGGTTGGCCGCCAGATCGCGGACAGTAATTTCATCTGCGACGTGTTTTTCGCGCCATTGTTCAATAAAATAGTCAGTCAACTGACCAGACTGAGAGTACCCTGCCAGAATACTGGATTTAAGAACTAATACCTTGCTCATGGGTGTTTCCTTTTATGTGTTTGAAGGGGCGTGCCCCGTTGCTTGTTGACACTTTATTCACAAATATGTCGCAGGGATAGCGCAATATATCGAACCCTTTGTTCGAAATTATTGAACAACGCACAAGAAGCCCCGATGTGGTACTCTATATCTATCATTTAAAACGATTTTAAACAGGCAGAATGCTGCCCAAGATCCTTATGACAGAACAATCTACGTTGACGCTTCAGGCGTTACAGCAGCGGCTGGATTCACTGATGCTGCGCGACAAACAGCGCTTTGCGCGCCGCCTGCATGGCGTAAAGAAAGTGAAAAACCCTGATGCGCAACAGGCCATTTACCAGGCGATGGCGAAAGAAATTGAACAGGCTGTGGCGCAAGTCGTCCTGCGCGAAGCGGCGCGCCCTTCAATCACTTATCCGCAAAATCTGCCTGTTAGCCAGAAGAAACAGGACATTCTGGAAGCGGTCCGCGATCATCAGGTGGTGATCGTGGCAGGGGAAACCGGTTCCGGTAAAACCACCCAGTTGCCGAAAATTTGTATGGAACTGGGGCGCGGAATTAAAGGTCTGATTGGCCATACGCAGCCGCGTCGCCTGGCGGCGCGTACCGTCGCTAACCGTATTGCCGAAGAGCTACAGACGGAGCCAGGCGGTTGTATCGGCTATAAAGTTCGTTTCAGCGATCATGTGAGTAGCAACACCATGGTCAAACTGATGACGGACGGTATCCTGCTGGCGGAAATCCAGCAGGACAGGCTGCTGATGCAGTATGACACCATCATTATTGATGAAGCGCACGAACGTAGTCTGAATATTGACTTCTTGCTCGGCTACCTGAAAGAACTTCTGCCGCGTCGTCCCGATCTGAAAGTGATTATTACCTCTGCGACCATCGACCCGGAACGCTTCTCGCGCCACTTTAGTAACGCGCCGATTATCGAAGTCTCTGGCCGAACGTATCCTGTAGAAGTTCGTTATCGCCCCATCGTTGAAGAGGCTGACGACACTGAACGCGATCAGTTACAGGCAATTTTTGACGCCGTTGATGAACTGGGGCGTGAAAGTCCCGGCGATATCCTGATTTTTATGAGCGGAGAGCGGGAAATCCGCGATACCGCCGACGCCCTGAATAAGCTGAACTTACGGCATACCGAAGTGCTGCCGCTGTACGCACGCTTGTCGAACAGCGAACAGAACCGCGTTTTCCAGTCGCACAGCGGACGCCGTATCGTGTTGGCGACTAACGTGGCGGAAACCTCGCTGACGGTGCCAGGTATCAAGTATGTGATCGATCCTGGCACTGCGCGCATCAGCCGCTACAGCTACCGCACTAAAGTGCAGCGCCTGCCGATTGAACCGATCTCACAGGCTTCCGCCAACCAGCGTAAAGGGCGTTGCGGACGCGTATCGGAAGGGATCTGCATTCGTCTGTATTCGGAAGATGACTTTTTGTCACGTCCGGAATTTACCGACCCGGAAATTCTACGTACCAACCTGGCGTCGGTTATTTTGCAGATGACCGCCCTGGGGCTGGGTGACATTGCCGCCTTCCCGTTTGTCGAAGCGCCGGATAAGCGCAATATTCAGGATGGCGTGCGTTTGTTGGAAGAGCTGGGGGCGATTACCGCCGACGAACAGCAGACGGCATATAAGCTGACGCCGCTGGGCCGACAATTATCCCAGTTGCCGGTCGACCCGCGACTGGCGCGTATGGTTCTGGAAGCGCAAAAGCATGGCTGTGCGCGCGAAGCGATGATCATTACTTCCGCACTCTCTATTCAGGATCCGCGCGAGCGTCCTGTGGATAAGCAGCAGGCTTCCGATGAGAAACACCGGCGTTTCCATGATAAGGAGTCCGATTTTCTGGCGTTTGTGAACCTGTGGAATTACCTCGGCGAGCAACAAAAGGCACTGTCGTCGAATCAATTCCGTCGTCTGTGTCGCACCGACTATCTGAACTATTTACGCGTGCGTGAGTGGCAGGATATCTATACTCAACTGCGTCAGGTGGTAAAAGAGCTGGGGATTCCGGTAAACAGCGAACCAGCAGAGTACCGGGAAATTCACGTCGCGTTGTTAACGGGGCTGTTGTCGCATATCGGGATGAAAGATGCCGATAAGCAAGAGTACACTGGCGCGCGTAACGCCCGATTCTCTATTTTCCCCGGATCCGGTTTATTCAAAAAACCGCCGAAATGGACAATAGTCGCAGAGCTGGTGGAGACCAGCCGTTTGTGGGGGCGCATCGCTGCCCGCATTGAGCCAGAATGGGTAGAACCGGTAGCCCAGCACCTGATTAAGCGCTCATATAGCGAACCGCACTGGGAGCGGGCGCAAGGCGCGGTGATGGCGACGGAAAAGGTCACTGTCTACGGTCTGCCGATTGTCGCCGCGCGCAAAGTGAATTACAGCCAGATTGACCCAACGTTGTGTCGCGAGTTGTTTATCCGCCATGCGCTGGTGGAGGGGGACTGGCAAACCCGTCATGCCTTCTTCCGGGAGAATCTTAAATTGTGTGCGGAAGTGGAGGAACTTGAGCACAAATCGCGCCGCCGCGATATCCTGGTGGATGACGATACCCTGTTTGAGTTTTATGACCAGCGTATTAGCCATGACGTTATTTCCGCCCGCCACTTTGATAGTTGGTGGAAAAAAATCAGCCGCGAGACGCCGGACCTGCTCAACTTTGAAAAAAGTATGCTGATTAAAGAAGGCGCGGAAAAAATCAGCAAACTGGATTACCCGAACTTCTGGCACCAGGGCCATCTCAAGCTGCGTTTGAGCTATCAGTTTGAACCGGGCGCGGATGCTGACGGCGTGACCGTCCATATTCCGTTGCCGCTACTTAACCAGGTGGACGAGAGCGGTTTTGAATGGCAGATCCCAGGGCTACGCCGCGAATTAGTTATCGCGTTGATTAAATCGCTGCCAAAACCGGTACGTCGCAACTTCGTTCCTGCGCCAAACTATGCTGAAGCGTTTTTAGGTCGCGTAACGCCGCTGGAGCTGCCGTTGCTGGACGCGCTGGAGCGTGAACTGCGCCGGATGACCGGCGTCACGGTCGATCGGGAAGACTGGCATTGGGATCAGGTGCCCGAGCATCTGAAAATCACGTTTCGCGTCGTGAATGACAAAAACAAGAAACTGCAGGAAGGGCGCTCGCTCGCCGAGCTTAAAAATGCGCTGAAAGGTAAAGTGCAGGAGACGCTCTCGGCGGTAGCGGATGACGGCATCGAGCAGAGCGGGCTGCATATCTGGAGTTTCGGCGCGCTGCCGGAAAGCTACGAACAGAAACGCGGTAATTATAAAGTGAAGGCGTGGCCGGCGTTAGTGGATGAGCGTGACAGCGTCGCTATCAAATTGTTTGATAATCCGCTGGAACAACAACAGGCGATGTGGTGCGGTTTACGCCGTCTGCTGTTGCTCAATATTCCTTCACCGATTAAGTATCTGCATGAGAAATTGCCGAATAAAGCCAAGCTGGGGCTGTACTTTAACCCGTACGGCAAAGTACTGGAGTTGATTGACGACTGTATCGCCTGCGGGGTAGATAAACTGATAGATGCCAACGGCGGGCCGGTGTGGAGCGAAGCAGGTTTCACCGCGCTACATGAAAAGGTACGTGCCGAATTGAATGATACTGTGGTGGATATCGCGAAGCAGGTTGAGCAGATCCTGACGACCGTATTCAATATCAATAAGCGCCTGAAAGGGCGGGTGGATATGAGCATGGCGTTGGGGCTTTCCGATATCAAGACGCAGATGAGCGGTCTGGTGTACCGTGGCTTTGTGACTGGCAACGGTTTTAAACGTCTCGGCGATACGTTGCGCTATCTGCAGGCAATTGAAAAGCGCCTGGAGAAACTGGCTGTCGATCCGCACCGCGATCGGGCGCAAATGCTGAAAGTCGAAAGCGTCCAGCAGACGTGGCAACAATGGATAAACAAACTGCCTCCAGCGCGTCGCGAGGATGATGATGTTAAAGAGATCCGTTGGATGATTGAAGAGCTGCGCGTCAGTTATTTCGCCCAACAGCTCGGTACGCCTTATCCTATTTCCGATAAACGTATTTTACAGGCCATGGATCAGATTACGGCCTAAAAAGCCAGATGAATACCTCTTTCCAGGTGAGCCGGCACTCATCCGCTATGAGTCCGCTAGCCTGTCAGGAGCAAAAAGGAGCGATCATGAATACAACGCCATTTCCGGCTCTCTCCGGGACAACATTGCTGGCGGTGAATACCGTTGGACAGTGGCTGGCGCAAAATGATTTTTCCGGCGAACAGTCTTATGCGTCGGATTGTGTCGTCCTGGCGGGCAATGCGGTGATCCCCACTATCGACGCTGCCTGCCGCATCGCCAAAGCGCAAGGCATTCCTTTACTGATTAGCGGCGGTATAGGTCATTCAACGCCGTTTTTGTACGTCGCGATCGCCCGGCATCCGCGCTACCACACTATTCGTACAACCGGACGTGCCGAAGCCGCTATCCTCGCTGATATTGCGAACCAGTTCTGGCATATTCCGGCTGAGAAAATTTGGCTGGAAGATCAGTCAACTAATTGCGGCGAAAATGCCCGTTTCTCCTGCGCATTGATCCGTCAGGCGAAAGAGAATATTAACACGGCTATCGTTGTGCAAGACCCCACCATGCAGCGGCGCACTATGGCGACGTTCCGTCGCGTGACGAGCGATGACACCGATGCGCCGCGCTGGCTGAGTTTTCCCGGTTTTGTGCCGGTACTGCGCCATCTTAATGGCGGTACAGGATTTACCGATGCTAAAGAGGGCATCTGGACGGTGGAGCGTTATCTGTCTCTGATTGCCGGCGAGTTGCCACGTTTGCGTGACGATGAAACGGGATATGGGCCGCGCGGTAAAGATTTTATTATTCACGTAGATATCCCACGTGATGTTGAAACCGCGTGGCAGGTATTGCAGGCAGATACTACGCTGCACGGTGCGTTAGATCAGCGAACGTTGCGCTAAAAATCGCCCGTTTGCGAGGGTGAACGGGCAAGTGCGACCACCATCTCATAAATTTGATGAATTATTTATAAAAGCTGGTTATGTTGTCGCTTTACGGTTTTCATTCAGGACGCGTTATGGGCAATAAGTATTCCAGCCTGCAAATTGGTATTCACTGGTTAGTCTTTTTTCTGGTTATTGTGGCTTACGCCGCGATGGAGCTACGCGGTTTTGCGCCGCGTAGTTATCGGCCCTGGTTTAATATGACGCACGTTTCATGCGGTATTACTATTTTGCTATTAATGGTGGCGCGCTTGTTTATTCGACTGAAATATCCCACGCCGCCCATTATTCCTCGTCCAAAACCGATGATGACCGGAATGGCGCATTTGGGACATCTGGTTATTTACCTGCTATTTATAGCGCTGCCTGTTATTGGCCTGGTCATGATGTATCACCGCGGCAATCCCTGGGTCGCATTTGGCATTGTCATGCCCCATGCCGCCGAAGCTAACTTTGAACGCGTAGATATGCTGAAATCCTGGCACGTCACGCTGGCGAATCTGGGCTATTTTGTTATTGGACTCCATGCCATCGCTGCTTTGATGCATCACTATTTCTGGAAAGACAACACGTTGTTACGGATGATGCCGCGTAAACGTTCCTGATGTATTTGCCTCTAGGTCTGGTTTAGCCGCTTTAGGCGAGTAGGGCATGCTCAGTGGGGATCGCGTATTCTGTACAGAAAACGCCTGCGTCTAATCGAGACCCGTGACGCAGGCGAAGGAGAACGGGTCTACATCGGAAGCGGGTATTATACTTATTTGTATGACAAATAAAATAAACAATTGCTATCCCATAATCCAATATTTAATCAATACGTTAGCCCCATAAGCTATCGCTTCCCGACGGGGCGGAAGCGATCAACACTTACGATAAACGAGGCGTAGTGGCGGAAAATAGCGCGACGGCGCCATGTTGCTCCAGAGTCACCTTAGCGAAGTGTTCGTCCAAAGCGCTGCGTAACGTATCGGCTGAATCATGGATATTGCTGAATATGCCTTTCTTGTTATAGACAGCCATCAATTTTTTGCCAAAAGCATTGTGAGCAACCTCTTTACCCAGAATCGTGGCGCCAAAAAGCGTGCCGCCGGGTTTAAGCGCCATACCAGCATTTTTAATTGCCTTCGCTTTCGTTGTCATCTCACCGGGTAAGCAGTGCAGAAGATAGTACATAGAAACGGAATCGAAACGTCCGTGCCAGTCCGCCGGGAACGTGTCGAAAACATCATGTTGTAGTGTGGCGCGGATTTTCGTATTACCCACTCGGCTGGCGGCTATTTTCAGGCTATCCGGATTTAAATCCATCAGCGAAATGGCATGAGTCGCAGGCGCATGTTTCAGGTAATAACCTGTGCCTACGCCAATATCCAGGTGAGTCTCGCCCATGTGATGCAGGAAGAAAGGAAGTAGCCGCGTATCAGTAGGACACTTCCAGGCATATTTGTTTGAGATATTGAGTACCCACCAGTCATATAAGCTAAGCGTGAATGGGTTATAGACTTTTGCGCCCGATTGTTGTGTATGCTTCATTGTTCTCTCGCTAAATAATTTCGCAGTGAGATTAAAACAATGAAATAATCGTTAGGCAAGCATTAATCAGGTGAGTAAGTAATTTAATGCTGCGAATGAAGGCGATATTATGAATTAAGCTAATATATTATCTTAAAGAAGATGGAGGATAATAATAGCTGATAATTAATAATCGCTAGTGTACATGGAGTAAGTCTTAGACCAAAATGGATACCCGATGCAATAATGAAGGTTAAAATCTTAACCAACACTTAATAAAAATAACTTTGATAATGTCAGCGGTGAATTAACCAGAGTAGTACTGCTCAACTCAGTAATTCTGACCGTAATGGCGAAGCAGTCTATGCTCTAAAAACCGGGTCAAACTGACAATAAAGGTAACGCCAATAAGATACACTATGGCGGCAAAAAGGTAAGCATGGAAGAATTTAAAGTCAGTTGCAGCAACCTCCTGAATTCGCGCGAAAAATTCTGTATATTGGATAAGAAAAACGATGGTGCTGTCTTTAAGGTTATTAATCACCTGATTAGTTAGGGCTGGAATAGAAGACAGCAATACCTGAGGCAGTATAATCCACAAAAAGATCTGCCGTTTGTTAAACCCCTGAACGATTGCCGCTTCAGTTTCATATTTATTCAATGCGTTATAGGCAGTTGTCATGTATGCGGCATTATATGCGCCGACATTTAGAGTAAACCCTGTAACCGCCACGGTAAAAGAGGACAGGTGAATGCCAGATTGAGGTAAACCATAATAGGTAACAAACAGAATAAGAATGAGCGGCGTACCGATAAAGAAATCCATGTACAGTCGAGTTATGGCTTTTACCACTGGTTGATGGCTAAGGCTCAGAAAAAAAATGATCATTCCCCACAAAAAGCCGGTGATGGAAACAATCAGCGCAAGTTTACAGGTTTCTTTAATACCGTCCACAACAAGTGGCAGCTGTTCAGTCAGGTCATTAAAGAAAAGAGACCAGCCAGCGATCATCGTTGTGCCTCGCTAAAAAAACAGTGGATATCTGGATCCGTTTCTCGTAAGGCAAGATTGGTAAAAGTACCTTCTGCTCGAATCTTGCCATGATTAAGAAACGTTACGTTATCGCTTAGTAATCTGGCGAGACGAATATCATGAGTGACGCATAATATAGTGACGCCATTGTCGTGAAGTTGTTTGATCAACATTCCGACTTCACGAGTCATGAGCGGATCAAGTGCAGACGTCGGCTCATCAAAAATAATGAGTTCCGGGTCGGTGACCATTGTACGGACCAGAGCGACGCGCTGCTGCTGTCCACCCGATAACTGCGAAGGATATTTCGCGCTATGCGAGACCATATCAAGTTTTTGTAGCTCATGTAAGGCTTTCTCCCGGGCCAGTTGTCCCGGCATGTCAAACACTTTACATAGGGCAAGGGTAATATTATCCATGACATTAAGATGGCGATACAAAGCGTAATTCTGGAAAACACAACCCACTTTTTTTCTGAATTCAAGGATATTAAATTCTTTATCATAAATATTTCTCCCATGAAAATAAATATTACCATAATCAGGCTCTTCTAATCGAACCAGACAGCGTAAAAGCGTCGTTTTTCCACAGCCGGATGGCCCCATGACAACTTTCATTTCTCCAGATTCAATTTTCAGGCTAACCGTATCAAGAACCTTTTTTCCTGAATATTCCTTACTTATATCTTTTAGCTCTAGTAAAACCATGAGTATCACCTCTATTTTCATGCTTCAACTGATGCGATATTTTTTCTCAAACACTCCAGCCAGAAGAATAAAAACTTTATAAATAATGAAATATAAGACCCCGGCAAGAGTATAGATCTGTAACCCGTTCAGTGTGATGGCTGTCAGTGACATCGCCTGCTTCGTTATTTCAGCGATACCTACAGTATAAGCAAAGGGCGTCGCTTTTAATACAGAAGAAAATTCATTGATAATACCGGGCACAGAAAATCGCAACATCTGTGGCAGTTCAATATTTATTATAACCTGTAATTGACGCATACCGGCTACTTTCGCTACCGTAATTTCGAATGGATCAACTAATTTAAGCGCCCCTCTGAACACTTCGGCAAGATAACTCCCGCTGATTAAGCCGACGCTGAGGTTCATGGCCACCAGGGGTGAAATATATATGCCAATCGATGGCAATCCAAAATAAATAAGAAAAACAGCAATAAGTATTGGAATTCCCCTAAGAGTAAAGACCAGTACGTCGAGTATCTTCTGTAGTGGAAGGGGGGACAGCCGCCGTAATACGGCGACTGTAAGCCCGGTAAAAAACGCTGAAAGAAAACAGGTAAATGTCACAAGCAGCGTATTACCAATACCTTCCAATAAGAAATAAAAGATAGCCAGCATATTACCCGATGACATAGCTTACTATTTCATCCAGTTATCGACGACGCCAGATATTTTTTGTGGCCCTTGCTCTTTAAGCCATAAGTTAAAGTCATCGCGCACAGGAGAGCCTTTCTTAAAGGCAATGCCAAGTTGATCAACATTCTTGAAAACATAACGACTTTCTATCGGCATTTTTTTCTTATTTTTGAAGGTAAAATAAACCGGCTCTTCTATAAATGCCAGATCAAGATTACCATTTTTTAGATCAGCCATCGTCTCATTATATGTTGGATACAATTTTACGTTACTTAACAAGTAATATCCTTTGGGCTCCAGAACGTTTTTGATAAGGTCGGAGTAAGCCATTCCTCGAGGGTATCCAATAGAATATTGATTTAATTCATGGAGATTATTGAGCGTTATTAGATGATTGGCCATACTGACCAGATAAAAAGAGTTGATGTAATAAGGCTCAGAGAAATCAATAACTTTCTTACGTTTATCTGTGATTGAAATTCCCGAAAATGCGACATCTGCCTGACCGCTCGCCACTGCGCCAAGCATTCCATCCCAGGCATATTCGGTGATGTTTAGCTTACAATGCCGTGACTGACAGTAAGATGAAAAAAGCTCCAGATCTATCCCCTGCAATTTGCCATCAGCACTCTTAAATAACATAGGGGGAGAGGCCGGTGATACTGCGACATTGAGTGTTCTCCCTTCAATGACGCCATTAGCAAAAGCTGAAGATGACATTATTCCCAACACTATCATCGATAAGGCAAGTTTTTTGGATAACATGCTATCTATTTCCTATAGTAAGGTAATACGTATTATGAAGTAAGCATTAGGGCGTAAGCCTGACATTTGCAGGCGTAAAGTGCTCAACGTTATGTACTCCATCGCTTATGGCTAAAATGATCATAACTAATTTAATCAGGAGGTTTGATAGTAATAATCAAAGGGGAGGGATTGAATATACTATGAGATATCAATTGGATATGGGTACAGAGATCACCCCATGAAAGGTGAAAATGTAAAGATACCATAGACATTCGTACACTGGACATAGTTTATGCTCCATTTACGCATACATATTTACATGGTAAGCAGATAAATACTTCAGTGACGGTGCCTTTAATGTCTCTAATTATCATCTTACCACTCTACCCAGGGCCAATATAAAGACTTATCTTTGCTTGTCAAATACATTTTATGAGCTGGGTTAATTTGCTTGCTATCTATATTTGTAAACGTATAAGTTATTTTTCGTATGAACGGAAGAAAACAAATCAGGAGTTCTGACTATGTTGTTATGTTTATCAAAACGTTAACTTATTTTAATCGATAATAATCTTAATTCAGAAATATCTGAATATACGCTGTTGAGGAGATAAAGTTCTTAAATTAACATCGTACATCTTATGCAATAAATACAAATACGATAAATAAATCCAAAACTGAGACTGCCAACCGGATAATAAACAGTAATAGAGGGGATTCTTCATTAAGTTATCCTGGCAGCGGTTAAGGCGGTAACATTTTCGGTGGCTTTATCCATTTTAATCGTGTTCACAACACATTAATTACATTATGGTTAGCATGGTAATTAAAAATGAATCCTCGATGACTCGTTGATTAAGTGAAAAGAAAATTCTACATAACATATGCGCACGTATTGCGTATAATGCGCTCCGATACCCCCTAATCACTGCCATGACTAATGATATGTATCTTAACCGCTTTTGTTATTTGCTCCTGATCTCCGCCGCGGTCGGAAGCATTTTTACTTCGCAACCTGTCGTGATGTGGTTCCTGCTCGTCAACGTGCTAACGCTGGTGATCTACGGTATGGACAAAATGGCGGCACGGAAGGCCTGGCGCAGAGTACCAGAATCCACTTTGCTGGTGTTTGGTTTTGTCGGTGGGTGGCCTGGTGCGATTGTTGGTCAACAACTCTTCCGTCATAAAACGCAAAAGCAGCCATTCAAAACATACTTTATCGTCAGTGTGATAGTGAGTATCTCAGTTACGGTGGCGATTTATCGACTCTATCCATTTTTGTCTTACTGAACAGAGACTATGTATCACTCATTGAGCAATCGGCAGCAAAGACAAGCGTTTCGCTCAGGGCGTATAGTCTCAGGTGAAACATTTACTTATATTATTCGTTAGAATAATGATTGACTATAAACTTTTCTAGCATCAAAGCAAAACTAAGGTGAACCTCCTGAGTCGGATGAACATAGTCATTAAAAATATATGGCGGGCATATATCCAGTTGGGGATCATGAGCCCCGGGAATATGTATATAGCCATGATGAGTATAAGGATTTTTCGTATCATAACCAATATTACTGGCCACATTGATTAATTGTTTAAATGCGTCACTGGTCTCAAAATAAAATATCTTTTTCTGTGGGTATTTTTCTTTTAACTCTTCAACACAACTTTTTAACAAAGCATTGTGAGCAGTACTTTCATCTTTAAGTTTTCTTTTCTCGCCAGAATGTTGTGCATAGGGTGTCAAAGACAAATCAGGAATTCCCATGACCAGAACATTCTCCACTCCCTCGGTGATTACTTTTATAATATCATCAATTTGTTGCTCAACTACCTTTGCTATATTATCTTTGTGTAGCGTCATATAGTCATTACCCCCCAATAAAAACATGGTGAGATCCTGACTGGAAGGGGTATAAGATGCAACTTGCCTGTCCGTATTTGATACAAAATCGCCGATGCAATTAAAGCAGGAATAGCTAGCCGATGTACTTCCCCCTTCGGCAAAATTAATCATCTCCTTACTTAAAAACTGAGGCGATGATAAAAAATCAGTCCAGGAAAACCCATTAGTGAATCTTCCCTCATAGTATTGAGGATAGGAGGGCAAGAGATGATATGTTTTTTCAAACATACGCCCCATGGAGTCAGACAAGCTGTCGCCAAAAATTATCAGTCTGGTAATGCCGTCCAAAGAACTATTTCTTGTCTTAGGGTATAGTTTGTTGATTTCTCTGGCAAGGCTAAAAACGTCCTGATGGCATTCAACCACAATAGATAAAAGAGTTTCGCCATTATCACCTTTAATAATCAACTCATCGGCTTGCCCCTGTGATTCTATAATAAACTGCTCTTTACATCCCTGAGAGGCTAGCGCACGAAGCTTGATATAGGCTCCACGAACCTGTACTGGTGTTAAGTTCAGTTCCTGATAGTGGTAAAGTTTAAAGAGACATTCAAGGGCCTCTGCATGATATGTAGAGAAAAAATATTCTTTAATTCTTTCCCATAAGCTCATTTCCGGAGGGCGAGAACTATCTTTTATAGCGTTAAATTTTTCAACGCTGATAGACGATTTGAAATACCCTTGTCCAACACTGAACGGCATTGTATCCTCCTTCTTAATATGAAAAAGTAAATGAAATATCTCAGAACGTATCAGTTAGCAAATGTTAGCAGTAAAAATAATCAGGTAAATGATGTATATTGAATTGCTAAGCACTATTATTCATTGTCTATTGTTTTTATTAAAGTAAATATACTATCAACAGCATGAAATTAATGCCAGCTACATATTATCTGACTGCTATCATTATTGAACGTGAGTGTGATTAAGGAAAAATTTAAAATGTATGCATTTCTGTTTTTAGTATGCTGGCGGGAGTGCAAGTGGGCTTAATACTCAGATAGAGTTATTATCGTCTTTTACATAACCTTTTGACATCTGTCCTTATAGTGATTTTTTTACGTAGGTTAACCACCATGAGTGATGATTCGATTATTAAAAATTCTTCAATGCTTTTAGCATATTTGGGCGGTTTGGGATGGGGGAGCGCCTATTTTTATGGTTGGGGAGTCTCCGCGTACTATGGCTTCCCATGGTGGTATGTAGGCGTTGGACCCGACAACATAGCCCGAAGTTTATTCCACGCCATTAGCCTGATGGCTATATTTATAGTAGCATGGGGCGCTGGTATTTTTTTGTTTTTTGTAGTAAAGCGAAAAACACATATTAACGATCTTAGCTTTTTACGTCTTTTTTTGGCAGCTATTTTATTTTTCATTCCAATTGTTATTGAATTCTCTATCTTAACAAGTTCATTTTTATGGGAGCTTTTTTTTGCCGTTTTACTGGTGGCCTTATGCTTATCTGTGGGTATGCGATTTTATAGTAAATCGATGCCAGTAATTTGTTTCACGCAACTAAGCTGGGTGCGAAAACATTGTTTTACCATAATTATGGTTGGTTTTATTATGTACTTTTGGTCGTTTTCTTTTTTTGTTGGGATATATAAGCCGCAATTAAAGAAAGAGTACGAAATGATATTATATGATGGCGGCTGGTATTATGTATTGGCCAGATATCATGATAGTTTTATTTTGTCGAAATCGTTTACTAAAAATAATAACAGATTTATTATCTTTAGACCTGAAGATGGGCGCTCTTATGAAATTGCCCTGGTGAAAGTTAGACTTTAGTAAAATGTTTGCCTGCGCTGCGCCAGGGTTGAGCCTCCTGCTATCTACCCATGGTAGTAATACTCTTCATATGTTTCCATCTAAACGGAAGTGCTGCTACTGTCTTCGTAGTCCTCATCGATAATAATGCTGCTGACCTGCGCGGTAAGGGCGCTACGGGGGATCCTGCGTACGATAAAGCATCGTGTATCAAGCGGCGTTTTATGGAAAACACAGAGACAAATGCAACGCCAGGAAGGGCTTCTCATTACACTTTACCTGACATTGCCATCCGAGGGACGGGTTACCAAATGTTTTAAACCAAACCCAATTTGAATTGGACAGCTCAGAAGTCGATTACCCACAGAACAAATATGAGCAATAAAGTTATGTTGTGGGCGGAATGTACGACCACTAGTAGGCTGTTTGGCTGTTAAAATATTTATTTTCCCATAGTACCCTGTGACAGGCCTTCCAGAGGCATTTGCTAACATCTGTGCATTAGAAAAACAGCTTCCATTTGCGCTATAGCAACTTATAAAGTTTATTTTCTCGTAAGAGTTGCCGATATGACGGATTGATTTAAAAAGTGATGATGAGTGACTTGCTCCGGAACTGATATGATTTTCATTTTGAACGACAAAAGGCGCACCATGCTTAACGATTAAAATAGTCATTAATTATTACCTGAAGTTTATTTTTAATTAAGAACAACTATATCGCTTTCAGTGATTACAAACATTTCAAATGACGCACCTCTGATTTGCTGTCCTCCAGAAGATGGAGTGGCGGTTTTAAGTTTAAACAGCAGAGCTAAGCTGCCTGTCTTCACGCTGCAAGGAATATACTCTTAGCATATTTAACTATATGATTTGATGAATATATAAAAGCTATTGAGCATCTATTTACTTTAGATGACAATAATAAACATTGCTATATTTTATATCCTATGAAAATTAATTCATATGAGAGTGCACGCATGTGCTGTCACATCGAATTTACCCTTCAAAAGCATGAAAAAAAAAGCTTTGGCGTTTTTTCTGCGAACGCGTGTTAAGTCAATGGCTCAATCCGCTCTGGGCCCTTATTTTTCACATTTTCCACGGAGCGCGACACGGCAGTCAGATAAACTTATCGACAGGCACGGCACCGTTGACGGCTATCCCTTCTGCCTCTCTCCCGTCAATATCCTGGCGCATCCATTCCGTTGCTACCTCTGGTGACAGAACCCGTGGGCGGCACGGGAATTTCGACCAGACCGCTATCGGCTGCTGCCGCCACACTCAAGATAACCTTTCTTTTCATCTCCGCGTTCACTTACTGATTTAATGTAGTATTTAATTTTATAATTAAATAGAAAAATCTGATACCATACCCCCCTATAGTATATGGAGGTCGAATGCCGCATTCACCTGAAGATAAAAAACGTATTCTTACCCGTGTTCGTCGTATACGCGGGCAGGTCGAAGCGCTGGAGCGGGCGCTTGAGTCTGGCGAACCTTGTCTGGCGATTCTGCAACAGATTGCCGCCGTGCGCGGCGCGTCTAATGGCCTGATGAGTGAAATGGTTGAAATCCATCTGAAAGATGAGCTGGTCAGCGGGGAAACTACGCCAGAACAGCGCGCGGTTCGGATGGCGGAAATCGGCCATCTCCTTCGCGCTTATCTAAAATAACAATTTCCCTCACCGTAACAGGAAGAGATATATGAAATCACGTGCAGCAGTTGCTTTTGGTCCCGGTCAGCCGCTAAAAATTGTCGAGATTGACGTTGCGCCGCCGAAAAAAGGCGAAGTTCTGGTCAAAATCACCCACACAGGCGTTTGCCATACCGATGCATTTACCCTTTCTGGCGACGATCCGGAAGGCGTATTCCCGGCAGTCCTGGGTCACGAAGGCGGCGGCGTGGTTGTCGAGGTCGGCGAGGGGGTAACCAGCCTGAAACCCGGCGACCATGTTATTCCACTGTATACGGCAGAATGCGGCGAGTGTCGGTTCTGTAAATCCGGTAAAACTAACCTTTGTCAGGCCGTACGCGCCACTCAGGGAAAAGGGCTGATGCCGGATGGCACTACCCGCTTTTCTTATAACGGCGAACCGGTTTATCACTATATGGGAACCAGCACGTTCAGCGAATATACCGTTTGTGCGGAAATTTCTCTGGCGAAAGTGAACCCGCAGGCGCCGCTGGATAAAGTGTGCCTGTTGGGCTGCGGCGTGACGACTGGTATTGGCGCCGTCCATAACACCGCTAAAGTGAAAGCTGGCGATACCGTTGCCGTTTTTGGTTTAGGGGGTATTGGGCTGGCGGTTATTCAGGGCGCGGTTCAGGCTAAAGCAGGGCGTATTTTAGCTGTCGATACGAATCCGGAAAAATTTACTCTGGCGGGAGAAATGGGGGCGACAGACTTTATTAACCCGAATGATTACGACAAACCGATCCAGGACGTTATTGTTGAGCTTACTGATGGCGGCGTAGACTTCAGTTTTGAATGTATCGGCAACGTTAACGTGATGCGAGCAGCGCTGGAATGTTGTCATAAAGGCTGGGGCGAAAGCATTATTATTGGCGTAGCAGGGGCTGGGCAGGAAATTAAAACCCGTCCCTTCCAGCTAGTAACCGGTCGCGTCTGGCGTGGCTCCGCCTTTGGCGGCGTGAAAGGGCGCACGCAGCTGCCAGGGATGGTAGAAGATGCGATGAACGGTAAAATCCGTTTAGATCCTTTTATTACTCACCGCTTGCCGCTGGAGCAGATTAACGATGCCTTTGAACTGATGCATCAGGGTAAATCCATCCGTACTGTTATCCACTTTGGCGATAACTGATTCATCCGCCAGCGGATTTTCCGCTGGCGCTTTTCTGAATTTTCTGGAATGAATGTTGTGAAAATGTGACGAAGGCGATGCTTTTCGCGGTAAGCAAACATCACGAAGTGCCGATGACTATCTAACGGGCGTGTTTTTACGCATTAAACCTACAAGAGAGTCGACGGTCATGGGCAACACATTCTCGATGCAAGCCTCGCATAAACTGGGCTTCCTGCATCACATTCGGCTGGTTCCGCTGTTTTCCTCCATTCTCGGTGGCATCCTTCTTCTTTTTGCTTTGAGCGCCGGGCTGGCAGGCTATTTTCTGTTACAGGCCGATCGCGATCAGCGTGATGTCACGGACGAGATTCAGGTACGGATGGGATTATCCAACAGCGCTAACCACTTACGTACTGCACGTATCAATATGATCCACGCTGGCGCGGCGAGCCGGATTGCTGAAATGGATGAAATGAAAGCCAATATTGCCGCTGCGGAGACGCGGATCAAGCAGTCTCAGGACGGCTTTAACGCTTATATGTCCAGAGCAGTGAAAACCCCAGCCGATGAAGCGTTGGATAACGCGTTAAACGCCCGCTACACCGCCTATATCAACGGCCTACAACCGATGCTGAAATTTGCCAAAAATGGCATGTTCGAAGCGATCATTAATCATGAAAACGAGCAGGCAAAACAACTGGATGCCGCATATAATCATGTCCTGCTGAAAGCTATTGAACTGCGCACCGAGCGGGCGAGATTGCTTGGCGAGCAGGCTTACCAACGTACCCGGCTCGGTATGATGTTTATGATTGGCGCATTTACGTTGGCGCTGGTATTGACGTTAATGACCTTCATGGTGCTGCGTCGCACAGTGATACGACCGTTACAGCAGGCTGCGTCACGTATCGAACGCATTGCGGCGGGCGATCTGACCATGGCTGACGAGCCCACAGGACGCAGTGAAATTGGTCGCCTGAGTCATCATCTTCAGCAGATGCAGCATGCGTTGCAGCAAACGGTAGGGACGGTGCGTCAGGGGGTGGAGGAAATTTATCGCGGCACCAGCGAAATTACTGCCGGTAATACGGATTTATCTTCTCGTACTGAACAGCAGGCTGCCGCCATTGAACAGACCGCGGCCAGTATGGAACAGTTGACGGCAACCGTTAAACAGAATGCGGATAATGCGCATCACGCCAGCAAACTGGCGGAAGACGCTTCCGGCAAAGCCAGTCGCGGAGGCCAGATGGTTTCCGGGGTCGTAAAAACGATGGGGAATATCTCCACCAGCTCGAAAAAAATCTCGGAAATTACCGCCGTCATTAACAGTATCGCTTTCCAGACCAACATTCTGGCGCTGAACGCGGCGGTAGAGGCTGCACGCGCCGGGGAACAAGGACGCGGTTTTGCGGTGGTCGCCAGTGAAGTTCGTACCCTCGCCAGTCGCAGCGCGCAGGCGGCAAAAGAGATTGAAGGCTTGATCGGCGCATCGGTCAGCCTGATTGAACAAGGTTCTGAAGAGGTTATCGCTGCGGGGAGCACCATGGATGAGATTGTGGATGCCGTAAAACGCGTCACCGATATCATGCTCGATATCGCGGCAGCCTCTGATGAGCAAAGTCGCGGTATTGTTCAGGTCAGTCAGGCGATTTCTGAGATGGACAAGGTCACGCAGCAAAACGCGTCGCTGGTAGAAGAGGCGTCCGCGGCGGCGGCTTCGCTTGAAGAACAGGCCGCCCGCTTGACGCAAGCCGTTGATGCGTTTCGTTTACAGGATACTGGCGCGACGATGCGATCATCCTTCCTTTAATAAGCGTCGCGCCATCGGGCTATTTTAGCCGCGGGCGCGTTTATTATCCGACAGCGGCTATCACAGCGGCATCGATTTACGGATCGCCGCAATCAGCATTTGCGCCCCGGTTGAGAGCGGGATATCAACTCGCGTAAGAATACCTATCGGTTCGCCTGCGCTCTGGGTCGGCACGGGTAATGAGACCAGCGTCGCCTGACGAAGATCTTCTTTAACCGCGCCAGAGGGGACGAACCAGACGTAATCGTAATCTACGGTCAGTTGTCGTGATAACGATGCGGATAGCGTTTCGATACATCCGCCAGGCATTTTACACCCCTGGCTTTGCAACAGGGCTTCCGCATTCTGGCGCGGTATCGTGCCTTTTGGCGAGACGACTACTGGCCACTCCATAACCCGACTGAGCGTGATCGTCTCCTGTAACAGGGGATGGTCAGGGCGTACCACTAATTTAAGCGATTCTAAAAACAGCAATTCGTAATTTAAACCGCTCATTAATTCCGGGTCTGACATGCGGCCAATACCCAGATCGATCTCGCCTGACTTCAAACCAGCAAGCAACATCGTATTGTTCATGGTAGCGACCTGTAACGAGGTCGATTTTTGCTGTTGATGGAACCGCCCAATTACTGCCGGAAGAATACCCAGCGCAGCGGTGGGGAGCGCGCCAATACGCACCACATCGGCGCTGGCGTCCTCTTTGCGATTCAGCGCCTGCCCGGCGGTATTCAATGCATCTAATACTTTTACCGCATGAGTCAAAAATTGTTCGCCAGGAACCGTTAATTGCGCGCCCAGTCGCCCGCGTTCAAACAGACGGGTTCCGGTGAGTTGTTCCAGTTCGTTCAGTGTCTTAGAAAGAGCTGGCTGGCTCAGGTTAAGGGTTTCAGCCGCGCGCCCCAGAGTTCCCTGTTGCGCAACGGCGACAAATGTATGAAGGTGGCGCAACCGAATGCGCTGACTAAACAGACCATTTTTTTCCATAAGCGATGTTAAAAACAGAGCCGTGCGGGTGACAAGTAAAGTTGTTTGTTTTTGATAACCTGATAGCAAAATATTATTAACATTTCGCCATTTCAAGCTACAACTGTTTTATTTTACTGATGATTCAACTGCCGTTAAGCGTATTAAGCCGCGATCTGGTTGGGGATACGCCAGCTTGTGTCAATCCGTTCTGCACAATGAATTCAGGCGGGATCACAGTTTGTAAATTCTTCTCCCCGGAATGGATGAGGTTTTCTACACTCCAGGTAACATTCACTGGAGGCATGACATTATGGCGAACACCATCACGGCAGATGAGATTCGGGAACACTTTTCGCAGGCAATGTCGGCAATGTACCAGCAGGAAGTTCCGCAGTACGGTACGTTACTGGAACTTGTGGCTGACGTGAATCTGGCGGTGCTGGAAAATAATCCCAAACTGCATGAGCAGTTGGCTAATGCCGATGAACTGGCACGGTTGAACGTGGAACGCCATGGCGCCATTCGTGTTGGCACCGCAGAAGAACTTTCTACCTTGCGCCGGATATTCGCCATCATGGGGATGTACCCAGTGAGCTATTACGATCTCTCTCAGGCGGGTGTGCCGGTGCATTCCACGGCATTTCGTCCCATTGACGACGCTTCGCTTTCGCGTAATCCCTTCCGCGTATTCACTTCGCTATTACGCCTGGAGCTCATTGAAGACGCGGCATTACGCCAGCGTGCGGCGGAGATTTTATCGCAGCGGGATATTTTTACATCACGCTGTCGACAATTGTTGGATGAGTACGATACACAGGGCGGTTTCAATCCTGTGCAGGCCGAAGAGTTCGTCCGTGAAACTCTGGAGACATTTCGCTGGCATCGTCAGGCTACCGTTGATGAAGAAACGTACCGCGCTCTGCATCGTGAACATCGTTTAATTGCCGACGTGGTCTGTTTTCCGGGATGTCACATTAACCATCTGACGCCACGTACTCTGGATATCGACCGGGTACAGGCAATGATGCCGGAGTGCGGCATTACGCCTAAAATTCTTATCGAAGGTCCGCCTCGCCGCGAAGTGCCCATTCTGTTGCGGCAAACCAGTTTCAAAGCCCTGGAAGAGCAGGTGCTCTTCGTTGGTGAAAAACAGGGTACACACACGGCGCGCTTCGGCGAAATTGAGCAACGCGGCGTCGCGCTGACGCCAAAAGGTCGTCGATTATATGACAAACTATTGCACAAGGCGGGAACGGGTAAGGATAACTTCACGCATCAACTCCATTTGCAGGAGGTCTTTCACGCCTTCCCGGATAGCGAATTTCTGCTCCGTCAGCAGGGGCTTGCCTGGTTCCGCTATCGCTTAACGCCTTCCGGCGAGGCGCATCGTCAGGCGATTCATCCTGGCGACGATCCGCAGCCGCTTATCGAGCGCGGTTGGGTGATCGCGCAGCCGATTACCTATGAAGATTTTCTACCGGTCAGCGCTGCCGGTATTTTCCAGTCGAATTTGGGAAGTGAAACGCTGGCCAGAAGCCACGGCAATGCCAGCCGCGACGCCTTTGAACTGGCGCTGGGATGTTCGGTACGGGATGAATTTACGTTATATCAGGAAGCGGAAGAACGCAGTAAACGCCGTTGCGGTCTGCTTTAAAAACAGTAAGCTTCACAGGCTGTGAGAATGCTGTAAAAAGGAAGGCGTTATGTTGAATCCCTCCATCCCGTTGGTGGAAATGCGTCACGGTAAAATCGTGGGCGTCGTACAGGATGAAATCCATATCTGGCGTGCTATACCTTATGCCGCGCCGCCAACAGGGGAGCTACGCTGGCGTGCGCCGCAGCCTGTTACGCCATGGCAGGATGTGCGCCAGGCGGAGTGTTTCTCCTGTGCCAGTTGGCAGGATATTACCTGGTGTCGCGAACTCGGCGGCGGCGATCCGGGAAATTTTTCTGAAGATTGTCTCTATCTGAATGTCTGGGCGCCTGCCGTACGTCATGAACCGTTGCCAGTCATGGTCTGGCTACACGGCGGCGGTTACACTATTGGCGCGGGGAGTCTGCCTCCCTATGACGGTCATGCGCTGGCGAAGCGTGGCGCCATCGTGGTGACGGTTAATTATCGGCTTGGCCATCTGGGCTTTTTTGCGCATCCGGCGCTGGAGGGCGAAGAGGCGGCGTGTATTCATAATTTCGCTTTGCTCGATCAAATCGCTGCGCTGCGTTGGGTGCAGGACAATATTGCTGCGTTTGGCGGCGATACGCAGAATGTGACGTTATTTGGCGAATCTGCCGGCGCCCGCAGCGTGCTGTCGTTGATGGCTTCGCCGTTGGCGAAGGGGCTTTTTCATAAAGCGATTATTCAGAGTGGTTATACGTTGCCGGATACGCCCCGTGAGGTGGCGCTTAAAAAGGGCGTTGCGCTGGCGGAACATCTTGGCTTAGCCAATGCCACTGCCGAACAGCTACGTGCTTTACCGGCAGAGACGTTTTGGCCGCTGGACGCGCCTTTTAAAATTGCGCCGACGCCGATTTCCGGCGACGTCGTGTTGCCGCATCCGATGCTGGAGACCTTCTTTGCGGCTAAACAGCATCCGATACCGGTGATGATCGGCTCGAATAGCGATGAAGCCAGCGTATTGGCGGTTTTTGGCGTCGATATTGCCGGTCAAATTCAAAAAATGCGCCGTGAGCGGCGTGTTGGACTGGGGTTAATCCGGCTGCTTTATCCTGGTGTGAAAGGCGACGAAGCGCTAGGGCGGCAGGTCTGTCGGGATATGGTATTCACCACGTTGGGTTATGTCGTCATGCAAGCGCAGCAGCGGATCGGCGAACCGTGCTGGCGTTATTGGTTTGATTATGTCGCCGAAGCGGAGCATAACACCTACGCGAATGGCGCCAGTCATGGCAATGAAATACCGTATGTATTCGATACGTTAACGCAGGCTGAACCCACATGCCATTATGTGAATGAGAATGACCTGGCCTTTGCTTCGCAGGTGGCGGATTACTGGGTGAATTTTGCTCGTCATGCCAACCGCACGCACGACGTGCTGCCCGGCCCGGTTCGTTGGCCCGCCAGCATTCGGGGGCGAGATCGTTTGTTGCGGATTGGACTGAACAAACTTGCCGGTTTTAAAGTGGAAAACCGCTTTATGCGTGCGCGTCTGGCGCTGTTTAAACGAGTTATGAAACATCACGTTAGTCTGGAGTAAACTTTTCATAACCTGAAGAATGCTGCGTGAGGTTTACATCCGATTCGGTCGGTTCTTATCGACATAAAATATTTACGCTTTTGCACAGTTTCCTGGCGACCAACAATTGGATTATTAATGATTTTTGTCTAGAGTGAGCGGTCAGAAACGGGCACACTCTTGCTGCTGAAAAAACCAGCGCGGGACCATTCACAAGACCAGAAGGACTCATTTTCAGGTATGAATCGTAGACGATTTATTAAAGGTTCAATGGCAATGGCCGCCGTGTGCGGTTCCAGCGGTATTGCTTCACTCTTTTCTCAGGCGGCGTTTGCCGCGGAATCCGATATTGCGGATGGTAAAATTGTCCGCTTTGATTTTGCTGGTCTGCAAACAATGGCCCAGGCGTTAGCGAAGAAACCTTGGGATGGCGCGCCGAGAGCGTTGCCGGATACGCTCGCCAATCTGACGCCGCAGGCCTATAACAGTATCCAGTATGACGCGGCGCATTCACTCTGGAACAATGTTGCTAATCGGCAGCTCGATATTCAGTTTTTCCACGTAGGGATGGGCTTTCGTCGTCGCGTACGCATGTTTTCCGTTGATACGACGACTCATCTTGCTCGCGAGATTCATTTTCGCCCGGAACTGTTTAAATACAATGATGCCGGCGTCGACACGACGCAACTGGAAGGGCAGAGCGATCTCGGTTTCGCCGGTTTCCGTGTCTTTAAAGCGCCGGAACTGGCGAGGCGCGATATTGTCTCCTTCCTGGGCGCCAGTTATTTCCGGGCGGTAGATGATACTTATCAGTATGGCCTGTCGGCTCGTGGGCTGGCGATAGATACCTATACTGACGGTCCGGAAGAGTTCCCTGACTTCACCGCATTCTGGTTTGACACCGCGAAGCCGGGCGATACGTCGTTTACCGTTTACGCTCTGCTGGACAGCGCCAGCGTGACGGGCGCGTATAAGTTTGTGATCCATTGCGAAAAATCGCAGGTGATCATGGATGTAGAAAACCATCTCTACGCCCGTAAAGACATAAAGCAACTTGGCATTGCGCCGATGACCAGTATGTTTAGCTGTGGGAATAATGAACGCCGGGTATGCGACACCATTCATCCGCAAATTCACGACTCCGATCGGCTGGCGATGTGGCGGGGTAACGGCGAGTGGATTTGCCGCCCGCTGAATAATCCGCAGAAATTGCAGTTCAATGCATATATGGACGACAACCCGAAAGGGTTCGGCCTGCTGCAACTTGATCGTGACTTCTCGCATTATCAGGATGTCATGGGCTGGTACAACAAACGTCCGAGCCTGTGGGTGGAGCCGCGCAGTAAGTGGGGGAAAGGAGCGGTTAGCCTGATGGAGATCCCAACCACTGGCGAAACTCTGGATAATGTGGTGTGTTTCTGGCAGCCGGAAAAAGCAATCAAAGCCGGGGATACGCTGGCGTTTAATTATCGTTTGTACTGGAGCGCGCTGCCGCCGGTACAATCGCCGCTTGCGCGGGTCATGGCGACCCGTACAGGGATGGGCGGCTTTCCCGAAGGTTGGGCGCCGGGCGAACATTACCCGGATAAATGGGCGCGCCGTTTTGCTATTGATTTTGTCGGTGGCGATCTGAAAGCGGCCGCGCCAAAAGGCATTGAGCCAGTGATTACGCTCTCCAGCGGTGAGGCAACGCAGATTGAGATCCTCTACGTTGAGCCTTTCGACGGTTATCGTATCCAGTTTGACTGGTATCCGACCTCGGATTCTACGGCACCGGTGGATATGCGTATGTTCCTGCGCTGCCAGGGGGAGGCTATCAGCGAAACCTGGCTGTATCAGTATTTCCCGCCCGCGCCGGATAAGCGTCGTTATGTCGACGATCGCATCATGCGTTAATTAATTTGCTTTCTGTACCGCCACAAAGGCGGTACAGGTTCCGAAAATTGCCCTGACATAAACTCACTCGTGATCCGCTGTGTTTGCGACACGACCTTTACATCGTTCCATTTTTGCAACAGTCCTTCCTGTTTATCCCTCTCGATCCTGCGGGCAGGGAACATTAAGATAGCTTCACCTTATTTAAGATATAAAGTGAATATAATGAAAAAGAGTCTTCTTGGTGCTGTCCTGTCTCTGGGGTTATTAAGTGCTGCTCATGCCGATGTATATAAATTTGATAATACGCATACCAATGCGGTATTTAATATCGATCATTTCCAGACCTCTACCAATCACGGCGGGTTTTATGCTATTAGCGGTGAACTGAAATATCAGCCGGAAAAACAAATCGCGGAAATGCGTGTGACAATTCCCGTGAATGCCTTAAATACCGGGGTGGATGCATTTGATAAACATATCCGCAGCAGCGATATTCTGGATGCGGGAAAATATCCAGAAATGGTATTTGAATCGACAAAATGGCATTTTGCAGATAATAAACCAGTTTCTATTGACGGTTTGTTAACAATGAAGGGGGTAACTAAGCCTGTCACCTTAACCGCCACGAAGTTTGGCTGTTATATGAGCCCGATATTCAAGGCGCAGGTTTGCGGCGGTGATTTTGTCACGCAAATAGATCGCACCCAGTGGGGTGTAGATTATCTGGTCGATATGGGAATGACGAAAGTTGTCGATATAAAAATCCAGGCAGAAGCGGTTAAGCAATAAAGGGAATTATGATGAAAACTAATCACCTCATTCGGGTAGTGGCCTCGCTGGCAATGTTGGCAACGTCAGGTTTGACTTATGCTGAAGAGTACAAAGCCAGCACGGACGAAAAAGCAATAAAAATGACGAACGTAGCCTCTCTGGAAGCGCGCGTTCAGGCCAGAATGGAAAAAGGGGCATTTGGTTATATTCGCGGTGGAGCCGAAGATGAGAATAACCTTCGCAGCAACACTGAAAGCTTTGACAAAAAATATATTATGCCGCGCGTATTACAGGGCATTGAGTTAAAAGAGATCGATTTATCAACGCAGCTACTGGGTATTCCGCTTAAAACGCCGATAATCCAGGCGCCGATGGCGGCGCAGGGCCTGGCCCACGCCTCCGGAGAATTGGCGACGGCGAAAGGCATGGCGCAGGTCGGTTCGATTTTCTCGTTGAGCACCTATGGCAACAAGACCATCGAAGAGGTGGCTAACGTTGCCGGGAAAAATCCGTTTTTCTTCCAGCTTTATATGAGTAAGAATAATCAATTTAACGAATTTATTCTTGCACAAGCAGTAAAACATGGCGCTAAAGCGATTATTCTGACCGTAGATTCGCCTGTCGGCGGTTATCGGGAAGAAGATGTTAAAAATAATTTCCAGTTCCCACTTGGTTTTGCAAACCTGGAAATGTTCGCCAGAAAAAATGACGATGGTTCAAAAACCGGCAAAGGGGCAGGGATAAGTGAAATTTACGCGCAGGCTAAACAAGCCTTTACGCCTGAGGATATTGCCTATGTACATCGTGTTTCCGGTCTGCCGGTTATTGTAAAAGGCATTCAGTCGCCAGAGGATGCTGAAATTGCTATTCAGGCCGGGGCCGCAGGAATATGGGTTTCTAATCATGGTGGCCGTCAATTAGACAGCGGGCCGTCCTCATTCGATATGCTTCCTGCGATTGCAAAAGTCGTCAACAAGCGAGTGCCTATTATTTTTGACAGCGGAGTACGTCGTGGTTCGCATGTATTCAAAGCGTTAGCCAGCGGGGCGGATATTGTCGCGGTTGGCCGACCTATATTATACGGTCTTAATCTGGGCGGCGCTCAGGGCGTGGCATCAGTGATTGAACAGCTAAACAAAGAGCTGACAATTAACATGATGTTGGGCGGCACCAGGAATATTGAGCAAGTGAAAACGACACGCTTGTTAACTGAAAAAGAGCTGCCACAGTAATATAAAGGTCGGGTACTATACCCGACCTTTTCCTGTATGATTTTCCTCAACAACGCTTCCGGTAGAAAATTACGCGCTCGGTTTCCTCAAATCCTAATGCCTGATGAACTTTCTGTGAAATCGTATTTTCCGGCGAGGTATCGGAGGCCATTTCCCGACACCCTTTATTCGTTCCCCATCGTTGCACCGCTGCAATCAATTGTTTCGCTACGCCGCGTTGACGGAACGAGGGGAGAACAAAAATGCCTTCAAGGAAAGTCACGGGCGAACTGTCACAGCCATTGACATAATCGTGGCGGATTGAGGCATCCGCAAAGCCAATCGCCACCCCGTCTTCCATCGCAACAAATGATGCCAGGTGATCGGCTTGCAGGATTTCTTCGCCGTCCGCCAGGTGGGCGTCATCCGGGTGAGTAGGCCAAAGCTGTTTTCGCAATCCGCGCCAGCGCTCCAGATTGGTTTTGTTCATTTGCCTGATGTCCATTAACGCGCTCCTGATGATGGGTCTGGCATGATGAGACGGCATCCCGCCTGCTGATAACGTCGGGCGATAGCAGGCGGGAGCGCGCTGTCGCTAAGAATGGTAGTAATACAGGACAGCGTCGCAACCGCGTGGGGTTCCACAGTATCGAACTTTGAGTGATCGGCCATCAATATGACCTCGCGTGAGCGCTGAATAATGCGCGTTTTGACACCCACTTCAAACATCGTAGCGTTGGTGATGCCCGTTTCTATCGACAGCGCATCGCAGGAGATAAAGGCGCGTTCAACGGCAAAGGCGTTAATCATCTCCAGCGCCAGACTCTCGCCCACTGAAAAGTAACCGGGGCGGATCAGTCCGCCGATAATGTAGCTCTCTACGTGTGGGAAACCACCCAGTTCATTAGCGATTTTGATGTCATTACAAATGACTTTTACTTTGGCGTCGACCAGACATTTTGCCAGTTCCAGACAGGTGGAGCCGGAGTCGAGAAAAAAGCAATCTCCATCTTTGATGAACGTGCGGGCGAGGGCGGCGATTTCGCGTTTCGCCTCGCTTTGTAACGTTCGCTTAACGTCGAAAACATATTCTTTATCTTCCGTACTGTCGTCGAAGTCAATACAACCATGGCCGCGAACCATACCGGGATAACGGCTGGCAATATAGTGAAAATCCCGGCGCACGGTTGCCTCAGCATAGCCAAAAAGCTCAATAGCTTGCTGTGTTGAGAGGTGCCGATGTTGCCAAAGGTAATGCAACATCTGTTTGATACGGTCGGGGCGCTGTTGGCTCATCAGCATATGACTCCTTATAGCGCGGTGAATTGTGACAACGTCACATCATAGTTCGCCGTCGTGAACAACGCTCGGCCAATCACCAGATGCTGTGCGCCTGCGGCGGCAAGCAGCCGTGCGGCGCGAAGTGTAATACCGCCGTCCGCCCAGCATTCCGCAGCAGGGAAATGCTCTCTGCTCTGGCTAACTTTTTCACACATCGGGGCGATAAATTGCTGTCCGCGCCCGTCGGGCTCGCTGGTCATGATCATCAGCGCATCCAGTTGCAATGCCAGATAACGATAAGGCAATAGCGGCGTTGCCGGGTTAAGCGCCAGTCCTGCTTTCGCCCCGATAGCGCGAATATCCGCCAGAATCTCCGAGGGGTTTTGCACGCTTTCGGCATGAATGAAAATCCAGCCAGGGCGGGCAGCGACAAGCCAGGGTAACCAGCGTTGCGGTGATGAGACCATCAGGTGAAATGAGAGTGGATGGCGAGTGTATTGTGCGACCGCCTGAATGGTTTTCATACCGAAGGTAATATTATTGATGAAACTGGTATCTTCGATATCCAGATGCAGCGAGCCGAGAGGCGCATCGTGCAAGGCGGTCAGCATCTCGGCATAGCGCAGCGGATCGGCGGAGGCCAGCGAAGGGTGCAGGATCATCGGAACCTCCCTCAGCGCAATGCGGTTAATTGCGCGAAAAGCGCTGTATCATTTGGCGCATCTTGCAGCAACGCGACGCTTCCTGGCGAGTCGAGCCACTGGCTGATGCGTTGAATGGTGCGAATATGTGCTTCAGCGTCCGTGGCGCTGGCGCAAAGCAACAGCCAGATGGGATCGCAATCCGCATTGCCGAAAGCGACCGGCGTTGATAGCGTAGTGACGCTCATTTGATTATGGTTAGCGCCTTGCTCCGGTCTGGCATGGGGCAGCGCAATCCCCGGCGCGATAAGATAATATGGCCCCCATTTAAGGGTGTTCTCAATAATACCGTCCAGGTAGCTGGGGGCCGCCGCGCCGAAGGTGATCAGCGGACGAACGGCGATATCCAGCGCGTGTCGCCAGTCGTTGGCATGGCGTTGCGCCTGAACCCACTTAACATCATTAATCATCGATCGTTGACTCCTTGCCGGTTCGGGTTACTCTGAAACCGATCCCCGGCGTGTCTTTTGGCGAAGGCGACGGAGATCGGCAGAAGGGTTATCGCTCTCTGCAGGGGATAAGCGTTTTGCTTATCCCTATTTTATTGTCGGATATGGCGTACTTTCTCCATAAACTTCGCCACGCGCGCCTGGTCGACAAAGTTGGCGAAGACGCCGTCTTTTTTAAACGTGGTTGCCGTTACGCATCCGTCGGCAACGCTGAGCTGCTCCTCGACGTTTTCCAGACACACCCCGGTATTCGCCAGCACTACCGTGTCGGGGACGGTCTCTTTTACCCGCTTCAGTATGGCGCTATCGGTACGCGCGCCTGCCGTCAGGCCCGAGACGCACAGGGCATCGGGGTTATTATTAAATACGGTCGATTTCGCAATTGAACAGACATCCCGGTTGCCCAGATACACCGCCGCTTCCGGAACAATGTTAAACAGCGTTTTCACGTGGCCTGCGCCAATGCGATACTGATGGCGAATAGTTTCGCCGACATTGGTATCCCAGACGCCAAAATCACTGGCGTAGGCGCCGGTGAAAATTTCGCGGATAAATTTGGCGTTGGTCGCCATCGCCAAATCAAAAGAGGCAACAGGATCCCACAACACGTTTACCCCAAACGGTACACGAATCTCACTCATTAACTGGCCGATGATTCTGGCCATAGCGGCGGTTGTTTCTGGTCTCACTTTTGTTAAATAGGGCAGACTAAACTCGTTAGAGAACATCACCGCATCCACGCCGCCGTTTTGTAGCGCCATTAAATCGTCATGGGCGCGGTCAATCACCCAATTCATACCTTTATCTGTATCGAATCCGGGATCGCCCGGCAGCGCCCGTAAATGACACATGGCGATAACGGCTTTTTCCGTTCCTATGACCTCTTTTAGCCAACTCATTCTGGGTTGCTCCTTATTCCGGTAGTTCACGTTTACGTAAGACAAGCACGATGCTGGCGACAATGCCGACTATAATAACCACGCCAATAATGCCCAGCGACATCAGTTCAGATATTGACCAGCCAAACATATTTCCTACCGACAGCGCGGTAATTTGCGCGTTTTCAGCGGCGAAACTAAAGCCGCCTTTGAGCGCCATATCGGTAAAGTACGGCGCGAACTGGGTAGCGATCAGCAGAACGGTAATCATGAGAATGATGCCGCTTAGCAGAGTGCGAATCAGATCGCCGCGATGAATAACCGTGGCCATGCAGATAAAAAACGGCGCAACCGGTAAATCAGCCAGCGGCAGGACTTTATTGCCCGGCAGTATGCTCGCCAGAATTAACATGATGGGGATTAACAGCAGTCCAACCGCGATGGTGGTCGGGTGGCCTAACGTCACTGCGGTATCCAGACCGATAAAGACTTCGCGCCCTTTAAAGTGTTTCTGGAAGAACTTACGTGCGCCGTCGGAAATAGGCATTAATCCCTCAACGATAAGGCGAATCATGCGCGGAAACAGCACCATAATCGCCGCCACTGTAATCATTAAGGTTGCGCACCCTTTAAAGCCTTCGCCTGCGGCGAGTCCGAAGATCAGCCCGAGAACAACGCCAATGATCACCGGGTCGCCGACCATCCCATACCGTTTTTGGATCTCCTGGGCGTCAATATTGCGTCCTTTCATAAACGGGATTTTTTCGTATATCGCATCCAGCAATACGAACAACGGTACGGAGCTGGAGCCATACCCTTGCGGGATTGAGATCCCTTCCAGACCGACAATGTTCTGTACCCGTTTCGCCGTCCAGTCGGCCATTTTCAACGACAAGGCGGCATGGCAAATCGCGCCCAGTACGCCATAAATCAGACTGCCGGTCATCAACTGGACGACCGTTCCGGTAATGGCGTAGTGCCAGTAGTTATAAATATCAACGTTCATGGTTTTGGTCAGGCGAGTTACCAGCATACCGACGTTGAGCAGAAAGATAACGGGAATGATCATCGCGCCGATGGCCGTCGCATAGCCGACGCCGGATGCGGGTCCGGCGCCGACGTCAAAGACATGCAGCGTCAGGCCAAAACGCTCAATCATTACTTTAATCGGCGGACTGAGGCTGTCGATCGCCATGACGATCACCAACCCCATGCCGACAAAACCGATACCGACCGTCACCCCGGCTTTCACCGCCTGCAGCCAGGGAATACGAAAGATTAAGCCGATGATAATCATAATGATGGGCACAAATACGGTGCCGCCGAGAGACAGGATGTAATCAAACATAATGCCCCCTTTATTGCGTTAACAGCGCCTTGATTTCTTGTTTTAATGCGTCGTCGTTGATGCCTGTCAGCAGGGCGGCGCCGTTGAGCGTCGGGATGCCATAGTCACTGTGCGTACGCATGGACGTTACGATGAGATCCATACCGTTACAGTTCAACGGGATCTCATTCAGACAACATTGCGCCGTGGTTGCCGCAATGCCTTGCTCCGCGAGAAAGTCCTGCAGTTTTTGTGCAATCATGGTTGATGTCGACATGCCGGTACCACATGCCACAAGGATCTTTTTCATCATGGTCGTGCCTCTTGTGTAGCGCCTGTTTCAGGCTCAATGGGAAACTGTTCTGGCGACATTTTGGCCAGCGCAGTCAGTAAACGGATACAATCAGCCAGGTCTCGCAGGCTGGCGACTTCGGCTGGCGAGTGGGTATAGCGACAGGGAATAGAAAGACTGGCGCAGGGAATTCCGTCCAGTTCAACCTGAATGTAGCCTGTTTCGGTGATAACGCCTGGCGCGACTTCTCGCTGTACGGGAATGCTATTTTCGTGCGCGGTTGTCTCCAGCATCCGCAGCAAACGCGGCGGCGTAATCAGTCCTGCCAGCGTACCGCGTCCATGATAGTTCAGACAGGTGATGCCGACGCCGTGGTTGACCCGCACATCCGAGTAATCCTGCAGGTCAGGCGTGTCGCAGGATGGGGTGATATCAATACCAATCGCCAGGTCGGGGCGCACGCGTCGTAAGACGGGAACAATACCGCGAATATTGAACTCTTCCTGTACCGAAGCAACCAGGAACACCGCGATATCAAGCGACGTACAGGCGAGGGCTTCGGCGACGCCCAGTAGCGCCGTACACCCCAGCCTGTCGTCCAGCGCCTTACTACATACCAGATCGTTGCCCAGACAGTGCGGAGGGTTGTAAAGGGTCACCGGCGTCCCCACCTGAATACCCATTCGTTCGGCATCCGCTTTATCTTTTGCGCCGATATCAATCCAGAGTTTATCGAGCGCGGGAGGCTGCGTGCGCTCGTCACCCTTCGCGAAGTGATACGCTTTAATGCCAATGCAGCCCATGATTTCGCCTGAACGTCCGGCAAGCGTCACGACCGAACCGGGCATGGTAATTTGCGCCGGGCCGCCCACGCGTTCAAAACGTAAAAAACCGGAGGGTTCGATCTTGCGTACCATAAAACCGACTTCATCCATATGCGCAAAAATCATCAGGCGAAGAGCGTCGGATTTGTCGCTGCCATAACGGGCGACGACATTGCCCAGGCGATCCCGCCAGACATCTTTGGCCTGCTGTTCAAACGCGTGCTGCATAACGTTTGCAATACTGCTTTCATGGCCTGAAATTCCGTTTAGCCGCAGTAAAGAAAAAAGCGTTTCCTGCACAGAAAAGGTCATTGGCGTCTCCGTGGTGATAAAACAATCAGTCGTTGAGCGTTTTATAGGCGGAGAATGGTTGGATAAGTGTGAAATGTGTCACGCGGAAATGCGCTAAATATGAGCAATAAAAAATAATGTGATGGCGATACAATAAAAACGCTCAAATCACCTGCGGGTTATCGGTAAACCAGGCTATTTATGTGATCACAACCAACAACGAAGAAGGGTTATGCGATGGCGGAAATTATTCCTGTTAACACTACGCTGGAACTGCGAGCGGCAGAGGAAGGTCATGTTCCGGCGCTGCACCAACTGGTACTCAAAAACAAAGCGTGGCTACAACAGTCGCTCGACTGGCCGCAATATGTCACGTCGCAGGACGAAACGCGTAAGCATGTGCAGGGTAATATACTGTTGCATCAGCGTGGTTACGCCAAAATGTACCTGATTTTCTGCCAGAATGAGATGGCGGGCGTACTCTCATTTAATGTCATCGAGCCGATAAACAAAGTTGCCTATATCGGTTACTGGCTGGATGAGTCCCTCCAGGGACAAGGGGTAATGTCGCAATCATTACAGGCGCTGATGGCGCATTATGCCCGACGCGGCGATATTCGGCGCTTTGTCATTAAATGTCGGGTTGATAATCAGGCCAGTAATGCGGTCGCACGGCGCAACCATTTTACGCTGGAAGGCTGTATGAAACAGGCTGAGTATCTCAACGGCGACTATCACGACGTTAATATGTATGCCCGCATTATTGATGTGGTTTAAAGGGAACCGATTAAGGGGGTACGAGTAATACGATCCTCGCCATTGATCACTTTTGGACCGCGCAGGTGGATAGTATTGCTGTCAAACGCTATCACCGCCGCCCGCCCGCTAATCTCTACCTGATGCTCAATCAGGATTTCGCCCTGTATACAGGCGTGGCCTTCAATCAGCACGCGGTCGTCCAGTAAAATCGGGCCTCCGCGTAGCTCAGCATGTCCGCCTACCCGCACATGATGTTTTAACACACAGTTGCCTTCGATTAACGCATGTTCCGCTACCTGCGAGCTGTAGCGAAGGGTAGGGATCGCATCTTCCTCTGTGCCGGCGATAACCCGCGCATGGCCATAGACTTTGGCGCAGTCACAGATCCAGACATTATTGTCTTTGTTGCCTTCGATGAACGCGAAATCAAAGACCTCCGCCCGATGCTCAATAAAAGCGTGTGTGATAGTGGCGTCGCCATAAAGCTGTACCTGATGGACAATCCGCGAATGGCTCAGGGTGGCGCGATCGTAAATTTGTAAAATCTGCGCATGTTCACGTGTTAGTCCCTGAACGGCGAGAATTTCTGACTGGTTTAACACGCGGGCGTCGCCATAAATCGCACACTCTCCGCGCACGGTAGATGACTGAATTGTGACATTGTCACTTATACACGCCCCATCGCTGATATCAGCGCGATCAATCCAGACGTTATCGCCTATTCGCACGTTATTGTAGAGCGTACACGGCTGCGTAATTCGCGCATTACCGGTAACTTCCGTCCCCGCAAACGCCATCGTATTTTCGTCGTAAATCCAGCAATGACCCTGTTGCGATACTACGCTCTCGTTATCAACCCAGCCGCCGGGCGTTCCTGCTTTCACATCGTTAAAATCAGCCACAGCAATAATTTGCCGTAATAAGGCGCTTTTTTTCCTGCCTTCAATCTGATAAGTAAATGTATGGGCTTCTTCACTCAGTCGATATTTGGTCATAAGAAATTTCCGTTTGAATGATTAAGTAACCGTAGCAAAGGTACTGGCGAAACAACCAGAAATTCCATAAAATGTATTTAAAATATAATTTATAAATTAATAAAATGCGTAATCATAAGCAGAGCGATCGCGTGCTCAATCTGCCTGCGGGCTATTTTGGGATCGTCCTTGGTACTATCGGTATGGGATTAGCCTGGCGTTACGCCAGCCAGATATGGGCAATAAGCCACTGGCCCGGCGACATCATGGTGATCCTGGCGATGATGATTTGGGGACTCTTGACCCTGGCGTTCCTTAGCCGTCTGGTGCGCTTTCCCCATAGCGTGATGGCTGAAGTGCGTCATCCGGTAATGAGCAGTTTTGTCAGCCTGTTTCCCGCCACCACGATGCTGGTCGCGATCGGCTTCGTCCCCTGGTATCGACCGTTGGCCGTTGCGCTATTCAGCGTGGGGGTCGTCATACAACTGGCGTACGCCGCCTGGCAGACGGCGGGACTTTGGCGCGGAGCCCACCCTGAAGAAGCGACGACCCCGGGGCTTTATCTGCCAACGGTAGCGAATAATTTTATCAGCGCGATGGCCTGTGGAGCGCTCGGCTACAATGATGCCGGACTGGTGTTTTTAGGCGCAGGCGTCTTTTCGTGGTTAAGTCTGGAACCGGTTATTTTGCAGCGACTGCGTAGCTGCGGGGAATTACCAGCGGTGCTGCGTACTTCGCTGGGTATCCAACTGGCGCCCGCGCTGGTCGCCTGTAGCGCCTGGCTGAGCGTCAATGGCGGGGAGGGCGACACGTTGGCGAAAATGCTATTCGGCTACGGTCTGTTACAGCTTTTATTTATGCTGCGATTAATGCCCTGGTATTTATCACAACCGTTTAATGCTTCCTTCTGGAGTTTTTCGTTCGGCGTTTCCGCGCTGGCGACCACGGGGTTGCATCTTGGTCACGGTAGTGAATCAGGGCTTTTCCATATTCTGGCAGTCCCGCTGTTTATCTTCACTAACGCGATTATCGCCTTACTGCTGGTTCGTACATTTCTATTGCTGGTGCAGGGGAAGTTGCTTATTCGCACTGAGCGCGCTGCACTGTTGAAACCGGAGGAAAAAAATGACCGTTCGTGATGAAAATTATTTTACTGAGAAATACGGGTTAACCCGCACGCATTCGGATGTGCTGGCGGCGGCAAAGGTTGTCGCGCCGGGCCGAACGCTGGATTTGGGATGTGGCAATGGCCGCAATAGTCTGTATCTGGCCGCGAACGGCTATGACGTTACCGCGTGGGATAAAAATCCGGCCAGTATGGCTAACCTTGAGCGTATTAAAGCGGCAGAAGGGCTGGATAATCTGCAAACCGAAATTGTCGATCTGAATATATTGACCTTTGACGGCGAGTACGAATTTATTCTCTCGACAGTGGTTATGATGTTTCTTGAGGCGCAAACCATTCCCGGTTTAATCGCCAATATGCAACGCTGCACAAAACCCGGCGGGTATAATTTGATTGTTGCGGCAATGGATACGCAGGACTTTCCCTGTACGGTGGGATTCCCGTTTGCTTTTAAAGAAGGTGAATTACGCCAGTATTACGAAGGATGGGACATGCTGAAATACAACGAAGATGTCGGCGAACTTCACCGCACGGACGAAAACGGCAACCGTATCAAACTGCGCTTTGCTACGATGCTGGCGAGAAAAGCAGCCTGACCGATGCAAGTCCTGTAACTCTCGCTGCGTTCGGCATTTTTTTGTCGGACGCCGCGTTCAAATTGTGCTGTCGTTACCATTTTTAGTGCATCCAAAATGATTTCGTTTTGCTATTATTTCCTTTGCATCATTGCGAAGACTAAAGGGATCGTTTCATGCGTACTCATACTTTATTTAAAGTTGCAGTGCTTACTGGCTTGCTGGCGTTATCCGGGTGTGCGTCTAAAGTCACACAGCCGGATAAATATTCTGGGTTCTTAAAAAATTATTCGGACCTGAAGGAAACTACCTCCGCTACGGGAAAACCGGTATTGCGCTGGGTAGATCCGAAGTTCAATGACTCTAACTATGACAGCATTGTTTACAATCCGATAACGTATTACCCCGTTCCCAAACCAACAACCCAGGTCGGGCAGCAAGTTCTTGATAAACTGCTGGCCTATACGAACACGAAAGTAAAATCAGCGATTGAACAGCGCAAACCGCTGGTCACGACGCCAGGGCCGCGCAGTTTGATTTTCCGTGGGGCGATTACGGGCGTGGATACCAGCAAAGAAGGGCTGCAATTCTATGAGGTGATCCCTGTAGCGCTGATTGTGGCGGGCACGCAAATGGCGACGGGCCACCGGACCATGGATACTCACCTCTATTTTGAGGGTGAGCTGATAGATGCTGCGACCAACAAGCCGGTCGTCAAGGTAGTACGCCAGGGTGAAGGTAAAGACCTGAGTAATTCCAGTACGCCAATGGCGTTTGAGACGTTGAAACAGGTCGTGGATGATATGGCGACGGATACCTCTATGTTTGACGTTAACAAAAAATAATTCTGCGGCGCCATCGCAAGATGGCGCAAACCCCGGCAGATTAGCGGTCGCCATCAGCCAGACAACGATGGGCGGCGCGTTCTCGTTAATACTGCGTAGCCTATCCCGCCAGCGATCAACCCCCAGAATGCCGATCCGATGCCTATCAGCGTTAGCCCGCTTGCGGTGACGAGAAATGCGATAATTGCCGCGTCACGCTCGCTTTCGTGAGTAAGCGCCTGATACAGACTACCGCTAATCGTACTTAACAGTGCCAGACCAGCAAGCATTTGCACCCAGCTAACCGGCAGGGCGACCATCAGATCGGTTATCGACCCGCCAAACCACCCGGCAAGTAAATAAAAAACGCCTGCGGCGGCGGCCGCTAACCAGCGACGCGTTGGATCGGGGTGCGCGTCCGGACTTTGACAAATGGCGGCGGTAATGGCGGCAATGCAGATAGAATAAACGCCAAATGGCGAAAGCAGCAGCGCCAGCAACCCGGTAAAAATCATTAACGGAGAGACAGGAAGCTGATAGCCAGACGCCTTCATTGTGGCGACGCCGGGGGCGTTTTGCGATGCCATCGTCACCAGGAAGAGCGGTACCGCGACACTCAGGCTTTGCGCGAATGAAAAGTGGGGGGAAATGAAGGTGGGCCACACAGGCGCAAAATGAATACCGCTTATCGCCATCTTACCCTGCATGAGCGCCACCGTTATTCCCGTCACCATGGCGGCAATAACGGCATAGCGGGACGCGAATACTTTAAAGAGTAGCCACGCCAATAGCATACCGCCGCACATTACAAACTCCCCGTTGAGCGTCCCGAACGCCTGCAGGCCGAAGCGTAACAGTATTCCTGCCAGCATCGCCGCAGCAAGAGAATGGGGGATTATCCGCATCAAACGCGCAAACAGTCCTGTGACGCCGCACAGCATAATAAGCGTATTGGCGACAATAAAGATGCCCACAGCGTCTGGTAACGATAATCCCTGCAACCCAGTCACCAACAGAGCGGCGCCAGGCGTTGACCAGGCGGTTAAAACCGGCGCACGATACCACAAGGTTAACGTTAGTGTGCTTATGCCCATTGCTATACCAAGGGCGGTCATCCAGCCGGCGATCTCTGCGGGTGTAGCGCCAGCGGCAAGCGCCGCCTGCCAGATAATGGCAGCCGAACTTGCATAGCCGACCAGAACGGCGATCAGACCAGATAAGATAGTCGGTAATGGCTGTGATAACAGACGCATAATCGCCCCTTGTGCGTTATAACGGTCAGATAATGTAGCATTGTGCGTTATAGCGTACAAGTGATACGCTATGGTCTTACAAGGGGGGAAAATGGATAACCTGACACACTATCTGGCGACCACGTTAAGAACGTTACGCCATCAGCGAGGCTGGAGTTTATCGCGTCTGGCGGAGATCTCTGGCGTATCAAAAGCCATGTTGGGGCAGATAGAGCGTAATGAATCCAGCCCGACAGTCGCAACGCTGTGGAAAATTGCGACGGGCCTGAACGTTCCATTCTCAATGTTTATTTCGCCTCCGCAGGCTGAATTTCCGCCGACCTTCGATCCCCAGCAGCAAGCGATGGTAATCACACCGCTGTTTCCGTGGGACCCAGAACTCTGTTTTGACTATTTTTCCCTATTGCTGGCGCCTGGCGCGGTCAGCGAGTCAACGCCGCATAAAGCCGGCGTTATCGAACATGTGGCGGTGATTCAGGGTCGGCTGGACATGTGTACTGGTGGAGTATGGCAAACAATAGACGCCGGTAAAGGTTTGCGTTTTGCCGGCGATACGGCGCATATCTATCGCAACAGCAGTGATCAGACGGTTCATTTTCACTCGCTGATTCATTACCCACGCGATTAAGCGGGAAAACTATTTCGTTAGTTTGCGCTTCTGACTACAATAGCCGCCATTTCGCTGCTATTGGATAAGAAAGACAGTATGCGCCAGCAACCTCACTATCTCGAATTGTTAAGTCCGGCCCGTGACGCCGCAATTGCTCGCGAAGCGATTTTGCATGGCGCAGATGCCGTCTACATCGGCGGACCTGGTTTTGGCGCGCGTCATAACGCCAGTAACAGTCTGCGCGATATCGCCGATCTGGTCCCGTTTGCCCACCGTTACGGCGCCAGGATTTTTGTCACGCTGAATACTATCCTGCATGATGATGAGCTGGAGCCCGCGCAACGGTTAATCACCGATTTGTACGACACCGGCGTGGATGCGCTGATTGTGCAGGATATGGGAATTCTGGAACTGGATATCCCGCCGATTGAGCTTCACGCCAGCACACAGTGTGATATTCGCAGCGTGGAAAAAGCGAAGTTTCTTGCCGATGTCGGTTTTTCACAGATCGTGCTGGCGCGCGAACTCAGTTTGAGCCAGATAGCGGCTATTCATCAGGCTACTGACGCCACGATTGAGTTCTTCATTCATGGCGCGCTGTGTGTCGCTTATTCTGGACAGTGTTATATCTCTCATGCGCAAACCGGGCGCAGCGCCAATCGGGGCGACTGTTCGCAAGCCTGTCGCTTACCGTATACGTTAAAAGACGATCAGGGGCGGGTGGTGTCGTACGAAAAACATCTCCTGTCAATGAAGGATAACGATCAAACCGCTAATCTCGGCGCGCTGATCGACGCAGGCGTACGCTCCTTCAAGATTGAAGGTCGCTACAAAGACATGAGCTATGTCAAAAATATCACCGCGCATTATCGCCAGATGCTGGACGCGATTATCGAGCAACGTGGCGATTTGGCGCGTGCGTCGGCTGGCCGGACCGAACACTTCTTTATTCCCTCCACGGAGAAAACCTTCCATCGCGGCAGTACCGACTATTTTGTTAACGCGCGTAAAGGCGATATTGGCGCATTTGACTCACCAAAATTTATTGGCTTGCCGGTAGGCGAAGTCCTGAGTATGGCGAAGGACTATCTCGATGTGGAGGCCACGGAGCCATTAGCGAATGGCGATGGCCTGAATGTGTTGATTAAGCGTGAAGTCGTCGGGTTCCGCGCCAACACCGTGGAAAAAACCGGTCATAATCGTTACCGCGTTTGGCCAAATGATATGCCTGCCGATCTGCATAAAGTTCGTTCGCATCATCCGCTGAATCGTAATCTGGACCATAACTGGCAACATGCTCTGACGAAAACCTCCAGTGAGCGTCGAGTGGCGGTTGATATCATGTTGGGCGGCTGGCGGGAACAGCTTATTCTGACGTTGACCAGTGAAGAGGGTATCTGCATCACGCACACGCTTGACGGGCTGTTTGAGGAAGCCAATAACTCTGAAAAAGCGTTGAATAACCTCAAGGATGGGCTGGTAAAGCTGGGACAAACGCTCTACTACGCTCGTGATGTGCAGGTGACATTACCCACGGCGTTATTCGTGCCAAATAGCCGGCTCAATCAGTTCCGCCGGGAGGCGATTAATATGCTTGATACGGCGCGTCTGGCCCATTATCAACGCGGTCGCCGGAAACCCGTGGCGCAGCCTGCGCCCGTTTATCCACAAACGCATCTCAGCTTCCTCGCTAATGTGTATAACCACAAAGCGAGAGAATTTTATCACCGTTACGGCGTGCAATTGATTGATGCGGCCTATGAGGCGCATCAGGAGAAGGGCGATGTACCGGTGATGATCACTAAGCACTGCCTGCGTTATGCATTCAATCTTTGTCCAAAACAGGCGAAAGGAAATATTAAGAGTTGGAAAGCCTCGCCGATGCAGTTGGTCCATGGCGATGAGGTGCTAACGTTAAAATTCGACTGTCGGCCTTGCGAAATGCATGTGATTGGCAAAATTAAAAACCACATTTTAAAAATGCCCCAGCCCGGCAGCGTTGTCGCTTCTGTGAGCCCTGAAGCGTTGATGAAAACGCTACCGAAGCGCAGGGGCGTTTAATTAACGGAAATAGCTCTCTGGTTTGCGCGATTTCTGCCAGTTGTGGTGCTCGCGCAAGCCTTCCGCTGATTCTTCTGCCGCCGCCCGTAATTCATCGCTGTCGGCTTCATGCCTGAGCTGGTGTCCTCCTGTCGAAAACCATACAAATTCATGGCTTTGCTGTTTCGCCAGTAACTGACCTGAAAACAACGCACAGGTCAGTAAAACTACTGATAACGCCTTTGTAAACATCATGCCACCTTTCAGTTACGTCGTGGTGATATGATGCCAATAATTCTTTTGAGTTATTATTCAACACTTCAAATTAGCGAAAACGGTTTGTCAATAAGTGCGATAAGTTGTATGAGAAATAGTAGCCGGGTAAGCGATTAGGCTGCCCGGCTATGTATTCAGGACGTAAAACCTGCGGCTGTCATTAGCAGACGAAAGAACATTCCTACGGCGGCCAGCGCCAGAACGCTGCCGCCCCACAGGACTACCATCCACAGTAAACGTTTCCAGATTTCGCGCCGCATCAGTGATAGCCCTCGCCATGCTGAACCTTCCCGCGGAAAACGTAATAACTCCAGAAGGTATAAACCAGAATAATAGGAATAATCAGCAGAGCGCCAACCAGCATAAATCCCTGGCTTTGCGTGGGCGCTGCGGCCTGCCACAGTGTAATGGACGGCGGAATAATATGCGGCCAGATGCTGATACCTAATCCACTAAAGCCTAAAAAAATCAAACCTAACGTTAATACGAATGGCAGCGCATGGTAATGCTGTTGGTTCAAAGAGCGCCACGCTCCTAAACTGAACAGGGCGACGAACAACGGAACCGGCAGCAGAAACCATAAGTTCGGCAGGGTAAACCAACGTTCAGCAATAGCGTGGTGCGTAAGCGGTGTCCACAGGCTGATGATGGTGATTGTCAGCAGCAGGGCGATCAGTAATTTTTTCGCGAGGTTACGCATTTTGTCCTGTAACGGATTTTCGCTTTTCATCACTAGCCACGTAGCGCCCAGCAAAGCATAAGCCACTACTAAACCTATGCCGCAAAACAGAGTGAAGGGTGTGAACCAGTCAAACGGTCCGCCGCTATAGGCCCGCCCGGTAACGGTAAAACCATTAATCACCGCGCCAACAACGATCCCCTGTGTAAATGTAGCGAGGAGTGAACCGAATAAAAAGGCTTTATCCCAGAATGGCCGGTGCGTTGGCGTCGCTTTAAAACGGAACTCAAACGCCACGCCGCGAAAAATAAGCCCAATAAGCATCAGTGTTAGCGGGATCGTCAGAGCATCTATAATCACCGCATAAGCCAGTGGAAAAGCGCCGAACAACCCCGCACCGCCTAATACTAACCAGGTTTCATTACCGTCCCACACCGGTGCTACGCTATTAACCATTACGTCGCGATCGTCAGCGTTTTGGACCATGGGAAACAAAATACCGATCCCTAAATCAAAGCCATCCATCACGATGTACATCAGCGTTGCGAATACGATGATAACAAACCAGATAACTGATAAATCCATACCCATTAGCGCTCTCCTTCATGTTGTGCATCGATAATTGCAGCAGAAAGCGGTCGCGCTGGCGTACCCGTTGGCGGAATAGCATCGTCATTTTCTTCCGGGCCTTTTCGGATTAGACGGATCATGTAACTGTATCCGAGGCCAAAGACGGCGCTGTAAACCACGAAAAAGGTCAGCAAGCTGATGCTCATATGCAGATCGCCGTGAGCAGATACGGCATCTGCCGTGCGCTGCAGGCCATAGACGACCCAGGGTTGACGCCCGACTTCAGTCGTAACCCAACCAGCAAGAATTGCGATTAATCCGGAGGGCCCCATCCACAAAGCAAAGCGCAGGAAAGGGCGAGAAGTATACAGACGTTGTTTGTAACGCAACCATACGGCCAGAATGCCAAGAAGTAGCATTAACATCCCCAGCCCCGCCATGATGCGAAAAGACCAGAACACCATCGTGGAGTTAGGGCGATCTTCTTTCGGGAATTCTTTTAGCGCAGGTACCTGTTTATCCAGGCTGTGCGTCAGGATAAGGCTTCCCAGCGCGGGGATCGCCAGCCCATATCGGGTTTGCTCCTGTTCCATATCTGGCCAGCCAAAAAGAAAAAGCGGCGTTGGTTCTCCGGGAGGATTTTCCCAGTGACCTTCAATAGCGGCGATTTTCGCTGGTTGATGCTTGAGTGTATTGAGACCATGCATATCGCCAATCATCGCTTGTAGGGGCGCGACAAGTAATGTCATCCACAGCGCCATTGAAAACATCGCGCGAATGGCAGGTGTATTGGTGCCGCGTAAAAGATGCCAGGCTGCAGAGGCGCCTACAAACAGGGCGCTACTGAGAAAAGCGGCAATCGTCATATGTAACAAGCGATAGGGGAATGACGGGTTAAAAATAACAGCAAACCAATCCACCGGTACGACCTGACCGTTGACGATTTCATAGCCTTGCGGCGTCTGCATCCAGCTATTTGACGCCAATATCCAGAACGTAGACATGAGCGTGCCGAGCGCAACCATACAGGTAGAGAAAAAATGCAAACCGGGACCGACCCGGTTCCAGCCAAACAGCATGACGCCGAGGAAACCGGCTTCAAGGAAAAAAGCGGTCAGGACTTCATAGGTAAGCAGGGGGCCCGTAATACTGCCGGCAAACTCAGAGAAACCGCTCCAGTTCGTGCCAAACTGGTAGGCCATAACCAGTCCGGATACGACGCCCATACCAAAGTTAACGGCAAAAATTTTCGACCAGAAATGGTACAGTGAGCGCCAGGTTGGGTTTTGGGTTTTGAGCCAAAGCCCTTCAAGTACCGCCAGATAGCTGGCGAGGCCGATAGTAATGGCGGGAAAGATGATATGGAAGGAAACCGTAAACGCAAACTGAATCCTTGCCAGATGAAATGCATCAAGAGCAAACATGTCTGACTCCGCATAGAAAATTGATCCAGCGCATTCTAGGCCGCGTCACGACTGGATTGCAGAAACAGAATTGTTCTATTTTTTCATAACAGTTTGTCTACTGTTATGGTCTTTCCCGACATCTCCCTGATACGTTTCCTCCGGATTCATGACCTGTAGAAGGGGGATGACCGGTCTGGGCTGGCCAGTACAGATTTCCTTGCTCCTGTAACTATAATTGCAACCATGCAGAACGATTCCCTCACTCGATAGGTACTTTTAATATTATCAGGAAGTCAATAATGATCATCTTTATGGTTTAGTAAAAGCTGATGGTGAGTCTCGCTTTCTGCTATTTCAACGAGTGAAGATAAGTTTTCAGAAAAAAGACAGTTATGAATTTGTAGTGCTACATATTCAGTAAGTTCGTTTAAACATAGTAGGTTATGACAGGATTGCTCTGCAAGCATATTCATTAATATAGCATTCTTAAACAGACATGAATAGGCCATTTGCGTAATTGAGCTTTGTATATAGGTTTCATCAAATATTGCATTTTTTAGGTTGGTAGCTGAAATAGTCTTTGAGACTATTGTATCTTTGGTGGCTTTATCCATATATGGCGCACCTGCCCGTGCAATGCCAGTATTAATCCTGGCGGATATAGCGGCTTTTCTTTCCTGTTCCTTCCAGTCATATAAAGTTCCATTTCTTGTCATGTCGATAAGTGTCTCTTTTATCTCATTTAAATTAATTGAAAATGTGATATCGCCGGGTAGTGAGATCTGTAGCCGTTCAGGAAACAAACAACATAGTGGTTCACACACATAAGTGCCGGTCTTTATACTAATATCAGGGTATGTCTTCAGGGTTTCAGGGGGAGTATCAATACATATCACCGTTTCACCCAGTATATTATAATAATAATGGTCCTGACGTACCACAATACACAATGGAATTTCTGAGCCATCTTTTATATATAGATTCGTATATTGATACTCAGCGTCTTTATAGTGCTGAAAATGAAATGTTTCTTTGCATAATGGTGAGGATAATTCATATAATGCACAAAATATATCTAATAAACGTTGTGCGTCAGGAGGAGAGGTAAGATCGCATAACTCTGCTATATATTCATGGGCAGTTGTTCTTTGCGTATTGCAGAAAAAATCTTTAATTTTCTCCCATAATAAAGTAAAAAATGATCGTTGTGTGGTGGTGTTTTGAGAAAGCATCACGCTCTTTAAAAGATCGCTCCCGATAGTAATTGGCATAATATAGCCCGAAGTGATTATATATCCTTGTTGGATAAAATATGGTTGAATGGTTGCTCTATATTTTCTATCGGTGGAACACCTGATTTTTACTTTTCCTCTGATTCGTCAACACCATTGCTGGAAATTTATATGGCTACCGGAAGTATAAGGAGCCAGTTAACTATTAAAAAACAAATTAATATTTTTGGTGATTATTTATAAATTAAGTAAATTGTTGCTCAACCGTGTAAAAATTGTTTTATAAAAAGTTAAACTGAAAGTATTATTAGATTAAGAAAAATGAGTGCCTGGGTATAGCGCACAATACTCACAGTGCTTATTATATAAGTTTTGTATTAATTATTTTCATTGTAACGATTTGCTGGCAAACTTAATTTCAACTGAACGATAAAATTATAAAAACCTGCGAGGAGGCTTCAAAATGAAGAAATTCAATCGTGAAGTTCATGAAAAGACTACGTCCTGGAGCATTCTACAGTCAGAACGCCTAAAAAAATGTGGACGACTATTATTACTGTTACTTTATCGTTTCATTATCGGGTGGGCATTTTTTCAGCTACTCGTCATTATTACCGCGGGGATATTGTTATTGGGGGTTTTATTGTTTCACCCCGTAATATTTGTACAGACTATAGCTATTACAGAGAAGCTAAATCATGCCTCGATTGACTTATGGAATATCCTTAAGTTATGCCTACTGCATTACGGTGTCATTGCAGGATTTATTTTTATGCTGGGGTGTGCGATAAGTAAAAGTATACGACAAGCTCAGCGCCTGTCCAGAAAATTTGGGGCGTAATATTTTACTTCACATTCGTAATCTGCTTCTGCATCCTGACAATGTAGAAACGTAGGTATCATATTATTATTTGTATAAGCGAGAATGTGACATTAACAGAGTTACCAGGCTTGACTACCAGCCTGCGAGCCTTACTGGATAATGGCATGGCGTTGCTGAATACAATCGAAGCGACCTCGCTAATTGCTTTTCTGGCTATATAGTGATCTTATCTTTGATGGAATAATCTTATTTAGTTATGGAAGGCTGTAGCATCTTTACCGCTGATTATCAAATAGCCTTAGTGGTAAGGCATCTGCGTGAATCATTGCCAGCATTTGTGAAATATAAAACAGGAGGAGAGAGGGGCGTATGAGCAAAATATAGCCTCTTCATTTGCGGTAAGTCACAGATTATAGGGTGAAAAAGATGCTCATTTTAACTATCTGTTTAAGCGCTGTCCGCTAATCTTTATCTGCTCAAATACATAATTCCCCCTGTGATTCCCGTGAGGTGCAGCATGTATATGGTAAAAAACGTATCTTCTTTCCTCCTGTTCAGTCTGTTATCTCTACAGGCAATATCAGCTGAAACCCCGATTGATTCCCACCGGCCAAAAGATTTTGTCGATATTACTACGGTCGCCCCCGACGTACAGATAGACATACGATACTTTACTTCGCATAACTTTATTGGTCGTCCGATTAAAGGCTATAAAGCGCCTGTTTGCTTGTTAACACGGCCAGCGGCGAGCGCGGTGAAGCAGGTCGCCGATCGTCTGCATCCCTTCGGACTTACTTTAAAAATATATGATTGCTACCGTCCACAAACCGCAGTGAATGACTTTATCGCCTGGGCTAAAAATCCTTCTCAAATCCAAATGAAAAACGAATTTTATCCGCAAGTAGACAAAAGTCGCCTGTTTGAAGAAGGTTATATCGCTGCCAAATCCAGCCACAGCCGGGGAAGTACGCTTGATCTAACAATCGTTCCGCTCGGCAGTAAGATACCGGTATACCATCCTGGACAACCTTTAGTGAATTGTGCTGCGCCAGCGGCGCAACGCTCGCCTGACAATAGTCTGGATTTTGGTACCAGCTTTGATTGTTTTAGTCCGTTATCCCACCCCGATAATGTCATGCTTACTGCTCAGCAACGTGCAAATCGGCTGTTATTACAAACATTGATGCGTGATGCGGGCTTTAGGCCACTGAATACCGAATGGTGGCATTTCTCCCTTGCTAATGAGCCATACCCGCAGACCTGGTTTGACTTTCCCGTTAAGTAGAGACCCTGAAACGAGGTTTTGTTGCGAAACCTGATCATTACACCTGTTGGAAAAACATAACAGTTATCAAATTGTTGTTAATTTTAATAACTGATATACACTGCGGTTGCCTATCAGCAAGCAGCGATCAATGAGAACGAATAATGAAAAAATATCAACGTCTGGCGGAGCAAATTCGTGAACAAATCGCTTCTGGCGTTTGGCAACCCGGTGATCGATTACCCTCGCTGAGGGAACAGGTCGCCAGTAGCGGCATGAGTTTTATGACTGTCGGTCATGCGTACCAGTTGCTGGAAAGTCAGGGGCGGATTATCGCCCGTCCGCAATCCGGTTATTACGTTGCGCCACATCCGGTTTGTCGGCCAATTGCGACCGCGGCGCACGTTATGCGGGATGAAGCAGTAGATATCAATACCTATATTTTTGAGATGCTCCAGGCCAGTCGCGATGCCTCAGTCGTACCCTTTGCTTCAGCGTTTCCCGATCCGCGTCTGTTTCCTTTGCCACAACTGAACCGCTCCCTGGCGCAGGTTAGTAAAACCGCGACGGCAATGAGCGTGATCGAAAACTTGCCGCCGGGTAATGCAGAATTGCGTTATGCGATAGCGCGTCGCTACGCGCAGCAAGGGATTACCGTTTCCCCTGATGAGATTGTCATTACCGCCGGCGCGCTGGAAGCATTGAATCTCAGCTTGCAGGCGGTGACGAAGCCGGGAGAGTGGGTGGTGGTGGAGAATCCCTGTTTCTACGGCGCGTTACAGGCCCTGGAACGGTTGCGCCTGAAAGCGCTGTCGATACCCACAGATGTTAAAGAAGGTATCGATCTTATGGCGCTGGAACAGGCGTTACAGGAGTATCCGGTGAAAGCATGCTGGCTAATGACCAACAGCCAGAATCCGTTAGGGTTTACGCTGAGCGCTGAAAAAAAAGCGCGGCTGGTTGCGTTACTGACGCACTATAACGTGACGCTAATTGAAGATGATGTCTATAGCGAACTCTATTTTGGTCGAGAGAAACCGCTGCCCGCCAAAGCATGGGATCGCGATGATAGCGTGTTGCACTGTTCGTCTTTTTCCAAATGTCTGGTTCCCGGTTTTCGCATTGGCTGGGTTGCGGGAGGACGTCATGCCAGACAAATTCAGCGTTTGCAGTTAATGAGCACATTGTCCACCAGTTCTCCCATGCAGTTGGCGTTAGTGGATTATCTCTCGACACGTCGATATGACGCGCATCTGCGCCGGTTGCGAAGGCAGCTTGCTGAGCGTAAACAGCAGGCCTGGCAAACCCTTTTGCGCCATCTTCCGGCGGAAGTAAAAATTCATCATAACGACAGCGGTTATTTTCTTTGGCTGGAGCTACCTGAGCGGCTTGATGCCGGCGAGCTTAGCGCCAAAGCGCTTGAACACCATATCAGTATCGCGCCGGGAAAAATGTTTTCAACGTCCGACGCCTGGACGCGTTTCTTTCGTTTTAACACCGCATGGCACTGGGGAGAGCGGGAAGAACAGGCCGTAAAACAGCTTGGCTGCCTGATTCGCGAGATGTTGCGCTAAAAGCCTTACCGTAAGGTGGAATGCGCGTCAGCTCACAACCTGGCTAAATTTCCCGAGCGTGTCGGGTGAGCATCTGACGCGCCGTCTATTTTTAGGAAAGCGGCGACCAGTTTGCCGGAAAATCGATTAACGACGATATGGGAAAATGCTATGCAATATCAATTACTGATTAATGGCGTGCTGGTGGACGGCGAGGGAGAAAGGCAGTCCGTTTATAACCCGGCGACAGGCGAGGTAATACTTGAGATTGCGGAAGCATCGCCCGCGCAGGTTGACGCTGCGGTGCTGGCCGCCGATAGCGCGTTTGACGAATGGGGGCAGACCACACCCAAAGCACGGGCGGAATGTCTGTTAAAACTGGCGGACAGCATCGAGCAAAACGCCCTTGAGTTCGCCCGGCTGGAATCGCAAAACTGCGGTAAGCCTTTGCACTGCGTAATCAATGATGAAATTCCGGCAATTGTGGATGTCTTTCGCTTTTTTGCTGGCGCGGCCCGTTGTTTGAGTGGGCTGGCGGCGGGCGAATATCTGGAAGGACATACGTCGATGATCCGCCGGGACCCGATTGGCGTGGTTGCCTCTATCGCGCCGTGGAATTATCCGCTCATGATGGCGGCCTGGAAGCTGGCGCCCGCACTGGCGGCAGGCAACTGCGTGGTGCTTAAGCCTTCTGAGATCACGCCGCTGACGGCGCTTAAACTTGCCGCGCTGGCGAAGGATATTTTCCCGCCGGGGGTAATCAATGTCCTGTTCGGACGAGGGCAAACTGTTGGCGATGTATTGACCAGCCATGAAAAAGTACGCATGGTCTCTTTAACCGGTTCTATCGCGACCGGGGAGCATATTCTGCGCCATACTGCGTCAGCGATAAAACGTACGCATATGGAACTCGGCGGTAAAGCCCCGGTGATTGTTTTTGATGACGCCGATCTGGATGCGGTGGCGCAGGGCATCCGGACATTCGGCTTCTATAATGCCGGGCAGGATTGTACTGCGGCGTGCCGCATATACGCGCAACGCGGTATCTATGATGCTCTGGTCGAAACGCTAGGGGACGCGGTGAGCAGCCTGAAAATGGGCGCGCCGGAGGATGAATCGACAGAGCTGGGGCCATTAAGTTCGCTGGCGCATCTGGCGCGTGTCACAGCGGCCGTCGAGGAGGCGAAGGCGCTCAGCCATGTCCGCGTGATTACCGGCGGAAGTCAAACAGAAGGTAAAGGTTACTATTTCGCCCCGACGTTGCTGGCAGATGCGAAACAGGAAGACGCCATCGTTCAACGCGAAGTCTTCGGCCCGGTGGTCAGTATGACCGTCTTTGATGATGAAGATCAGGTTCTGAGGTGGGCCAACGATTCTCGCTATGGTCTGGCATCTTCCGTCTGGACTCAGGACGTTGGGCGGGCGCACCGGGTTAGCGCCAGATTGCAGTATGGCTGTACCTGGGTTAATACCCATTTCATGTTGGTTAGCGAGATGCCGCATGGAGGGCAAAAACAGTCGGGATACGGCAAAGATATGTCATTGTATGGTCTGGAAGACTACACCATTGTCCGCCACATCATGGTTAAGCATTAAGAATCATTTACTCTTCAGAAAAATCATGAAAAAATAGGCGGGTGTCGGCGGAGAGGGGATCCTCCCCGCCAACATGCGCAGCAAGTACTCAAAGGTTGAACACATCAAGCAAACCAGCCGAATCTCAACGAGATCAGACCCAAAAGTCCTGCAGCAGCAAAGACATTAATCAGCACTACGGTTTTACTGGAAACATTCATTTTTGCCACCTTTCATCATAACCCATATGGGTATAGTACGGGTTGGCGAGATCCGCAATAATACTTAAACAGGACATTCTGTGAGCGGAGCAGTGCATTGAGAACATTTTGCTGTTAAGGCGGATAAACCTTGATGTGGGTCAAAAAAAAGAGCATATTGCGCGCGTTTTTTCCTCTGGCTGGCGCGGATGCCTGATATGTCCCTTTATCAAAAGATGTTAGTTTTTTATGCCGTCATGGCGGTAATATCATTTCTGATCACCTGGTTTTTGACTCATGACAAAAAACGAATTCGTTTCCTGAGCGCCTTTTTGGTTGGCGCGACATGGCCGATAAGTTTCCCCGTGGCATTGCTGTTTTCGCTTTTCTGACCTCAAGCCCGATAAAGGTTACCGGGCATGGTTTTTCCGCCAGGTCAGGCTATCAGGGCAATTAATTGCTCTCTGTCCACGTCGGTAACGTCCTGCGGATGCCGGTATCCTGCGTTCTCGTTGGCCAGGGTATACAGCGCAACAAGCCAGTCATAGACATAGCGGCTGGCGGCGTGAACGGGCTGTTCGTCAAGCTTTGTTAAACGTAACATTGTCGAACGCGGCGTTGCGGCAAAAATGGCGGCGCCTTTCTGAACGCGGCTGGCCGGACGCTGGGACTCCCCGACGCCAGCGTAGCCGAGCCAGGCGATGAAGTTACCGATGATGGCATGGAGCTGCGCACCGCTCACCCCCTCACACTGCATGGTTTTCTGTAACTGCTGAGGTAAACCGAGGCGATAACTGGCGGTAATTAAAATATCCGCCACGGCGTTGAGCATCTGCGGTTCCAGCCCCAGACGCTGCGCATTATCCTGGCAGCGGGCCCACTGGCGCAGATGATTGATCCACATTTTGTGCGCCTGATAGCCCGTTTCGTGACCTTCTGACGCTGAAGCGCGCGTTGGTTCGTCGGCAAAGAGATCGATCGCGTCATTAAATATACCGCTGACCTGTTCTTCTCGGGACTGTCGGGTGCGCAGCAACACTTCGAAATTCTGTACCGGCGGTAACAGCCCGGCCAGCAGGTCGCCATGCCTGGCGGCCTGGGCCTGAAGGCGCCGAATCACAGTTTCAATCGGTAGTCGCGCGTCCTCAAACACCGGTAACAGATCGCACACGCGGCCTCGCAGTTGTTCGCGTAACGCCTGTAAGCGCGCCTGTCGCTGTGCTGGCGATGTCGCCTGCGATAACCATTCCACCAGACGCTGCATACTGTGTTTATCCAGTGCCTGCAACGTTCCCCAATGCACGCCAGGTTTACCCATCAACTGCTGGACAGCTTCGTCCAGATTCTGCTGGGTGGCAAAACGGGCATCCTGTGGGGTAATCGCCCAGACGACGCCAGGCAACGCCGATTCACGCTGCGGCTGAGTAGCATTAATCCACTCCAGTAAGTGACGGGCGGCAGTGGATGTTTGCGCGCGGGATGCCAGAGCATTGCAGATCACCAGCACATCAGGCTGTATCCGCTGGCGGTAATGGGCCAACATCCAGCCTAATTTCGCCCGCCATAACGGATGAGGGTGAACGTCTGGCGCGACCGGAATATCCAGTAAATCAACGCCATCCAGCGCGCTGATTTCAACGGTTAGCACCAGTTCGCGGGTAAGCAGCGCCAGCGAATCCAGTGAAAGACTGACCGCATTGAGCAGGCGCCCCTGTTTGACCGGATGTACCACCACATCGCTTTGCGTATCGCTGGCAATCAGCGCCATTTGCGTCAGGAAGTTTTCCGTTGGTAAACCAAAATGATCGACCAGCAGGCTGAGTGGCGCCGCCAGTTCCTCCGCATGACCGGTTTGTTGCAACATATGCGCCAGCGCCAGCCATTGCTGGGTGATCTCCGATTGCTCTCCCCACAGTAATGCCCAGGCGTGCGCCCGTGTTGTGAGATCCACCGCAGGCAAGAGCGAGGCAAAGTGTTGCCATGTCGCATCATCAATATGTTGTCTGGCGGACGGGAGGCAAGCGCGCCAGAAACTTGCGATAGTCGCTACCTCTTCAGCGGTAACGCCGGGGACGGGCTGCGGTTGGCGAAGCGATTGCCATTTCTCCAGGCGTGACGTAATAATGGATTTTTCGACCTGGCGACAATCGGAGGATGAACTGGTCCAGGCGATAAATATCTGCACCAGCTCTGCTTCACTGATCAAGCGCAGGCGTAACGGCCAGTCACTCTCGTTTGAACAGACGCCGCGTGTAAAGCGAATAGCCATATTCGCTGGCGCATGGCCCGGATTGATATGACTGAAATAATCATAGTGACGGTCCGGTGTGATAATTTCCAGCTTGCCATTCTCGTTACCGCATAGCGTCGTTAACAGATGTGCTTTTGCGGATTGCGCATACCCGTACAGACCAACGCAGCCATATGATGCGCAGGCGGCGTTAAGCGCTGACTCATCCGCCGCGGCAAGCGTAAGTTGCGCCAGCAGAGCGTCGGCTTCGTCATCCAGTCGCGTTGCGTAACGGCGCGTGTTGTTAACCCACTCGATAATAGCCTGGGTGGCGTTTAACGGTTTTGTCATTTCAGGTATACACTCCCGCTATCTATCCAGTAGTGGCTACCGCTGTGGCGGCGGTCAGCCAGCGTATTCAATTTTAATGTCAGCGCATCGGCGGCGATCGGCGTCCCGTCCTGGAGCCAGGCGTCACTTAATGTGAACGATTCCGGGGCGCTATCTTTGCTACTGCCGCGTAATTTCAGTCGGACATTCAGTACGCCGTCGCCAGCGATGGTTTTCGCCAGTTCGGCGGAATTAATGCTCAGGCAATAGAGTGGGGTCGCAGGCCAGCGACTGTTAGCCAATTGACGAAAGCCCAACGTCACATTGCCGCGTAGCGGAAAATGCAGGCGAGCGTCCAGCGTTGCGCCAGGTTTATCCAAATCGATCTCGTGATACCAGATGTTTTCATCGCGAAGCGTATTAACGGTATTATCCAGTACGCCGAGATAACGCACAGTCGAATACGCGCCGATATCAGCCGCTTTAAAATTGAAACGCGGCAGACGTAAATCCAGCGCCAGGCTGCATAACATCGCGCCCACCGCGGCAGTGGATTTTGGATTACCGATACGCCCTTGCTGACTGAAGGGATACCATTCATGTACCTGATACTTATCCATCCAGACAATGCGATTAACCGGCACCGGTTGTAAGTGCCGGATGAGCGCCTGTACGCCCGGTAAACAGGTCGGTCTCCCCGTCACCAGCAAGATATCGCAGTGGTAGTGGGAGATCGCTTCGCAGACCGCATGAAGCGGCGTTGTCAGCGTAAACTGTCCGGCCAGCAACGCCTCCTGAAGCTGGCTAAACTGGATTTGCAACGGCACATTGAATACATCAAATGCCGGCGAACCAGACGGTAAGGCATGATCGATCGCCTGCTGGATATAGTTCATCACGTTGCTCGTTGGGCGGCGGAGCAGCAGATCGCCAAATGTCGCATGTAAACCGGCAAACGGATCGTTAATGTCGCTTTGCTCCCAGGCGGAAAGTACTGCGTGGCCCAGCGGCATAAATAATTGCAGCGCCGTTTGCTGGCGCAAAATCGCCTGGGTATCAATTCGTCCCGAATCGCCAAATAAGGTCGCCAGCAGGGTAGCGGCATCCGTAACGCCTGCCCGTTGCAACGCCGTTTGCAGGGAAGGGAGCACGCAGCGCTGAATGATATCCAATAGCAGATCGTCCCCGGCGACTTTGAAACCTTCGCGGAACAGGAGATGGGGCGTAATTTTTACATTGGCCCCCATGCCGTCATCTAACTGATAGTGAACGATCGCCATATCCGTCGTGCCGCCGCCGATATCAATCGATGCCACGCGCAACGCGCGTCCGGGTTCTACGCCAGGTTCTGACTGGCGGTCCGGTCTGGCCAGCGCGTGGAAAAAGGATTCAGTGCGCCCGGCGTAATGCGAAATCGCTTCGTTATAAAGCCATACCAGTTGGCCGCAACTTGCTTCGTCCCATTCCATCTGTATTTCCGGCACTGGCACCACGCTTTTTTCACGCTGCTCAGGCGTGGTGAAATCCTCATCCTGCGGATGCCAGCCCATGGCTTTCCAGACCAGCGCCAGCGCTTCAAACATTCTCTGGCGGAAAATTTCTCGCTCCTGTTTCGGCATGGCGGAAGGCAGCGTTAAAATCAGGGTGCGTAGCTGGCGCGGCGAGGCGGGAAAGCCGAGTCGCAGCCGGGTGGCGACGCTGTTAATTTGCCCCAGCGCCTGAGCCAGAATTTCGCACAACATATGCGTCATCAAGGTGCTACGGCTGTATTGCGGCGAAAAAACCGGCAGTCTTTCTTCCTGCGGCAGGCTGAATAACGGCTGTCCGTCGTCGTTCATCAGATTCATCAGCGGAAACGCGGTGGCAAGCGGTTCGCGCTGCGTTTTACCGTGCATCTGGCTAAAACGCCAGTCCTGCAAGGCGGGGGTTTCATCCCACAGGTAGCGGCGCGGACTGGAGATGCCGCTGCTGCCTTCGGTGCCCAGACGCTGCATAGCAAGGGCGCGAGCCTCGTCGCCCACACGCACAATAGAAGGCCAGACAAAGGCGTCGTCTCGTCCGCTTTCGACAGAAAAGTGTTGCTTGCCAAAGCGCGCTTCTGAGAATTCCACCCGACTGGTAAATAAAGGATCGTTCAGATACTGCGGCTCGCTTAAAGCACGCACCTGAAGCTCCGCCGTCTGGCGTAACCCGTCATTCGCATCGCCATGATCCTCGATCAATACGCCGCAGGTATGCGTATTGCCGACATCCAGAATCAGATCGACCGGGATTGCTGGCGTGCTTAACGTATGTGTCACAAACTTCACTTCCGGCACCGTAAGCTGTTCGCCTAACAGCGTCAGTAAATTCAACCAGTGCGCCTGATACTCAAAGCTACGTAGCGCTTGTTGAATGGCCTGTTCCGAACGGTTTTCCACCTGTGAGGCATACTGAAGAAACGACTCGCGCAGCCAGCCGTCAATCCATGTCTGGTCAAGAAAATCGGCAACTTCTTCATCGCGCCAGGCAAGCGCAAAACGTGTGCCATTGAGCAGATCATTTTCGCAAGGCGCTAACGCCGGAGGCATATTTTTTGCCAGTTGACTATCGAAAGCGAGGGTGATCCGGTGTGTGTTTCCGACGCTATCTGGCTCGCTGAGTTTACGTACCTGAATGCGCGCCCAGTTATCCGGCCCGTCAATAAAGGTACGTGGTGGATTAAAACGTAGAAACGGCAGGGGAAGCCAGATTCCATCGAGTACGTCCAGTGAATAGTGCAGCGCATGGGTACTTTCTGGTTTCACAACTTCGGGTTGGCCGCCAGCACGTCCTGGCAATGTGTAGCGCCCGCTGGTCAGATCAAAATCGAGGCGCAGTAGCGGACCGTTTGCCGTTTTGCGCACAAAGCGTCCGTAGTGGGCCGACTCTTGCGGCGTTAGGCCAAAATCAAGAAACTGGACGCCGCTATTTGCAATGAGCGTGACGCTCTGTTTGTAATCACACAGATTGACCAACATAAAATCAGGCACCTATCTTTTTAAACGTCAACGGAATTGCCGCGTGGTCGCCATAACGGGCGGTACAGGTTGCGACGTCATTGACGCCCGCTTTACAGGTAATTTCCGGCATCGGATAACGTGAGCCGTCGGTGCAGCGCGCATTGCCGCGGCTTTTAATCATCAGCTCGCCCGTTTGATGCAGACCAGAGAAAATCTCCGCCCGACAAACCACGTTATCGCCATGTACTACGCGCGCGATACCTTTGTTATTTTGGATCTGATAACGCAGAGAGGGCGGCTTGCCGGTAATCGGATCGTTGATATCCACGCTGACCCGCCAGTTACCGTTTAAAAAGCGTGTGGTCCCAAGCTTCATCTGCGTATTGTCCATCACCAGCGCGTCTTTGGGGATAGCGGCAATGATAACAGGCGCTTCCGGCAACGGCGCCGCTTTGGCGGCGGGCGTCACATCAGCACGATGCAGCGGCAAATGAGCGGTAAGTTCAGGCAATGGGGTAACGTCAGTTTTCGCGATAACGACAGGCGCGGCGCGAGCAGGAGAGGAACCGTCAATGGATGAAGATGGCCAGAAAAAAGGCGTGGCGACGGCGACGATAACAACGGCAGCGACAGGTAAGCTCCACAGCGGTAGACGGCGAGATCTCTTCGCCTCAGCGACCGGGATGGGTGTAGCAGGCTTCGTCTCGCTAACGATAACGTGCGGCGCAACAGGTTCTTCCGGCATTTTCGGCGGTTCAATGACCGACGTCAGCAATGGCTCATCCGCCTGACGAAATGCCGCCTCTACAAGCGGCTTTTCTTCGGGCTCCGGTTCCGGCTCGACCAGAAGGATGTCGGGGATCTCCTCGGTTATCCGCAGGCAGTCCAGCACATCATCGCGTGTATTTTCGTTGAGATTAACGAATCCCCAGAAGGTGATAACCGGTTTGCCGTTAACCAGAAAAACATGATTTTCGCCGGGAAACTGTGTCGCTTTCTCAAGCAGCGAACCAAATAGTTGCAGCGCTGTTTTATCGGATTGCAGGCTTTTCCGACTGAGTGCAGCCGCACTTTCAAAAGTGCTGGCTAAATAACGTAACGCCCGAAAACGTGTCTCTTCGTCAGCGGCTTTCCACGCCATCGCCTGACCTTCAATCGGCGAATACCAGTCAACCCGATCGCCATTATCGTTAAGTTGCGGAATCGCCAGACAGTCAACCATCGCCTGCTGTTTACGCAGACGAAGCGTTTCGCGAATTTGCAATGCTGATTCAAATACGGCCTGACCGCCGCCGCCCACGGCCTGATAATCATCCAGATTGCCGCTGCGTAAGAGAGTTTTTGCCACGTTGTTATCCCTTAGACTTCTTCACGCATCTACTTTACGGGGTCTATACGCAAGCAAACGGCGGAAGAAAGGCAAAAAGGCGCGAATTCTCGGTCTATTAAGCCCCGTGTTTTCACTTGACGTAAGTTAAATCAGGATGGCGGCGGCGAATTACCGCATCGGGCGACAATAACGCGTATAATAGGCGAATCATGCTGTTACAGAATAACGAGTAGGAGAGCTTATGTCGCACCTTGAGGAAGTGAGCGCCCGTGTGGATGCCGCCATCGCGGAGAGCGTAATTGCCCATATGAATGAATTGCTGATTGCCTTAAGCGATGACGCTGAATTACGTCGCGAAGATCGTTACGTGCAGCAGCAGCGTTTACGCACGGCTATCGCGCATCACGGCAGGCAATATCAAGAAGATCGGGACGCGCGCCGCGAACAGCTCACCAAAGGCGGCACGATCCTGTAACCCATTAAAACTGGCGCTTCGCAATCAGCCATGCGCCAATGACCAGCAACAGCGCGCCAAACGCCGGCCCGACCATTGCGCGTAATGTGACGCCGTGGCTACGCGCGATATCCAGCGCCAGTCCGCCGATTAACTGGCTGGCGACCAGTACCGCGATAGTCGTCGCGGCGCCAACGTTCTGATACCCGCTAATACTGGCAAATACAAAAAATGACCCCAGCAGACCGGGGATCAATGTCCACCAGCGAACGCTGGCGACCAGCTCGCCGAAGCCCGCAGCGCCTTGCTTAAACCACAATATCGTCACAAATAAAACGATCCCTACCAGCGAGTTCAACAGCATAGCGATCAGAATCGTCGATGATGTCTGCGTAATACGCACCATCATACTGTTTTGTACCACCAGCCCGACGCCAGCGGCGATCAAAAAGATAAGCGTCAGCGACTGGTTCATCAGCAGGCGTCCGGCGCGGCGTGTTCATCAAGCTGGAGCTGCATAAACGTAAGATCTAACCAACGGCCAAATTTTACGCCGACTTGCGGCATTTGCGCGGTGACGGTAAATCCTAGCGAATGATGCAGGCGTATCGAGGCGGCATTCTGTGACTCAATACCGGCCACCATCACATGCTTGCCGCAGCGTCGGGCTTCGTCGATCAGTCTGCTGAGCAGTTTTCGCCCCAGTCCTTTTCCCTGGTGCGCTGGATGAACATAAACGGAGTGTTCGACGGTATAGCGAAAACCGTCGAAACTGCGCCAGTCGCCAAACGATGCATAGCCAGTCACCACGCCATTTTCTTCGCTTACCAGCACCGGATAGCCCAGTGATTGACGGGCCTCATGCCAGGCAAGGCGGTTATCCGTATCGACCGTCCGATCGTTCCAGATGGCCGCAGTATGTAATACCGCGTGGTTATAGATTTCGGTAATCGCGGCACAGTCTGCTTTATCGGCAAAGCGAATCGTCATAGAAAACTCCAGGGAATATTCACGATAGTGTTAGAAATACTATTGAAGGCGGCATAAATCAACGGATTAGCGCAAGAATTCATGTTTAGCGAGGGGGTGAGAGAGTCATTCATAAAAGCGTCCAGCAGTGAAAGCCGCCTGATATCTGAGAGCGTTTAACTCCCTCGGATAACGAATGTTCGACTATTATTGATGGATTATGCCAGGCATGAGGAGAATATAATGAAACAACACACCAACCGAAATCGTCGTTGGGTTTTGGCCTCGCGTCCCCACGGCGCGCCGCAGGTGGATAACTTTCGCCTCGAAGAAGATGACGTCGCGACGCCCGGTGAAGGGCAGGTATTATTGCGTACCGTTTTTTTATCACTCGACCCTTATATGCGTGGCCGCATGAGCGATGAACCCTCTTATGCGCCGCCTGTTGAACCTGACTGCGTTATGGTTGGCGGTACGGTCAGTCGCGTTGTCGCGTCGAACCATCCTGATTACCGACCAGACGAATGGGTGTTAAGTTACAATGGTTGGCAGGATTATGACATTTCAGATGGCGAAGGGTTGGTAAAGCTGGGTGATAATCCGCAACATCCTTCCTGGTCGTTGGGAATCTTAGGAATGCCGGGATTTACCGCCTATATGGGGTTACTGGATATCGGTCAGCCGAAAGAGGGGGAAACGCTGGTTGTCGCAGCCGCCACCGGCCCCGTAGGCGCAACGGTTGGGCAAATTGGCAAGCTGAAGGGGTGCCGGGTCGTGGGTATTGCCGGCGGCGCGGAAAAATGTCGTCATGCGACAGAAGTTTTGGGATTTGATCTGTGCCTTGATCATCACGCTGATGATTTCCCACAACAGCTTGCGCAGGGCTGCCCGCAGGGAATCGATATTTATTATGAGAATGTCGGCGGTAAAGTCTTTGACGCCGTCTTACCGCTACTGAATACTTCGGCGCGGATTCCGCTCTGTGGTCTGGTCAGCGGCTACAATGCGACAGCATTGCCGGACGGTCCAGACAGACTGCCTCTGCTGATGGCGACATTACTTAAAAAGCGTATTCGTCTGCAAGGTTTTATCATCAACCAGGACTATGGTCACCGGATACATGAGTTTCAGCAAGAAATGGGGCGTTGGATCAAAGAAGGAAAAATGCAGTATCGGGAGCAGATTACTGATGGGCTGGAGAAGGCGCCAGAAGCGTTTATAGGACTGCTGGCGGGGAAGAACTTTGGCAAAGTCGTGATACGCGTGGCGGACGATACGTAAAGAAAAAATGGCGGCATTATGTCGCCATAAAAATGTGCAAATTTTAAAATTCCAGCTTTACTTATATTCATCATTCAGATCGCGGTGAGGCTGCTTATCTCCTTCAGCGGCCTGAACCGGTCAAAAATCTCGATACGTTTGAGGGAGTGACGGAGATAAAACGGTTGCCATAAAGAGACCTGTATTGTTGTAAAAGATGAGAATATCACGCAAGTAAATTATCACTTTTATTTATTTGGCCGTTCAGGTCTGGATTATCTTTTTTACAATTAAGTTCCGAAACTTCTTCGGGACTCAATTGCGATGTTGTTCTGCCAAGAGGTGAAGGAAGGAAAATGCCGGGTACGGAAAAAACACAACATATAAGCCTGACCACACAGGTTGAAAATGGGTTAAAGCATCAATTGTCTATTGGCGCATTAAAACCAGGCGCAAGGCTTATCACTAAAAATATCGCTCAAGAGTTAGGCGTAAGTATTACGCCGGTGCGTGAGGCCCTGTTAAGGTTGGTCTCTTCCAGTGCTTTGGCGGTGGCGCCAGCACAGGCGTTTATGGTGCCGGAGATCTCACTGGAACGCTTGCTGGAAATTAATACGATTCGTACTGCCCTGGAGGAGATGGCGGTGGTAGCGGCTGCGGGTAAGATTACCCCAGATCGCGAGCGGACTCTGAATGCGTTATTAGACGAATTTCAACAGGCGCTGGAAAGTGGCGTTATGGAGAAAATTCTTTTGGCCAACCGCGCATTCCGCTTTGAGATCTATCATTACGCGGATATGCCAACGCTGTATGCCATAATCGAGCAATTATGGGTACGCCTGGGGCCAAGCCTGCACTTTTTATATGATAATTTTAAACTTGATGATTATCAAAACGGCGTTAATCTGTACAGAAAATTGCTTAATGCGTTAGCGACGGGTGATAAAGAAGCCAGCCGCCATTGCTTATTTAACGTTTTACAACAAAACGTAGCGACGATAAAAAATCAGTACGTCATGTAAGTATGACTTATCAATAGCGGGGGCTCCCCGCTATTGACGGATAGTTATTCAAATCGCCATGCCAGATTAATCCCCACGCCATAGTTACGCCCTGGCGCTGGTTCATAATATCGGCCATTAGATTCATTAACGATTACCGAACCGACATATTCTTTATCGAATAGATTATCTATCCGCCCAAAAATATCGACGGTAAGCTGACTGTAATTAAATTTATACCCTGTATTCAGTCCAACAACGGTGTAAGAAGGCGCTTTTGCGGTATTTTCATCATCGGCCATGATATCGCCCATATACCGAACGTCTGTTCCTGCGTACCACCCCTCATCCGGGATAAAACCTAATGAGGCGAATCCCATATTACGGGCGATGCCGGGCATCCGGTTTCCATCACAGTTTTGCCCCTGACAAACGTTACTGCGATAGGTCGCATCCAGCCAGGTCCATGATGCTTTCACCCGCCAGTCACCGGCGAAGCGCTGATCCAACGCGAGTTCTGCGCCCTGGCGGCGAGTTTTGCCCGCGTTTTTGTAGGTAGTGCGTCCTCCCATACTGCTGGCGACGACAATTTCATCATCGGTATCGGTTTGAAATAACGCGGCGGTCAACAAGCCATTGCCAATTCGCGTCTTACTGCCGACTTCCACCGTATCATTTGTCGACGGTTTGAGGTCAAAGTTGAACCCGCTTTGGCCGTCAGCGCGATAAGAAAGCTCATTGATAGTGGGGGTTTCAAATCCGCGACCGGCAGCAAGATAGAGATTCCAGGCGTCAGTTAACGCATATTTTAGCGATCCGGCGGGTAGCCATTGATGATAGCTGGCGTCGCCGCTGTCATCGCCATTGCCGGGCGCTATATAGTGATCGTTAGAATCGAACCACACGGAACTGTAGCGCACGCCAGCATCCAGCGAGAGTTTTTGCGTAAGCTGCCACTGGGTTTGCAGATAAGGATCGACATTCCACATCAGGTTACGCTCATCCCGCCGTAAATCGCCTTTATGCCCAAACTCAGGGGTGCCGTTGTTAAGGCGGAAGTTATTGTAACCCTTGCGGTTTTCGCTCATATTTTCATAATTTAATCCGCCAGTGAAGGTGACCGGCACACCTAATTCTCCACGGTGAGTCCAGCGGGAATCAATGCCCTGATAGTGGCGTTGCAGTGTAATCACGCCGCCAGCCTGGGCCGGTTTTAGCTGTGCCACCAGGGGAATAGACTGGTATTGCGTGGTTTCCCGCTCTCCGGCGTAGGCCATCACGCTGATATCATCCTGTGCGCTGAGCTGACGTTCATAACGCAATCCTGCCTGAGTTTGTTTGATGGTTTTACGCGTATTGTACTGTTCAGCGCGCGGCGCCTGTTGCGGATCGGTTTTCCATTCAGATTCGGTGAGTCCGCCGGGATCGTCCGCCTTGATGTCCACACGATTAAAAATCAGCGAGAGTTTGCTGGCATCATCAAGGCGCACGCCCAGTTTGGCATTAGCCAAATTTTTTCGCGCGCCGCTGTGATCGCGGTAGCCGTGGGTGGTGAAACGGGTAGTCGATACCGTGTAATCCACGTCGCCAGGCTGTGTGCCGTCACCCATCGCGCCCGTGGCTTTTAGCCCATAGCGCCAGCTTCCATAACTGCCGTAGTAGCTGCTGGCCTCAAGGGCGGGCGGCTGTCTCCCGGTTTCAGTGGTTACATTTATCACGCCGCCGGAAGCATTGCCGTATAGCGCTGAGAAGGGGCCGCGTAGCACTTCAACGTCTTGTATGCTGTTAATATCGATATTCGAAATCTGGCCTTGCCCATCCGGCATGGTGGCGGGGATGCCATCAACATACAGACGAATGCCGCGTACGCCAAAGGCGGAACGCGAGCCAAATCCACGGATAGAGATTTGCAGATCCTGTGCGTAGTTCTGTCGGTTTTGTACCTGCAATCCCGGGACGCTGGTTAAAGATTCGGATAAATTGACGCGCGACGTCGCCAGACGCATGTCTTCCCCCTCAATGACGCTAACGGCGGCAGGTGTATCCAGTTCGGATACGGTTTGCGGCGTTGCGGTGACTATCATGGTTTGTTCATTGGGCGCGTTGGCGGCCTGAAGGAACGGGGAGAAGGTCAAGGGAAATAAGAGGGCGGGATAAAGTCGCTGTCTAACGGAAATAATTTTCATGAAAATGCCGGGTAACTGTAAGCGTATCAACGGAAAACGTGACATTAAGGGTAGTCAATATGTAAAGTTTTGAAATTTTAATCGCACATTAAGTTAAGAAAATGTGCGGTATTTAAGGGCTGTGACACTCGCAGGCGAGGAAAAGCTCCACTTTCTGATAAATAATGATTATTATTCTCAAACTTATAATAAGTGCGGAACGAAGATCCCGCGCAGTGAAGTAGTGTGAAGCAGCTATACACGTTTTTATCAAAGGGAGTCGTCATGCATTTACGTCATCTTTTTTCGCCGCGCCTGCGTGGTTCTTTATTGTTAGGTTCGCTCCTCGTCGCATCCTCATTTAGCACGCTGGCAGCGGAAGATATGCTGCGTAAAGCGGTAGGCAAAGGCGCTTATGAGATGGCCTATAGTCAGCAAGAAAACGCGCTCTGGCTGGCTACATCGCAAAGCCGTAAACTGGACAAAGGCGGCGTGGTTTATCGTCTCGACCCGGTGACGCTGGAAATCACGCAAGCGATTCATAACGATCTCAAGCCATTCGGCGCCACAATCAATGCCGCAACCCAAACGCTGTGGTTTGGCAATACCATTAACAGCGCTGTTACCGCGATTGACGCCAAAACTGGTGATGTAAAAGGCCGTCTGGTACTTGATGCGCGCAAACGTACTGAAGAGGTTCGTCCGTTACAGCCCCGTGAACTGGTTGCCGATGCGTCTACCAACACGGTCTACATTAGCGGTGTTGGTAAAGAGAGTGCTATTTGGGTAGTGGATGGCGAAACCATCAAACTGAAAACGGCGATCGAAAATACCGGCAAAATGAGTACGGGTCTGGCGCTCGACAGTAAAGCGCAACGCCTGTACACCACCAATGCGGATGGCGAATTCATTACCATCGATACCGCCAGCAATAAAATTCTCAGCCGTAAGAAGTTGCTGGATGACGGTAAAGAACACTTCTTTATTAACCTGAGTCTTGATACCGCAGGCCATCGCGCGTTTATCACCGACTCGAAAGCGGCTGAAATCCTGGTTGTCGATACCCGTAATGGCAATATTCTTGCAAAAATCGCGGCGCCTGCCTCTTTGGCTGTCCTGTTTAACCCGACGCGTAACGAGGCCTATGTGACGCATCGTCAGGCCGGGCAGGTCAGCGTGATCGATGCGAAGACCTATAACATTGTTAAAACATTCGATACGCCGACGTACCCAAATAGCCTGGCGCTATCGGCAGACGGTAAAACGCTCTACGTTAGCGTGAAGCAGAAATCGACACGTGAACAGGAAGCGACGCAGCCGGATGATGTTATTCGCATTGCTCTGTAAATAGGGTATGGAGGGGGAACCCCCTCCAGTCATCTCTTTAAACGCACCGATACGCCTCGTTACACCCCGCCGATAGCCTGATGATTCTGTGAGAATTACACTGCCTTTTTGCTGTAGCTAACTCATTATATTCACGAGGGAAATATGAAAAAGTTATTTATATGCTCAGGTTTGGGCATGATGTTTTTTATGCTTGCGGGTTGCACAACCAACTATGTGATGACGACGAAGAAGGGGCAAACGATCGTAACTCAGGGTAAGCCGCAGTTAGATAAAGAGACGGGGATGACCAGTTATACCGATCAGGAAGGCAACCAGCGGGAAATTAACAGCAATGATGTGGCGCAGTTGATTAAGGCTGAATAAGCATTGGGCGCGATGCGGCGTTGGCGGCAACGCGCATTAAACCCGGCAGGCCTGGCGCTGCCGGGGCAGAGCAATGTTATGTCGCGGTCTCTTCTTTCAATACGACACTCTTTGTCGAATCCGCTGTCACTGGCGCAGTGCGATGGATCTCCGCCACGCGACGGCGCACGCCAAACCAGCCGGCGACCAGCAGAATGGCGATCAGCGGCAACGAGGCGATAGTGTAAGTTCCATTCGGATAGTCAAACGCCATGAGTACCAGCACGCTTAACAAAAACAGCAGCGTTAGCCAGGCGGTAAAAGGCGCGCCGGGCAGTTTAAAACTGACGTCTGCGGCTTTGCCTTCTTTTATCGCCTGGCGTAAACGCATCTGGCACACCATGATAAACGCCCACGACGCGATAATACCGAGCGAAGCAAAATTAAGCACGATCTCAAACACGCGGGAGGGGACCAGGTAATTCAGGAACACGCCGACCACGTAAACCACCAGCGTCGCCAGAATACCCGCATAGGGCACATGCTGGCGGCTCATTTGCGCCATAAATTTCGGTGCGGAACCGCCCATCGACATCGAGCGCAAAATTCGGCCTGTACAGTAAAGCCCGGAGTTCAGGCTGGAAAGCGCGGCGGTTAACACCACGATATTCATAATGCTGCCAATATAAGGCACGCCAAGTTTAGAAAAGAAGGTGACAAACGGACTTTGCCCCGCCTGGTAGGCATTCCACGGCAGCAGCAGAACCAGCAATACGACCGACCCTACATAGAAAAGACCAATACGCCAGATCACGCTATTGATGGCTTTCGGCACCATCGTCTGTGGATCTTTGCATTCACCGGCGGCAGTACCGACCAGCTCAATCGAAGCAAAAGCGAATACCACGCCCTGAATCAGTACCAGCGCGGGTAACAGGCCGTGCGGGAAAAGTCCGCCATTATCTGTAATCAGATGAAAGCCAGTGGTATTGCCATCAAGAGTCTGACCGGTTCCAAGAAAAATCGTACCGACTACCAGGAAGATAACTATCGCGAGTACTTTTACCAGCGCAAACCAGAACTCCATTTCGGCAAACCATTTTACGCCGATCATATTCATGGTGCCGACAATGGCTAACGCGCCGAGCGCGAACACCCATTGCGGAACGTCGCCAAACGCGCCCCAGTAGTGCATATATAGCGCCACGGCGGTGATGTCGACAATCCCGGTCATCGCCCAGTTAATAAAGTACATCCAGCCAGCGACGTAGGCCGCTTTTTCACCCAAAAATTCACGGGCGTAGGAGACGAAGCTCCCGCTGGAAGGGCGATGTAATACCAGTTCGCCCAGCGCGCGTAAAATGAAAAAAGAAAAAATGCCGCACACCAGATAAACCAGCGCCAGTGCCGGTCCGGCCATTTGCAATCGGGCACCGGCACCTAAAAATAATCCGGTGCCAATCGCGCCGCCGATAGCAATCATCTGAACCTGACGATTCCCCATCGCTTTGTGATATCCCTCTTCATGGGCGTTCAGCCAGCGTCGTTTCGCCGCATGTTGCTCTGCGGCGTGCGTAGTCTGTGTTTTCATTACGTTACCTGTTGTGGCCTGTCTGACAGAAAAATCCCTTATGCCGCGACGGGCGCTAACCAATCGATTGCCTGCAATGGCGAATGCAGCTTTTCCCTTATTCGGTGACAGGGATAAAACCGCCGGCGGAGCATCCTACCTGCAATTGTTAAATGACGCAAAACATACGAAAAGAACAAAATGAGGATGTCGAGTTTATTTGTGTGGTCAGATGTGGTGCGGTGTGGTCACGATTCAGCCAGAAAAGATAAAAGCACAAATCAGCAGTGACTGCGCCGCGTAATCATTAAATAGCGTTAACCTCTGCCGCCATCGAGATTATCTTTTACCTGATTGAACAGTAAGCCGTCTGATGATGTTGAAAATGTTGAAGCGGCGTAAGGCTTATGCCTGTTATTGTCACACTCTCTTGATGATTTTTGCAATTCGAACCTTTTTGTGGATTCACATCCCGTCATAAGTAGAGTATCAAGGATGTATAAAAGCTATCTGCGAAGTATAAAGGGGTATGATATGCCATATACATCACTCTCAACCTATGCCAGAGCTTTATCAGGAAATGCACTGCCTCATATTGCAGCAGGAAATTATGAAAATAAATTATCTACAAAAATCATGAAAGGGTTCTTGTGGGTGCTCACAGCAGGAATTGCGTACGGATTTACGAGACTAATTGAACATTATTGCAATGTTACTCCTAAAATTGCGGAGTTCTGTGCCAATGCCGGGACTCTTCATGATCACCTTGCTGATGCTGTACGTGATGGACTATATACTATAGATATTGAGCTTACTGATGGTAAGATATTAATATTCGAACAAGTCTCGCTGACTGCTGGAAGAAAGGCAGTCGTCAGAATAACGGAGGGGGAAGACACTGCTGAGGTCGAGGGAAATTTTGAAGATATCTGTATGAGGCTGGAAGAGGGCTTTTTTGAAGCGCCAGCGTACTATGACTATGATATTGATGAAGAACATAAAACCGTTAGAGAACGAATAGCTGAATATAATTCATTACCACAAGCATTAGGCACCATTCCTGGCTTAGATAAGTATATCATTCAGGCAACGAGCATGGAGGACGCGAAAGGGCGACGGGCGGCCGACACGAAAGCTCGCTACCATAGGTACTGGGGTGATTCTTTGTCTAACGTTTCGTCAAGCACCCGCATAAAATGGGCTGGGGAGCCCAGCGAGCAGCCTACTGAGCGGCAGTAACTGTATTATGGCTGGTTATCATCGGATATAAGAATGCAATGCCGACTTAACTCCGGGTAGTTATTTAAAACATCTGCGTCTGGTTTCCGCCCGCGTAAAATTACGAGAGACAGAGATATCGGTCACCGAGATCGCCTATATGTGTGGGCTCAGCAACAGTAACCACTTTACGACGCTGTATAAAAAAGTATTCGGTATAACGCCCAGCGATGAGCGTCGACGTACATAATTCATAAAGGGGTATAATTAAAATCCTCTGACGCCAGAACCGTCGCTAAAACGGGAGGGCAGAATGTAGCTTGTATTATTTTTTTTCAAAAATATCATAACGCTATTGCACGGATAGGATATCCTGTGTTGCGCAGTAATATCTGCATCAGCCTGTGTGCTGAACGCAAGCATTAATGTTAATGGATGCCTCAGATGACCTCTTTTTTACATGCTTATTTTACGCGATTAAATTGTCAGCCGTTGACCGTTCCTACGGTTGAAACGCTTGGAACGCTTCACTTAGCGCACAACTGCGCGATTCCTTTTGAAAACCTGGATGTGCTACTGCCTCGTGAAATACAGCTCGATGAGACGGCGTTAGAGGAGAAACTGCTTCATGCCCGTCGCGGTGGATACTGTTTTGAACAGAATGGCCTGCTTGAACGCGCGTTACGCGAAATCGGTTTTAACGTCCGAAGCTTATTAGGGCGGGTAATCCTGACTAATCCCGCCCATTTACCGCCACGCACGCATCGTTTGCTGCTGGTTGAGGTTGAGGGCGAGCAGTGGATCGCTGACGTGGGTTTTGGCGGCCAGACGCTAACCGCGCCGCTTCGTCTGCAGGCCGAAATTGCCCAACAGACGCCGCATGGCGAATACCGCCTGATGCAGGAGGAGAGTACATGGATTTTACAATTCCGCCACCATGCGCACTGGCAGTCGATGTACTGTTTTGATCTGGGGGCGCAACAGCAGAGCGATCATGTGATGGGCAATTTCTGGTCGGCTCACTGGCCGCAATCCCATTTTCGTCATCATTTGTTGATGTGCCGCCATTTGCCTGACGGCGGCAAGCTGACATTAACGAATTTCCACTTCACGCGTTACCACCAGGGACATGCCGTTGAACAGGCTAATGTACCGGATGTGCCATCGTTGTATCAGTTACTTCAGCAGCAGTTTGGTCTCGGCGTAAATGATGCAAAGCACGGTTTTACCGAGGCGGAGCTGGCCGCAGTAATGGCTGCATTTGATACCCATCCGGAGGCGGGAAAATAATTTTTTGCCGCGAAGGTTAGCGGGCCTGACAAAGATTAAAAATTAATGGCCCATTCGGCATGAAACAGAATGACCGCCTGGCCGGAGATGGTGACGTTTTCCGGCTGGTTATCGAGAATGGTGACGGTAACATCAACAGTACCATCTTTGCCTAAAGCGCGCCCCTGATGGCCTTGAATCTGCAGCGTTTTACCGTCATGCGCCATCAGGCTAGGATGGACAAGCCATGCTCCCATCGGGCCATTGGCATTTCCCGTTACCGGATCTTCCACAATTCCCAGCGCCGGGGAAAACATTCGCCCATCGGTTTCGTTTTTTCCCGGACGAATCTGGAAAGGAAAAATGCCGTTACAGCCAATTTGCTGGCCGATTGCCCCCCTGGCAAAGAGAATTAGCGGCGGGTACGAACAATCTGGTAGCGACGGGTGAAATACTCAAACGGCGCGCTCCAGACATGAACCAGACGGGTGAACGGGAAGAGCAGGAAAATAGTCATTCCCAGCACCAGATGGACGCGGAAAACAAACGCCACGCCGCTCAGCATTTCCGAAGACCCGCCGCGGAAGGTGACAATACTTTGCGCCCAGCCTACCAACTTCATCATTTCGCTGCCATCCGGATATTGCGCCGAAAACGGAATGGTGCTCAGGCCAAGCAGGCACTGAATCAGCAAAATGCTCATGATGATAATATCTGGTGTAGTGGACGTCGCACGCACACGCTGATTGGTCAGGCGACGCCAGAGTAATCCCGCGCCGCCGATCAACGTTAATACGCCGCAAACGCCGCCGAGGATCATCGCCATCTGCTGTTTTACCGCAATCGGCAGGAACCAGGCGTACATCCAGTGTGGCGTCAGCATCCCAAACAGATGGCCAAAGAAGATCCCCAGAATGCCAATATGGAACAGATTCGACCATATCACCATCCCACGCTTATCCAGCATCTGGCTGGACGACGCGCGCCAGGTATATTGTCCGTAGTCATAGCGCAGCCAACTGCCGAGGAAGAATACCGTAGCGCAGATATAGGGGTAGATGTCGTAAAAAAAGACGTTCAGATACTGTATCATTTCGGGCCTCCCGCGCTGACGTCGACGTACTGCGGCGCCGCATCCTGGCTAAAGCGTCGTTGATAATGGCGTAATGGTGAACTGTCACAGGTCGTGGCGTTATCTTCGATAAACTTCACCTGCTCTTCTTCCCAGACGGCATCCAGTGCCTGACGGGTATCATCCCGCGATTCCTGAACAATCTGCTTAGTGACACTGTCACTTGCAAGTACGCTGCCCGCCAGCGTCAGCAGGGCGTCAAACAGTTGATACCAGGGCGATCCTCGCTGTTTCAGACGACCGCCAAGCAGCGCCAGAATAGGGGCAATATTCTGCAATCCCTCACGAGCTTCCGCTTCCGGCAACACGCTTAAGTACTCCAGATAGAGCGGCAGGTGATCCGGCAGTTCGCGGCAATTGAGCTGGAGGCCCACGGTTTCATATTGGCTTAACAAATCGACCATCGCCTGGCCTCTATCGCGTGACTCCGCATGAACATGCTCGAATAACAGCAATGAAGTGGCGCGCCCGCGGTCAAACACTTCGCACCATTCCGCTTGTTTATCCAATAACGGTGCGTAGAGCAGCTCGCGAGTGAAGTCGGCCAGCATTGGCGTATCGTGCTGGATAAGGACGAGCGCCTCATCCCGACATTCCCATAACCATTCATCCGGATACTCCATCAGCAGGCCAATCGCTTTGAGGATTTGCATTATTCCCCCTCCGCTTTATCACGTACTTCGGTGATATTTATGGCATCAATACGGCTACTGTTGAACAGGTTGAATTTGGTATCCGAGCCGTGGCAACCGTCGCCAAAAGTAAAGCCGCAGCCGTTGCGTTCCGGGAAGGCGTCGCGCGCCATTTCCCGATGGCTGGTGGGAATGACAAAACGATCTTCATAATTGGCAATCGCCAGGTAGCGATACATCTCTTCAACCTGTTGTACATTCAGACCCACTTCATCAATCGCGCGGGTATCCGTGATGCCTTCAACCGTCTGCGAGCGCATGTAGTGGCGCATCGCCATCATCCGCTTAAGCGCCCGAATGACCGGACCGGTATCGCCCGCGCTGAGCATATTGGCCAGGTACTGGACCGGAATACGCAGCGTCTCCACCGCCGGCAGAATATTGCCATTGTGCGGCAATCCGCCTGCGTCGGCGTATGACTGGATGGGCGACAGCGGCGGTACGTACCAAACCATCGGCAGGGTACGGTATTCCGGGTGCAGCGGAAGCGCCAGCTTCCAGTCCATCGCCATTTTGTACACAGGCGACCGTTGGGCGGCGTCGATGACGTTTTGCGGGATGCCCTGTTTAAGCGCCTCTTCGATCACCGCCGGATCGTGCGGATCGAGAAACACATCGCACTGACGTTCATACAAATCCGTTTCGTGTTCGGTACTGGCCGCTTCTTCAATCCTGTCGGCGTCGTAGAGCAGAACGCCAAGATAACGGATGCGCCCGACGCAGGTTTCCGAGCAAACGGTCGGCTGGCCGGATTCAATACGCGGATAGCAAAATATGCACTTCTCGGATTTGCCGCTCTTCCAGTTAAAGTAGATTTTTTTGTACGGGCAGCCGCTGATACACAAACGCCAGCCCCGGCATTTGTCCTGGTCGATTAGCACGATGCCGTCTTCTTCGCGCTTATAAATAGCGCCGCTTGGGCAGGTGGCGACACAACTGGGGTTCAGGCAGTGTTCGCACAGGCGCGGCAGGTACATCATGAAGGTATTTTCGAACTGACCGTACATCTCCTTTTGTATTTTGTCGAAGTTACGGTCGCGAGCGCGTTTTTCAAACTCGCCGCCGAGCAGCTCTTCCCAGTTTGGTCCCCAGATCACCTTGTCCATCCGTTTTCCGTCAATCAGTGAACGAGGACGGGCAGTGGGCTGATGCTTACTCTCCGGTGCATTATGCAAATGCTGATAATCGAAGGTAAAGGGTTCATAGTAGTCATCGATTTGCGGAATCACCGGGTTGGCGAAAATTTTGCTAATTACCCCCATTTTGCCGCCCAGACGGGGTCTTATCTTGCCATTAACATCACGAACCCAACCGCCTTGCCACTCCTGCTGGTCTTCCCAGTTTTTGGGATAGCCGATGCCCGGTTTAGTTTCGACGTTATTGAACCATGCGTATTCCATCCCTTCACGTCCGGTCCAGACATTTTTACAGGTGACGGAGCAGGTGTGACAGCCAATACATTTATCGAGGTTCAGTACCATCCCAACCTGTGAGCGTATTTTCATTTTTTCGCCTCCTGTACCTGATCCCGGCCTTCATCATCCAGCCAGTTAATGTTTTTCATCTTCCTGATCATGATGAATTCATCGCGATTCGAACCCACGGTCCCGTAATAGTTGAAACCGTAAGCCAACTGCGCATAGCCGCCGATCATGTGTGTCGGTTTTGGACAGACCCGGGTCACGGAGTTATGGATCCCGCCGCGCATTCCGGTCACTTCCGAACCCGGGATGTTCATAATTCGCTCCTGGGCGTGGTACATCATGGTCATACCCGGCGGGACGCGCTGGCTGACCACCGCACGAGCGGTAAGGGCGCCATTAGCGTTGAAGGCTTCAATCCAGTCGTTATCTTCAATACCCAATTCACGGGCATCGGTTTCGCTGATCCAGACAATCGGCCCGCCGCGCGATAAGGTCAGCATCAGCAGGTTTTCGCTGTAGGTGGAGTGAATTCCCCATTTCTGGTGCGGCGTCAGGAAGTTAAGCGCTTTCTCCGGGAAGCCGTTGGGCGGAATTTCTCGCATTTCGCTGACGCTGCGGGTATCAATCGGCGGGCGATATGCCACCAGACTTTCGCCAAAGGCGCGCATCCACGCATGATCCTGATAGAGTTGTTGCCGCCCCGACAACGTGCGCCACGGGATCAGTTCATGTACGTTGGTATACCCGGCGTTATAAGAGACATGTTCGCTTTCCAGTCCTGACCAGGTCGGGCTGGAGATAATTTTGCGCGGTTGCGCCTGGATATCGCGAAAGCGAATTATCTCATCTTCTTTATTGATGGCCAGATGGGTGTGCTCGCGTCCGGTCATCTCACCCAACGCCTGCCAGGCTTTCACCGCCACCTGGCCGTTGGTTTCCGGCGCTAAGGCAAGAATCACTTCCGACGCATCCAGCGCGGTGTCGATCCGCGGACGTCCTTTCGCCGGGCCATCGTGTTTGGTGTAATTGAGCTTGCCGAGGAAATCGACTTCATCTTGCGTATTCCAGGCAATACCCTTACCGCCGTTGCCTAATTTATCCAGTAGGGGACCCAGCGAGGTAAAACGTTCATAGGTGGCCGGATAATCGCGTTCAACCACGACAATATTGGGCGCGGTTTTACCCGGAGTCAGTTCGCACTCGCCTTTACGCCAGTCGAGGATATCAAATGGCTGCGCCAGTTCCGCCGGGGAATCATGCTGGAGCGGGTGTAACACCACATCGGTTTCCTGCCCTAGATGTCCGACGCACACCTCAGAAAAGACGCTGGCGATGCCTTTGTAGATCTCCCAGTCGCTTTTGGATTCCCAGGCGGGATCGACCGCGGCGGAAAGTGGGTGGATAAACGGATGCATATCCGAGGTATTCATATCGTCTTTTTCATACCAGGTGGCGGTCGGCAAAACGATATCGGAAAACAGACAGGTACTGGACATACGAAAATCCAGCGTGACCAACAGATCGAGCTTGCCCTCAATCGCGGCGGACTGCCATTCCACCTCTTCAGGCTTAATTCCCTCGCTGGAGCCCAGCGCTTCGCCCTGGATACCGCTGTCCGTTCCCAGCAGATATTTGAGCATATACTCATGGCCTTTCCCGGAGGAGCCGAGCAAGTTAGAGCGCCAGACAAATAAATTTCGCGGGTGGTTATGACCACTGTCAGGCTGTTCGCAGGCAAAGCGAATAGCGCCTGATTTCAACGCCTGCACGGTATAATCCGCCGCAGACAGCCCGGCTTTATCGGCGCTCGCTTTCACGCTGAGCGGGTTAAGATTAAGCTGCGGCGCCGAGGGTAGCCAGCCCATACGTTCAGCGCGCACGTTGAAATCGATCAGGTGTCCGGTAAATTTTGCCGGATCGGCCAACGGCGACAGCAACTCTTGCGCGGTAAGTTTTTCATAGCGCCACTGGCTGGCATGGTTGTAGAAAAACGAGGTACTGTTCATCTGACGTGGCGGGCGATTCCAGTCCAGCGCGAAGGCCAGCGGCAGCCAGCCGGTTTGTGGCCGCAACTTCTCCTGGCCGACATAGTGCGCCCAGCCGCCGCCGGTTTGTCCAACGCAGCCGCAGAACACCAGCATATTAATCATCCCACGGTAATTCATGTCCATGTGATACCAGTGATTCACCCCCGCGCCGAGGATGATCATTGAGCGACCGTGAGTTTTATGGGCGGTCTCGGCAAATTCACGCGCAATAGTTTCGATATGTCGACGCGGCACGCCGGTAATCTGTTCGCCCCAGGCCGGTGTGTAGGCTTTTACTTCGTTATAATCACTGGCGCTGAGGCTGTCATCCAGACCACGATCCAGCCCATAATTAGCCAGCACCAGATCGTAAACGCTGACCACCATCCGCTCGCTACCGTCCGCCAGAGCCAGGCGTTTCATCGGTAACTGACGTACCAGCACCGGTTCCTGCCGCACGCTGCGGAAATGTGGGTTTTCGTTGCCGCCAAAATAGGGGAAGGCGACGCCAGCCACGTCATCATGCTGACCGAGTAACGAGAGCGACAGTTCCGTTTCGACGCCCGCCGCCAACGGTTCCAGGTTCCATTTTCCCTTTTCACCCCAGCGAAAACCGATAGAACCGTTGGGCGCGACCAGTTCGCCCGTACTGTTGAGCGCGACGGTTTTCCATTCCGGGTTATTGGCTTCCCCCAGTCCATCCACCAGATCTGACGCGCGCATCATACGTCCCGGGACATAACTACCGTCGGCGCGCTCATCCAGCAGTACCAGCATGGGCATGTCGGTATAACGCCGGCAATAGTTAAGAAAATAGTCGCTGGGATTATCGAGATGAAACTCTTTCAAAATAACGTGACCCATTGCCATCGCCAGCGCGCTGTCGGTACCTTGCTTTGGCGCCAGCCACTGATCGCACAGTTTAGCGACTTCGGAGTAGTCCGGGGTGATGGCGATCGTCTTGGTACCTTTGTAGCGCACTTCGGTAAAGAAGTGGGCGTCCGGGGTACGCGTCTGCGGCACGTTAGAGCCCCAGGCAATAATGTAGGCTGAGTTATACCAGTCGGCGGACTCCGGCACGTCAGTCTGCTCGCCCCAGGTCATTGGAGACGCGGGCGGAAGGTCGCAATACCAGTCATAAAAGCTCAGGCAAGTACCGCCAAGCAATGACAGATAACGTGTTCCGGCGGCGTAAGAAACCATCGACATCGCCGGAATAGGTGAAAATCCCGCCACACGATCCGGCCCATAGGTTTTGATTGTCCAGACGTTAGCGGCGGCAATGAGCTGATTCAGCTCTTTCCAGTTCGAACGAATAAAGCCGCCATGTCCCCGCACCTGTTTGTAACTTTGGCATTTTTGCGGGTCGTTCATTATAGATTCCCATGCCAGTACCGGATCGCTGTGTCGGGAAAGGGCCTCGCGCCACAGCGCTATCAGCCGCTTACGCACCAGAGGGTATTTCAGACGATTGGCGCTATAGAGATACCAGGAGTAGCTGGCGCCGCGCGGGCAGCCACGTGGTTCATGGTTCGGCAAATCGGGACGCGTGCGCGGGTAGTCGGTTTGCTGGGTTTCCCACGTCACCAGACCGTTTTTGACATAAATTTTCCAACTACAGGAGCCCGTGCAGTTGACGCCGTGGGTTGAGCGCACAATTTTATCAAACTGCCAGCGCTGGCGATAACTGTCTTCCCAGTCGCGGTTGGTATGCATCACCTGGCCATGCCCGTCGGCAAAGGTATCGCCTTTTTGTTTAAAGTAACGAAAGCGATCCAACAGTTTACTCATGACATTTCTCCTGCTTCGATAAATTTTCCGCCATCCTGTCGATTTGGCGTTGAACCATTGCCGGATGGTCGTCCTACAGGTGCGTATGTTGTTATTGTTGTTTAGATTTACGACGCCCGTAGACCAGCCAGGTCAACAGGACGCAAGCGATGTAAAACAGCAAAAAGATTTTCATGGCGCCCACCGGCGAGCCGGTCAGCGCCAAAGAGGTGCCAAACGCTTTTGGAATAAAGAAGCCGCCCACGGCGCCAATGGCGGAGATAAAACCGAGCGCGGCGGCAGTATCCGTCACCGCTTCGCGCTGCGCCTGCTCATCGCTCCCGCCGCGCAGTTTGACGTTGTAGAGCGTGATCTGACGGAAGATCACCGCAATCATCTGGAAGGTAGAACCGCTGCCGAGACCCGCTGTCAAAAACAGTCCCATAAAAACAAGATAGAACGCGCTAAAGCTGCCTGCGCCGGAGCCTGGCAGCGTGAGGAATAGCAGGGCGGTAAACAGCGCCATAAAAATAAAATTAATGAGCGTTACGCGAACGCCGCCGAATTTATCGGAGATCACGCCGCCTGCCGATCGCGCCAGCGCGCCGATAAAGGGGCCTAAGAACGCCAGTTAATGGGATGGACTACCTCCTCCCGCTGCGGTTAACTGTACGAAATGTGCTCACCAGGAGAATCACCATGAATATCGTATTTCTGGGTATTGATCTGGCTAAAAATGTTTTTCAGCTCTGCGGGTTAAACCAGGCCGGCAAACCGGTTTATACGAAACGCACTGGCCGAAAAGAATTGCTCCAGACGCTGGCAAATATTCCTGCATGTCTGATTGGGATCGAAGCGTCCACCGGGGCATTTTACTGGCAGCGTGAGTTTGAGAAACTGGGGCACAAAGTAAAGGTCATCAGTCCTCAGTATGTAAAACCCTTTGTCCGCGGGCAAAAAAATGATGGTAATGATGCACAGGCCATCGCAGTGGCTCTGATGCAACCGACAATGCAGTTCGTGCCGCCAAAAAGCCCCGAACAGCAGGATATCCAGGCTTTACACCGGGCAAGGCAGCGTATTGTCAATCACCGCACTGCTACAGTCTGTCAAATAAGAGGGCTGTTACTTGACCGGGGGATCCCCATTGGCAGTGCTGTCTCCAGAGCTCGCCGTGCTATTCCTCTTATCCTTGAAGATGCAGAAAACGGTCTAAGTTCCCGTATGCGCAGAACAATTGCCGAACTCTATGATCTCTTTAACGATCTCGAGCGTCGGATCCATTTTTTTGATAAGGAAATTGAAACAGTATTCAGGCAATCAGAAGCCTGTCAGCGTATCGCCAAAGTTAAAGGCATTGGTCCTAAAACGGCCACGGCCGTTGTTGCTGCTATTGGCAAAGGAACTGAATTTAAGAATGGTCGCCACTTTGCTGCATGGCTGGGTCTGGTTCCACGCCAGCATTCGAGTGGCGACAGGCAGGTGCTGATGAATATGACGAAAAAAGGCGACAAGCATCTGCGGACACTTTTTATTCATGGTGCCCGCGCTGTCGTCAGGGTTGCCACGAATAACAATGATGGTCATATGAATCAGTGGGTTAACCAGTTAAAGGAACGGCGCGGATTTAATAAAACGACCGTGGCGGTCGCTAACAAAAACGCGAGAATAATCTGGTCGATGCTGAGAAATGATACCGAGTATCAGGTAGTGTGAAATTAATCCCCTGCCAGCAAAAGTTGCAGCGTACTGAGAAATGATGACAGGTTGCACCTGCACAATCGGAACCTGATTTTTATACTGGCCTCAGAGGCCGTCCAGTTGTTGAGGCGATTGTGTGCGGATTACCCATTTGGGCACAGATTTTCCTGATGCCGGATAGATGTAAGCAACAACCCAAAACCAGATTCAGTACTTGCAAAACGGAGGTAGTCCATAGATGCAGAATGTTTACGTCGGGAAATTGCGTTTTGGCGAGCATGGCGAAACCAGCGGAAAAGCCGATGAATGACCCGAAGGTCGCCAGGTACAGCAGGCTAAGCAGTCACAGATGCAGACGTTTTAGCACCGGCAATTGCGAGGCGACAGACGCTTTTGAACTGCCGATATCGTTCATACCAAACCAGGCGGCAAGCGTCGCGACAGCCAGTAACGGCACCCAGATCCAGGCGGCGTTAGTGAGGGAGAGCTGGGAGCCATCAGGTTGCGGCACGCCCCGGACGCCTAAAAAAGTAAATATCGGCAGAAAAATAATCAGCGGCGCAATCAACTGCATCACACTGACGCCAAGATTTCCCAGTCCGCCGTTAATACCCAACGCGCTACCTTGTCTGGCCTTTGGAAAGAAAAAACTGATGTTGCCCATACTGGATGCGAAGTTAGCCCCCGCGAAACCGCACAACAGAGCGATGATCATAAATACCCCGAAAGGGGTGGCAGGATTTTGCACGATAAATCCCAACCAGGCGCAGGGAATAATCAATATTACGGTACTGAATACGGTCCATTTACGACCACCAAACAGTGGCACCATAAAGGACCAAGGGACGCGTAATATTGCGCCGGAAAGAGAAGGTAATGCGGTTAATAAAAAGAGTTGATCGGTGGTGAAATTAAATCCAATTTTATTGAGGTTGACGGCAACAGCGCTAAACAACATCCAGACGCAAAATGCCAGGAGCAAACAACTTACTGAAATCCATAGATTTCTTCTGGCGATGCCTTTCCCTTTACTCTCCCAGAAGGCTGGATTTTCGGGTCTCCAGTCACTCAAGAGATAACGATTATAATTCTCGTTTTGTCGTGTCATCTGACCCCTCACATGCGCATATCATTTGAAAAAAACACAAAAAAGAGACAGAGCGTCACGCGCTCTTTTGAGAACTTATTGAAGTTTTTTTAGAATAGTGAGTGAAAGAATAGATAAAAAAATAGGCCAGCGTGGCGCGAAGAGGAGATATAATGTTTCTTAATTGTTACCATTTGTAAATCAAAGGTGATTTTTATTAAATGTTTTGTAACTTTACGCAAAGAGTTCAAGCGTAATCATACGATCCAGATGGTATTTAAACGCGGGATCGGCCATCTCCGGAATACCCAGTACATACATACCGTTCAGCCCGCACACCAGCGCGATAAGCCGCCAGGCGATATCCGCAGAGTTAGACGTAAAGGTAAACTCTCCCGCCTGTTTTCCCTGCTCGATAATAGTGACCGTCTCCTCATGCCACATCTGCATCGTGAGGAGATAAGCATCTCTGATGTGCGGATCCCGGTCGGCCAGAATTTGCGCCTCTCGCCACAATTTTATGTAAGGCTCAAAGCCGCCGTCTTCGCTACCCAACATAGCGTGAAGCCGTGCACGCCAGGTGGCGGGCGGCGGAACGTGCCCGGCATCAAGCAGGGTACGGATCAAATGAACAAAGGCCAGCGCTTTGAGCTCGCCCGCCGAGCTGAAGTGGTGATGCACTTGCCCGGCGGCGACATCGGCTTCTGACGCGATCCGTCGCACCGTCATGGCGGCAAACCCCTCTGTCAGCGCCACGCGCATCGCCGCTTGCAGGATCACTTCGCGGCGCTCATCCCGGTTCAGGTAACTCATATTTTCCCCACATTAGCCAATGCGCGCAGTATAACAAAAAGCTGGACATTCGTTCAACTTACCGTAGGATCCTGAAACTGGACAAGCGTCCAAATTTGACTTTTTGAAGGGAGATGTATGTTTCGTCAGTGGTTAACGTTAGTCATTATTGTGCTGGTCTATATTCCTGTCGCCATTGATGCCACGGTCCTGCATGTCGCTGCGCCAACACTGAGTATGACACTGGGGGCCAGCGGCAACGAGCTACTGTGGATCATTGATATTTATTCTTTGGTCATGGCTGGCATGGTGCTGCCAATGGGCGCGCTTGGCGATCGTATCGGTTTTAAACGCCTGCTGATGCTGGGCGGGACGCTCTTTGGCCTGGCGTCATTGGCAGCAGCGTTTTCGCATACCGCCAGTTGGCTTATTGCTACCAGGGTATTACTGGCTATCGGCGCGGCGATGATTGTACCGGCGACGCTGGCCGGGATACGCGCCACCTTTTCCGAAGAGAAGCATCGCAACATGGCTCTGGGCGTCTGGGCAGCGGTAGGTTCGGGCGGAGCGGCGTTTGGGCCGCTCATCGGCGGCATATTATTAGAGCATTTTTACTGGGGATCGGTTTTCCTGATCAACGTGCCGATTGTGCTGGTCGTCATGGGCTTAACCTCCCGCTATGTTCCTCGTCAGGCGGGCCGTCGCGATCAACCGCTCAATCTTGGCCATGCGGTGATGCTGATTATTGCCATTTTGCTATTGGTCTATAGCGCCAAAACCGCGCTGAAAGGGCATCTGTCGCTGGGGGTAATCTCGCTTACCCTACTTACCGGCGCGTTGCTACTGGGACTCTTTATCCGCACACAACTTTCGACATCGCGTCCAATGATTGATATGCGACTGTTTACCCATCGCATTATCCTGAGCGGCGTCGTAATGGCGATGACCGCGATGATCACTCTGGTGGGCTTTGAGCTGCTGATGGCGCAAGAGTTACAGTTTGTCCACGGGCTATCGCCTTATGAGGCCGGGGTGTTTATGCTGCCGGTGATGGTCGCCAGTGGATTCAGCGGGCCGATTGCGGGCGCGCTGGTCTCGCGTCTGGGACTACGGCTGGTCGCGACGGGCGGAATGGCGTTAAGCGCGCTGAGTTTTTATGGCCTGGCGATGACGGATTTCAGCACCCAACAATGGCAGGCCTGGGGGCTGATGGCGCTGCTGGGATTTAGCGCCGCCAGCGCATTGCTGGCTTCCACATCGGCAATTATGGCCGCTGCGCCGGCAGAAAAAGCGGCGGCGGCCGGCGCGATAGAAACGATGGCTTATGAACTGGGCGCGGGACTGGGCATCGCAATTTTCGGTCTGTTGTTAAGCCGTAGCTTCTCCGCGTCTATCCGTCTGCCTGTCGGTCTTGAGGCGCCAGAGATTGCCAGAGCGTCATCCTCAATGGGGGAAGCGGTGCAGTTAGCGAATAGCCTGCCGCCTCCGCTGGGGCAGGCTATACTGGACGCCGCCAGACACGCCTTTATCTGGTCGCATAGCGTGGCATTAAGCAGCGCAGGAAGTATGCTTCTTTTGCTGGCGGTAGGGATGTGGTTCAGCCTGGCAAAGGCAAAGCGTCGATAACTTAATGCGCCAACTGGCAGGGGGAGTCCATTTCCTCAACTTCTTTACCGCTGAGGCGTGCGTATTGCCCCGTCAGTCGCCAGAAGGCAGGCTGGGTTTCGGTATAAATTTCCGCAGCCAGAATCAGCCGACGGCGATCAACGTCGTTCAGTTCCAGTAAGGTCCAGGGAATAAAATAGCGATCGGTATCGGTAAGCCGAAACCACAGCGGGCACCCGCAGCCGGAGCAGAAATAGCGTTCGCCGCGCGACGAGGATGAAAAGTGTGGCGGTTCCGGGGAAAGCGGAGCCAACTGTGGTTGCCCGCAGGCTTCCAGATACATGGCGATTCCACCCGACCATTTTTGACACAGCGTACAGTGGCAGGCATAGACATCGAGTATTTCGACGTTAACGGTAAAATGACTTTGCCCGCAAAGGCAACGTCCTGGGAACGTTTGCACGGCATACTCCTTATGACCGGTTCAACATCATGAGAAAAAGCCAGCCCATCATGGGCTGGCCTGGATTTCATTACATCACGCAGGATTAGAACTGGTAGTTCAGACCAACAGCAACGATGTTGTCGGTACTTACACCAGCAATACGGGTGAAGTTGTTATCATCCAGCAGGTTGATTTTGTAATCAACGAAGGTGGACATGTTTTTGTTGAAGTAGTAGGTTGCGCCAACATCGATGTATTCAACCAGATCCTGGTCGCCGTAAGTACCCAGGTTTTTACCTTTGGATTTCAGGTAAGCGATGGACGGACGCAGACCGAAGTCGAACTGATACTGAGCAACCGCTTCAAAGTTCTGGGTTTTATTCGCGATAAACGCATCACCCGCTGCATCTTCACCGAAGGTGGTCATGTTCAGCGTTTCGGAGTAGGTGGTCGCCAGGTAGATGTTGTTCGCATCATATTTCAGACCAGCAGCCCAGACTTCAGCGTTTTTACCCGCAGCATTCAGGTTGCTCGCTGCTTTCACCTGGTTGTTAGTACGGTCAGACTTCGCATAGGCTGCACCTACGCCAAAACCTTCGTACTCATACGTTGCGGACAGACCGAAACCGTCGCCGTTAGACTCGTACGCGCCGTCACGGTCGTTTTTGCCCTGGTACTGCGCGGCGAAGTTCAGACCTTCAACCAGGCCAAAGAAGTCAGTGTTACGGTAGGTGGCAACACCAGTAGTACGGCCAGTCATGAAGACGTCAGTCTGGGTCCAGGTATCGCCACCGAACTCTGGCAGAACGTCGGTCCATGCGCCGATGTCGTAAGCAACGCCGTAGTTACGACCGTAGTCGAAAGAACCGTAGTCAGCGAATTTCAGACCAGCAAACGCCAGACGGGTTTTGTCTTTGTCTGCGCCCTGGCTTTCAGTACGGTTGCCTTTGAATTCATATTCCCACTGGCCAAAACCGGTTAACTGATCGTTGATCTGCGTTTCGCCTTTAAAGCCCAGACGCGCGTAAGTTTTGTCACCATCACTTCCGTTATCATCAGAGAAATAATGCTGAGCGTGAACTTTACCGTACAGATCCAGTTTATTGCCGTCTTTGTTATATACCTCGGCTGCATTTACAACGCCTGCTGCCAACAGGGAAGTCACTGCCACTGCCACTAACTTAAGTTTCATTTTAATAATCCTTATAATTTTCTTAGCGTGTTTCCTCAACCATTGTTAAACGAGGCGTTTGTCAATGGCAGACTATTTTTAAATGACGGAGTGGCATAAGTTCAATAATAAGTTTCATAAGATTACAAATTATTTTAATTTGTGTGATCCAGATCGCCTTAATACATTTGAGGGTATTAATTTAAACAGGGACTGTCTAATTAAATATATTTTCGGAGGGGATTATTGGGCTGTTTATGGTTTTATTTTTGGTAGTACCGGCTGATTATTATATGCACTCATACAGTTGCCAGCCAACGTCAATTATATATTTATTAATATAATCATATCATCATATTAACATATTTAACGATTTTATAAAATTTATTTTTTTACCCGTGCAATCCTGATATGGCGCAGGGGGAGCACGTGAAAATGAAAAATCGTCAAATACACACAGGCGATAGATAAAAGCGTAGTTGTGTTATGAAGGGTGTCAAGGTGCAGCGGGTCGCTTTTATATCAATATCGGCCCGCCCGTCGCTATTAGCGCCGTCGCGTTGCCAGCCAACAAAGTAGCGAACCTACGCAAACCATGACTGCGCCTTGCCAGAAGGAGAATGACAGTGGTGAGCTGAGTAACAGCGCTGCCAGAGCAGAGGACATGACGGGTGTAAAATAAGACCCTACGGCCATGATAGTCACATTGCCATGAAGTATGCCCACATTCCATGCCGCGTAGGCAAACCCCAACGTTAATGCCGCGGTAAAAAGTTTAGCAATCACTGCCAGGCTAAATATCATGGCAGGTTGCGGAGTAAGTAAATAGTGTAACCACAGCGCTGCGGCGGTAAGTAGCACAAAGACGGTGATACCGTTAAAACCACACGCATATTTATTTGTGACGGTGCAGTATGTCGCCCATATAAACGCCCCAAGAAATGCCAGTAAATAACTTAGCGGACTGGTGGCGACATTGCTGATAATTTCTCCGGGATTAAGACCATTCTCGCCCCCCAGAACCCAGCAAACGCCAGTAAGTGCAATAAGTAATCCAGGAACAATAAGCCAGTTAGTTTTTTGCCCATTAAAAAGAATGGCAAACAGAATAGTCAGGCTGGGCCATAAATAGTTAACCATGCCTACTTCGATAGCCTGATGGCGAGTGGCGGCATAACCGAGAGAAAGCGCCAGGCATATTTCATAACTGACAAACAGTACGCTGCCTGCGATGAGGTATCGCCCCGGGAAACGACGGATATCAGGTAATCCGACGGTAAAAATCAGCAGCAGGCCGCTTAATGAGTAGATCATGGCTGCGCCGCCTACCGGCCCAAGACCTTCGCTGACGCCGCGAATTAACCCAACCATCGTGCTCCACAGAACGATGGCAACAAGCCCTATTAGCGTTGCTTTTTGTGATGTCATGCTTTGTGACTGTCCTGAATACCGCGCAAAATAGACTGCCATTTATAGCACTTTTATAGCACTTTTTCCGAGGGCGATGCCATGCTGTCTCATTTTTTAGTACCTCCCTGGAGTTATTGCGCTTTAAAAATAGGGCTATTTAGTAGCGGAACCGTTTCAATATTGATTTGACGCAAAAAAGTTATCAATTTTACTGTTAGTTTCCTCGCGAAGTTATACACGCATCGTGAACTGAGGATCTGATGCAGTTCGATGGATGTGTGCATCCCTGGGAAAAAAGAGGAAAGCAATGGACGTCAGCCGCAGACAATTTTTTAAAATCTGCGCGGGCGGTATGGCGGGAACAACGGTGGCCGCGCTGGGTTTTACACCTAAAATGGCCCTGGCTCAGGCGCGAAACTATAAACTGTTGCGCGCAAAAGAGATTCGTAACTCCTGCACATACTGTTCCGTAGGTTGCGGGCTATTAATGTATAGCCTGGGAGATGGGGCAAAAAACGCGAAAGAAGCGATTTACCATATTGAAGGCGACCCGGATCATCCGGTAAGCCGTGGCGCGCTGTGCCCGAAAGGGGCCGGTTTGCTGGACTATGTTCACAGTGAAGATCGCCTACGCTATCCGGAATACCGCGCGCCGGGCTCCGATAAGTGGCAGCGCATTAGCTGGGATGACGCTTTCACTCGTATTGCTAAATTAATGAAAGCCGACCGTGACGCCAACTTTATTGAAAAGAACGAGCAAGGCATTACGGTTAACCGCTGGCTCTCTACCGGGATGCTGTGCGCCTCGGCGGCCAGCAATGAAACGGGTATGCTGACGCAGAAGTTTGTGCGTTCTCTTGGCATGCTGGCGGTAGATAACCAGGCGCGCGTCTGACACGGACCAACGGTAGCAAGTCTTGCTCCAACATTTGGTCGCGGTGCGATGACCAACCACTGGGTGGATATTAAAAACGCCAACGTCGTGATGGTGATGGGCGGCAATGCCGCAGAAGCGCATCCGGTGGGTTTCCGCTGGGCGATGGAGGCGAAAAATAATAACGATGCGACGCTAATTGTCGTTGATCCACGCTTTACGCGTACGGCGTCGGTGGCGGATATCTATGCGCCAATACGTTCCGGTACGGACATTACCTTTCTGTCCGGCGTTTTGCTGTACCTGATCGAAAATAACAAAATCAACGCTGAATACGTTAAGCATTACACCAACGCCAGCCTGCTGGTGCGGGATGATTTTGCTTTTGATGACGGCCTTTTCAGCGGCTATGACGCCCAAAAGCGTCAGTACGATAAATCCTCCTGGAACTACCAGTTCGATGAAAACGGCTATGCCAAACGTGATGACACGTTGACGCACCCACGCTGTGTGTGGAATCTGCTGAAACAGCACGTTTCGCGCTATACGCCGGACGTCGTGGAAAACATCTGCGGTACGCCGAAAGCGGACTTCCTGAAGGTGTGTGAGGTGTTGGCTTCTACCAGCGTTCCGGATCGCACTACCACCTTCCTGTATGCGCTGGGCTGGACGCAACATACCGTTGGGGCGCAGAACATCCGTACCATGGCGATGATCCAGTTGCTGCTTGGCAATATGGGGATGGCTGGCGGCGGTGTGAACGCCTTGCGCGGCCACTCGAATATTCAGGGCTTAACGGATTTAGGATTGCTCTCCACCAGCCTGCCCGGTTATCTGACGCTGCCATCGGAAAAACAGGCCGATCTGCAAACTTATCTGGCAGCGAATACCCCCAAAGCGACGCTGGCCGATCAGGTCAACTACTGGGGTAATTATCCTAAGTTCTTTGTCAGCCTGATGAAATCTTTCTATGGCGATGCGGCGCAGAAAGAGAATGACTGGGGTTTTGCCTGGCTGCCTAAGTGGGATCAGTCCTATGACGTGATCAAATACTTCAACATGATGGATAGCGGGAAAGTCACCGGCTATTTCTGTCAGGGCTTTAATCCGGTGGCGTCTTTCCCGGACAAAAACAAAGTGGTGCAAAGCTTAAGCAAACTGAAGTATCTGGTCGTTATCGATCCGCTGGTGACTGAAACCTCAACGTTCTGGCAGAACCACGGCGAATCTAATGATGTCGATCCGACAACGATTCAGACCGAAGTCTTCCGTCTGCCGTCTACCTGTTTTGCGGAGGAGGATGGCTCTATCGCTAACTCCGGTCGCTGGCTACAGTGGCACTGGAAAGGTCAGGACGCGCCGGGCGAAGCGCGTAACGACGGCGAGATTCTGGCCGGTATTTACCATCGTCTGCGTGAAATGTATCGCGCAGAAGGCGGTAAAGGCGCCGAACCATTACTGAAGATGAGCTGGAACTACAAGCAACCGGATGAACCGCATTCGGAAGAAGTGGCGAAAGAGAACAACGGTTATGCGCTGGAAGATCTCTATGACGCCAACGGTATGCTGCTTGCCAGGAAGGGCCAGTTGTTGAATAGCTTTGCCCTACTGCGCGATGACGGTACGACATCCTCCTCCTGCTGGATTTATACCGGTAGCTGGACGGAGCAGGGCAATCAGATGGCCAGGCGTGATAACGCCGACCCGTCAGGGCTTGGCAATACACTGGGCTGGGCGTGGGCATGGCCGCTAAACCGTCGTGTATTGTATAACCGCGCCTCGGCGGACCCGCAGGGCAAACCGTGGGATGCGAAACGGATGCTGATCCAGTGGAACGGCGCGAAGTGGACGGGGAACGATATTCCGGACTTTAACAACGCGGCGCCGGGTAGCGGGACCAATCCGTTTATCATGCAGCCGGAAGGGCTGGGACGTCTGTTTGCTATTGATAAGATGGCGGAAGGCCCGTTCCCGGAACACTACGAGCCGATGGAAACGCCGCTGGGCACTAACCCGCTGCACCCGAATGTGGTCTCGAACCCGGCTGCGCGTCTGTATGAAGAAGATGCGCTGCGCATGGGTAAAAAGGAGCAGTTTCCATACGTGGGTACGACTTACCGCCTCACAGAGCATTTCCATACCTGGACCAAACATGCGCTACTTAACGCTATCGCTCAGCCGGAACAGTTTGTGGAGATCAGTGAGACGCTGGCGGCAGCGAAAGGTATTGCTAACGGCGACTATGTCAAAGTGAGCAGTAAACGCGGGTTTATTCGCGCGGTCGCGGTGGTAACTCGCCGTATTCGCACGCTGCATGTCAACGGTCAGCAGGTTGAAACGGTGGGGATCCCGATTCACTGGGGCTTTGAGGGTGTCGCGCGCAAAGGCTACATCGCCAATACTCTGACGCCAAATGTCGGTGATGCAAACTCGCAAACGCCGGAATACAAAGCGTTTTTAGTCAACATCGAGAAGGCGTAAGGGAGGCGAACATATGTCTATGGAAACGCAGGACATTATTAAACGGTCCGCAACAAACGCCATCACGCCGCCGCCGCAGGCGCGTGATTACAAAGCCGAAGTCGCGAAACTGATCGACGTCTCCTCCTGTGTCGGCTGTAAAGCCTGCCAGGTAGCCTGTTCTGAATGGAACGATATTCGCGATAACGTTGGCCATTGTGTCGGGGTGTACGATAACCCTGCCGATCTCAGCGCCAAGTCCTGGACGGTGATGCGCTTTACCGAAACCGAGCAGAACGGCAAGCTGGAGTGGCTGATTCGTAAAGATGGTTGTATGCACTGTGAAGATCCGGGCTGTCTTAAAGCCTGTCCATCTGCCGGGGCTATCATCCAGTACGCGAACGGGATTGTTGATTTTCAATCTGAACACTGTATCGGCTGTGGTTACTGTATCGCCGGGTGTCCGTTTAATATTCCGCGCCTCAACAAAGAGGATAACCGCGTTTATAAATGTACGCTTTGCGTCGATCGCGTTAGCGTGGGCCAGGAACCGGCCTGCGTCAAAACTTGTCCGACCGGGGCTATTCACTTCGGCACCAAAAAAGAGATGCTGGAACTGGGCGAGCAACGCGTGGAGAAGTTAAAAGCGCGCGGTTTTGAACATGCCGGTATCTACAACCCGCAGGGTGTCGGCGGTACGCACGTCATGTATGTGCTGCACCATGCCAATCAGCCGGAGTTGTACCACGGCTTGCCGAAAGATCCGCAGATCGACACCTCAATCAATCTGTGGAAAGGGGCGCTAAAACCGCTGGCCGCAGCGGGCTTTATCGCCACTTTCGCCGGTCTGATTTACCACTATATCGGTATTGGCCCGAATAAAGAAACGGACGACGATGAGGAGGATCATCATGAGTAAGTCGAAAATGATTGTGCGCACGAAATTTGTCGACCGCGCCTGTCACTGGACGGTGGTGATCTGCTTCTTCCTGGTGGCGCTGTCGGGGATTTCGTTTTTCTTCCCGACGCTACAATGGTTGACGCAAACCTTCGGCACGCCGCAGATGGGGCGTATTTTGCACCCGTTCTTCGGTATTGCCATCTTCATCGCGCTGATGTTTATGTTCGTGCGTTTCGTCCACCACAACATCCCGGATAAAAAAGATATTCCGTGGCTGAAAAATATTGTCGAAGTATTGAAAGGCAATGAGCATAAGGTGGCGGATGTCGGCAAATACAATGCCGGACAGAAGATGATGTTCTGGTCAATTATGAGCATGATTTTTGTGCTGCTGGTGACTGGCGTGATTATCTGGCGTCCGTATTTCGCGCAGTATTTTCCGATGCAGGTGGTGCGTTATAGCCTGTTAATTCATGCGGCGGCGGGCATTATTTTAATGCACGCGATCCTCATCCATATGTATATGGCATTTTGGGTAAAAGGCTCGATTAACGGCATGATCGAAGGGAAGGTCAGCCGTCGTTGGGCGAAGAAACATCATCCACGCTGGTATCGTGAAATCGAGAAGGCGGAAGCGAAAAAAGAGAGCGAAGAAGGTATTCAGTAATTCTTTCACGCTCTGAGAAACAAGGCGCTATCCTGATAGCGCCTTGTTTTCATCTGCTGCCGGTTATCAAACCTACTCAGACGACCGCAGCAAATCGTTTAACGACGGAAATCGATGACCATACGGCCACGAATTTGTCCCTGTTCCATCTCTTTAAAAATAACGTTGATATCTTCAAGGGGACGTAAAGCGACTTTTGGCACGACTTTTCCTTCCGCCGCGAACTGGAAGGCTTCGGTCAGATCCTGGCGTGTCCCCACCAACGAACCGACAACCTGAATGCCATCCAGCACCAGGCGAGGGATATCAAGGTTCATGGCTTCTGGCGGCAGTCCGACTGCCACCACGCGGCCTCCGGCGCGAACGGCATCTACCGCGGAATTAAACGCCGCCTTAGCGACCGCGGTAACCACCGCTGCGTGCGCGCCGCCGGTTTTTTCCTGCACAATTTTAGCCGCATCTTCCGTGCGTGAATTAATGGTCAGATCTGCGCCCATTTCCTCGGCCAGTTTCAGTTGACCATCATTGACATCAATGGCGATCACTTTCGCATTGAAGACGTTTTTCGCGTACTGCAATGCCAGATTACCCAGACCGCCCAGACCGTAGATGGCAATCCACTGGCCGGGTTTAATATGAGAAATCTTCACCGCTTTATAGGTAGTAACGCCCGCGCAGGTAATACTACTTGCCGCCGCAGAGTCCAGACCTTCCGGTACTTTCACCGCATAATCCGCGACGACAATACACTCTTCGGCCATGCCGCCATCTACCGTGTAACCGGCATTTTTCACGTTACGGCATAAGGTTTCATTGCCCGTATTGCAATACTCACAATGTCCGCATCCTTCAAAAAACCACGCGACACTCGCGCGATCGCCGGGTTTCAGCGAGGTGACGCCGGGACCGACTTCCGCCACGACACCAATGCCTTCGTGTCCCAGAATGACGCCGGTTTTGTCACCGAAATCTCCGTTTTTCACGTGTAGATCGGTATGGCATACGCCGCAGCACTCCATTTTCAGCAAAGCTTCACCGTGGCGAAGGGGACGCAGCGTTTTCTCAGTAACATCAACCTGATGATCTTGTGTGACAACAGCAGCTTTCATAACCTTCTCCTTTTCTTAATAGTGAACTGCATAGCAGGTAAGATGCGATTACCTCTTTAGGATTAATATTTCTGATGAGTTATGCAAGGCGGCAGAAATACAATGTAATAGTTTAGCCAGGATTATCCTAATAAATCCCCGTTCAATATATAAAGGTAGCTAATGTTAGTAGCTTGACAAATAAGCAGGAAAAGGAATACAGGCGTGTCGACAGACTCACCAAAACTAAAGAAGAAAGTGATATCCGGCGGCATTCACCGCCGGGTACGCATTAAATGGAAGTACGACGGTAGTCGCGGTATTCCGGTTTCCAGAAGTTATCGTCAATCGCCTGTTGCAGCGCTTCTGCAGAGGTTTTCACCGCTACACCTTGTTGCTGCGCCATTTTGCCTACGGCAAAAGCGATAGCGCGCGACACGATCTGGATGTCCTTAAGCGCCGGCAACACTAATCCTTCGCCGTTATTCACCAGCGGAGAATATTTCGCCAGAGTCTCACTGGCTGACATCAGCATTTCATCAGTAATGCGCGATGCGCCGGAAGCGATAACCCCCAGGCCGATGCCGGGGAAAATATAGGCGTTATTACATTGTGCGATCGGATAAACTTTATCTTTCCAGATGACTGGCGAGAATGGGCTGCCGGTTGCCACCAGCGCGTTACCTTCCGTCCAGGCGATAATGTCCTGTGGCGTGGCCTCCACGCGAGAGGTGGGATTAGAGAGCGGCATGACGATCGGGCGAGGGCAATGCTTATGCATCTCGCGGATGATCTCTTCAGTAAAGAGCCCGGTTTGACCGGAAACCCCGATCAGGATATCCGGCTTCACGTTACGTACCACATCCAGCAGCGACAGCACGTCATTTTCGGTATCCCAGCACTGGAGATTGTCGCATTTCTGTACCAGCTTTGCCTGGAACGACAATAAATTAGGCATCCGGTCCGTCAACAGGCCGAAGCGATCGACCATAAACACTTTTTGTCGAGCGGCGTCTTCGCTTAAACCTTCACGCTGAGTCTGCGCGATGATCTGTTCAGCAATCCCGCATCCGGCGGACCCCGCGCCGAGGAACACGATTTTCTGCTCGCTAAGCTGACTGCCGGCAGCGCGGCTGGCGGCGATCAACGTACCGACGGTCACGGCTGCGGTGCCCTGAATATCATCGTTAAAGGAGCAAATATCATCACGATAGCGCGTCAACAGCGGCATTGCGTTTTTCTGCGCGAAATCTTCAAACTGTAGCAGAATATCTGGCCAGCGCTGCTTAACGGCCTGAATAAACTCATCGACAAACGCATAATACTCATCGTCGGTAATGCGCGGATGACGCCAGCCCATATAAAGCGGATCGTTGAGTAACTGTTGATTGTTGGTGCCGACATCCAGCACAACGGGAAGGGTATAGGCCGGGCTAATGCCGCCGCAGGCGGTGTATAATGACAGCTTACCGATAGGGATCCCCATCCCGCCGATGCCCTGATCGCCAAGCCCCAGAATCCGCTCGCCATCCGTCACCACAATAACTTTAATGTTGTGGTTAGGCACATTCTGCAAAATGTCGTCCATATTGTGACGATTCGGATAAGAGATAAACACGCCGCGCGCCCGGCGATAAATCTCAGAGAAGCGCTCACAGGCTGCGCCCACGGTCGGGGTATAGATAACCGGCATCATCTCTTCAAGATGGTTTTGCACCAGTCGATAAAAGAGCGTCTCGTTGGTATCCTGGATATTACGCAGGTAAATATGCTTATCGATTTCCGTTTTAAACCCCTGATACTGGAGCCAGGCGCGTTCGGCCTGTTCTTCAATCGACTCGACTACCTCCGGCAGCAGTCCTGACAAATTGAAGTTGCGGCGCTCTTCTACGCTAAAAGCGCTGCCTTTGTTTAACAGGGGAAATTCCAGCAATACAGGGCCAGCGTAGGGGATATAAAGGGAACGTGCTTTCTTGGTTGTAGTTTCCATGTTACTCACTCTTTTTCGAATAACTGTCCCTGGCACCGTCGTTTATCATCATATATTGCCTTCCACCAGGGAACCGACCCTGAGTATAAAGCATTGTAAGACGTTAAGGTCATTCCTATAAACAAAAACACCATTGCAGATGCAATGGTGTTTAACGTCATTTCAGGACGGTACGATTACTTTTGGCTATCGGCGCGGCGCTTTCTGCCAGTGGGATTATTCACCACGCTGCTGGTGTCGCCTTCAGTAACAACCTTACGCTGGTTGGAAATTCTGTAATCCAGTCCAAGTATATGACGAGCCTGACGGTTCGATTTCATGTTAACTCCTCAATCCTGTTGCTAGTTTTAAGGACAAATTCGCTTACGCGAAAGAAACGTAACCCCTAAGGTTGCCGTTACAGCATAGCAGGTTTTACAGAGTCGGGTGCTGCCCGCTCACCACATAGTTGATGGTCTGCTGGTAGATGTCACTGAGGATGTCATTGTCGGAAGCCTCAACCCATTTGGTCAGCTCCATTAAAATATCATCTTCAGTGACAACGCCTAACTCCGCGCGTAATCCTTGTTCAATCGCGTTGACCAGGGCCGGTTGCGCGGCTGAGGTATTTGCTGAGTGATAAGTAAACATATAATGCCTCCGTGAAGATGTATTTATTTAGTACGGCTCGCAGAAAATTAATTCGTATTCAGCATGGCAAATATTTTTGCGGCTGTGGTTAAGATTAGTCCTGGAGTTATTTTAACGCAAGGTAGAATTCTAATTGTTTACCCCGGAAGGGAATATATTACCTTTGCCAAAGTGATCTTGTAATTACATATCCTCATACAAATAGCGGTCAATTAATATATATATAAAATACTACTTATTAGGATTTTATCTTTTATTACAATATGATAGGATAAGTCTTAATGTGTATTAAAATATACATAATGGAATATTCTTCCAGGAGAAAAAGTAAGGATAAACGGAGGGATATATTCTTTAAAGAAAGTGAGGACTGTTGGTTTAATATCCATGAATGAAAAAGCATAAAACCATTTCTATATCTGAAGTACAGGTAATTGACAACATGCTACATCCATCGGCATGGCCAACTCAGGTTAGCAGCATGGTCTATACTTTATTTTTTGAGCCAACAGGAGAGCAAGAATGACAATCCATAAGAAAGGTCAGGCACACTGGGAAGGCGACATCAAACGGGGTAAAGGTACTGTTTCAACAGAAAGCGGTGTGCTTAATCAACAACCGTATGGATTCAACACCCGGTTCGAAGGCGCGCAGGGGACCAACCCGGAAGAGTTAATTGGCGCCGCACATGCGGCCTGTTTCTCCATGGCGCTATCACTAATGCTGGGAGAAGCTGGGTTTACGCCGACATCCATTGACACCACCGCTGACGTATCGCTTGATAAGGTGGATGCGGGCTTCGCCATTACCAAAATTGCGCTACAAAGCAAAATCGCGGTTCCAGATATTGATGCTTCAACTTTCGATCACATCATCCAGAAAGCAAAAGCTGGATGCCCGGTATCGCAGGTCCTGAATGCGGAAATCACCCTCGACTACCAGCTTAACGCCTGATAACTCCGCCAGCCCGGTAACGATTGGTTTATCGGGCTGATGAATATACATACAGGCGGAGGGCTCGCTCCCGGTCTATCTGAGATCCTGCCGTATCTCTATCAACTCAACGCACCATACACCACGTCATTTGCTGTTGTCGTGGTATACTTTTCGTCCTAGGATCTGCTCGTCATGTTGCTTTATTCAGCAAACATCAAAATCAGTCAACGTAAATATCACTAATAGCCATATCACGGATGGTGATCTTTATTCCTGAGAGAGGAGGGGTATTATTTTCTTCGTTCTACATTAACGGGTTAACGCGCAGATGTAGAGGTTATTTATATAATTACTGGAGTAACAACAATGAATAAATTCTCCCTTGCTACAGCAGGTATTATCGTGGCAGCGCTGGTAACCAGTGTTAGCGTGAATGCGGCAACTGATAGCACTAAAACAAACGTTACGCCTAAGGGTATGAGCTGCCAGGAGTTTGTTGACCTCAATCCGCAGACTATGGCGCCAGTCGCTTTCTGGGTGCTGAATGAAGATGAAGATTTTAAAGGCGGGGACTTCGTTGATTTCCAGGAAACAGAAACGACAGCAGTGCCATTAGCCATTGAGCTTTGTAAGAAAAATCCGCAGAGTGAATTAAGCAAAATAAAAGACGAAATCAAAAAAGAACTCTCAAAATAAGAGTAAACTGATATCAGAATCCGACCAGTGCGTCGGGTTTTGATATTTGTGACGCCGTCACAAATAACATCTACCATTTCTTCTACCAATCGCTCGGTATTGCACTATTTTCATTAGAGCCCTTTCACTATATGGAGATCTAATGAAAATTTTACCGTTGGCACTCTTTATCATTCCTTTTCTGGCCGGATGCGGCGCCAATAATACGCCGCCGCAAACGCCTATTCCTGGTGAAAAAACATCTGCCAAATTACGTACCCTGGAAACAGGCGCGGCGGCTATTCAATCCAGACCACCTGTCGATGCCATCAGTACCTACCTTGACGGGTTCCATTTTTATAGCGGTGATAAAAACGGACAGATGGAAGCGCACCATTACGTTACCGTCCTGAACGAAGATGTCATGCAGGCGGTGATTTACGACGGCAATACTAAAAACGCGCGCCTGATGGGGGTGGAGTACATTATCAGCGAACGTTTATTTAAAACGCTTCCACCCGAGGAGAAAAAACTGTGGCACAGCCACCAGTACGAGGTGAAATCCGGTAGCCTGGTGGCGCCTGGCTTACCGCAGGTCGCTGATAAGGCGTTGATGAGTAAGATTGTTAATACCTATGGTAAAACCTGGCACACCTGGCATACCGATCGGGATAAAACCCTGCCAATGGGGATCCCTGCGCTGATGATGGGCTTTACTGGCGACGGGCAGCTTGACCCCGCGCTACTGGTCGAGCGGGATCGCCGTCTGGGAATTGATACCCAGGCCATTAAACGCGAGCGGCAGGATCTGCCTGCACATCCCGTTATCAAGGGCGCTAACGCCTGGGAACAGGGAGAGGTTATCCAGCTACAGCGTGTTCAGGGCTCTGGCGAGCACGGTCGAGGCGATACCGCGCACTTCGGCACATCTGAGCAATCCCGACAATAATTCCACGGTTTACACGCAGATACGAAAAAGAATGTCTATTAAGTGACAGTGTCACGTAAAGATTAGCCCCATAGTCTATGCTTGTTCTTCGGATGCTGTAGAGGTTATGGGTTAAACGGAGCGACAAATGAGTTCAAAAATTTTTTGCAAAAGCTGGGGGGCTGAATATATCGCTGCTGATGTTGTCCGCTTTCGTCTTTGGGCCACCGGTCAGCAAAAGGTTATGCTCAGGCTTGCTGGTAAAGACCATGAAATGCAGGCGAGCGGCGACGGCTGGTTTACGCTGGAGGTATCCGGAGTCACACCAGGTACAGTGTATAGCTTTGTACTCAGCGATGGCATGGTTGTCCCCGATCCGGCTTCCCGCGCCCAAAAAACTGACGTCAACGGTCCGTCATATGTGGTTGATCCAGGAAGCTACGTGTGGCGCAACACCGGGTGGAAAGGTAGCCGTTGGGAGCAGGCCGTGGTGTACGAGATGCATACAGGCACGTTCACGCCGGAAGGCACCTTCCGCGCCGCAATAGCGAAGCTGCCTTATCTCGCTGAACTCGGCGTCACCGTTATTGAAGTGATGCCCGTTGCGCAATTTGGCGGCGAGAGCGGCTGGGGCTATGACGGCGTACTGCTTTACGCGCCGCATTCTGCCTATGGGACGCCGGATGACTTCAAAGCGTTTATTGACGCCGCGCATGGGTATGGTCTTTCCGTCGTCCTGGATATTGTGCTGAACCATTTCGGACCGGAGGGAAATTATTTACCGCTATTGGCTCCGGCGTTTTTCCACAAAGAGCGCATGACGCCGTGGGGAAATGGTATCGCCTATGATGTCGACGCCGTGCGGCGCTATATCATCGAGGCACCGTTATACTGGCTGACAGAATACTATCTCGACGGCTTACGCTTTGACGCTATCGATCAGATCGAAGACAGTAGCACAAAGCATGTGCTGGTTGAAATCGCACAACGTATTCGGGAAGACATTATCGATAGACCCATTCATCTGATTACCGAAGATAGCCGCAATATTATTTCTCTGCATCCCCGTGATCAGGGTGGCAATGCGCCGCTGTTCACCGCCGAATGGAATGACGATTTTCATAATGCCGTCCACGTTTTTGCGACCGGAGAGACCCATGCCTACTACAACGATTTTGCTGATGCCCCGGAAAAATATCTCGCAAGAGCGTTGGCTGAAGGATTTGCTTATCAGGGAGAGATTTCACCACAAACCGGCGAACCTCGCGGCGCAAAAAGTACCGGACAACCCCCGGTCGCCTTTGTAGATTTTATTCAGAATCACGATCAGGTCGGTAACCGCGCTCAGGGCGACAGACTGATAACCCTGGCAGGCGCTGAACGAACAAAAGTATTGCTCGCCACGTTGCTGCTTTCACCGCATATTCCGCTGCTTTTCATGGGCGAAGAGTATGGCGAGAGCCGCCCTTTTCTTTTTTTTACCGATTTCCATGGGGATTTAGCCCGCGCCGTTCGCGAAGGCCGCGCAAAAGAGTTTGCCGATCATGCGGGTGAGAATGTTCCGGATCCGAATGCGCCAGAAACCTTTCAACGCTCAAAACTAAACTGGAAGCAACAGCACAGTGAAGAGGGTAAAGCGTGGCTGGCGTTTACCCGCGAACTACTGCTTTTGCGACAGAAGCATATCGTCCCGCTTTTGTCCGCTGCCCGTGAGAGTTCAGGAACCGTATTGCAAACCGCGCCCGGGTTTATTGCCGTCAGCTGGCGTTTTCCCGGAGGAACGCTATCACTGGCGCTGAACATCAGCGCCACAACAGTGTTGCTGCCCGATTTACCGGGTAAGACCCTCTTCGTCTGGCCTAATGAATCCACCGGGTCGCTTTGCCAACATTCTCTTATTGTCCGCTTAGCCCAGGGAGAGTCTGCATCATGATCCCAACTGCAACGTATCGCCTTCAGTTTCGCAATGGCATGACCTTCGATCGCGCGGCAGCGCTGGTGCCTTACCTTAAAAATCTGGGTATCAGCCATCTTTACGCCTCACCAATCTTTACCGCCACCAAAGTGTCAACGCATGGTTATGATGTCACCGATGCGAATGAGATTGAGCCTTCTATTGGCGGGCGCGAAGGATTTGAACGACTGGTGGCCGAACTTAAAGCGCAAGGTTTGGGATTGATCATCGATATTGTGCCTAATCACATGGCCAGCTCGCTGGAAAACGCATGGTGGCGCGACGTGCTTGAATATGGCAAGGAGAGTCGTTACGCGCGCCACTTCGATATTGACTGGTCGCGCCGACTGACGCTGCCTTTTTTAGGTGACACATTTGACGCCGTGCTGGAAAACGGAGAAATTGCGATCAAGCCCGATCCCGCTACGGGTAAACCCGCGTTCGCCTATTATGATAACTATTACCCGCTTGCTCCGGCGACGTGGCAGGGGCGTGAGGCTGAAATACTGGCGCTTACCGATAAAGCCGCCATTGCCGATTTGCATGAGCGCCAGCCGTGGAAATTAATGTCCTGGCGCGATGCCGCTCACTCGCTCTCGTATCGGCGTTTCTTTGAGGTCACAGGGCTGGTAGGTATGCGGGTGGAAGATAAAACCGTCTTCGACGATACACATCGGCTGATTCTGGAGCTGGTCAGAACGGGGGCGGTTGACGGTTTACGTATCGATCATATCGACGGCCTCGCCGATCCGAAAGCCTATCTTGAGCGTTTACGCCAGGAGGTGGGGCCGGCGTGCTATATCACCGTGGAAAAAATTCTCGCTAAAGGCGAGCAACTTCCTGATGACTGGCCGGTTTCCGGCACCACAGGCTATGAATTTATCGCCTCGCTGGCGGAAGTGCTGGTTGACGATGAGCAGATAGATAATCTACGCCAGGCTTACGAGACCGTAAAAGGCGCGCCAGTGGATATGCGGGCGGAATTACGGGCGGCTAAACTGCTGATGGTCGATCGCAATTTCGAGGGGGAATTTACCCGACTGCTCACGCTGGCGTTGTCGATTGCCAAAGAGCTGCAGGTCCCCCAGGAAGAGAGCGTCGTACGAAAGGCGTTACGCGAATTATTAATTGCCTTTCCCGTATATCGTACTTACGGCACGGCAAAAGGGCTACCGCCGACCGATATTTGTCTGTTGCACTGTATTGTGGAACGGGTAAAGACGCTTGCAAACCCTCCGCAACCCGAAGCGCTTACTTTTCTAAGCCGCCTTCTTACCGCCGAGGTTCCCACCTCCAGCCTGGAGGAGGCGACACAGTTTCGCGTTCGGTTCCAACAACTCACCGGTCCGCTGATGGCGAAATCGGTAGAGGATACACTTTTCTTTCGTCAAAACATGGGGCTGGCGTTAAATGAAGTCGGCGCCGAGCCCGTCGCGCATCACTTTTCCATCGAACGCTTTCACCATGAGATGAAAACCCGACAGGCGCGACAGCCTGATGCGTTATCCGGTACGTCGACCCACGATACCAAGCGCGGCGAAGATGCGCGAGCACGCCTGTATACGCTGACCGAAGCGCCGGAACAGTGGAACGAATGTCTTGCCCGCTGGCGGCAGATGAACCAGACCCATGTCAAATTTTTGAATGATGGCACTGCGCCAAAATCGGCGGATACGTGGATGTTATATCAGGCGCTGACCGGCGTCTGGCCTCCGACGTTACAACCACAGGACGAAACAGGTTTAAACGCGCTGAAAACACGCTTTGAAGCCTTTGTGGAAAAAGCGCTACGCGAAGCGAAGCTGCGTACCGATTGGGTAGACAGTAACGAGGCTTACGAAACGGCAATGCTTGATTACGCTCGCCATTTACTGGCGCCGGATAATCAAACATTTTTGCAGGATTTTTATCGTTCCTTGCAACCCTTTATCCGCGCAGGACTGGTTAACAGCCTGACGCAGACCGTTATCAAATTAACCGCGCCGGGGGTACCTGATATCTATCAAGGGAGCGAGGCATTGAATTTTAGCCTTGTCGATCCCGATAACCGCCGCGAACCGGATTTCGCCACACTGGCGCAGCAGTTAGACCAATTGACGCCGGGCGTTTTCTCACGCGAAGAGCGTTGGCTGAACGGGCAGGTGAATCAGTATGCCACTGCCGCATTACTGCGTTTGCGTCAGCAGAATCATGATCTATTCCGTTTTGGCGAATATATACCGCTGCGGGCTGTTGGTCAGCGTGCCGACAAGGTCATCGCTTACGCCAGAGTCAATCATGATGATGCGCTGATTGTTGTTGCGCCCCGGCTGGTGTTCGCCGAATGCGACGGCTTATTGTCGCAATCTCATACCGGTTTCTGGGCTGGAACCGACATTATTATACCCGGACAGCTTAATCAGCGTCGTTATCGCAATGCGCTTACCCAAGAGAGGTTAATGCCTGGTGAACACCTGGCGTTGGCCTCACACCAGGGCGGCGTACTGGTTTTAATGAGCGACTGAGTTTATGTGTTGATGTGCCGTTAGAACAACGTTTACCGTGGGTGGAGAAAGAGAATGACAACAAACAGGGCTTTTGAAATCAGATCAGGGTACAACCATACGCTTGGCGCGAATTATGACGGCGAAGGCGTGAATTTCGCTATTTTTTCCGCCCATGCGGAACGCGTCGAGCTTTGCCTTTACGATCCGAGCGGGGAACATGAAATTGCCCGTCTGGAGTTACCGGAATATACCGATGAAATATGGCACGGCTATGTCCCGAATTTGCAGCCCGGCGCGCTGTATGGGTACCGCGTTTACGGCCCTTATGACCCGGAAAATGGTCATCGTTTTAACCCCAATAAGCTGCTTATTGACCCTTATGCCCGTGAGCTGGTGGGCGATATTCACTGGAACGATGCGCATTTCGCGTATCAATTACTCCATGACGATAAAGATTTGACCTTTGATGACCAGGATAGCGCGCCATTTACGCCTAAATGCCGGGTAATTGATCCGGCTGAGGCTAATTGGGAGGACAGGCAACGGCCTTCCATACCGTGGTCGAACGCCATTATTTATGAAACGCATGTAAAAGGCTTTACCCAGCTTAATTCCGCGATCCCTGAACCTCTACGCGGTACGTTTGAGGGCATGGGGCATAAAGCCTGCGTGGATTACATTAAAAGTCTGGGCATTACCTCCGTCGAACTTTTACCCGTTCACTGGTTCCCGGACGATCAGCATCTGCTCGATAAAGGACTAAAAAATTTCTGGGGATACAACTCGCTTGGCTTTTTTGCGCCGGCGACGCGCTACTATGGTCCAAAAGGTATTCAGGGCGTTCGCGATATGGTGCGCGCTTTCCATGATGCCGGCGTCGAAGTGATACTGGATGTGGTCTATAACCATACGGCAGAAGGGAATGAACTTGGTCCCACGCTGTCATTTAAAGGTATCGATAACTTCTCTTACTATCGCACCATGCCCGATCAGCATCGCTATTACATTAACGATACAGGGACAGGTAATACCGTCAATACCTCTCATCCACGGGTACTGCAAATGGTGATGGATTCCCTTCGCTATTGGGCGGAGTCAATGCATGTCGACGGCTTTCGTTTTGATTTGGGCACCATTCTTGGTCGTGAGCCGGAAGGCTTTGATCAGAGAGGCGGCTTTTTTGATGCGGTAACGCAAGACCCGGTGCTGGCAAAACTGAAACTGATTGGCGAACCCTGGGATATCGGACCGGGCGGCTATCAGGTTGGCGGTTTTCCACCAGGGTGGGGTGAATGGAATGATAAATACCGCGATACGGTACGCGAATACTGGAAAGGTGACAACGTCACAAATGATTTCGCCGCACGCCTGCTGGGTTCCGGCGATCTCTACGATTTGCGCGGCCGTCGCCCCTGGTCAAGCGTTAACTTTATTACCGCCCATGACGGCTTCACACTGAACGATCTGGTCTCTTATAACGACAAACATAATGAAGCCAATGGCGAAGATAATAATGACGGGCATAATGATAACCGCTCCTGTAACTATGGCGCAGAAGGGCCAACCGACGATGAAGGCATCAATGCGATACGCGAGCGACAGAAGCGCAATTTTCTGACCACCTTGCTTTTCTCGCACGGCACGCCGATGTTATTAGCGGGCGATGAGTTTGGCCGCAGTCAGATGGGCAATAATAATGGCTACTGTCAGGACAGTGAAATATCGTGGGTCCACTGGGATAATTTGCCGGAAACCGCCAACGCGCTACGGGAGTTTACCCGTCACCTGATCCAACTGCGCGCCGCGCAACCACTGCTGCGCCGGGAAAGCTGGCGTGACGGTCTGGAGATCCGCTGGTTTAACGCCGGGGGCGGCCCTCAGCAATCCGAACAATGGGATGAGGGATCGACGATAGGCGTATGCATTAGTCGTCCCGATCTCCAGCCGGAAGCGGGGATCTGGCATGATGCCTTACTGCTTTTCAATCCGTTTGAAGGCAGCGTACCGTTCCGTATTCCGATGTGGGGAGAAGGCGGCTGGATACTTGAACTGACGACTGCCGATGAGGCGCAGCAGGGAATGCGGATTACCGAAGAAATGGATTTCGATCTGGCCGGGCGCAGCATCGTGTTATTCAGACGCCCCTGATACTGAAACTGCGCTCCAGACCCAACCGGCCTTTATGGCCGGTTTTTTTACTGCCGCTCAGGCGATATCATGCCGCAGAAATAACACCGTTTTCAGTTTACCGTCCGAAAATTTCATCCGCCTGTTGGTGCTCCTTTGATTGCCTTTACCGCTATTCGCTTCAGGCCGTCCATGGCTATTTCAAGGTAGGTGCGGGGACATCCCAGATTTAAACGGATAAATCCGCTGCCCGCCGGACCAAAGCCGCTGCCCATTGAAGGGGCGATCCCCGCGACATCCGCCATCACCCATTTTAGCTGTTCGTCATCCAGTCCCAGTTTTTTACAATCCATCCATAATAAATAGGTTCCCTGCGCCGGGACAATTCGTGCCCAGGGGAGATGTACTGCTGCCTGTTCAACAAACCAGCGGCGGTTTTCCGCCAGGTAATCCAGTAGCGAATCCAGCCATTGTCTGCTTTCATTCCAGGCGGTAGTCGCCGCCTGAACGGAGAGGGCATTAAAGACGTCCAGTCCATGAGCGTCCAGACGAGATAAGAATCGCTGGCGAAGCGTAGGATCGGGAATGAGAAAATTAGAAATTCGCAGCGACGATAAGCCAAACGTTTTGCTGGCCGCAGTGGCGGAGATGACCCGTTTATGCCAGCGCTCCCCTAAATGCAGTACCGAGGTAAAGGTTTCGCCGGGCAGCAATAGATCGGCCCATATCTCATCCGAGATGAGAGTGACATCATAAGTCTCACATAATAAAAGCAGTTGCTCCAGTTCGTTGGCCGACCAGCAACGCCCGGTTGGATTATGCGGATTACACAAAATCATCAGCGGAGGGCGCTCATGACGAAACAGCCGTTCTAACTGGCAAAAATCCATCTGGTAGCCTTCGTCCGGCGACTCGCTAAGGGGATTCTCCAGCAGTTTTCTACCATTAAGCGTAATGATTTTGGCGAAGGAGCCGTAGTACGGCCCCTGTACTACCACGCCGTCACCTGGATGCGTCAACATCTGCACTAAGAGCGCCAGCCCTGGTACGACGCCTTCCACGCTGCATACCCATTCCTGTTTTAACGTGAGCTGGTGGCGTGACGAAAACCAGTGAAGCAGGGCGTTAAAGTATGCCTCATCACGTTCGCTATAGCCAAATACGCCGTGCTCGACTCGCTGATGCAATGCCGTCTGAACCTCAGGCGGGCAGGCAAAATCGAAATCAGAAACCCACATCGGCAGCAGTTTTCCAGCGCCGTCGCCAAAGTGACGCTCAATAAAATCCCACTTTACCGAACCAGTATTGTTGCGATTGATAATCTGGCTAAAATCCATCTTGTTTCCTTATTATTCCGTCACTGACGATTGCGGCGACTTTTCTGAGGCGGGTGCGGTTCTGGCAATACCAACTCCGCTAAAACCATAAATTAATGCGAAGAAGATCGCCGCATAGCACTGGATAGCCCAGGGCAGAAGATCAAGCGTGCTCACGCCCAGCGTGGTCGCCATGTAGACGCCAGCCGAGGTCCACGGCAGGAGAGGTTCGATAACGGTACCGGCATCTTCTATCGTACGTGAAAGGTTTTTAGTATCCAGTCCCATGCGACGATAGGCATCTTTAAACAGTTCGGCGGGAACTAACAATGCCAATTTACCGTCGCTGGTCGCTCCTGTGACCAAAATCGTGGTGCCGATAGTGGCGGCAATTAGCTGACCAACGCTATGAATAATGGTCAACAGCCGGTTAATGATGATCGTTAACGCGCCGGTTAACGTTAGCGCTCCGGCAAATGAAAAAGCGCAGAAAACTAACAGTATTGTTCCCATCATCGAGAACATTCCGCCCCGGTTTAACAGGCGTGGAACATCTGCCACGACGCCTTCAGCGCCTTGTGGGAACATGGCGATATCAAATCCATCAATGAAAGCGTCCAGTCCCTGCATGATGACGCCGAGGAACAAGGCAAATACGCAGGCGCTTAACATTAATGGGATGACAGGCTTCTTGCGAATTGCGCCCCACAGTACGATCACCAGCGGCAAAATAAGAACAATATTAAAATGGTATAGCGACTCCAGCGAGTGGATGATGTCGGTAACGCGCTGCGGCGTGGCCACCTCGCCCAGCATATTACTGTGTCCGGCGATAAGATAAACCACGGCGGCAAGCAGGAAACTTGGCAGGGTCGTCCAAAGTAAATGCTGAATATGCTCAAACAGGGTAGTATCTGCGACAATCGCGGCAAAGTTAGTCGAGTCGGACAACGGTGAGATTTTGTCGCCGAAATAAGCCCCAGAAACGACGGCGCCGGCTGCCGCCGCAAGCGACACGTCCAGCCCGGCGGCAACCCCCATTAACGCAACGCCAACCGTCCCGGCGGAACCCCACGATGTGCCGGTACAGACGGAGACCACGCTGGTTAAAAAGAAGGCCGCAATCAAAATATATTCCGGACTTATCAGTTTTAGTCCCCAGTACACCATGTAGGGAATGGTGCCGCTAAACATCCAGGTGCCAATCAAACCGCCTACACAGATTAAAATCATGATAACCGGCATCGCTTTTGCCAGTTTATCCACTACCGAGTTGATGATGTCTTCCCAACCGTATCCTTGCCACCACGCAATGCCAGCCGCTACCGCCGCAGAGCACAGAAGGAGTGGTTCGATACGTAACCCCATGATGCCGTAACCGATAATCAACAATAACAACATGGAGATGACTGGGATTAGCGCTAAACCCAATGACAGCGTTTTTTTCTTGTTTTGTGATGCACTCATAATGGAGCTCCGGTCAGTAAGGTAGCTCAAGGGTAGGGGGATACGCTTCCCGCTACTGTGATCAACGACTTTCATCCATGTAACCGATTACATAGAAAGGAGTAATTTGATGGGCATCACAGTTTTTACCGTTGACGACGCATTCACCGTGAAAAAGAGGGCGCGACAGAATCGCGGATCACCAGCTCAGCATTGAAACGGTTACTGCTGGGCGGTGGCGTAATACCCTGGTATAACTGTATCGCCAGTAGCGCCGCACAACGCGCCATTTGTTCGACCGGATAATGCATAGTCGTTAATGCCGGATAGAGATACCGGGCCAGCACCACATCATCAAAGCCGACAATAGAGAGCTGTTGCGGAAGGCGAACGCCGCGTTGATGAAGAATACGCATAATGCCAGCGGCCATACCATCGTTAAACGTGACCGCTGCCGTAAGGGGAAGGCCGCTATTAATAAGCTGATGCGCGGCCCGCTCGCCGCCTTCTTCGTTAAACGGAACGCTAATCACCCAGCGAGGGTCTGGAGAAATACCATATTCTTCCAGCGCCTGGCGGTAACCATCAAGACGTTCCTGACGATCGATAATGGGCAAGTCAGATGTCACACAGGCAATGCGCCGATGCCCGTTCGCTAAGAGATATCGGGTCGCTTCCCTGGCGGCGCTGCGATTTTCCAGCCAGATACAACGGTTGGCCATACCGGCGATATAACGATTAACAATAACCAGCGCCGGAAAGTGGGCTGCGTAGCGCAGCAGCTCTTTATCCGGTAAGCGACTGGCGTGTACAACAATAGCCTCACAGCCTTGATTAACCAGAAAATCCAGTCCCGCTTTTTCCATTTCTTCGTCGTGGCCGCCGCTACATACCATCAAGCGATACTGCTGCTTACGAGAAACTTCTTCTACGCCACGAGCAAGGCGGGCAAAAAAAGGATCGGCCAGATTGCCCGTTAACAATCCGAGCATATCGCCGCTGCGTTTCGCCAGCGCGATAGCGGCGGCATTTCGGCGATAATTGAGATCGCGCATGGCTTTCTCTACACGTTCGCGTGTGACGGGTTCAACCCACGCGGTCTGGTTAATGACGCGTGATACAGTCGCGGTTGATACACCGGCCAGGGATGCAACATCCTTTATTGTCGCCATGTTTAGCTCAAATTTGTTCGTTAAAAGGGTATCAAAGACATTGATTATCACGTTACGTAGAAATCAGTGCAATAACTGCAGTGCAGTCTGAATTTATAAACATTTCTAAAATTATCCTAAATGCCTGTAACCATATTTTGATAACGGTTACACCGTCACTTTTTGGGTATTTGGCGGCACGGTAACACATGCCCAGGTTATGTCAGGTACGTCATATGTTTGACCGCTGTCGGTGTAGGTGGCGAGTGTGAATGCAAAACAATAGCCGCCGATAAATAATCAATCAGCATTTGTTGTGTAGGGTTTAGCCATTGCTTTTCGTTTGCCCGTGGTTCCAGCGCGGACTTTTTTTGGTTTGACTATATAAAGCGCTTTATATACGCTGAAAGCGTTGACACAAAAAGGGGCTGAAAATGAAAACACGGCCAGCACAGCTGAAAGCGTCAAATAAGTATTACGAAAAAAACCGAGGTAATGCGCGACTGCCTGCAACAATGTTAAGCCAGGAAGAAGCGGAATTACTGGAAGAAATGGCCGCGCAATTCGGCACCAAAAAGGCGGCACTCATTGCCGGTCTTCAGTTACTGAAAGCGCACCAGGAGGAATAAAGATGCGGAGTATCTACACCAGCGATTATTACGGATGGACACAGCAACAGGCGGAGTTACTGCGCGCCGGAAAACTGGGGGATCTGGATGTGAATAATTTATTAGAGGAACTGGAATCGATGGGCGGTTCAGAACGCAGGGAGCTTGAGTCACGTTTAGAGGTGTTATTTATGCACCTGTTAAAATGGACGTACCAGCCTAATTTCCGGGGCAAGAGCTGGACGCTCACAATTAAAGAGCAGCGCAGGAAAATTGCGCGCCGTCTGGAAAAAAGTCCGTCATTAAAACGTGAGCTGTCGGAAATGGCCGTCGAATCCTACGGCGACGCCATTTTATCTGCAGCGCGTGAAACGGGTCTGGATGAAGAGAATTTCCCGCCAGAAATGCCATGGACGCTCGCTGATGCGCTGCGTGAGGATTTCATGCCTGAATGATGCGCAGACAGTGTGAGACGAACCGGTCACAATGGCCGGTTTTTTTGTGCGTGTCGTGCGCTGCGTGAAATCTGGCGCAGGATTACTGCCGACAATCGGCAGAATTTACACTGAGTGTGACGGGCAGGGCAGGATCAAACGGCTAACGGGTGTATTTTCGATATGCACGATTCCAGCCGTGTTAACACGGGTTTTAACATGACTTTAGCGATTTAACTTATGTTGTGTGGAGATCTAGTTCATAAACAATACGATTTATATCAATTTGATTTAATGTAATATTTTTACATGTAAAGGTGAGTTCACTTACGGAAAATACTTATCTTTACTATGAATGGGGATGATTTCACAGTCTTTGTTTTTACAAAATTAAATATTTTTCTGGCTTTTATAAATGTAGGTATTTTTTTATGAACTCTATATATTTTTCCAATATGGCTAATACTACAGTTCTGATCTTATGAGGTCCAATAAAACCAACGATGACCCCCACAAGAGGAAGCCATAAATGATAATGATTTCCTTTAAATAAGATAGCTAATATGCTTAATGCACTAAGTACACTGACTATGCTGCTCATAAATACATCCCATAATGTATGTTTTTCAACATATCCAGTCCAACATGAAATAAAAAATGCGCTAATACCACAAAATGTAGCTAAGGGGTGTTGTGATAAAAACACAATAAAATCAGTTATATAGATCATTGTTGCTATCTTTATAATTGAGATCTTTAAAGGAGTCTACAATGGAACTTATTATTTTATTAATTTCTTTTGTTTTTGCCTTTGTTTCTAAAAATAGTTTCTTTGTGGATATTTTTGTGATTTTAAAATCGGTGTCATTATTTTTTATAATTTTTACAAATGGTGCAGTGGATATGAGTATGCCATCACCATTTTTAATTTCCTCCATGATGCTGACAATATCATTATATATGAATGGTTGCATTTTAGTTGGATACGGAAAATATTTATGGATAGAGATGTTTTTTTCATCTTTTGAAAATTCATGAAACACAGTAAAGTTGTTACTCATTTTTTTTGGAAAGCTATTTGATGTTATCATGAAAATATCAAAAATAATGAATTCGGTTACATTTAAAGTGGGGGGCTCATTTCCCTCAGTTATGATAATATCATGAAAATTTTGTAATGCGCTATAATCATTGTGGACGAGATCTATGCTATGCATGTTAAAATTAATATTATTTTTATTTAGTGCGTTCATTAAATAGCTAAGGATGGAATCAGGTATTTCAGTTGTAATTGCAATTCTTAACGATGTTTTGTTTATTTCATTTTTAAGATCATTTTCTATTTTTAACAACTCAGAATATAACGGATTAGCTCTGTTATACAGTTTTATTCCGCATTGATTAGGTATCATACCATTTTTACTTCTGGTAAAGAGTTCAAAACCAAGGCAGAACTCAAGGTCAGAAATAGCTCTACTCAATGGTGTGCGGGATATATTTATTTTCTCGCAAGCTTTGCTAACACTTCCTTCTTCCATAACAGCAATAAAGTATTTGAGTTTTGTTGAACTGAATAAATTCATTATTACCTCATTATTGTACCTGGTTTTCATTAAGTGATTATGTAACGTTTAGTATAAAAACCGCATTTTACATGTGTAATTTTTAATACTATAGGCCTCATTATGATATGGATAATTACGCTGTAGAACGTATTTTTTGTTGAAAAAAATAGATCGATATAAGAAATTTGTTTTATGAATGTTTTGCTTGTAACTATAAATTTAGCGAATATTACATTGCAATTTAAATCATTAGTCTATGAATGATTTCATTGCATAACAATATCGCTAGACGATAGTTTCGATGATTAAATTCAAATTTGCTAAATGACGTCGATATGTGTCGTTTCTTTCTTTTATGACTCATAAATGCACTGATGTTTTTTTTATGGCTACTATGCTGTGTCTTAAGTCGTACGAAGTTCAGTTTTCGTCCTGATAATGTATTTCCTTTATTTCTGTGCTCAAAAATATGGGGTATCACAATGAACGATAAAAAAAACCAGTTAACGAGTAGAATTCATAATACCTTTGATATTAATGGCATATCCCCTCTGGCTGACTATTCATCGGTACTTGATATTGTACGAAAACCCCGGACGCAGTTTATTCGAGAACATAAGTCCACATTGGGGCGTAAAAGTGAAAAAATTTACGACCTGGCCCAGGGATATGTTAACCAAATCCGCCGCCTTTTTCGCAAGAATACCCTGACTCAGACGATACAAAAAAATACGCTATCCAGAGGAAGCCACAACATTCAGGGGTTAATGAAAAACGGTCCCACCTGGCAGAATTTATTTCAGGATGACTGGAATAACTATTGTCTGAGTTCAGCGCCGGAAGCTAACGATTCACCGGTCTCTTATCTGTGCTGGTTATATAATCAGGCCCTGAGCTTTGAAACACAGGTGGGAGACAGCAATATTATTTCACTGGCCAGCCGTCGCCCGGATTTACCGAATCTGGTGCTGGACGACAATGCCATCAACCAGGTGATTCCATCCCTGCAGCTGGTTAATGAAGTGCTGGAGCTGGCGGTGAAAGATTATATCGAGGTCCTTGACCCCGATTCAACCGTTGATGAAACACTGGCGGTGACGCGTTATCCGACGCTGCTACCTTATCATTATCCACATCAACAAACATTGCTGTCGCTGGAGGCCGACAGTGAATCGCTGCAGGATGTGATAAAAAAATCCGATATTACGTGGCCATGGTTTGTGAAAGAGAATCTGCTGCAGGGGAATGCGGAAATGGCCTGGCAACTGGGCAGTAATCTTGCGCCGGAGCAGCAGACTATCGTAACCGAGGCCGATAACAGTACAGTGAGTGATTTGTCGGCGTTCTACGAACTGAATTTTGGCATTAATACCGCTGATTACAGTGTGTTTACGGATCCTGACCTCTTGTGTACGCAAATGGGAATCACTTTCGGGCAACTTGAGGGACTTGTTGCGGGGACTGTGGGGGGAACAACCGTCGTGGTGTCGCAAAACATCCCACCAGAGAACATCAATTCGGCAAGTTATGGCGCAGTCTTTATTAATGAAAAAAATGCGCCGCCCATATTGTTGACTCATCCTGCTGATGATCCCACAACAGCTGGAATAATAAGTAATTCGGTCACGATATCTAATCTTTCTGACAGGCGGATGGATAAAATTAACCGTATAGTACGCCTGCAACGCTGGTTGAATTTACCTTATGACCAAGTTGATTTACTGGTCACTTCAGTTATGGGTAGTAATAATTCAGAGTCCGATACCAATACGCTGCGTACGCTGAGTGTGTTTAGCCATTACCAGCAGAATTACGCAGTTAATGCGTATCAGTTTGCGTCAGTGTTGAATCAGATAACGCCTTATGCCATTGCGCCAGCTGTCCCGTTTTTTGACCAGATATTTGTTTCACCTTCGCTGTTTGAAGAACCTTTATCGATTACCAATGACCCCTTTGATTACACCGCGTTGACGGGTAACGACGGGCGCATTGTAAAACAGATTTGTGCCGGCTTAGGGATCGACCGGGCACAATTTGTATTACTGGCACAGCAGGTCAGTAAAGCTCAGGGGGATGGCAGCACCAGTCTGAACTGCTCTCTGGATGTGGTTTCCGCTTTCTACCGCCTGGTCATGGTTCCGCGCTGGCTGGGGCTGAATTTCAGTGACGGTATGGCATTGCTGGAGCTGGTTGAAGCCGGGCAGGCAATGGGTAAATTGGCCGGAATACCGGTTTATGCCGCCCTGGACACACAGGGGCAGCCTACCGCCAGTGATTTGCTGGACACTTTAATGGCCCTTGCTGATACAGCCACCTGGCTGGCGGACAATAACCTGTCGGCATTGAAAATACTGGCGTTGTTGCAATCCGGTGAAGGGAATATGCCGGCAACCACGGCAGAACTGAATTTTATCACCGAAATTAATCAGCAGTTACCTGCGGTACTGCTTAACGAACAAAGTTTTACCGGCGTACCTGTTCCTGAAAATACTAATATTCTCGAATTTCCTGCGGGTTATAGTTCGATTACCGGGGTCGTGACAAATGATGCGGTTCAGCTTAATTCGAAGGATGGACAATATGCCATGCTCGATGATGAGGCAAATACGAAAGTAACCGGAAGTAATGATTACACACTGGGGGGATGGGCGTATATCGATAGCGCTTCGGAGAAAACGCCGCTGTATGCCACCGCCACGATAGGTGCTGATAACACGCACACCGGAGCCGGAATTTCTGTCACTTTAGGCGATGGTTATAACCTGGTGGCTATCATTTCGGATGATACAGGGAAATCGATTACCTCCAGTAGTACAACCGGCCAGGCAAACTGGGGGAAAAATGGAGCATGGTTCTATTTTGCTGTGGTTATGGACACTGCGGCCGAAATATTAACACTTTATGCGTTTACTGATTCGGGTACCAATGTTACCAGCGCAATACTGGATTATAGTAGCCTGACAGGTTCAATCGGGACGCCTGAAGGAAATACGGGCTCATTTAATGAAGATGGTTCTGAGCAGTTCTATTCAACCGTTTCTAATATGTTTTTAACGGTAAGATACGATAATGTCTGCATGTGGGACTCTGTTCTGACAGAATCCGAGCTCACCAGTATCGTTCAGTCAGGAAAGCCTGTGCTGTTTAGTAGTTGGCTGGATACGTTCTCCGACTTAATCGATGATCAGGGCCTGGTCATGCCTGTCGCGATCGATTACAGCACGGTTCTGAGTTATGTCCAGGCAGATATTGCTGAGTATACGTTTGATGATCCTGATCAGGTAGCCAGTATGCTGGCTACCGTCATCTGGCAGGCGAAACACAGCCAGGATGGGATTGCAGACAGCTCGCTGGCGAAAGCGTTGAAAACTGACAGTAATCTGTCCACATTCCTGCTGGCATGGGCTGACGCTTCTGAATACAGCTTACTGAGCCAGACGCTGGCGCTCAGCACTATCACTCAGGCTGCCGATATCCCGGACAGCTATTCTCAGATGCTGTACCAGGTGGCGCGCCGGGCAGGAATTTGTACCACAGTTGGCCTGACACCAGCCATGATGTTCACTTTCCTGAGCAATCCGGCGTGGTTTGGCGTAACGGATACCAGCATTGATTTTAACCTGATGTACCTGTTCAGCCGTTACGCTGACTGGCTGAAGCTGACGCCGAAAGAAGACGACGTATTAGCCTATCTGAGCTGGGTAAATAGCGACTCATTACCGCCAGTTACTGAGGCATCGGAAGCTCTTGCTGCGTTGCTAAACTGGGATAGCGATCAGGTTGAACAGGCTGCAGCGCATGCCAATGAGACTGACGGTATCGCTCGTAACCTGTCACAGGTGGACACGGTTATGCGTCTGCAAACGCTATGCACAAATACTCAGACGTCAGTGGAAACCGTTCTTAACGTTTCGGCGCTGACAATCGCATCAGACTATTCCGCATGGCAAACCGTTGGAGAGTCGCTAATCGCCATTCAGGCATAGCATTGACATTGTTGTAATATCGATACTGTTATGAACTGGCAGTATTCATTAATTTCACCGTAAACAGGCGGCGGGGTTCGTGCCACCTAATGCAGAGGTTTATTATGGCAACCACTATCAGCAGTGAATTAAATCAGGGCTACCGTAATGCATTGCTCTCTTATTATCTGGGACAGTATGTGCCAAATAGTGGCAATGATAATCTAACATCTCTGGTTCAAACACCAGAGGATGTCTATGAATATCTTCTTATCGATCCCCTGGTGAACAACGATGTACAAACGTCGCGCGTAGCACAGGCGATGTCAAGCATTCAGCAATATATTAATGGTATTGTGTTAAATATGGAGCCGGGATATAGCACACAAATGCTGGATGCTGATAAAATTACTCAGTGGAATAATGGCGGTAATCAATATGCTATCTGGGGAGGGTATGTCGAACTTGATACCTATCCTGAAGATTATATTGATCCGACGCTAAGAAAGAATAAGACGGAATATTTTTCTGACTTGCAAAATGCTCTGGGGCAGAACTCTTTAAATGAAGATAATATTGAGCAGGCAGTGCAAGTGTATTTAAATGATTTCGAAACCGTTGCTAATCTGGATATGGTTAGTGGGTTTATTGATGGTAATGTTGTCGATAAAGATAAATACTACCTTATTGGACGCACAAAAAATTCGCCTGCGGATTATTATTGGCGAACTTTGGATATGAGCCAAAACGCTCACAATGCTGTTGCCCTTGGTGCATGGAGTGAATGGAAAAAAATAGATGTCAATATCAATACTGATGTGATGGTTGGTACATTGCGACCTATGGTATTTAATAATCGTTTATATATTGTCTGGTATGAAAAAACAACCAGTTCAACAAGTGATGGTAGCAGCAACATTGTTAATATCAAGATGTACTCCGCCAACATACAATTTGATGGTTCCTGGTCTGCGCCACAAATAATTTATAATATATCTAGTGATGTCGATCCTATGTATGAGGAACTTTTTCAGGCAACAGATTATATGACTGTTGCTTTAGCTAATGGCAGTATTAATTATGAGACTTTTAATGCAATATTCGCACTCTACGCAGAAACATCAGAAGACCAGGATTCCATGTATACTTCGCTGTCGGCCGTGATGGATCCCTGGGGTAATATAGAACAAGAAAATTATGTTAATAGTGATGATATATTTTCTTTCTTTGCTGGTGATGAAAATCAAAAATATATACAATTCAATATTTCTGGTGATGGGATATCTGTAACAACATTGATCAGCAGTGATCTTGTTAATGACGATTTTAAGGGGGAGATGCAGGGTTTTATGCCGAGTGGGGGAGATGTTAGTGCATCTGTTGACAATGAAAATGGAACTCTTACTCTCCGGATAAATAATGCTATTAATATTTTTCAGTTTCAAACAATTCAAAGTGACTATAATAAAAAGTATAACGATAATAATCAATTCGGCTTCACTATAGAAATGGACCCTGTAGTTGAGAATATTTTTGGCTATGGAAGTATTAACCTGGAGGGGAAAACTAACCAGGCACCATTTACCGAACTGCGTTTAGTTGCTGATAATTATGAGACTTCACATATATATGCATCAGATGATACTATATATTATGAAGATGATCACAAAATGTACTATACAAATGGTATTTATTTTAATAAAGATGTCTCTATGTATTTAAATTCAGAGTCTGATTATTATTTGTGGGTGCGAACAGGAACTAGTTCCAGTGGCTGGAGAAGCTATTCCTTCAAACTGCCTGCGGTGACAATTTATAGTCCGCAGTGGAGTCTTGGTTATTCGGATGGTGATAGTGCGTTAATCTACTCCCCTGTAGATTATAATACAATTAATAATATCAATAAAATATCTTGTAATTATAAAGATTCAGGAAGTTATGTATTCAATTGGTCTGTAGAAGTAAGTGAAACACTTTCTTCTGAGGAGACCAGAGTTAGAAACTGTACTATGCAGTATACCGTTGAGGTAATTAATCTGGTTAATATTGCGCCACCAAAATTAGCACAACAGGATAGTGGCAATGGTGTGGTGCAATATCTGGATTTTAATGGTGGTACTTTTTCTGATGGTTCAGATTTGGCTATTTCTCCATTACGTCTTAATACTCTTTTTGCCATGACGTTGATCAACAAAGCAAATATCGGTATTGATGAGCTGCTGACCTGGGATACTCAACTTACCGAGGAACCTGCTTTAGATGGTGGTGATCCTGTCGTCATGGATTTTAACGGCGCTAACGGCCTTTATTTTTGGGAGCTGTTTTTCCATATGCCGTATCTGGTGGCCTATCGTTTGTACCAGGAGGCCCAATATGATGATGCGCAGCAATGGCTGAACTATATTTTCGCCCCGTCAGCGCGAGGACGTACCAGCAGTAACCCGAATTATCCTGAACCCGATTACTGGAACGTACGCCCACTGGTTGAAAACGGTAGCGCTCAGGCGGTAGGGAGTATGGTGCAGGATCCTACCGATCCGGATGCCATTGCTACTGCCGATCCCGTTCACTACCAGAAAGCCATCACGATGGCTTATATCAGTAATCTGATTGCGGCGGCGGACGCCGATTATCGTCTGTTAACCAATGATGGCCTGAGTCTGGCAAAACTGCGTTATTGCCAGGTGAGGGATTTGCTCGGACCACGTCCGGATATTAATTTGCTGAATCAGTGGCAGCCGGATACGCTGGCGGATGTCGCGGCGAAGGAAAATACAGCGCTTACCGCGTTTGAAAATATTGTTGGTCATACTCTTGTCGCATTCTCTGGTGAAAACTATACCGTACAGGATGTCGTGGATAATCCGGAGTTCCTGGCTCCGTTGAATACGCAGTTATTACAGTACTGGAATACGGTGGACTACCGGCTGTACAACCTACGGCATAATTTAACCATTGACGGACAACCAATGGTCGTGCCGCTGTATGCCCCATTGGTGAATCCTACACTATTGCTCCAGCAAAGTGCGAGTGCGGGCAGTCTGGCTAACAGCGTGGCGGCTCTGTCAGCAATACTTCCACCGTATCGCTTCAGTGTAATGCTGCAAAGCGCTCGCGCAGCGGTGGCTACCTTGAGTCAGTTTGGTCAGACGTTACTTGGTTATTACGAACGGGGCGAATCCGCCGGTTTACAGGAACTTCAGCAGCAGCAGGCGCTGAATATCTCGTCGTTTACCATCAGTTTACAGCAACAGGCAATTTCAGCGCTAAATGCAGATCAGCAGGCACTGGAAGCCAGCCGGGCTGTCGCCCAACAGCGGTATGACCATTATTACATGCTTTATAGCAATGGATTATCTGCTGGGGAAACGAGCGCAATGGCATTGCGGGATGAATCCAGTGCATCTATGGCTGCAGCTTCACCTTTCCTGACTGCCGGTATGGCTTTAAAAACTATTCCGAATATCTTTGGGTTGGCAGATGGTGGTGCCGAGCCCGGCGCGCCAACGCTGGCTACCGGAATGGTTCTTCAGTTAACCGGGGAAATCCAGGGTTTAACTGCGCAACAAACCGAAATGTCAGAAAATTACCGCCGTCGCAGTGAAGACTGGCAGATTCAGTATCAGAAAGATGAAAATAATCAATCTGAATTTATAAAGCCAGAGAGCTATGCTGAAAAAGCAATAGCTCATGCTATTAATGAAGGTGTTGCTGCTGTGGATCCAGTTCGCCATTTAGATCAAGAGCATGAGCATATGCATGTGGTTCGCCATGGCCCACAACAAAATTTTTTGGGATATAGAGAAGAATACGAAACAGAAGAGGCAATTAAGGATAAAGGTTCGCTAGCTGTCGTTGCCAATCCTGGACCATTTCCAATAGCTATAGTTAATAAAACAGATCGGACAATCGTTGAAAACTTAGAAGAGTGGGGCACATATTTCCGTGACCTGAATATAGTTCAACCTCCGCACTGGAGTACTCTTCCACAGAGCTATCATTCACAAATGAATAAAAATATAGGCGTTGTAGAAACTAGGACAGGGATGGTTTCATCTCCAGCTTTTGCAAGGAGATTAAAGAAATAGCTGATAAATTCGGTTAATGTCGGTGAACGATGGGTCGTATCCGGACGAACCGAGTATGACAATAAAGGCCAGCCGGTTCGTAGCTATCAGCCGTATTTTCTCGATAGCTGGCTGTTCATGACCGATGATTCGATAAGGACGAATGGTTACAGCGACACGCTGTATTACGATGCCCTGGGGCGCAATATCCGCACGGTCATAGCCGAAGGGTATCTGCGCCGCGCCACCTTTTATTATGGCCCATGCGCGACGTAAGTTCCATGATGTACATGTGAGAACGCCCACCGTAGTCACAACGGAAGCCCTGAGGCGGTTCGGAGAACTGTACGCAATAGAAGCGGAGATCCGGGGTAGCCCGGCAGCAGAGCGGCTGGCCGTGCGTCGGGAAAAAAGCGTGCCGCTGATGGCGTCGCTGGACAACTGGTGGCGGGAACAGGCAGCGGTAATGTCGTCAGCTTCAGGGTTGAAGGGGGCGTTCACGTACCTGGAAAATAACTGGGATGCGCTGAATGAGTTCTGCCGTAACGGTTGGGTGGAAATAGACAATAATATCGCCGAAAACGCCCTGCGGGTGGTGGCACTTGGCCGTAAAAATTACCTGTTCGTTGGCTCAGCCAGCGGAGGTGAGAACGCGGCGATCATGTATACGCTGATAGTCACGTGCAGACTAAATGGAATCGATCCGGAGTCTTATCTGCGATATGTGATCAGAGAAATAAGCGAATGGCCGTCAAACCGGCTACGGGATCTTCTCCCCTGGAGCCTCGAGCTTCCGCTCGTCAAAGCCGATCTGAATAGGGGACTTGTCAAAGCCTTCAACCAGCATCAGTTGTAATTCGTGCTCGATCAGTGTGTCCAGTTCCTTGCCGCGCATCAGTCGTTCTCCTGCATCAATTGTTGGTATTCAAGTGCAAAAAGCTGGGCCAGTGTACGGACTTTGCCCTCGGTGATTACTCCACCAGACAACACACTCTCCGCCGCAACCAGTTGGTTCGATGTCGGCCAGTCTGGTCTGGTAGTCAGGCTGATGTTGTGTAAGTTGGGTCAACTTCGAATGTGCTTGCTGTAACACCTGTTTTTTGGCAATCAGATTGGGTAGCTCATCGATCCGGCCTGTCAGCGTGAAATGTTCACATCGACTTCTTTAACTACACTCTCCAGCACCGCCTGATGGTCGCCATCAGTAAAGGGGCGGTAATACAGGCAACTGTAGCAGCAGCGCACTTCACAGAACGGGCATTCGCTATTATCTCTGGTGCAACCGCCAATCTGAAGTAAATGCGCAAGAAATGGGAGGGATGTTAGAAATCGTTAACCTGTTGATTTCGTGAGAGGCTATGGAGAGATATGAATTTGTTTATCACCGTAGGATATTTAACATAATATACATTATGCGCACTAACGTCATGTGGCGAGATTTGTAGCCAGATTGGGCAACCACCCCCACACCCCCAAACCGGCTTGAGATCTCAGACAGACACTGCCACTGGAGTGCTATCGCGAACACGGACCAGCTTCGCTGGTTAAGCGTCGTCGTGGGCAACTGCGCTGAATGCGCACGAACGCTTGTGACCATGTCAGATAAAGAACTTCAGTCAGTTGTCCGAATAATTAACATGCAATCACCAAACATATCGAATTGGCATGACTGGATATCTTTTGATGTATAGGCCTTCATCAGTAAATCAACTCCGGCAAACTGGCCGGTTAACACCATATGTGTCGTTTTTGGTTGATGTAAGTTCGTTAGCAGGCAGTCAACCACTTTAAGTTGATAGCCCGGATGTATATAAAGCGCTGTCCAACCAGAACTTGCTTTGACGAAAGAATGAGTCCCGGAATACGCGGATTCCAGACATCGCGCAACTGTCGTTCCTATAGCAAAAATTCGTCCGCCATTTTTCTTTGCAGTATTAATAGTATCCGCTGCTGCTTGCGAAACGTCATAGTACTCTTTATTGATGGTGAAATCTTCTACGCATCTTGTTTGTATTTTTCTGTTAGAAAGTATTTCTGTTGACGCAACATGTAAAGTAATGAAGGCGATTAGCCCGCCTTTATCTTTGATCTTTTTGATAAGTTCCCACGTAAAGCGAATACCAGCAGAGGGTATTTCTAAAGAACCATATTTTTTAGAAAAAACGGAGCGATAAGCATCTGGGTATTTATAAAATAAGCTGGAATCTACATACTCATCAAGGCGTTCACCATGACTTACTAAATAAGAAATCAAGGCATCATGATTTTCCACGACAGCCTGATACTGATATTTTTCGCTAAATTTCTGTCCTATTGCAAAGGAAACATCAAAATTATCAGCCAGATATAATACTTCATGAGCATCAAACTTTTCTTTCAAAAGCCCGGAGATAATGACTCTATTTTCTGGCAGGAAACCCTCTAAAACAATTTTAATTAATCTATTACGTTTTGTTTTACATATAAACATATTGTTTATTATAGTGCTATCGTTAAAACAAACCACATCGCCTTTTTTGATGTAATCTATTATTTTGCTAAAGTCTACCTTATGAAAGTCTCCTTTACTCCGGTTTAGGATAAGCATCTTACACTTTTCCCGATATGCATTATTGGATATCCAATTAGGCCTGAGCGGGATAGCCATCGTATCGCTAATGCGAAAATTATATTTTTCGGTAAGCATATTTACAACCTTTGAAAAAACCATTGATACTGATATTACTGCATAACCATCATTTATAGTATACGTTGGCCTTCCAGGAGGTGAATATTAACGCTATACATGTTGTCCTTATATTTACTGGACGATCAGGCTGACCGCCCTTTTCTACTGCTCATGACTGTGTTGAAGAGACGCTATCCATTGCATCGGCAAACTTTTGCATTAACCGGACAAAGATATCAAGTTCGTCCTGAGACCAGCCTTTAAAAATGACATTGCCCATCTGCTCTCGCGCCGCGTCTATACGCTCCGTCATCGCCTTTCCTGTCGGGGAAATAACTGCCTCGCGTATACGGCGATCGACGGCATTATGCTGCCGTATTACCAACCCCAACTTTTCCAGTTTGGCAACCTGTCGGCTTACCGTCGTGTAATCACGACCAGCACGTTCGGCTAATTCAACAACGCCAATCGGCCCTAAACGTTCGATACTGATAAGAATTGAAAATAGCGTACGATCGAGTTGAATCCCGGCATCTTCAATTAACTTCTCATCATTACGAGGCTGATTAAGCGCACTCACAATACGAATCAACGCACCGTGAAGCGTCTTCATCTGCTCGGAAATATGTGTATCTTGCACATTTTTATTTTCTGACATAGCATGGCTCCTATTGCGTGCATAATACACACATTGGAGAGACGATGACAAGATATACCACGACAGATGTACTGATCTGCGGCGCCGGCGTTACCGGGCTTACTTTAGCCATCGAACTGGCGCGCCGCGGCATCTCATTTCGCCTGATTGAGAAAAGAATAACACCCTTTACCGGCTCCCGTGGTAAAGGTATTCAACCGCGAACGCAAGAAATCTTCGAAGATCTTGGAATACTCAATAAAGTGGTCGCCGCTGGCGGCTTCTATCCCCGGTTACGTACCTACCGTCACGACGGAAGCTACGTGGATTCAGATATTGCACATAATACAAAACCGAACTACGCCGAACCCTACCATTTGCCATTGATGGTTCCGCAGAGCGTGACAGAAACGATTATGCAAGAGCAATTAAAGGCATTGGGGCATCGGGTGGAGTTCGGCTGCGAGTTACTGCATTTTACGCAGACCCCACACACTGTGACCGCATATGTTGCCGGGTCGACTGGCGAGGAGGTCATCATCGCTCATTATTTGACAGGCGCTGATGGCGGCAAAAGTTTTGTCAGAAAAAAATTAGGCGTCAATTTCTCCGGTTGTGCGCTGGGAATCCATGCGCTTGTAGCTGACGTTTCGCTTTCCGGCCTGACCCGAGATGTATGGCACCACTTTAATAATGGCGATATGGCGCGGATGATAACAATTTGTCCTCTCGCCGGCACGCAGCTCTTTCAGATTCAGGCATCGTTGCCCCCGGATGACTCGCAGGATTTCTCAGCCGACGCGCTCACGGCTTTGATCGCTGAACGAATCGGACGGACGGATGTGCGCATCCATTCAGTTTCCTGGGTATCGAAGTACCAGATGAATGCGCGCATAGCGGAGCATTACCGCGTGGGTAAGGTATTTTTAGCCGGAGATGCCGCTCACGTGCATCCGCCGACGGGCGGTCAGGGGTTAAATACCAGTATTCAGGATGCCTATAACCTGGGATGGAAAATAGCAGCCTCGCTGCAGGGCGCAGAAAAAGAGCTACTCAACAGCTATGAACAGGAACGTCGCCCGGTCGCCGAGTCGTTACTCCACCTTTCTACCCGATTGCTTGAAACTCAAAAACAAGGCGGCATCAAGCGAGAACGCGACGTTCGACAACTTGATATCCAGTACATCGGCTCCCCCTTAAACCATACCTTGCCCGAGCGTCAGCATGGGTTACAAACGGGAGAAAGAGCTCCTGATGCGCCTCTTCTGGGCGCTGGAGGACAATCATTACGGTTATTTCAGTTGCTACAAGGGCCGGAATGGCATCTGCTGGCCTACGAAACCCACGGAAAGATCATCGATGCGCGGCGAGGTCTGCGTATCTATCATATTGGCGAGCAGGACGAACTCATCGACACCATGGGGCACTTCCGGGAGTCCTATCAACTGGTGCCAGGTGAATGCGTGCTGATCCGACCCGATGGCTATGTCGGCGCATTTTTTCACGGCAAGCAGGTCAACGATATTGAAAATTATCTCTCTCGTTTTGCCATAGGGATTAAAAATGAATACTAATCTCTATGAGAATGCTAACAGTGAAACGACTAAGCCGCTTAACAAGCGGCGGATTCTGCCTGTTTTCTTTATTGTCGGCCTCTACGCCGCCAGTACGTCGGCTGTGATGTCTGTACTGCCTTTTTATATCAGAGAGATGGGCGGCTCACCGCTTATCATTGGCACCATTATCGCCACTGAAGCTTTTAGCCAATTTTGTGCGGCTCCCCTGATTGGCCACCTTTCCGATCGCGTTGGCCGCAAGCGAATACTGATTGTCACGCTGGCTATTGCGGCGATAAGTTTACTATTACTCGCCAGCGCGCAATGTATCCTGTTTATCCTGCTCGCCCGCACGCTTTCTGGCATTAGCGCCGGGAATTTATCAGCCGCCACAGCCTATATTGCCGATCATACGCACGTCAGAAATCGGCGTCAGGCAATCGGTATCCTCACAGGCTGCATTGGATTAGGCGGTATTGTCGGGGCGGGAGTTTCAGGGTGGCTATCGGATATCAGTCTGAGCGCGCCGATCTACGCCGCCTTTATACTTGTCTTTGGGTCTGCCCTGGTCGCGTTTTGGGGATTAAAAGAGCATTCCACTGCATCACTTACCACAGATAAAATAGCGGCGTTCTCTGCCCGCGCTATTTTAAAGATGCCGGTCTTTCGCGTCTTAATCATCGTAATGCTTTGTCATTTCTTCGCCTATGGCATGTACTCTTCACAATTACCTGTTTTTCTTTCTGATACCTTCATCTGGAATGGGCTTCCCTTTGGGCCAAAAGCGTTAAGCTACCTGTTAATGGCGGACGGGGTCATTAATATTTTCGTTCAGCTATTTCTGTTAGGTTGGGTGAGTCAATATTTTTCGGAGCGAAAACTAATTATTCTAATCTTCACCCTTCTTTGTACTGGATTCCTCACTGCGGGTATCGCCATGACCATACCAGTGCTTATTTTTGCTATCGTTTGTATTAGCATCGCTGATGCGCTAGCCAAACCCACTTATCTTGCCGCCTTGTCCGTCCATGTCTCGTCTGCCCGACAAGGTATCGTCATCGGAACGGCGCAGGCATTAATCGCAATCGTTGATTTTATATCCCCCGTACTGGGCGGATTTATCCTGGGGTATGCCCTTTACGGCGTCTGGATCGGTATAGCGTTCACTGTTGCCATTATCGGACTGGTGACAGCGATGACTTACCTTTCAAAAAATTCACCGCTAATAGCGAAACCAGAAACAAAATAATGTGACAACGTCACAAACAATATCGTTCTCTTCTGCCATTATTTATCAAAAGTATTGTACTTATATTGAATATTTAAGAGGTATTTATGGAACTCACGCTGGTTAGCATTTGCCTTTGTAAAGCGCGGGGAAAACATGAAAAAAAGATATCTCGTTGTTATAGTAGTGCTTTTTATTTCTACAAATGTTTATACACTACTTCATAAGAACGTATTCTATTGTCACAACAGCCCGGAGTGTGATTTGTCTCATGTTCTCCCCGACTACCGGAAGCAGATTTCAGGCACACCGCTAAAATATACCTTGATTAGTACAGTTCCATTAGCACAAGTGGTAATCAGGCACTATGAATTATTATCGCAACACTGGTCGCCGGATGACATGGTAAACCCTGCACAATGGCGACATAACGTTGATATTTATATCCCAGAAAAGGCAAAAGAGCGCCATGCTTTGGTGGTGATAAACAACGGAATTAATTACGAAAAAGGCGTGCAAATCCCTAGTAAATCCGTTGATTTTACTCAGGAAACACTGGCAAACATTGCCCATGACACAAATACTATAGTAATATCAGTTAGTGATATACCTAATCAATATTTAACCTTTCTGGATGATAAAAAACCTCTGAAAGAGGACGAGAGTATTTCCCGGAGTTGGACATTATTTATGGAGGCGCCGGAGCAACGTAAGTTAATACCTTTAAATATTCCAATGGTCACTGCCCTGGCGCAAGCGACAAGATTAGCAAAAAAGGAGTTAGCGCAATGGAATATACATTCCTTTATCATTACCGGTATTTCAAAACGTGGATGGACCGCCTGGTTGTCAGCTATTACCGATCCTGATGTTGAAGCAATTGTTCCCTTTGCTATTGATCTACTTGATATTGATGCTTCGCTTGAGCATATTTATCAGTCATACGGCGGGAACTGGCCAATTACATTCTATCCTTATTATCAGCAAGGCATAGATGAGAAAATAAAATCCTATCCGTTTAACCAGTTAAGGCAAATAATAGATCCTTTAAGATATCTCAATACTATTTATCAACCCTGCCTTGCAATACCCAAATATATTATTAATGCCAGTGGTGATGATTTTTTCGTACCAGATAATACTCGTTTTTATTATAAAAAACTTCCTGGCGTAAAATCATTACGCATAGTGCCCAATACGAGTCACTATTCAATTAAAGATATTACTGAAGAAAGCCTCGTTCCATTTATTAACCGGTTTCAAAGTAAAAAAACATTACCACAAGTGTTTGGCATTATTCACCACAACCTCCTCACGGTCTATTTCTCTGAGGTGCCAGTAAAAGTCGTTCGCTGGACAGCCGACAATCCCAATGCGCGTGATTTTCGTTATGCCTGTAGTATCCGCTATCATCCGCTTACGATAGATATTCCCATCACCAATAGAATCAGTATTACCTTAAATGAACCTGAGACGGGTTGGGAAGCTACCTATATCGAAGCAACCTTTGATGATGGCTATATCGCAACGACTCAGGTTTATATTACGCCCGATGATAAATACCCACAGATAGCACCGCCCTCAGTTAACGCAGCCTGTCAAACGTTACCAGGGCGTGGATTAGGGGAAAATGATCGCCTCGATTAAATCTTCAATTAATTAATTGATTTTAAACAATTTAATCCATCATGATTACGATGGATTAAAATCCTATGTGATAAATTTTCGTTACATTGATCACGTTCTAACCACAAGGAAGGTGATTTGAAAATAACCTTAAAATATTGTGGTCAGGCCGCTAGACCGCAATAAGAGGATAAATCATGAAAAGAAAAACAATGGGATGGCTTATCGTTTTTCTTCTATTTATAGTTTACATGCTTAACTATATGGATCGTTCAGCATTGTCGATAACTGCCCCTTTGATTGAAAAGGAATTAGGATTTAACGCTGCGGAGATGGGAATGATCTTCAGCGCATTTTTTATCGGATACGCCCTGTTTAATTTTATTGGTGGCTGGGCCAGCGACAAAGTTGGCCCAAAAACGGTTTTCCTTATCGCTGCGTTACTATGGTCTGTATTTTGTGGCTTAACAGGTCTGGTCACCGGATTGTGGACGATGCTTATCGTACGCGTTCTTTTCGGTATGGCTGAAGGACCAGTCAGCGCCGCCGGAAATAAAATCATCAATAACTGGATTTCCCGAAAAGAGTCTGCCACGGCGATCGGCATTTTTAGCGCTGGCTCTCCACTCGGCGGTGCGGTGTCCGGTCCGGTAGTGGGCCTGTTGGCGTTATCCTTAGGTTGGCGCCCCGCATTTGGCATTATTTTCTTATTTGGCCTGGTGTGGGTACTACTGTGGTACTTTATCGTTAGCGACAAGCCAGCAATGAGTAAACGCCTGGCGCCGGAAGAGCGTGTTGATTTTGAAAATCATGAGGACATTATTTTATCTGATGATGGCCGGGCCACGCCTTCACTCGGCTATTACATGAAGCAGCCAATGGTATGGGCGACAACCTTGGCTTTTTTCAGCTACAACTATATTCTTTTTTTCTTCCTGACCTGGTTCCCAAGTTATCTGAACCATTCGTTACACCTGGATATTAAAGAAATTAGTATTGCCACGGTAATTCCCTGGGTTATTGGCGCCATTGGTATGGTGCTCGGCGGCGTCTGTTCTGATGTAATTTATCGGATTACCGGTAATGCTCTGCTCTCTCGTCGGCTTATTCTGGGTGTCTGCCTGGCAGGCGCGGCAGTATGTGTTGCGGTTTCTGGTACCGTTAGCACCATTGGTAGCGCAATTACACTCATGTCAGTTTCACTCTTCCTGCTCTATTTAACTGGCCCTATTTATTGGGCGGTCATTCAGGATGTCGTCCATAAAGATAAGGTAGGGAGCGTCGGCGGAGCTATGCATGGTCTGGCTAATATATCCGGCATTATCGGTCCACTTGTCACCGGATTTATCGTTCAGTTTAGCGATAAATATGACTACGCCTTCTATCTGGCGGGTGCTATCGCTATCGTTTCAAGCCTGTTGGTCTTCGTGTTTGTAAAAAGTAAAGGATTCAAAGCCAATGAAAGTCAAAGCTGTGTTCATTAATAAGCCTGGTGAAGTTGAAACCCGTTGGGTGGATTATCCGCATAAGAAAGAGAATGAAGTGTTAATTAAGGTTGAGGCTGCTGGAATTTGCGGATCGGATATTGGAGCGTTTCGTGGAACAAACCCGCTTGTCACTTATCCAAGAATTATCGGGCATGAAGTGATCGGAGTTGTTCTTCAGGAAGGCGCAGGAATGCCGGATAATATTAAAAAAGGCGACCGCGTGATTGTTGACCCTTATATTTATTGTGGTCACTGTTACCCTTGTTCGGTTGGCAGAACTAACTGTTGTGAACATTTAAAAGTCATTGGCGTGCATGTGGATGGCGCAATGCAAGAGGTCGTTACTCATCCCGCACATTTAATTCATAAAATCCCTGACAATGTGTCTTCTGAAATGGCGCCATTGGCAGAACCGCTCACTATCGCTCTGCACGCGCTGCATCGGGCAAACGTCAAGGCCGGAGAATATGTTGCAATTATCGGCGCGGGGGCGATCGGTCTCATGGCGGCATTAAGCGCTCTTCATTACAAGGCAACGCCTGTTCTGATCGATATTGTGGAGGCACGGCTACGCTATGCTCAGAAACTCGGCGTTCCCTATGTACTGAACGCCACTGACGGTCAGATTATCGACGCAATTAAAGACATCACACACGGCACAATGGCGCAGGTTGTTATAGAAGCCTCTGGCGCAAATAGCGCTATTCGAAATACGCTTGATTTAGCATCGTTTGCTGGCCGCATTTCTTTTACAGGGTGGCCAAAACAGGAAACGTCGCTGCCGACGAACCTGATTACCTATAAAGAACTGGATTTACGTGGCTCCCGCACCAGTGCCGGCGAATTTGACGAGGCGCTACGCATGCTGTCCGCGCTGGAGATTAACCCGCAAGACATTGTCAGTAAGGTCGTCAATCTTGATGAGACCCCTGATGCTGTGAAAGAGCTTGATCGCTATCCGGAGCGCTACTTAAAGATTAATGCTGTTTTCCATTGATTTACGGCGAGCTCTACCGCATGGCATTACCGCCATGCGGTGTTATTCACCGACAAACTTAGCCGCCGACAATCTTTCTCACATAGCGTAAATGTTCCAGAGATTCCTGATAGGCGCTGTCAGCATCAGACTGGCGCATCGCATCCACTATCGCTTTATGCTGCTTGTTGAGATTAAGTAAAACATTCCTGTCTCCAGACCGCTCATCAAGCCCGACATAAGGGATATTAATCCGCTGCTCCCATAACATACGGGACATATCGAACAAAACCCGATTACGGCTGGCTTCAGAGATCGCAAGGTGAAACTCTTTATCCAGCGAGTAAAAGCCGTGGACGTTATTATCGTTAATGGCTTGCTCCATACGATGATAAATCGCCTCTATTCGGCTGATGGCGTCAACGTTATCGTTTTGTGCTGCTAAGCGCGCGCAATGGCTATCAACCAGCTCGCGAGTAGAGAGAATGTCTTCGATGGTATAGTCACTGGCAGGATGTTTTTTATCTGAAACGATAACCCCATTACCGGACTGAATCACGATCCATCCGGAGATCTCCAGTACAATAAGGGCTTCTCGCAAGGAAGCGCGGCTCACGCCAAGCTGTTTTGCCAGTTCGCGTTCTGGCGGTAAAAAACTTCCCGGTGGAAAAATATTATCATTGATCAGCTTAATGATGAGGTTGGCTATCTTCTGATAGAGCCTCTCCTGCCTGACCTCAGGTATAACCATGCGCCCTCCAATCCATATCCAGGGGATTTTGAATGGATTTAGCATACCATCCTGGCGCTGGTGATCGTGATAATTAATTACCGCGCACGACAGTGAGAAGCAACCGCCGGTAGTCTCCATTATCTTCGCTGAGACTACCGGGGAAGCTAAACAGAGACGAGCGATTTATCCTTTAACGTTGATTTTCTCGAACACGGGCGCTGTCGCGTTTTTAAACTGCGAAAGGGACCTGACTATATTTAAATAATTGCGTAACGTTATAGGGGTTCTACGCCGGAGCCCCAGATTTTTCCGATTTTTTATTTTCTCATTGATTATTCAGTAGTTTTATTCCATCAGCGCGCAATTGACCATCAGGTGAAATATGTCGGTACAATGTTTGTCGGGTTATTCCAAGTTCCTGACTCAACGTACTGACTTTTGTCTCAGGATGGCCCATTCTGGCGGAACAGATGGATGCCCCAACTATTGCTGAGCTGGATAAGCTGATTGAACGTGATGACCCCCAGTGTTCCTGATCCCACCACCTTTGGTGAAGTTCGTCAGCGGGCCTGGAAAATCATGCCCCGGGAAGCGCTGAAAAGTACGGCACAGCGCATGAGTGAGCGTAAAGCCAGTGGTGACGAAGCCTGTCAGATCAGGTCTGAGCTAATACAGCTATGCCGACGCGCTGTATTTTCTTGTGGTTGCTGCATCTTCACACTTGCTGAATTTTAAAGTTCACACCACAGGATCTGGCATAACGTATCAGCGTATCGATACTCATCCGGGAGGCGTTCTTCTCCATGCGAGAGATAGTGGGCGCTTTAATACCCATGCGCTCTGCAACCTGCGCAGACGTCAACCCTGCTTCCTTTCGCCAGGAAGCTAATGTCTCCCGAAGCTGCTCTGAGGCTTCTTCAGTCTCATACGCTGTGCGGTATTCAGGATCATACATCGCTTCAGCATGTATCATTTCCCCTGCCTCCTGAATGTTTAAGCCGCGTCAGATATTCCCTGCTTGACATCCTCCACGCCCTGAAGGACGAGCTTTTACGACGTATCGGATAATGTTCTGGCATGAACAGAAATTAAGTTCACTGTTCTATGCATCTAACAAATCCCGCCCTGAAAAGCGGGATTTTAAGGAGCATCAGAATAGTAATAATGAGCTGTTCTTTTAATGAACTGCCAATAAATTATTCACTACATATCGATATGATATATCCAAGTTATTCAATAATGACTGCATAACCATGTCAGTAATCTGTATTATTAGATCACTTTGTTCTGGGCTAATTTCTTTTGCGATAAAATGCTCATACATATTATTATATGCTTCACACTCTTCTTCTGTCGCATGGCGCCCACATAAATATGGAAGAAAAATATTATATTTCCTTTCCGCCAGCAAAGCTACATCACCAACATGAGAGAAAAATTCTTTTCCACTTAACTCCAGTATCATCATAAACCAGAACCTGATAATAGGATCTCTGTGTTTTAATCCAAATAAAGAAAACTTAACTATATTTTCTCTATGGATATCCATATCTGCGTTAAGAAAAATAAACTCAAGAGTATCACTGGCACTCCAGCGTAACATATCATCAAGCTGAAGTGATTTCCAGTCATGATAAAATAAACGGCTATGCTCTGAAAGGTGTAATGCATAATTGTTTATAATCTTTTCACTTTCTGATTCAGGCTGTTCATATGTAAAAACATACTTGTTAATATCCCTATAACCCATAATATCAACAATCCAAAGAGGTATGAAGCTTTTTAATTTCAATTGCGGGTCTATTGAAGTGTTAATCAACCATTTAAAGAACTTATGATTCGAGATTTTTTCCAAGTAACTGTTTATATGTTCAATATGTTTACCATTGTTATTTTGTTTGTTCTCTATCACAAACTCAGGGTATATAGGGGCAACATTTCTCCCTACGGGTAATGGTCCCTGAAATGATGGATTACTTCCATTAAGAACATAACTGGATAAATAATTATAAAAAGAGTCATGAATCCCTTTAAATATACCAAACATTCTCTTTGAGAGCGCAGCCATTTCTTTGTAAGAATCTGGTGACAATTCTATATTTTCAAAAACACCCTCTGACTTCCATACATGTCCATTCTCCAGATTAAGGTGAAATGTTCCAAAATAACGGAGTGATATTCCTAAATTATTAGCAACCTGGTCAGCAATAGGACTAATTTTTGAAAAGAATATATTACCACAAGTTTCTCCTGACTCGGAATGAGAATAACGAAGTATTGGATCTCCGCCATCATCTACACAAAGCCTCATAAAATCAACGCCAAATTTTCGGAAACATTCCATTTCACGACTAATAAACAACCAGTATATAACATCGCTTGCCTTCCAGTTAAGTTTGTCATCTATATATAGCTTCCTCCAGTCCTCTAAAAAAAATCTTGAATGTGTTTCATCCTCAATCGTCCCTCCGTTTATAACGGATTTATATTCATTATCATTGTTATCAAACCGGATAACCCATTTATTCATATCTCTGAAGTTCATTATGAAATGAGCCATAACAGGAGCAAATAATAGTTTATCCTTCAACGCTATACAATCTGAAGAAATCAAATTATAAAAAGCATGTTGTTCAAGCGTCTTTCTCTGCTCATCTCTAAATTGATAAAATTTCTTCATGGTTATATCTCACGTTACTTAATGATACATTGCGTATAGAATATCCACACGATCGTTTTATCAGTAAAATAATACTTTTGAAGCATCATACAAAATAAAAACATTAATAATATAGTTAATATATATCACTAACCAGAACCTACTCTCAAGAACACATTATTTGAAAAAGATCACAAATTTAATTCACTCCCCCCTCCGCCCCCATTTTGGGGGCCGCTTGGAAAACGGATCTATGGTCACTCCCGTTTTTGCAACACCGATTTTGACGATAAGTGGGCTTGCTTGAATCTATCCGGCGTCTGAATGGGATTTTATTCCCGCGCCTCGATGAGTTCCGCGCCTGATGAACCTCAAGAAAATATACGGCTTCACGTTTCACAGGTTCCTCAACAGGTCGGTGGATCGTTCGTATCATCAATAATCAGTATCCGCAAAACCAGATGAGTGATTGTTTAAACTGATATAATTCTCGCTATGCTTCGTAAGTTTGCTGTCGTGTTGTTAGTGCCCAGGCTATTCTGGCCAGCTTGTTTGCCAGAGCGCAGGTCACGACAAAGTGGCTTTTCCGACACAGTAACTCCCCGACCCAGTCGGCCAACCTGCCTGACTGGTGTTCCAGTTTTTGTATAAATACTCTTGAGCCGGATACCCTTTATGGCGTAGTGGATGGGCAGAAAGGCGCACTGGACTAGCAAGGTTCGTATCTTCTTGTTGCCCCGCTTGCTGATACCCAACAATGTTGTCCGCCCGCCCGTGCTGTATTGTCGAGGTACCAACCCTGTTGCGGCTGCAAAATCACGGCTACTGGCATACTGCTTCCCGTCGCCAGTCTCAGTTGAAATAGTACTTGCTGTCAGCGTTCCGACACAGGGAATACTCAGTAAACGCTGACCTACTTCATCTTCGTCCAGCTTTCGTGACAGTTTTTGGTGTTGAACGACCAACAGTGAAAGCCCGGCACTCACGTAAATACTTTGGCCGCGGTAAAGGCCTGGTGGCCTACACTCTGCTGTGTAACCATATCCCGATCAACGGATACCTGATTGGCACTAATGATTACGAAGGACATCACGTTTTTGATATCTGGTACCGCAATACCTCTGTAGTGAAGCCTGTAGCCATCACCGGAGATATGCACAGTGTTAACAGGGCAAATTTTGCGATACTGCACTGGTTTGGACTTCGTTTTGAGCCTCATTTTACTAACCTGAACAGGCAGTTACAGGAGCAGTACAGCACCAGAGAATCGTCGGTCTATAAAAAATGTCTGATTCAGCCAGCCGGTCGGATTGACCTGGAACTTATATCCCGGGAAAAAAGCAATCTCGATCGCATCGTTGCTACGCTGGGGCTGAAGGAAATGACGCAGGGAACGCTGATCCGTAAGTTATGTACATATGCAGTAACCAATCCGACAAGGCAGGCGGTATTTGAATATGACCGTCTGATTCGCAGCATTTATACACTGAAGTATCTGCGCGATCCGCAAATGGAACGCAATATTCGCCGTTCCCAGAACCGGATTGAGTCTTATCATCAACTACGTGCTGCAGTGTCCAAAGTCGGAGGCAAGAAAGAGTTAACCGGAAAAAATGATATAGAAACAGAGATCAGTAATCAGTGCGGGCGCTTGATCTCCAACGTGATCGTTTATTACAACTCTGCGATCCTGTCACGTTTGCTGAGGCGACTGGAAACAGAAGGTAATGAAAAGGCCATTGAGGCTCTGTCCAGGATATCACCAGTAGCCTGGCAACACATTTTGCTGAACGAACATTATACCTTCCAGAACAGTAACGAACTCATTGACCTGGATACATTGGTAGCCGGTTTAAAACTGGGATAACGGAAATTTCGGCGGTTCCGGCGTAGAACCCCTTATAAATAAAAGTGAGCCGCTATATTTATTTTATATCACCAATAACATTAAATTTATTTATGTTTTTGAAAGAAGGATCGTAGCATACATATAATTTATTGTTACGAATTAGAAACATAATTGCTACCAAATTATGTTGAGAAAGACAATAAATGCAACATATGATGCCCACACTAACTATAGTGGTTTGGGATAAACGTTATGCAAACACAAGATACATTCTATCAAGTTATGCGTAGGCACGGCGTGACAAGGCGTAGCTTCCTTAAATTTTGCAGCCTTACCGCAACGTCCTTAGGCTTGAGCAGCTCGATGATTCCTCAGATAGCTTACGCTCTGGAAAATAAACCTCGTACGCCAGTGATATGGCTGCATGGTCTTGAATGTACCTGTTGTACCGAATCTTTCATTCGCTCTGCGCACCCACTGGCCAAAGATGCCATTTTGTCGCTCATTTCCCTGGATTATGACGACACTATTATGGCCGCCGCGGGGCAACAAGCCGAGCAGGCGTTAGCGGATGTAATGCGTGAGTACAAAGGAAACTATATCGTCGCCGTGGAGGGTAACGCGCCGCTGAATGAAGACGGAATGTTTTGCATACTGGCTGGCGAGCCATTCCTGGAAAAATTAAAACGCGTCAGCGCGGATGCTAAAGCCATTATCGCCTGGGGATCCTGTGCATCATGGGGCTGTGTGCAGGCAGCCCGCCCCAACCCAACCAAAGCCACACCCGTTCATAAATTAATTACCGATAAGCCCATTATTAAAGTACCCGGCTGCCCGCCTATCCCGGAAGTGATGTCCGCCGTTATCACCTATATGCTGGCATTTGATCGTATTCCTCCCCTTGATCGTCTTGGACGACCAAAAATGTTTTATGGTCAGCGTATTCATGACAAATGCTACCGACGCGCGCATTTCGATGCTGGTCAGTTTGTGGAAGCGTGGGATGACGAGGGTGCCCGAAAAGGATATTGCCTGTACAAGATGGGCTGTAAAGGCCCGACCACCTATAACGCCTGTTCAACCGTTCGCTGGAATGATGGAGTTTCTTTTCCTATTCAGTCGGGTCATGGATGCCTCGGATGTTCAGAAGATGGATTCTGGGATTACGGATCTTTTTACAGCCGGGCAACGGGCATTCCGCAAACGGGTATTGAAGCTACCGCCGATAAAATTGGCCTGGGCGTGGCTGGCGTCGCGGGCGCAGCCGCCATTGCTCACGCCACGGTCAGTGCCATAAAACACGCCCGTAATAAAAACAACACGTTGCCAGAAAACACGCCGGAAGAGAAAAAATAATCATGCCATATCCTTATCAGACTCAGGGTTTTACACTGGACAATAGCGGACGGCGAATTGTGGTCGATCCGGTGACGCGCATCGAAGGACATATGCGCTGCGAAGTGAATATCGACAGTAATAATGTCATTACTAACGCCGTGTCGACCGGCACTATGTGGCGCGGCCTTGAGGTTATCCTGAAAGGCCGCGATCCGCGAGACGCCTGGGCATTCGTTGAGCGTATCTGCGGCGTCTGCACCGGGACACATGCCCTGACCTCAATTCGCGCCGTAGAAAATGCACTGGGAATCGCGATTCCTGACAACGCAAATTGTATCCGTAATATGATGCAGGCTACGCTACACGTTCACGATCACCTGGTACATTTTTATCATCTACATGCGCTGGACTGGGTCGATGTGGTTGCCGCCCTGAAAGCCGATCCGCATCAGACCTCCGCCATCGCGCAGAGTCTTTCCGCATGGCCGCTGTCCTCGCCGGGATATTTTCGCGATTTACAAAATCGCCTGAAGCGATTTATCGAGTCCGGCCAACTTGGTCCCTTCCGCAACGGCTACTGGGGACATCCGGCCATGAAACTCCCGCCGGAAGCCAATTTGCTGGCGGTCGCCCACTATCTGGAAGCGCTCGATTTTCAAAAAGAGATCGTGAAAATCCACACCGTTTTCGGAGGTAAAAACCCGCACCCTAACTGGCTGGTGGGCGGCGTTCCTTGCGCCATCAACCTTGATGAAACGGGCGCGGTCGGCGCAGTGAATATGGAACGTCTGAATCTTGTCAGTTCCATCATCGAAAAAGCTCGCCAGTTCTGCGAACAGGTCTATCTTCCGGACGTCTTGCTGATTGCCAGTTATTACAAAGACTGGGCAAAAATCGGCGGCGGGTTATCGAGCATGAACCTGCTGGCTTATGGCGAGTTTCCCGATAACCCTAACGATTATTCCGCCAGTAATCTCCTGCTTCCGCGGGGAGCTATCATTAATGGTCGTTTCGACGAAATTCATCCCGTCGATTTAACTGCGCCCGATGAGATTCAGGAGTTTGTCACCCACTCCTGGTATACCTATGGCAACGGCAATAACGATAAGGGTTTGCATCCGTGGGATGGACTGACTGAGCCGCAACTGGTCATGGGCGAACACTATAAAGGCACTAAAACCTTTATCGAACAGGTGGATGAGTCCGCTAAATATTCATGGATTAAATCGCCGCGCTGGAAGGGTCATGCGATGGAAGTGGGACCGCTGGCACGTTACCTGATTGGTTATCATCAAAATAAACCAGAATTTAAAGAGCCCGTGGATCAACTGCTTAGCGTATTAAAACTGCCTAAAGAGGCGCTCTTTTCTACATTAGGACGTACTGCCGCGCGTGCGCTGGAATCCGTATGGGCAGGTAATACGCTGCAATACTTCTTCGATCGCCTGATGCGTAACCTCAAATCCGGCGATACGGCGACGGCAAACGTCACTCTCTGGGAACCCGATACCTGGCCCACGTCTGCAAAAGGCGTTGGTTTCAGCGAGGCGCCGCGCGGTGCGCTGGGACACTGGATAAAGATTGAAAATCAGAGAATCGACAGCTACCAGTGCGTAGTACCGACGACCTGGAATGCCGGGCCACGTGATGATAAAGGCCAAATTGGCGCGTACGAAGCGGCGTTAATGGGAACTAAACTCGCCGTTCCCGATCAACCGTTGGAGATTTTACGTACTCTGCACAGCTTCGATCCCTGCCTGGCCTGTTCCACCCATGTTATTGATAATCATGGAGGGGAGCTGGTCAGGGTTCAGGTTCGATGACGACGATTCGGAGGTTTCAATGCATCTCAAAGAAATAACCAGCCAGGGGTACTATATCTATGAAGCGCCGGTACGTTTATGGCACTGGATCACAGCGTTATCCATTGTTGTCTTGGCGGTTACAGGATATTTCATTGGCCGCCCCCTGCCATCGATTCAAGGTGAAGCGACCTTTATGTTTTGGATGGGCTGGATACGTCTGATCCATTTTACCACGGCGTATATTTTTACTGTCGCTCTGCTGTTTCGTATTTACTGGGCATGTGTCGGAAATGAGTATGCCAGGGAGATGTTTCTGGTTCCGTTCTGGCGCCGCGCCTGGCGCAAAGGCGTTATCAGCGAAATCCGCTGGTATTTTTTCCTCGAAAAAGAGGCCCATCGTTACTATGGACATAATCCGGTAGCGGGACTGGCGGTAATGTTCTATTTCTGGATGTCCGTACTGATGGTGTTTAGCGGCTTTGCGCTCTATGGCGAAGGGCTCGGAACAGACAGTTGGGCATATCAATGGTTTGGCTGGATGATTCGCCTGACCGGCAACGATAGCCTCGCGCTGCATTTCTGGCATCGGTTGGGCATGTGGTTCATCATCGCTTTCGTCATTGCGCATGTTTATACCGCCATTCGTGAAGATATTATGAGCCGACAAAGCGTGATTTCCGTCATGATAAGCGGCTGGCGCTGGTTCAGGTGATAACAATGGCAGAAGTGACAATCTTAGGGCTTGGCAACCTGCTTTGGGCAGATGAAGGGTTCGGTGTCAGAGCGGCGGAAAAGCTGTTTGAGCAGTATGCCGATAACGAGAGGGTTGACGTCGTTGATGGCGGTACGCAGGGGCTGGCGCTGCTTCCCTGGCTACAACAGACCGAAAAACTGTTAATCATGGATGCCATCGATTTTGGTATGTCACCAGGCTCGCTGGCGACTTTTCGTGATGAGCAGGTTCCCGCCTATCTGACGGCAAAAAAACTCAGTTTACACCAGACCAGTTTTTCTGAAGTGCTGGCGCTGCTGCAATTAACCGGCAGCCAGTTAGCGGAGATCGTTTTGATCGGCGTGCAGCCGGAGTGTCTGGATGATTACGGCGGAAGCCTGACGCCACGGGTAAAGGCACAACTGATGCCCGCGGTCTCTCTCGCGCAGGAGGTGCTGGCGCAATGGGGCATCTCCGCCTCTTCTGCGTCCTCGTCCATTGAAAGACTCAATCATGCCAGCCTGTGTATGGAACGCTACGAAGATGAACGACCTGATGCCCAAAGCGCTTGTCGGGTCGGCGATATTCGGGTGCTACAGAGAGAGAAATCATAATGTGTATCGGCGTTCCTGTGCAGGTTATTTCACCAGGTCAGTGGTTCGCCAAATGCCGCGACCGACACGGAGATCTTGTTGACATTGATATTCGGCTTGTGGTTCCCCCATTAGAAGGCGCATGGCTGCTGGCATTTGGCGGCGCGGCGCGGCGGGAAATGGACGAAGTGGAGGCCATTGAGGTGCTGGCGGCACTGGAGTCGCTGGAGCAGGCCATGTTCACGCCAAGCGATCCGCTGGCCGGCTTTGCCGATTTATTATCTCGTACGCCTGAATTACCGGAGCATTTGAAAAAATGACGATCTCACCCAAAAATCCTGTTTGCCCTCTGGCGAATAAAGGCTTTCTCATTACCGATGCGCAAACGCTCCCGGCGTTGATTAATGCACATCCGACGCTGCTGGTTTTGCTGCAAAGCGACCCAAACAAACACCCGGAAGTTGCCGACAGTTGGGTCATCATCCCGGAGATCCTCAAGCGATATCCGGCGACGTCTTATACCGCGGCCTTTGCGGATAGCGAACAGAGTGAATTGATCGCCCGGGAGTATCGCATTCTGAAATATCCGGCGCTGCTTTTTTTTCGCCAGCACCGTTTTGTCGGCAGTCTGGCAGGGTTATATAGCTGGCAGGAATACTCTGAGCGGGTAGCTGCATTGCTGACCACGCCGGGCTATCGTCAGGATATTCCCGTTATCACGCAATAGCATGAAAGGTAATACACGTGAATCATTCCAGAACTATTCCAGTCGTTAATATCGCCGGCCCAGGCTCGCAGCCAGAAGAGGAAGACTTTAACTTTCTCCCCATCCCCGCGGGCATTAATCTCCCGCTAACGCCAGTTTTACCGGAACAGGCGCTGCCCGCGGAGATCCATGTAGCCAGACAAGTCTTGACGACGCTCATTAGCAATATGGATAACCCGGTGGAAACACGCTCATTTCCCCTGACCTATAAGCTGAATGCTGCTGAGCAACAGAATAGCGGTTTATTGGATCAACTGCTCGGCGAAGGTGAAATATCCGCCCGGGTACTATTACCCGATGGAAAAGAACAGCGTATTCAGGAAACGGTTTTTACCGGCGTCTGGCGTGTGCGTGAATATAACGCTGACCAGCAACGAGTTGCCGATGAAATTATCATTGGCCCGATCCCTGAGAGCATCTGGCGGACGCACCCGCAACCGCCGATTACGCCAGAACTGCCGCCGCAACCAGCAGAATTAATGAATGGCGCCTTTATTGCGCATGAAATTGCCGGGCGCGTCAAACAGCCGATAAAAGAACCGCATATCATTAATTTAACGCTATTGCCAGTAAATGATGCCGATCGCGAGTATCTGGATCTTTTTTTAGGCGAAGGTTGTAGCGCTATTTTTTCACGCGGATATGGTAAATGCCGGATTGTAAGCACGCATTTTCCCGGCGTATGGCGGGTCAATTATTTCAATGATATGAACACACTACTACAAGATATGATTGAGATAGCGGATATTCCTGATATCGCCGTCGCAGGCAGCGACGATATTGAGGATGCCTGCGAGGGGCTGAAAAATACTCTGGAATGGTTGAAAGAGTACCCGGTTACAGAAAATGAGCCAGTGGTGCGCATGGAGTGCAAAGTCTGTTGGTGGGTTTACGATCCTGCGCTGGGCGATGATGTCTGGCAAATCCCACCTGGCGTGCCCTTCAGCCAGTTACCTGATTACTGGTGCTGTCCGGTTTGCGAAACCAGCAAATCCGGGTTTATGGTGATCGATGAAGGTAATCATTCGTGCAAGGATTGACCCTTTATTCTCACCCATTCCGCATTATCTGGCAGGAACCGCCGATCGGTCGGTTGTTACAGGGCGCAACGCCAGTATACGCGAAAACGCTTATTTCACGTTTGTTTACGTTGTGCGCTCAGGCGCACAGCGCGGCGGCCTCTTTACTGTTGTTTCCTGAAGAAAATCCAGATATGCGGGCCGCACAAGAAGAGCTGGCGCGAGAAACGCTCCGCCGCGCATTGACCGACTGGCTACCCACATTTAGCCAGCGACAGGCCACCGTTGAAGAATGGGAGCTGCTACGTCGTGGAGACTTATCGCCGCTGGCGAGCACACTCTTTTTTGACGACGATCCCCATACCTGGCTTGCCGCTGGCGTACAGGGTTGGGAGGCGTGGTTTTTGCAAGGGCGTTCTGATGCCGCCCGCTGGCTGGCGGCATTACAGAATATCATCACGCCTACGCTACCGATGGCTTCGCGCCCGGACCAAACATTAATAACCCGTAGTCCACTGGACGTATCGCCGCTGGCTATCGAATATCCTCTGCTGTCAGCATGTTGCCTTAGCGGAAAAACGACTTCACTACGTCTGCTGGCCCGCTGCATTACGCTCGCCCGAAGTTTAAGCGCCCTTCCCACCCTGCGCTGGAACCGGTTTGACAATGGCGAGTGGAAAATAGCGGTAGTGGAAACCGCGCGAGGATGGTTAGTTCATCAGGCCAGACTGACGACGTCAGGCAGTATTCTTGATTACCGTATTATCTCGCCTACCACACGTCACGCCCAGGCTGACGGAGTCATTGCTCGCGAACTGGCCGCTATTCCGGTCTCGCTGTGGTCGCGACAATTACAGGTTATTGATCCTTGTGTCGCCGTAAATATTATTGAATGAAGGACCTGACCTATGCATGAATTAGCCCTAGCGCAAAATATTATCGAATTGCTGGAAGAACAGGCCGTAAATCACCAGTTCAACCAGGTAAAGCAAGTCTGGCTGGAAATTGGCATCATGGCCTGTGTTGAGGTACCAGCGCTGCATTTTGGTCTGGACGTTGCCGCACGTCATACTATCGCTGAAAATGCGCGTTTCCACATTACTATCGCACCGGCGCAAGGCTGGTGTCTGTCCTGTAATCAACCTTTCACATCTCAAACATCCACACTCTGCTGTCCCGTTTGTCATTCGGGAAAGGTACAGATAGATGATAGTAGCAGAATGCGTATTCGGGAAATCGAAGTCGAATAGTCAATAAAAAAGGACGCCAGAAGCGTCCTGAAATAATAAAATAATAAATTAACAATAATAAAGGTTAAGCAGTGACACAGTTTCGGGGCAAGGAGGATATCCCTAAACTGCCTTAATCAGCAAGTTTTATTAGAACTCGTAGACTAAGCCGAGCGCCACGGTGTTGTCTGTATCAGGATTCGATGGATTGCCATCTTTTAGCAGATTGATTTTATAGTCAACATACGCGGACATATTTTTATTGAAGTAGTAATAGGAACCCACATCAATATATTTCACAAGGTCGAACGATCCCAGGCCATTCACATCATTAGCTCGGGATTGCAGGAACGCCAGTGATGGGCGCAAGCCATTATCAAATTGATATTGCCCTACCATTTCCCAATTATCGGTTTTATGTGCAAAGCCGCCCAATGTATCACCCATATAGGTCATATCATAAGTACGGGTATAGTTTGCCGCCAGATAAATATTATTGGCATCATACTTCACGCCGCCGGTCCAGGCTTCAGCGCGGTCGCCATTATCATATTTATCTTGCGTAATTTGATCAAGCGTGCGTTTGGAACTGGTATAGGCTGCCCCCAGGCTCACCCCCATGCCCAGATCATATGTCGCTGATGCCCCGAAACCATCGCCATTCTGGAACGCGATACTTTCTCTGGCATTATTACTTAAAGGATCGCCTTCTTTCGACAGGCCGTCATTTTTACCCTGATACTGCAACGCAAAATTCAGACCATCAACCAGACCAAAGAAATCATTGTTGCGATAAGTCAGAACGCCATTCGCGCGTCCGGTCATAAAATTATCGGAAGCTTCGTACGAATCATTACCAAATTCAGGCAGTACGTCAGTCCATGAACCAATGTCGTATAACACGCCATAGTTACGACCATAATCAATAGACCCCATATCGGCAAATGCCAGACCGGCGAAACCGAGACGCGTCCAGCTTTGCGGGGAACCGCTGGAGTCACCATCTTCCGGACGGTTGGCGTTGACCTGATACTCCCACTGTCCAAAACCGGTTAGCTGATCGGTAATTTGAGTCTCGCCTTTAATACCCATACGGATATAAGATTGATCGCCATCCGTACTATGATTACTGGAAAAATAATGCAGGCCGTCGACCTTGCCATACAAATCCAGCTTATTGCCATCCTTGTTATAGATTTCTGCTGCGTTGGCGGCTCCAGCCATCATCACGGCTGCGGCTACCGCAGATAACACCACTACTTTTTTCATTTTATATGCCTTATTTGTCTTATTTTTGGACTTCCGCAAAACCTGCTCGCGGAACTGTCCAGGACAATATCACTAACAATTACCCTGCGTTAAGTTTCAAAGTGTAATATTAGCTTACTATGTATTAGTGGTAATGAAATGCAAGTTAAGTATTACTACATTAATCACCACCCTATTTTCTGCTGTAATAACAAAGGCTTTGCCAGTAAGGAGCTGGCTTAACGCCAGGAATAACGAGGTAAGAATAGCGCTGAGCAGTCTGCTGCCTTCGTTAAGGCGGAGTCACTATCAGAGAAATTTAGGCCACAGCTATCCTTATTTTTCTATATAATTTGTTACGTTTACATTTATTTTTAAATTAGCGTTATAAAAAATAGAGTACTATTTTAAACCACCTCCTATGGAGGTGGTGATCGTTCATGTGGGGCTATGCCCGTAGAATGCTCATGCTAAGCCCCGGTTTGTTACCCGCAAAGCTACGCCTATACGTGAACGTGCAGCAGTCTCGCCGGCGCCGGCAAGCGCCCGGATTGCATTCCCGGGCATCACCACGGCTTCAGGCGAAGATTATGTGGAACTTGGTTTTTCATGACCCCAGATGTTACCATATTGGCAATGCACCTGAGCTCTGCTCCACCTTTAGTTATCTGCATAATATTGCCGTTAATTATTATTCCCATGCTCATTGAGGCTCCACCATCCATATTGACGCTGTCCGCACCTGGGGCCATGGCATTTACTATATCTCGCCATTCTGTCATTGTCCCACCCTTGTCTCTGGAGTAATCATCGGTAGACAATGTATGCATACGAATATCACCGCTGGAAGAAAGTGAAAGGGCAGCTCTCGGATTTGGGTTGCCACTATGGGCTAAATTCCCTTGCAATTTTGACAAAGGATTTACTCCTCCAGGATGTGAAGAGAATCTCTCCCCCTCATATAAATATAAGTCACTGGTGAAATTTATGCTTTCACCAGATAAACGAGGTCCCGACGCAAGCAATTCCACGTCATTTTTCACCAGAACGGCATAATCCTTGCGCCACTGAATAGGGATTTCAACTTTGTTGTGTCGTTCGGGAGCCGGGCCAATGATATGGCCCTTGAATTTTTCACCTGTTACCTCACCACTCGGCATTATCAATGGTACAGGCTGTCACAGGTATACCTGTTCTCCGGCACCACTTTCTGGTTGCGCCAGAAGCGGGTCTCTTCCGCGTCGTTGCTGATTTTCAGCACGTTGCCCACCGGGTCGTACTCGTAGCGCAGGTCCTGCAGTACCTTTGCGCCTGCGGCGTGGCCGGCCGGACGTTCCGTTTTAATCCCGACCAGGCGCTGCGTCTGTGGCTCGTATTCGTACGTGGTCACTACGCCGTTGCCGTGTTCCTCGCGCAGCTTCTGCCCGGCGGCGGAATACGTCAGGGACTTCACGATAGCCTGTTCCGTACCATCCTTCAGCGTCAGCCAGCTGCCCGACAGCAGGCCTGCCACGTCGTACGTCACCCGCAGCAGGTTTCCCTTCGCATCCGTGGTGGTGAGTACTGCCCCGGTAACATCAGCGGTGGTCAGGGTGGTGTACGCCTCTCTGTCCAGCAGGTCGTTCCAGGCCAAGGCATCCGCGCCCTGCCAGTCGGCCACGGTGTCCGGGTTGTCCGCGTCCTTCAGCAGTCGACGGGTGACCGAAAGCGGTGCACCGGTCAGGGCCACACTATCGGTCTGCATTAGCCCGGCTGTATCGTAATGGCCGACGCACTGGCCGGCGAGGTTCAGGGCCTTCTCCGCTTTACCGTTGCCGGCATAAACGAAACGCTCCGTGATGCGGGCGGCTTCGCCGGGGACCTGTTCCATAATGCTCAGCGGGCGGCCCGGCAACGTTGCGTCCTCATACAGCAAGGTGCGGGTACCGCCTGACTACTGTCCTGCGTACCATCGCCAGCAGTACTGATGTTGCTGACCGCGATAAAGGGCCGGCCTGCGGCGTCGTTCAGCACCACAGTGATGCCGTTATCCACACCCTGCGAACGCAGAACATTGCCGGCCAGGTCCGTAAGATACGTGAAGTTCGCTACTCCGGCGTCGTGCAGGCGCGGGTCAGCACTCTGCGTCAGAAATCCGCGGGCATCGTACTGATGGCGGGTGATACGCTCACTGGTAACGTCCGGCGACTCAGGGTGGCGGTGGTACGCGATGTCGCACACGGTCAGGCCGCGGTTATCGAGGACCGTGACCGAAGGGGTTTTACTGAACAGCGATGTGCTCATGGTATTCTCCTGTTTATGTATACAGCCAGTCAGGCTGCAAAGAAAATCATACAGCAATCAGGATAATTTGCATGGACAGGCTCTTTCAGGGCGAAATATGCAGAATGAGAAAGACTGCTGGTAAGGGGATTTTATTTACAGTTAGTGAGTCGAAGCTGGCGCTGATTGCGAGTCGGAGGGAATTCGGTTGCGAACCGCTACACGTAACAGACAAGATAAAGCGTCTCAAAAACAGACCACATGGGCTAAATATTATGCAAAAAACGTCACTATTTTTTTCGGCCGCCGCGATAACGTTAACTCTGATGGCGTCACCGGCATCGGCGGCAACGCCAACCGCCGCACAAAATGACGCTACGCTGACCGTTAAACAACAAATTACAGAAGGCATTAACCGTTACCTTTATTCAATAGATAAGGCAGACCCAACGTTAGGCAAGCAGCTCTTTTATGTTTCACCGGAAACCAGTTTTATTCATCCACGCGGCCACGAACGCGGATGGTCGCAGATCGCTGAAAATTTTTATGGCACCACTATGGGTAAAACGTTCAGCAAACGCACGTTAAAACTGGACGCCCCCCCTGCTATTCATGTGTATGGCAATGCCGCCGTTGCAGAATTCGACTGGCATTTTACTGCGGTACGCCGTGATAATGGGCAGACTCAACACACGACAGGCCGCGAAAGCCAGGTGTGGGCGAAGATACCAAACATAGGATGGCGAATCGTTCATGTCCACTACTCCGGTCCAGCCAAAACCGGCGTTGGAGAAGGCTATTAAGCTTTGCCCTTCAGGTTATGGCGCAGATGCACATTCTGCGCCAGTTAAGACGAGCTCAGGTCAGTTGATAGCGCTTATCCGGTATCCGTTTTGCCGGAATATCCCTTTCATCATTCATTTGCAATAAATCGATTTCTATCGCATTGCATATCGCATCCAGCGGTAAATCATTATTTTCAGTACCGAACGGATCTTCCAACTCTTCCGCCAACGCATCCAGCGCGATAAACGTATAAGAAATAAGTACCGAAATAAAGGGCGTCATATAGTGCAAATCAACCACCAGTGCAAATGGCAACATAATGCAGAAAAGATAAACCGTACGATGCAAAATTAACGTATAGGCAAAAGGCACCGGCGTGTTGGCGATGCGCTCACAGCCGGCCAGCACTGACGACATATCATTTAATCGGTTGTTGAGGCTATGAAATAAGATATCGGAAAGTTTTCCGCTGCGGCGACGAATTGCCAGCCACTCTCCCATCAGCAATAAGATACGGTTAGCAGGCGAATGGGAAGCGACAACTTTCTGTAACGCGTTCTGGTCAAGATAGTTCCCCAGAACTTGCGTCTGAGGCTGTCGACGCAATGTCATACGTAAACAGTGGGCAAAAGCGATTTGTAACCGAACAAAATCCTCCATGCCGCGTTCATCAGGTAAGGTTGTTTTCACCTCACGCAGTATTGAGCGTGAAGCGATCATCAACTGCCCCCACAAATGTCGTGCTTCGACATAACGCGCATAGCAGGCATTATTGCGAAAACCCAGAAAAATGGCGATAGCGACGCCCAGTATGCTAAACGGCGCAAGGGTAAACTTAATACCCAGCATTGTGTACCAGGGCAGCATGATAATAACGGCGATAGAGAGCGGAAAGTTAAGTAGCAGCCGTGAAAATATTTTAGATAACACGGATCCATGCCAGACAAATATCAGGCGAATCCAGTGCTGTTGTGGTCTAACAATCATGATTATCTTCAACAGGTGAAAAAAGCTCTGTCATTAAACGTGATCCAGATCAAGGTTGCAAGCCTCTGGTGATACAAGGATTCCCTGCCCTGTTGAGCCTTTTTTTGCACGATGCTGACAGGTATTGAAAAAAAATAGATAAAATGTATGTTGTAACTAAAATAACGCTTCAGCGCATGAGATATATGGCGATCAACGGCTTCTATCTGTGGAATATCGCGGTCAAAAGCCCCGGCGTCTGCCGGGGCTTTCTGTTTAACAAAGCGGTTGCACTGCGTTACGCATACCATTTTCGAGAATAGTATCCAGATAGGTTGTAACCTGCTCAACTAAGCCAGTGATACACGTCAAATTCTGCCCCCAATGCCCTTTTTCAGCCAGCACGGATTTCACTAACGCCGCAGTGTCGATCGTCTGATCGCGATGTTGACGCCATAACTGCGCGTAACGCTCAATCCAGAATGCATCATCCTGAACGGGATAGGATTCGCCAGACCGCTCGCCGCGATAAAAAGCAATTAAGGCCGCTAAGGCAAATGTCAGACGCACAGGTAACTGCCCGTTGGCCTGCTGCCCTTCCAGTAACTGCGGCAAAATGCGGGTACGGAATTTCGTCATACCATTCAGGGCGATAGATAATAGCTGATGTTTAATATAAGGATTGCGGAAACGGCCAGTCACTGCACTGGCGAACGATTCCAGCGCTTCACGAGGTAAATCCAGAACCGGAATAATTTCCTCATAAATCGCTTTTTCGACAAAGGCGCAAATTCCGGCATCGTTCATCGCGTCGCCAACGGTATCAAGGCCAGCCAGATACGCCACCGGAACCAGCGCCGTATGTGCGCCGTTAAGAATTGCTACTTTACGCGCTTTATACGGTTTTATATCGTCAACAATCAGTATGTTTAGCGGGTACTTATCCAGACGTAGCTCCTGAGTCAGCAATTGAGGTCCCTGGATCACAAACAGGTAAAAGTGTTCCGCCGTATCCAGAAACGCATCGTGATAGCCCAGCTCCGCTTCTAACTGCGCGGTTTCATCACGCGGATACCCGGTGACAATGCGATCCACCAGCGTAGAACAGAAAACATTCGCCTGATCCAGCCACGGCAAAAAACCAGCCGGTAATGCCCACTCTTCGGCATAACGCACAATCAGCTCACGCAGCGCCTCGCCGTTGTAGTCAATCAACTCACAAGGCATGATTACCCAGCCTTTATCCACCGCCCCGTTAAAATGGTGATAACGCTCATAAAGTAATCGCGTCAGTTTAGCCGGATAACTCACCGCTGGCGCATCATCAAATTTATCGCCCGCACGGTAGCTAATGCCCGCTTCGGTTGTATTTGAAAAGACAAATCGTATATCCGGGTTGTGCGCCAGTTTAAGGAACGTCTCATACTCACCATAAACGCTAATTTCACGCGTCACAGAGCGAATCAATCGCGCATCGCTGACGACCTCTCCTTTTTCATTCAGACCACGAATGAGTGTCGTATAAAGACCATCCTGTGTGTTTAGTGAGGGAGGAAATTCGCTTTCAATAGGACGCACAATAACCACGCCTGCACCAAGATCGGTGTGTTCGTTAAGCAAATCGACCTGCCAGTCGACAAAGGCGCGCAGAAAGTTTCCTTCACCGAACTGGATGATGCGTTCAGGATAGCGCGCACCGGGAAAATCGCGACGGTTTAAAGTTTTCACAATGGGTTCCTTCATAATTAGTCATACAACACGTCTTATTGGTCCAATATGTTAGCGAAAAACACGCCCCAAAAAACCTGTTTCGATCACCTTTTCTGTTGATTGTATTGACGTATGAGAGGCTGATCTGAGCAAGGTGGTAGAATATCTTTATACAGCAAACTCCTCTCCGTTCATTGGCAACGTAGAAAAAGGCCCGGAATCGCTGACTTTTGCTACGCATAAGTCGCAAGCAGGAGAGGAAAAAGAGAGGATAAGTACAGGGTATAAGGGTGATTTATTGGGGAAACGTCGGCAACGACGCGCTGCCCCTACCGCTGATTCATTTGCATGACCAGCCAGTAATGAATAACGCTGACAATATACTGTTGCTGCGCTTCGCTCAGCGGTTCTCCCTGAGGAATCTGGTGCCACTTCGCCAGACACCCGCGACAGCAGGTTGCCGTCGCATGTTGCGCGATAAACACCGGATGGCCCCGCATCGGCGTTTGCTTACCATCATTCGCCGGGTGAGCTGGCGCCAGTCGTTGGGCGATAAAATCGGCGGCGTGTTTATCAATCACCTCCGCGCCTTTATCCCAGCAATATTGTCTTTCTTTTATTCCGAGATGAAAACGCGAACGAAATGTCGATCGCGCCAGGCGGGCAAAGAGCGGTTCAAGCGCATTCATCAGTATACCGAGCGTCCTAATGTTTGTGTTAATTGTTCAAGCGCGGCGATACCTGCCAGAGAGTTTCCCGCAGGATCCAGTTCCGGACTCCAGACGGCAATCGCCATTTCATGCGGCACAATGGCGACAATACCGCCGCCCACGCCGGACTTAGCGGGCAATCCGACCCGCCAGGCAAACTCTCCGGCGTTCTGATACATACCGCTGGTCGCCATCAGCGCGTTAATCTGCCGGGCCTGCATGGGGGTCACTACCGGCTCGTCGAGATGAAACGCCTCGCCCTGATTTGCCAGAAAGACAAACGTCCTCGCCAGTTCCATGCAGCTCATCTTCAACGCACAGTAGTGAAAGTAATTTTGCAACACGGTAGGCACATCATGATGAAAATTACCGAATGATTTCATCAGCCAGGCAATAGCGGCGTTACGGGCGGAATGCTCAAATTCAGAGCGAGCGACCGTAGCGTCATACGTAATATCCGATACGCCGCAAAGCGCGCGCACAACTTCCAGCATCCGCTGACGCGGCGCGCTAAGCCGCCCTTGCAACATGTCGCATACCACCAGCGCGCCCGCATTAATAAATGGATTACGCGGGATACCTTGCTCCATCTCTAACTGAACCAGAGAATTGAACGGCGAACCGGAAGGATCTTTTCCGACGCGCTGCCAGATCTCCTCTTCCGGATAATGACGCATCGCCACCACCAGACTGAGCACTTTCGAAATAGACTGAATAGAGAAGCGTTCGTGCGCATCGCCCGCCTGATAATGCTGCCCGTCCACGGTACAAATCGCTATTCCCAGCTTTGAACCCTCAACGGACGCTAATGCCGGGATATAGTCGGCGACGTTGCCCTGGCCTATAAGGGGGCGAACGCGCTGTAAAATCGTCTCTAAAATTGCATTGTCCATGGTCCTGGCCACAACATGCTCCTTGCTCGCAGGTCTGAAAAGGCCTGCGAGTATAGCAGAGGGCGCCACGCGACGTCAGGGCGATTAGACGCGGTTCTTCCAGACAGTCTGCACATTACAAAATTCGTGTAAACCAAAGTGCGAAAGTTCGCGCCCGAAGCCGCTCTTCTTCACCCCGCCGAACGCCACACGCGCATCGCTGGCGCTGTACCCATTAATGAATACCCCGCCGCACTCAAGACGCGCCGCCATCTCCGCGGCCAGCGTATCGTCGGCGGTAAAGATCGTCGCCGACAAGCCAAACTCGCTGTCATTCGCCAGCGCGAGGGCATGCGCCGCATCTTTTGCAACGGTAATGGCGGCAACAGGCCCAAAAAGTTCCTGACGAAATGCAGTCATGTCAGGCGTGACATCAGCCAGAACGGTCGCGGCATAATAGTTGCCTTCCCCGGCAATTTTCTCGCCGCCCAACAGTAACCGTGCGCCTTCGGCGACAGAAGCCTGCACCTGTTGATGCAGTTCATCACGCAGATCAAAGCGCGCCATCGGCCCCAGGTCATTCTCTTCAACCAGAGGATCACCCATCTTTAATGCCGCGGCAGCCGCCACAAAGCGATCGGTAAACGCCTGCGCAATGCCCTCTTCGACAATAAAACGTTTGGCGGCGGCGCAGACTTGTCCGGTGTTTTGATAACGTCCAGCCACCGCAGCTTTTACCGCCAGCTCGAGATCGGCATCATTGAGTACAATAAACGGATCCGACCCACCCAGTTCCAGCACGCACTTTTTCAGCGCCGCCCCAGCCTGAGCGCCAATCGCCGCGCCGGCGCGCACGCTGCCTGTCACCGTTACCGCCGCGATTCGCGGATCGTTAATCATCTGACTTACGCCCTCATTATTGGCGTTCACCCATCCATAGACGCCAGCGGGAGTCCCGGCCTCCGTAAAGATTCGGGCTATCATCTGCGCGCAACCGGTAACATTGGGCGCGTGCTTTAACAGATAGCTATTCCCCGCCAATAGTATCGGCACCGCCCCGCGTAATACCTGCCATAAAGGAAAATTCCACGGCATTATCGCCAAAACAACGCCCAGCGGACGGTATTCAATCACCGCTTGCTGATTTTCTACCAGCGTAGGCTCAGGATTCAGCATTGCCGGGCCGTGTTCCGCATACCAGTCGCATAACGCGGCGGATTTCCCTACTTCCGCACGCGCCTGTTGTAGGGGTTTGCCCATTTCACGCGTAATACATTGCGCCATCTCTTCTGCATGAGCACGAAGCGCCTGACCAATATCGCGTAAGGTTTGCGCCCGTTGCGCTACCGGCGCCATTTTCCACTTTTTGAAACCGTTTGCCGCCAGATTCAGCGCATGTTCAATCTCTTGCGCATTAGCCCAGGGCATCGTCGCCAGCGTCTGCCCGGTCGCAGGATTAATGGAATGCGCCTGTGTTGGAGTCATCATGGTCATGTTCTTTCTCTCGTTAGCAGGGAAGTTATACCATCATGACGTCCTTTACCCTTTCTGGAAAATGAATAATATTAACCTGACTATTCACGAATTGAGAAAACCATGGACCTCACGCAACTGGAGATGTTTAACGCTGTCGCGCTGACGGGCAGCATTACGCAGGCGGCGGCAAAAGTGCACCGCGTTCCGTCCAACCTGACCACGCGTATCCGCCAGCTTGAAGCCGACCTGGGCGTCTCGCTGTTTATTCGCGAAAACCAGCGCCTCAGGCTGTCGCCAGCCGGGCATAACTTTTTACGTTACAGCCAGCAGATCCTGGCGCTGGTCGATGAAGCCCGCATGGTGGTCGCCGGAGAAGAGCCGCAAGGACTGTTTTCACTCGGCGCGTTAGAAAGTACTGCCGCCGTACGTATTCCGGCGCTGCTGGCGGGTTATAACCAGCGTTACCCTAAAATTCAGTTCGCGTTAACGACCGGTCCTTCCGGCACCATGCTGGATGGCGTGCTCGAAGGAAAGCTGAACGCCGCCTTTATTGATGGCCCGCTAATGCATCCGGGGCTCGAAGGTATGCCGGTTTATCAGGAAGAGATGATGATCGTCGCGCCGCACGGCCATCCCGTCGTTTCGCGGGCCAACGAGGTGAATGGTTGTAACATCTATGCTTTTCGCGCCAACTGTTCTTACCGACGGCATTTCGAAAGCTGGTTTCATGCCGATGGCGCGACCCCCGGTACGATTCACGAAATGGAGTCATATCATGGAATGCTGGCGTGCGTAATCGCCGGCGCAGGTATTGCGCTGATGCCAGCAAGTATGCTCAACAGTATGCCAGGACATCATCAGGTGGAAGCCTGGCCGTTGGCGGAGAAGTGGCGCTGGCTTACCACCTGGCTAATTTGGCGGCGCGGAGCAATGACACGCCAGCTTGAAGCCTTTATAGAGCTACTTAACGCCCAACTGGCGAGCGCCGACTAAAAAAGACAAAACGGCCAGCGAAGTAAATGAGACGCAGGTCACAAAATGATTGTCTTTTCGCCAGTAAACGTTTTAAGATCGCGGTCTCACCTTCTCGCAACTAACCCGAAATATTTTTATGACTATCAATCCAGTTTCCCGCAAGGTCGCGTGGCTACGGGTAGTTACGCTTGCTATTGCCGCTTTTATTTTCAATACCACGGAGTTTGTGCCGGTTGGTTTGCTGTCAGACATTGCCGAAAGCTTTCATATGCAAACCGCGCAGGTCGGCATCATGCTAACCATTTACGCCTGGGTAGTTGCCGTCATGTCGCTGCCTTTTATGCTTCTTACCAGCCAAATGGAGCGCCGTAAGCTACTCATTTGTCTGTTTGTTCTGTTTATTGCCAGCCATGTACTCTCCTTCCTGGCATGGAACTTTACCGTGCTGGTCATTAGCCGTATCGGCATCGCTTTCGCCCACGCTATTTTCTGGTCGATAACCGCATCTCTGGCGATCCGCCTGGCCCCTGCCGGGAAACGCGCGCAGGCATTAAGTCTGATAGCGACCGGAACCGCGTTGGCCATGGTGCTTGGGCTGCCGATAGGGCGCGTTGTTGGTCAGTATTTTGGCTGGCGCACCACCTTTTTTGCCATCGGCATGGGCGCATTAATTACGCTGCTATGTCTGATTAAGCTTCTACCGAAATTGCCGAGCGAACATTCCGGCTCACTAAAAAGTTTACCTTTGCTATTCCGACGCCCGGCGCTGATGAGCCTCTATATACTGACCGTCGTGGTGGTGACTGCGCATTACACCGCTTATAGCTATATTGAACCGTTCGTTCAGAATGTCGCCGGGCTCAGTGCGAATTTTGCTACCGTCCTGTTACTCATCCTGGGCGGCGCCGGGATCATCGGCAGCCTCGTGTTTGGCAAACTGGGTAATCATCATGCCTCGTTGCTCGTCAGTATCGCTATTGCCCTGCTGGTTGTCTGTCTGCTTCTGCTGCTCCCTGCGGCGGATAGCGAAGCGCATCTGGCCCTACTGAGCATTTTCTGGGGAATCGCGATTATGGTGATAGGGCTCGGGATGCAGGTGAAAGTGTTAGCGCTGGCGCCGGATGCTACCGATGTCGCGATGGCGCTATTTTCAGGTATCTTTAATATCGGCATTGGCGCCGGCGCGCTGGCAGGAAATCAGGTGAGTTTGCACTGGTCAATGTCGATCATCGGCTATATTGGCGCCATACCCGCTTTTGCCGCGCTGGTATGGGCTGTACTCATATTCCGCAAATGGCCAGTGACGCTGGAAGAGCAACCGCATTAAGACATTCGACTGCCGGGAACGCGTTTCCGGCAGTCGAAAATGCGCTTTAATGGTACGTTTTAATAATTTCCAACACGCCGTTGATAATAAATTGTACACCCATACACACCAGCAGGAATCCCATTAAGCGGGAAATCGCTTCGATTCCCCCTTTACCCACCAGCCGCATAATCGCGCCAGAACTGCGTAAGCATCCCCACAGGATCACCGCCACGGCAAGAAAAATAATCGGCGGCGCGACCGTAATGACCCAGTCGGGAAACTCGCCGCCATGACGCACCGTGGAAGCGGAACTGATGATCATTGCGATGGTCCCCGGTCCTGCGGTGCTTGGCATAGCCAGTGGAACAAACGCAATATTGGCCGTGGGTTCGTCTGCCAGCTCCTCCGATTTGCTTTTCGCTTCCGGCGACTCATGCGCCTTCTGCTGCGGGAAAAGCATTCTGAAGCCGATAAACGCCACGATTAATCCCCCGGCGATCCGTAGCCCTGGAATGGAAATACCGAAGGTGTTCATGACTAACTGCCCGGCATAGTACGCCACCATCATAATGGCGAAGACATAAACCGAAGCCATATATGACTGCCGGTTGCGTTCCGCACTATTCATATTGCCCGCAAGGCCAAGAAACAGCGCCACAGTGGTTAGCGGATTGGCTAACGGGAGCAGTACAACCAGCCCCAATCCAATCGCTTTAAACAAATCCATCATAATACTATCTCTTCCCCATCAGCCTTTCATGACCGGAAGTATAAAGTGAAACTGCCCAGGCGCGCCATTTTGCCAGTGTGCATATCTGTATCTTACGTAGCCTATAACCTGTAATTATCAATTAGTTACAGGTTATCACAACACATTCCCCTGGACGCCTTTTAGCAAATCGTGGCATCGGCTAATTCATTCAGTTGACTTATACTTGCCTGGGCAATAGTATCTGATGAAATTAATTACTTGCCGGGGCAACCATTTTGAAAAGCACCAGTGATCTGTTCAATGAAATTATTCCGCTGGGTCGCTTGATCTACATGGTAAATCAGAAAAAAGATCGCCTGTTAAATGACTACTTATCCCCGCTGGATATCACCGCATCACAGTTTAAAGTGCTTTGCTCGATACGCTGTGCGGGATGCATTACCCCGGTTGAACTTAAAAAAGTGCTGTCTGTCGATCTCGGCGCATTGACACGGATGCTTGACCGTCTGATCTGCAAGGGCTGGATCGAGAGACTGCCAAATCCTAATGACAAACGCGGCGTACTGGTGAAGCTAACGCCGGACGGCGCGGCAATTTGTGAGCAATGTCATCAACGACCAGGGCAAGACCTGCATCAGGAATTAACAAAAAACTTAACGGCGGACGAAGTGGCAACGCTTGAGTATTTGCTCAAGAAAATTCTGCCGTAGACAAAAAGAGGTATGACGATGTCCAGACGCAACACTGACGCTATTACTATTCATAGCATTTTGGACTGGATCGAGGATAACCTGGAGTCGCCGCTCTCACTGGAAAAAGTGTCTGAGCGTTCAGGATACTCCAAATGGCACCTGCAACGGATGTTTAAAAAAGAGACCGGTCATTCATTAGGCCAATACATCCGTAGCCGTAAGATGACGGAAATCGCGCAAAAATTAAAAGAGAGCAACGAGCCCATCCTCTATCTGGCGGAACGCTATGGCTTTGAGTCACAGCAAACATTGACCCGGACGTTCAAAAACTATTTTGACGTGCCGCCGCATAAATACCGGATCACCAATATGCATGGCGAATCACGGTATATGCTGCCGCTGAACCATGGCAACTGCTAGTTTGTTTATGCGCCACGCGAAGAGCGCCATGAAAATGTTGTTTCCCGCCCTGCCGGGTCTGTTACTTATCGCCTCCGGATATGGCATCGCAGAACAAACTCTGTTACCTACGGCACAAAATAGCCGTGATGTGATGCTTCTGCCCTCCGTGGGCGATCCGCCAAATGACCTTCACCCCGTGAGCGTGAACAGCGATAAGTCAGATGAATTAGGCGTGCCCTATTATAACGACCAACACCGTTAACATATTTGCCCCGTTTTACGGGGCATTTTTTTAGTACCGTCTGGCTATAACGAGTCCGCCGCTATCGCTTCGCGGCATGGTCTGAAGTGAATGAGATTAGCGCTTATCTTCAATCTTATAATAAAGACCTGCCAAATTATTAACCTGAAATTTCTTGTAAATACTACGCCGATAGTGGCAAATCGTCTTTTCGCTTAGATCAAGATGCCGCGATATTTCTTTGTTCTTTTTACCTGTCATAATAAAAGGCAGTACATTCACCTCTTTTTTCGATAGATTCACCTGTTTTTCAAGGCAATAAAGATTGCTGTTTTTAGTAATTACTCTATTATGTTTAGCCTCTCCATAATTCCCGAGGAATCCGCTAATTTTCTTCAGCGCATCCTTACAGTCTACGCTAAAATCGGATAACGCATTAATAAGAATGTTATCGATAGTACTCTCATAGCAAGTATCTCGCGTAATGAGAATAATATAGCTATCAGGGTGATGGGTTTTAAACTCAAACAGCGAGCTTAGCAAATGTATATCTGCGTGACCATAATCAACAATAATCGCTTTAACCCTTTGTAGGGTTTGCTTATTTACACATCCAATGTGCTTAGCATAAACGACCTCAGTAAATGAACAGTACTCCCTCCGGATATCATCAACGATATAACCAAATCCTTTTTTAAAGTATTCACATGTGGTGATGACAATAATCACTATTCCTTACCTTTACCATGGTTTATTTCATGATTCTGACGCATAAATTAAATCCAGAGCAATTCAGAAAAACGCTGCAATGTTAAGAAAGTTCTTATCATATTTGTCTCATTTTGTGCGAAAGTGCACAATTTAGAATTTAATTAAAAATATATCCCTATAATAACAAGCCATTAGCCAGCGAATAAGACTTTTCTTAACTCATGTTAAGTCTTCCTATATCTATAAAACATGCGCCCTGATACATTTCATAATGTAACAAGAAGTAAATACTCATTGTTAATTGAAAACATTACGGTCACTTATCGCATTCGGAAGGATACTATTATGGAAAATAAACTCCGCCCGTCACACATAGCAACATGTATAAGCCTGATACTGGGAAGCGGTCTGGTATTATACGCGCCCCTCACCTTCGCTGCTTGTGGTGAATACAACCAGGCCGGCACCTGCGGTTTAGCCGAATTTACCATGACTTCCTCTAATACGCCTTTACCTACCGCCTGGTATTTTGTGCAACCCACCCAGGAAGCCTCCATCAATACTCTTGCTAAAGCGCAGAATATCTATTTTGGCGGAGGTAGCGCTATCCGTAAAACGAACGACAGTCAACGTCTTTTGGTCGATGGCGCGAATTTAAGCGGCTATTATATTAATGCCAGTAAAGAAGGTTCCGCAACTATTGCCCTGGTTAATCATGCGAGCGTCGACTGGCTGGAGGCTGGTGGAAGTAAAACCAATATTCATGTGCTCGTTGATAATTCAACGCTTAATGGCGCAAATGCCGAAACTGATTATGACCGTACGGAAAAGAAACCAAACTACAGTAAAAATTATGCCAAAGGTATGGCAATTTATCTTTCCTATACCGATGGCGGCGATCATCTCGTTGATATAAGCAATGACAGTACGCTGAACGGCAGTGTGATCAGCGGAGGCGCAGGCATTCATCAAATCGCCTTAACCGACAGTAAGATTAAAAAAGGGAATATCCTGCTCTCCGGGGCAAATAATGATAACGCGATTATTTTAAACAATGCTCTGATAGATACCCGCGATGCCATCAGCGAAACGGCAAGCGCAATTTCAATCACCAGCACTAATCATAAAAATCACACGAATACCGTCACACTGGAAGAAAACAGTCGTCTGATCGGCGCGTTAAATATGGGCAGTTCAGGCGGGCATAACAGTGTTGACCTGCGAGACGGCAGCCATATTTCCGCCACAACCACGGCTAACGCCATTAATATTACCAGCGGCTTAACCACTCGACTGGCGCTTGATCGTGCGACTATTGACGGCGATACCCTACTGACCGCCAGCAATACTATCGCAACAACCATGGAAGACAGCCAGTTGAACGGCGATGTTGTACTGAAAAAAGCCGCCAGCGCGAGCCTGGTTATGTCCGGTTCAGATCTATCTGGCTCGATTGACGCCAGCGCAACCAGCGGCGACATTAGCCTGTACCTGGATAATAGCGACATCGCAGGCGATGTGATTTTAAATAACGGCACTGTCACGCGCGCTGATGTCTATCTGGACAATACCATCATCGGTGGCCATCTGTACGGAAGCGACAACGGCACTCTGACCCTGGGGGAAAGTGTTCACCAATTTCAGGGCAATAAATTTAGCCGCTTCAGCAACCTCAATGTGAACGGTACGACATCGCTCAGCGGCGGCTTCAGCGACGATAACGTCGGCGCCCGTTTACAGGTAAATAATGGTACGCTCATCGCCCCGGTCAACCTTTCTCAGGGACAGTTGGTATTTAATCAGGCGAGACTTATCGCTGATACGCTGGCGCTGCGCGAATCCGCGTCTCTTGAGCTGACTAATCACAGTCTGTTAGAGACCCACTCTACGCAACTCTTCCAGTATGATGATCATGATGATGAGGCGGCCGCGCTATTTACGCAGGCTGGCGCCCGCTTAACGCTGAATAACAGCACGCTGGCGTTAACCGATGAGACTTATGAGCTGGAGTATCTGAAATCGATACATACGCTGCTTGGCGATCAAACCGACAGCCGACTGATGATGATGGGCACACTGCTCGATAACAATATCGCCACCGGTACCGCCACGCTCGACGATGCGGCAACCGCGGGCGCCGTTCTGGCGAAAGTGGAAGTGACGGCGGATAAAAACCAGTTGAGGATCGGCAGCGCTACCCCCGCATCTGATGACGAGCGGGCCGTTGAGAACAGCTTCGGCGCCGCGAAATTATCGTTAGGCGGCGTTGGCGACGCGGTGGTTTCCATCGTTGGCGGTAAGGCATTAACGCTCACTGGCGCTTCCGGTACACAGCTTATCGATATGGCCGGGGAGCCCGACGCCAGCGTAACGGTCAATGTGGAAAACGGCGCGTTGAACCTCGGCGCGATCGTAGTCGGCGATACGGTGAACGTTTTACAAGGGACCGTTAACGTTGGCGAAACCGGCGCGCTGAATATTATCGCCGGCGATCATACCATTGAGGATAAAAGCGGCTCAGGCGTTACCAGCGCAGGTCAGATTACTATCCTGCATAACGCGGCCTTACATACCAACGTCACGCTTGCAGGTCGTGGGGAGTTGGCGGTTAACGGCGCACTGCAGGCTAACACGCTGAACGCCCAATCCGATACGCTAATCACAGTAGGTAATGCAGAGAACGCCGGGCTATTACGGGCCGATAACGTTGATTTACAGGGCGCCAGGATGTTTATCGATCCGCAGTGGCAAGCAAATCCTGCTCTAAAGGACGCATCCCGGGTGGCACTGAACGGTGAGACCGTGAATGGACGCCTCACGTCAGGACAAAATGCGCTGCTGGTACTTGGCGATACGGATACCCACACGGCTGAGACTGATTTTGCCGACAGCGGATTACGCTGGTCGCCTGACGGCATCACGGCAGCGCTGGCCATCGAACGCGCCCAGTACCTGAACCCGACACAAGGCGGTCTGCGTGTTGACGGCGCGTTACACAGCGGCGCGGGTGACTATGACGCGACGTTCAACCAGGCCGAATTTGGCGAACGTTCTCTGCTGATGGTCAATCGCGACAGCACGTCAGGCGGTAATGCGGCTTTAACCGCCTCCAGCGGCACGTTAAAAGTGGCAGATACGGCGACGCTGTATGTTAAAGACGCCGTCGCTAACCAGACTTACACGATCGCTAAAGGGTTTAGTGATGTCGAACTGGCGGGATCGGGCTGGCGAAATGAACGCCTCATCCTGAATAAACTGCTGAATGCCACGACGATGGAACACGACGGCTCGGTCATCGTGTCAACCCTCGCTAAAAAGGCGGAAGATGTCCTGCCTGGCGTAGTGCCTGTACATGCGCTGGATCAGATGATTAACAGTGGAACCAACTCGCTGACCAGTCCCTGGGCGGGCATACGTTTCTTGTCCCAGGCGGTCGATGCCCCGCAGGCCAACGTCCATGAAGTGGTCAAAACCGTGAATAGCGCAGTGCAGCTCGCCATCGCTGGCGGCGTACAGGCCAGTACGCTGGCAACCGGTCTGGCAGCGTCACAGGCTATTCAGGACAGAACGTCGTTAGCAAACATCGCGTTGCAACGAGAGGATGCCGTTTGGGTTCAGGCTCTATATGGCAACCAACGGGCGCGTGATTTCTCCGCCGGAAATATGGATTACGGCTATGACAGCGATTATTACGGCTTAATGCTTGGTGCCGACGCCACGCTGGAGAGTGACAGCGGGAAATGGCGTACCGGCGCAGCCCTCCATGCCGGACACGGCAACACGGATTCCCGGGGCGACTTTAACTCAACGCATAACGACGTGGATTTCTGGGGCATTTCTCTTTATCAGAACTGGAGTAACGGACGCGTCAACGTGACGGGCGATATCGGGTATAACGCCAGCAGTAATGATATCGAACAAAAAATTCCTGGCTGGATGAATGCGGGCAGTACGCTGAAAGGCTCGCCAGATTCGCAGCTTATCACCGCAGGCATCACCGGAGAATACCTGATCAGTACACAAACGATAGATATTATCCCCCACGCGGGCGTACGCTATAACCAGTTAAAAACGAAAGATTTTACCACCAAAAATACACATCGGGAGGCGGTATTTACCACCCAGGAAGAGACGCTGGATATCTGGCAGTTCCCGGTCGGCGTCAAACTGAATAAGACGTTTGATCTGGATGCCGGATGGGGATTATCAACGCAGGCGGATTTCGCCGTCATTACCAACACCGGCGATACGCAATCCGCAACGAAAGTCAGCGCCGTCGGCATTAACGCCAGCGATGGTATTAACGCCAACTTCATTGATAAGACCACATTTGCAGGACAGATCGGCGTAAAATTACAGAAAGGCGACATGCGCTGGGGGCTGGGCTATAGCGTCAATACTTCCAGTCATAATACCGATCAGATGATTAACGCCACCTGGCAGCTTAGTTTCTGATAGCCAACCGCAACAAGCCCGATGATGCCAACTCATCGGGCTTTTATATCAATATGATGTCAATGCCTCATTCCCTGACGCGCGCAGTACGGCGCACACGAAATCCAAACACATTGATATAGAGTCCAGCCATAATCAATAATGCGCCTGCGAGCTGCATTACAGTCAACGTTTCCCCGAGTAACACTGCGGCGCTCGCCAGCCCTACTACCGGCACTAACAATGATAACGGCGCCACGCGCCAGGTCTCATAGCGTCCCAGTAACGCGCCCCAGATGCCGTAACCAATGATAGTGGCGACAAAAGCCAGATAAAGCAGCGATAATATCGTTGTCATATCAATGCTAATAAGGCGTTGCGTAATGTGATCCGCGCCTTCCAGGAGCAGCGACGACAGCAGGAACGGCAGGATCGGAATCAGCGCGCTCCAGACCACCAGCGACATCACCGCCGGACGCGGGCTATGCTGCATAATTTTTTTATTAAAGATATTACCGCAGGCCCAGCTAAATGCCGCCGCCAGAGTCAGCATAAATCCCGACATCGCGATATGCTGTCCGTTGAGACTGGCTTCAATCAATACCAGTACGCCTATAATCGCCAGGGCTATCCCCGCCAGTTGCTTACGTTGTAAGCGCTCGCCAAAAACAAACGCCCCCAATGCCATGGTAAAAAAGGCCTGCGCCTGTAATACCAACGACGCCAGTCCTGCGGGCATACCAAACTTTATCGCGCAAAAGAGAAAGGCGAACTGCCCAAAGCTTATCGTCAACCCATAGCCCAGCAACAGCGTCAGCGGGACTTTAGGCCGGGCAACAAAGAAAATCGCCGGAAACGCCACCAGTAAAAACCGTAATCCTGCCAGCAATAATGGCGGCATATGGTGCAGCCCTACTTTGATGACGACAAAATTTAGCCCCCATGCGACGACCACCAGTAACGCCAAAAACCCGTCTTTACGCGACATCATCGGCCTCTGTCATTATTAAAATTTTGTAAAGAGGTAAGTTATCGGAAATCAGTGCGCCATAACAGGACTTTTCTTTTTACCGTGAGCATGGCATTGAACAACACACGATGGGCAAAATCCTGCGCTATGGTATGTTAAGGCTGCGCTGTAGCGCATAGACATCATGCTTTTGCGGGCACGGTAGATTAAAACGTCCCGAGGCGTAACCTCCATTTCAGGCAGGAAAAATGCATCCAGGATTGAGACGTTCGACATTGGCTCTACTCGCCTCATCGCTGTTATTGACGATTGGACGCGGCGCCACGCTCCCCTTTATGACCATCTATCTTAACCGTCAGTACGGCTTAGGCGTGGATCTGATTGGCTACGCGCTGACCAGCGCGTTAACGATCGGCGTCGTCTTTAGTCTTGGATTTGGGATTCTGGCGGACAAGTTTGATAAAAAGCGCTACATGTTACTCGCGATTACCGCCTTCGCCTGCGGATTTATCGCTATCCCAATGGTGCATAATGTCATACTTGTTGTCCTGCTTTTTGCGCTTATTAACTGCGCCTATTCGGTTTTTTCTACCGTCCTGAAGGCCTGGTTCGCCGATAACCTCACCGCCACAACAAAAACACGGATTTTTTCGCTCAACTATACCGTACTCAATATCGGCTGGACGGTTGGCCCGCCGCTCGGCACGCTGCTGGTTATGCAAAGCATCAATTTACCCTTCTGGCTTGCCGCCATCTGTTCCGCACTCCCGCTGGTCTTTATTCAGGTATGGGTGACCCGATCGGTTGCCGCCAGCGAGGGAAAAAACGTCGCTATCTGGTCGCCCTCCGTTCTGCTGCGTGACAAAGCATTATTGTGGTTTACGCTTTCGGCATTTCTGGCATCCTTTGTGGGGGGCGCATTTGCGTCCTGTATTTCACAGTACGTTATGGTCGTTGCCGATAGCGGCTTCGCGGAAAAAGTGGTAGCCGTCGTCCTGCCGGTTAATGCGGTTATTGTGGTCAGTTTGCAATACGCCGTGGGCCGCCGACTTACCGCCGTCAATATTCGACCAATGATGACAACCGGCACCGTCTTTTTTATCGCCGGGCTCATCGGATTTATTTTTTCAGGCGACAATCTGCTTTTTTGGGGGCTTTCAGCGGCGGTATTCACGATCGGCGAAATTATTTATGCCCCCAGCGAATATATGTTAATTGACAACATTGCGCCTGCCGGGATGAAAGCCAGCTATTTTTCAGCGCAATCGCTGGGCTGGCTGGGTGCGGCGGTAAACCCACTGGCCAGCGGCGTCATCCTGACGACGCTTCCCGCCTGGTCGTTTTTCGCTGTTCTGATCATCGCGATTGTGTTCGCCTGGGCGCTGATGTTAAAAGGAATGCGGATTACCCCTACGCAACAGGCTATCACCTGTTAATTACCTGCGATCAATGATGTGCGCAGTTTCTGGCGTGCCTGGTTACCCCTATATATTACAGGCGAATTATCCGCTGCCAATGCGGCAATTCAGGAATATTCCTGGGCGCTGACGAAAATATTCTAATGCTTTACCCTTCCAGTAAAATAAATACGCAATTCAGACTTTGTTTAAGTGTAAATTAGTACTATAGTCTGTACGAGGTTTTTTTTAAAAAAGAGGATGCACGCAAAAATAAGGAGAAACGAGATGTTAGGCAGTATCAACCTTTTTATCGTTGTATTAGGAATTATTTTATTTTCCGGATTTCTGGCCGCCTGGTTCAGTCACAAATGGGATGATTAATGAACGGAGATAATCCCTCGCAGAGCCGGCCCCTTGCTGCATCGCTGCGCAAGGGGCCGCTTTTGTCTGGATGGCAGGCAAAAAAAACCGCCGGTTCACCAGCGGTAAATGCTTGCATGGATAGATTTGTGTTTTGCTTATACGCTACCGGGCAAATTCTTGCGAGGATAACGGATCGCTAATGACTGTAGCACCGTCAATATCAATGAAGCTTAAACGATACGCAACCCGGCCTGACTAAGGCATTATGAAACCTTTTGTCCCCCTGGCGCATTTTACAAAACTCATCGTATCAGGCCAGCCGCGAGCCCTGTATGGCTGACCTGGAGATTGCCGGTTAACGCTCGTTATTTTTGTAGCCGGTTCACGCGAACAAGCGGTTCCTTCGCTTTCTTGTCCAGACTACCGTTGATGTTGATCATTTGATCCGGCTGAACTTCCCGCCCATCAAATACGGCGGAAGGAATTATCACGTTAATCTCGCCGGATTTATCACGAAACACATAACGATCGTCGCCTTTATGATCAATAAGGTTGCCGCGCAGCGAAATGGTCGCGCCATCATGCAGGGTCTTTGCCTGTTCGATGGTCATTTTTTTTGCATCATCGGTACCGCGATAACCATCCTCAATAGCATGAGGCGGCGGTGGCGCCACATCTTTTTTTAATCCCCCTTGATCATCCGCTAGCGCGTAAGGCATTATCAGAAAACTTAAAAATGCAGCCACCTGTAGTTTCATGCTATCTCCTTAATAACGTTCATTTGACGTATTAAGCCTGGTCGCTATTTTTACTTTTTACAAACATGAATTTACCAGCAGAATATTACGCAATAAAATCAACCCATCCGGATTAATACGCAGCAGATATCAGCGCAGGTGAGCGCTAAAGCGTAACGGCGAAATAGAGAACTCGCCACATCGCTGAAGTAGAATACCTTAACGTCTGGATGGAAATTCAGAATAATCGGCTTTATTTTTTGAGGCTAATGACCTGACGCATAATCAATGACAGTTATCGCCGTAGAAAAGTAAGCATGTTATGAAACAGCGGGTTTGTTGGCGACGGGATAAAATAATCATTCACTGACAATGTCATAAAGTAAATATGCCATACTTGAGAAGAACGAACAGATTTCTTTTGTCTCTGTAACGGAAAAATAAACGATGAGATTAGAACAGCACGATATTGTCACCCTTGATAAAGCCGAATCCGTCGATAGCCTGACAAAAAAACTCAGTGATTTACTGGTTAACCAGAAACTCCGTCTGACCACTGCAGAATCCTGCACTGGTGGGAAACTGGCTTCAGCATTGTGCGCAGCGGAAGATACCCCCTCTTTTTACGGTGTAGGTTATGTCACTTTTACTGATGAGGCCAAAGCAAAAATCTTACGCGTACAACGCCACAGTCTTACCGAACATACCGCCGTTAGCGAAGCGGTCGTGACTGAAATGGCACAGGGCGCTAAAGAGCAAGCTGAGGTCGATATCAGTATGGCGATCAGCGGCTATGGCGGCCCGGAAGGCGGTGAAGATGGTACACCGGCGGGCACCGTTTGGTTTGCCTGGAATATTAACAATACAACTTTTACAAGCCGGCAACATTTCAGCGGAGATTGTCAGGAAGTATTAGAAAAATGTGTGCGATTTGCCCTCGCTGAATTGCTTTTTCTGTTAACAAGGGAAGCATAAAGAATAATTTCATCTGACCGGTCAGAATAAACGAAAATGCGAGCCTATGGCCCGCATCATATACGCAATATTTCAGAATATATTTACAAGATATCAGGAGTAAAATTAATTGTCGGATTTACGTCCGCCACTGTGGCTATTCTGCCCACCTTTTTTACCTGCTTCAGATGCACGCTGTGGATCGTTTTTAAAGTTCCCACCGCTATGCTGGCCGCCTTTACGACCTGCTTCTGAGGCTTTCTCTTTATCTTCTGCAAAGTTACCGGAACCGCCGCGATGTTCTGCCATAATATAATCCTCATGATGATGTTGCGTTTTAAATATGATATGTCTTCTCATATCATGTGATACAGTTCTAAATCTAGTCGCCCTGCGCGCAGTGTCAAATTCATTTCTGCATTATTTACATAACACCGCCGCATGGCAGAAAATATATTTTGGAAAACATTAGTAGCGAAGCGGTAATAAATCTTTGGCAATCAAGCCACCACAGCAAAATAAGTAGAAAAATCCGAATGCACGCCCTCTTTATATTCAGACAACTTAACCCCATAAATTTAACTGGCTGTCATGAGGCGTGCAGGATTCATTTTCAGGCGGTTGTTCGACAATGTCGAACAACCTATCAGGTTAGTGATCGAGCCCGCGATATTGCAACATGGCGTCAATATGCGGTTCATGTCCACGCCAGGCTGAATAAAGCGTTTCCAGATCAGCACTATTCCCCCGGGAAAGGATGGCGTCACGAAAACGCTGCCCATTTTCACGCGTCAGGCCGCCCTGCTCTATAAACCATTGATAACCGTCATCCGCTAACATTTGCGTCCACAGATAGGCGTAGTATCCCGCTGCGTATCCGCCGCCGAAGATATGGGCAAAGTAACTGCTGCGATAGCGAGGCGGCACTGCCGGTAAATCAAGATGCTCAGCAGTCAGCGCCTGTTGCTCGAAATCAGCGACAGACTGCTCCGCTACGCTCTCCTCCAGCATATGCCAGCGCATATCCAGCAATGCGGCGCCGAGCAATTCAGTCATATCGTAACCTTTATTAAATAAACTCGCCTTGCGCATTCTTTCCTGTAAATCAGCAGGCATTTTTTCACCGCTGTCGACATGACGCGCGTAGCGTTCGAATACACGCGGATGACTCGCCCAATGCTCATTAATTTGGGAGGGAAACTCGACAAAGTCACGGGGCGTATTGGTACCTGAAAGCGTGGCATAACGCTGGACGGCAAACAAACCATGTAACGTATGGCCAAACTCATGGAAGAGCGTAATAACGTCGTCCCAAAGCAGTAATGCAGGCTGTCCATCGACAGGTTTCTGATAGTTACATACATTGTATATAACGGGCCGGGTTTCGTTGAGTGTGGATTGCTCTACAAAATTCCCCATCCACGCGCCGCCGCTTTTCGAGTCCCGTGCGAAAAAGTCGCCATAAAATAACGCCATGCCGACGCCATCGGAATCGAAAATCTCCCACACCCGAACATCATGGTGGTACACCGGAATGTCAAAACGCTCGACGAAGGTGATGCCGAATAGCTGGTTGGCGGTCCAGAAAACCCCCTCTTGCAACACCGTATTTAAGGTAAAATAGGGCTTCAGTTGCGCTTCATCTAACGCATATTTTTCCCGCCGTACCTGTTCGGCATAGAACATCCAGTCCCAGGCCTGAACGGTGTAGCCGCCCTGCTCATCATCAATGACGCTCTGAATTTCTGCCTGTTCATTGAGTACGCGTTGACGCGCTGGCGGCACAATGGCACGCATAAAGCTCAGTGCGGCTTGCGGCGTTTTCGCCATCTGATCGGCAATTTTCCATGCGGCATAATTGGGGAAACCCAGCAGTTTAGCCTGACAGCGACGAATCTCTACCAGACGCTGAACGATAGCGCGGGTATCGTGGACATCTCCCTTTTCTGCCCGGGTCCATGACGCTGTGAATAAATTTTCGCGGGTCTGGCGATCGCGCAACGCAGCAAGCGCAGGCTGTTGCGTCGTATTAAGGAGCGGAATGAACCAGCGATCCTCCAGGCCTTTTTCACGCGCCGCTTCAGCAGCGACGGTAATCTCTTCCGGGCTTAATCCTTCCAGGCAATGCGCATCATCTACCGCCAGTCCGCCCGCTTTGCTTGCCGCCAGCAGACGCTGATTAAACTGACTCATCAAGGTCGCGGATTCGGTATTCAATACTTTCAGTCGCGCTTTATCCTCTTCGGCAAGCTGCGCGCCTGCCAGTACAAAACGTTGATGGATAACATCGACCAACCGTAGCGACTCATCATCCAGCCCCAATAAGTGACGCTGTTGCCAGACGGCATCCACGCGAGCGAATAACGCGCTATTCAGATAAATATCGCTGGAGAGCGCCGCCAGCTCGGCAGAAAACGCCTCATCCAACCGCTGGAGTTCATCGTTAGTATGCGCGGCCGTCATCGCGAAAAAAACGCTGGTGACGCGTGACAGTAGCGCCCCGCTTTGCTCCAGCGCCAGAAGCGTATTCGTAAAGTCAGGGGCCGCCGGATGATTGGCGATAGCCTCGATTTCCACGCGTTTTTGCCGCACGCCCTCATCAAAAGCAGGACGATAATGGCAATCTTTGATCCGATCAAAATGCGGCGCCTGATAGGGCAACATACTCTGGTCTAAAAAAGGATTCGTCGACATTTTTCACTCCTGAAAATAGGTTGATCATAAGAGTAAGCTTCCCCTATGCTGACCGCAATCATGTTAACCAGGATTACCCTTTCATAAACGCCGCGTGCTATGGTAATACAACACAAAAAGCGTTGAGGAACAGTGTGATGATCGTTTTAGTAACTGGAGCAACCGCAGGGTTTGGCGAGTGCATTGCGCGCCGTTTTGTTGAGAATGGACATAACGTCATTGCCACGGGACGTCGTCATGAACGCCTGCAAGCGTTAAAAGATGAGCTTGGCGAGAGCGTATTGACCGCGCAACTGGACGTGCGCAACCGCGCGGCCATCGAAGAGATGCTGGCCTCTCTGCCTGCGCAGTGGCGTGATATTGATGTGCTGGTCAATAATGCCGGTCTGGCGCTGGGTCTTGAACCGGCGCATAAGGCCAGCGTGGAAGACTGGGAAACTATGATCGATACCAATAATAAAGGCTTAATTTATATGACCCGCGCCGTGCTGCCAGGCATGGTCGAACGTAATCGCGGTCATATCATTAACATCGGTTCGACCGCCGGCAGTTGGCCTTATGCTGGTGGCAACGTCTATGGCGCGACGAAAGCCTTTGTGCGCCAGTTTAGCCTGAATTTGCGCACGGATTTACACGGCACGGCGGTTCGCGTGACCGACATTGAACCGGGTCTGGTTGGCGGTACCGAGTTTTCCAGCGTCCGTTTCAAAGGCGACGATGAGAAAGCGGGTAAAACCTACGAAAATACCACCGCGCTCACGCCAGAAGACATTACCGAAGCGGTATGGTGGGTGGCCACACTCCCCGCGCATGTGAATATTAATACCGTTGAAATGATGCCCGTTACCCAGTCCTTCGCAGGACTCAGCGTCCACCGTAGCTAAGGGGCTATACCCGGTCTGCGGGCCGGGTAATCCATGGCAAACGTATCTGCAACCAGAAACATGATCGGTATAGACCACAACGGAAAAGTGGTAGAGTATCCGGGTCAACCGCCTAAAAAGTAAGAATGAATGACCGTCGAAACGCAGCTTAACCCTACACAGCCTGTCAACCAGCAAATTTATCGTATTCTTCGGCGCGATATCGTGCATTGTCTGATCCCGCCTGGCACGCCGCTATCAGAAAAAGAGGTCTCAACCCGTTTTAACGTTTCGCGTCAGCCGGTACGCGAGGCTTTTATAAAGCTGGCGGAAAATGGGTTGATTCAGATCCGCCCTCAGCGCGGTAGTTATGTGAATAAGATTTCGCTTTCTCAGGTACAGAATGGCTGTTTTGTACGGCAGGCTATCGAATGCGCGGTGGTCCGCCGTGCGGCGGCGATGATCACCGACAATCAGTACTATCAACTGGCGCAAAACCTGCACCTGCAACATATTGCCATCGAGCGCAAACAGATTGATGATTTTTTCCAGCTTGATGACGATTTCCACCAAAAGCTGGCACAGATCGCCGATTGCCAGTTGGCGTGGGATACCATTGAAAACATCAAAGCTACGATTGATCGGGTTCGCTATATGAGTCTGGATCATGTTTCTCCGCCGGAGATGTTGTTGCGCCAACACCATGATATTTTCTCCGCGCTGGAAAAACGCGACGGCAATGCGGTTGAGAGCGCAATGACCCAGCATTTGCAGGAAATTAGCGAATCCGTCCAGCTTATCCGTCTGGAAAACAGCGGCTGGTTTAGCGAAGACTAACCCCCTTTCACTTCGGGGTGAGACTCCTTCTCCGCTTTCTCACCCTGCACATTTCTGTCTAAAAAGCCGTGAGCTTGATCAAAAACAAAAAAAATCTGTAACGATAAGCGTATTTATATGTCGCCCGTCATACGGGGAAACCCGCGGGCTTTGGCAGTAAGTTTGAAAGGAGAAAACACCATGATGACATACGATCGTAACCGTAACGCAATCACTACCGGTAGCCGGGTCATGATAAGCGGCACGGGCCATACCGGGATTATCAAAGCCATTGAGAGCGAAGGTCTGAATGCAGGTCAAATTCGCCGCGGCAAAACGGTGATTGTCGAAGGTTGTGAAGGTAAATTCGCGCCGGTCGAACTGATTCGTCTTGGCATGAACTGATACCACTGGCCGCTAAGATCCGCCCCGGCCTTCCCGGTAGCATAATGCTACCGGGTCTCTGTTGCGCTATTTCAACCGCTCGGCATATTTCGCCACACTCACTTTCGCTCCATATGTCAGTAACCTGTCATAGGCTTCTTGCACTTTTTGCGTAAACCGCGCCGCCTGCGGCAAATCGGTGCCGAAAATTTCTGCCATTCCCAGCAGCGCCTTAACACGACTTGCGCCTTTTTCACTGTTTGCCACGGCGCGCTGAATAACCGGCAATAGCGGATCGCTGACGTCGATCGCCTTACCCTGTTCATCCACGCCGCCAACGTAACGCATCCACCCCGCCACGCCCAGCGCCAGCAAATCAAAATCGCTATGATTAGCAAGATGCCAGCGAATGGAGTCCAGCATACGCTGCGGAAGTTTCTGGCTGCCATCCATCGCAATCTGCCAGGTACGATGACGCAGCGCCGGATTACGGTAACGCGCAATCAACTGATCGGCATAACGCTGTAAATCTACACCCTGGACCTTCAGCGTTGGCGCCTGCTCGCGTAACATTAACGCCTGCGCGGTCAGACAATAGTTGTCGTCAGCCATGCAGTCATTAATATGCTGATAGCCGGCAAGATACCCCAGATAAGCCAGGAAAGAATGACTGCCGTTAAGCATTCGCAGTTTCATCTCTTCAAACGGAATCACGTCGGCGACCAACGTCGCGCCCGCATTTTCCCACTGCGGACGACCAGCCACAAACGTATCTTCTATCACCCACTGACGAAACGGTTCGCAGGCGACGCCCGCCGGATCGCGCACGCCAGTCAACTGCGCCATTTTATCCAGCGTCTCCGGCGTGACCGCAGGGACAATCCGGTCAACCATCGTTGACGGAAAGGTCACGTTTTGCTCGATCCACATCGCCAGTTCCGCATCTACCGCCCGGGCGTAAGCCGTCACAACATGACGCGTCACATGCCCATTTTCCGGCATGTTATCGCAGGACATCACGGTAAATGCCGGTAAGCCTGCGGCTTTACGACGCGCTAACGCTTCGACAATAATACCCGGCGCCGTTAGCGGTTGATGCGGATTTCGCAGGTCGGCGGCAATCATAGGGTGTTCCAGCAGAAGTTGGCCCGTGGCTGGCGAATGACAATACCCTTTCTCGGTAATGGTCAGAGAGACAATCGCTATCTGCGGTTCGCACATCGCCGCCAGCACACGTTCCAGGCCATCAACCTGTACATGCAACGCCGCTTTGACGACGCCCACCACACGCGCCGTCCAGGCATCCGCCGACATCTCCGCCACGGTATAGAGGTTATCCTGCTGCTTTAGATCGGCAATTTGCTGTTCGCCGCCAATAAGGTTAACCTCATAATAGCCCCAGTCGCTATGCTGCTCCGCAGCCAGAATATCTGTATAAACCCCCTGATGCGCGCGATGAAACGCGCCAAAACCGAGATGGACAATGCGCGGCACCAATGTGCAACGATCATAGGTCGGGAGAGTTGCTTTAGCGGTTAATCGTTTATTCTGCATCTTTTGACTCACTGTAGAGAATGGTGATTGCCATACCAGATTAACGAGTTCAACACGAAAGGTTCTGATTTGCATTACTATATGTACAATTGGTATGACATGATTTTCGGGTTGTGTAACAGCATAACCAAAAGTCGGCGACCGTTGTTTATGCCGTCACGTCAGGCTATTAGTTCACTTGTGCCGGGCGATGAAGCTTAGCTCCCGTTTTCTGTGGTTCATTCCACAGATCTTCATAAGCGTAACCGGTCAGGTCTTCCACCACACGGCGCGTCTCCGGGGTGACGTTCTGTTTTAAACCGTGCGCTTTCAGACGATCGACCTCATCGACAAAAATCTTGTGAGTACGCTTGTTGAGGTGAAATGTTACCGCCTGCCACAGTGCAATCAGCAGCAGCCCGGCAGTACCAACAAACAGCAGGATCGCGATGGTGTTTACGGCGCTCTCCGGCTGGATCTGGCTCCCCTTCACAAATCCGCCTTCCTGCAACATAACGCCCACGATAAAGGTTGCAATCGCCACCGTCGTTTTGCGTGAGAAAGTCATCACCGCCGCGAACAGCCCTTCACGACGCTGGCGGGTGATCATTTCATCAATGTCCGGAATGAACGGGAACACGTTCCACGGTGTGAACTCCAGAACACAACGACCCACCTGGTACAGCGCGGCCAGTACCACCAGAATGGTGACTTTATTGTCGGTCGGGAACTGGTAAACCATAAACAACCCGGCCAGACACAATATCATCAGGGTATAAGCAAATACATACAGACGCGACGGACCAAATTTAATGATCGCCACACCAGCTAACAGCGTGACCGGCAGGCCGACAATGCTCATCGACAGCAGGGTTCCTGAAAGCGAAGACGGCACGCTCAGGCAGTAAACACAAAAGAAAACGAAAACGGTGTTATAAACATCTTTCGCGGTAAAGGAGAACAGATAAATCGCCAGATGTTTACGGAACGCGCGTACCTTCAGAGTGGAGTAGTACTCTTTAAACAGTTTCCCGGTCGCCACAACCTTCGCCATAAAGGACGTGGGTTGACGAGTGTTTTCCAGCTCGACGAGCATCTCCGGCGTCAGTTCACGCTCCCAAGTCACCTTCCAGGAGATAAACACGCAGAACATAAACAGCACTGCAAAAACGACGCCATTAATAAAGTATGCATGCGGATCGTGTTCACCAAAATAGCTGATTAACAGGCCCGGAATAAAGGTCGCCAGGAAGGTCCCGGATGCTGACAGGAACATACGACAAGTTGATAATTTAGTACGAGAGTTAAAGTCCTTAGTCATTTCTGACGGCAGCGTTTCCCATGGAATGAGCACCATCGCGGCAATCACTTCGAAAGCCAGATAGACGGCCAGATAGAACCAGAAGCTCATGCCTGTGACCCACAGCAGGATATACATCAGCATCAGCGGCGCACCGACTAATAAGAAGAAGCGGCGGCGACCAAAGCGTTTGCCCAACGGGTTTTTATAGAAGTGGTCAGTAAAGCTGCCCATAAACAGGCTGACGACCGCATCCACAATACGGGCGATGGCGACAATGGATGCAGCTTCGACTGGTGACAAACCGACGAAGGTGGTGTAAAAGAATAAAAGCCAGGCACCAATGACAGTAAACGCGCCGCCCCCCATGATATCTGTTAAGCCATAGCCAATACTGACCGGAATGGTTATTTTTTTATTAGTACGAGACATGTTCTACCCTCATTTAAGGAAGGACGTTAGAATCTGAAATAATTAACTGCATTATCGTGACATATATTTTTAACCATCCGTGTCAAGATCCGCTTATTATCAGGGATTTCACCACGCTCAACCCAGCCACCAATCAAATTACAAAGGATGCGGCGGAAATAATCATGACGCGGATAAGAAACCAGGCTGCGTGAATCCGTCAGCATACCGACGAAGTGCATTAATAACCCCTGATCGGCCAGACTATTTAACTGCTTTTCCATACCACGGCGAGTATCGTTAAACCACCAACCGGAACCAAACTGCATAGGCGACTTCACGCCGTCCTCGCCGGACTGGAAATTAGCAATTGTCGTGGCGACAATGTCGTTATAGCTACCATTCAGGTTATAGAGGATGGTTTTAGGCAACCCGTTGTTCTGCAGCATCGCATCCAGCAAACGGTTAAGGCCCGCCGCCAGATTGATCTGGTCGGTGATGGAGTCAAAGCCGGTATTGATGCCCAGTTGTTCACACATTTTTCTGTTATTGTTGCGGAGCGCGCCGAAGTGAATTTGCATTGCCCAGCCGCGTTTTTTGTACTCCCGCCCCAGCATGATAAACATGGCGCAGTTAAGCTGCGCCGTCTCGCCGTCGGTGAGCTCGCCACCGCGTCGCTTCTGAGCAAACAGCGATGCAACAGTCAGCGCATCGGCAGGTTGATACTCAACGATTACCGGGCCGTGATCGGAGATACGGCAGCCTACTTCGTGGAAGAAATCAATACGTTCGACCATCGCGGCGGTAAAGTCGGCGAAGGTATGAATATCACGCCCCGTCACCTGCGCCAGCCTATCAATAAAGGTGGCAAGCACCTGTCTTTCGGCAAAAATATCGTCAGGACGAAAGGTCGGCAGCACCCGTGTGGTAAAGGTCGGATCCTGTTGCAGCAGGCGATGATATTCCAGCGTATCCAGCGGCGCATCGGTAGTACAAATGACTTCAACGTTGGAGCGCGTAATCAGGCTACGGGGTTTAAAATCTTCTCCGCCAATAAGCTGATTACAATGATTCATTATCTCTTGCCAGTTATCACTGTCCAGCATTTCGTTACAGGAGAAATATTTATTTAATTCTAAATGTGTCCAGTGATATAGCGGATTACCAAATGCCGCTTCAACCGTTTCAGCATAAGCTTTAAATTTCTCTTCTGGCGTGGCGTCTCCGGTAATATAGCGTTCGGCAATACCGTTCGCGCGCATAGCGCGCCATTTATAGTGATCGCCCGCTAGCCATAATTGGGTGATATTATCGAATTTTTTATTTTCGTAAATTTCTTTTGCGTCAAGATGACAGTGATAGTCGATGATCGGTAATTTTGCGGCAACTTCTTTATATAACCGAACACCGACTTCACTATCGATCATGAAACGATCGGTAATGAAGTCCATGTTATTTTTCTCGTTAATATAAAATTTATTTCAGGTCGATGATATAATTACCAGTTCCATAACGTACCGTCTTCCAGGCGGGCCACCGGCAAATAGGCGGGATCGTACGGATATTTCGCCGCCAGTTTTTCATCGAACTCAATGCCCAAACCTGGCTTGTCGCCCGGATGCATATAGCCGCCCTCGAACGTCCAGTTATGCGGAAAAACCTCCAGCATCTGTTCGGAGTAGCCCATAAACTCCTGCACGCCAAAGTTAGGCACCCACAGGTCGAAATGTAATGCAGCGGCCATACAAACCGGCGACAGATCGGACGGCCCGTGCGAACCGGTACGCACCTGGTAGAGCGAGGCAAAATCGGCGATGCGGCGCAGCCCGGTAATACCACCGGCATGGGTAAGCGTGGTGCGGATATAGTCAATCAATTGCTCTTCAATGAGCTGTTTGCAATCCCAGATACTGTTAAAGACTTCGCCTACGGCAATCGGCGTGACCGTATGCTGGCGGATCAGGCGAAAGCACGCCTGGTTTTCAGCCGGCGTCGGATCTTCCATCCAGAACAAACGATAGTCTTCAATACGTTTGCCAAAGCGGGCAGCCTCAATGGGTGTCAGCCGATGGTGCATATCGTGCAGAAGATGTTCATTAAAACCGAACGTATTACGTACGGCGTCAAACAACTTGGGCGTAAAGTCGAGATACTTTTCCGTTGACCACAATTGCTCTTCCGGCCACTGACCTTTTGTCGCCGGTTCATAGGCCAGTCCCTTGCCTTTCGCCATGCCGTAGGTGGTTTTCATCCCCGGAACGCCGCACTGGACGCGGATTGCTTTGAACCCCTGCGCTTTATGACGCGCGTAGTCTTCCAGCACATCGTCGATGGTGTGGCCTGTGGTATGGCAATACACCATGACGCCTTCACGCGAAGCGCCGCCGAGTAATTGATACAACGGCATATTGGCGGCTTTGGCTTTAATATCCCATAACGCCATATCCACAGCGGAAATGGCGGACATGGTGACAGGGCCGCGGCGCCAGTACGCGCCTTTGTAGAAGAATTGCCAGATATCTTCGATGCGGCGAGCATCCCGCCCGATGAGCTGTGGGCACAGGTGATCGGTAAGGTACGAGACCACCGAGAGCTCGCGTCCGTTCAGAGTGGCATCCCCCAGACCGGTGATCCCGTCTTCCGTGGTTATTTTTAAGGTGACGAAGTTACGCCCTGGACACGTAACAAAAACTTCAGCCCCTACAATCTTCATTTTTATTCCTTACATCGCATTATGGGATGCAGGAAATTTACCCAACTGAGCTACTACCATACAAGTATATTAATCTAAAAAGCGCTGCCAGATCACAAAATGTTCTGGTCGCGCGACAATGTTAAGTACGTCCCCATCCGACGACAATAATCAGCATTCCGCACAGCGCGATCAGCGCGCCACACCAGTCATAAACCGTGAGCCGGACGCCATCGACAACACGTAGCCACAGGAGCGCAGTACAGACATATACTCCACCGTAAGCCGCATAAACCCGCCCACTCGCCGCCGGATGCAAGGTCAAAAGCCAGGCGAATAACGCGAGTGATGCCGCGGCGGGCAGAAGCCACCACACGCTGGCGCCGCGCTTAATCCATAGCCAGGGAAGAAAACACCCAATGATTTCACAGAGTGCGGTAACAAAGAAAAGCAGAGTCGTCTTTAGCATGAGATTCATTTGGTTACGAAAAGATAAGTGATAATACGACAGAATATCGCTACGGTTATCCGGTCATTCTTGTGTATATGCCAGGCAGAAGGATTGGTGTAGAATTTACAGGTGATTTACCGCTTTTTTTCCTCTTATGAAAGGATGTTGTGATGAACAATACGCTGAGCAAACGCCTGTGCCTGACGGCAATGCTTACGCTGGCTGCCGTTGTGTATACTACTTCCGCATTCGCTGAAACCAGTAAACTGGTGATTGAATCGGGAGATAGCGCACAAAGTCGTCAGGAAGCGGCAATGGAAAAGGAACAATGGAACGACACCCGCAGTCTGCGTCAGAAAGTGAATACCCGCGCAGAAAAAGAGTGGGACAAAGCCGATGCCGCCTTTGATAACCGCGATAAATGCGAGCAAAGCGCCAATATCAACGCCTATTGGGAGCCCAATACGCTGCGGTGTCTGGATCGTCGTACAGGTCGCGTTATTACGCCCTGATGCAGGATAACTAACAGGAAGTGTAAGGATACAGTATGACAAGTGACTACAAGGTCAGACTGCGCCCGCTTGAGCGTGAAGATTTACGGTTTGTCCACCAGCTTGATAATAATGCCAGCGTTATGCGTTACTGGTTTGAAGAGCCGTATGAGGCTTTTGTCGAACTGTCGGATCTCTACGACAAACACATCCACGACCAAAGCGAACGGCGCTTTGTCGTCGAATGCGACGGTGAAAATGCCGGGCTGGTGGAACTGGTAGAAATTAACCATGTGCATCGCCGGGCGGAATTTCAGATTATTATCTCGCCGGAGTACCAGGGGAAAGGCCTGGCGTCACGCGCGGCCAAACTGGCGATGGATTACGGATTTACCGTACTCAATCTCTATAAATTGTATTTGATCGTCGATAAAGAGAATGAAAAAGCGATTCACATCTACCGTAAACTCGGGTTTAGAGTAGAAGGCGAGTTGATTCATGAGTTCTTCATTAACGGCGAATACCGTAACACCATCCGCATGTGTATCTTCCAGCAGCAGTATCTGGATGAACATAAAACGTCCGGTTCTACGCTCCTGAAACCCACCGCGCAGTAAACGCGGCGCGGTAGTCACGGAGAGTCGCACCGCGCCCGGTTTAGTAGTAATCGATACGATTTTTAATGGTGTAATGGTGGGACACTGCCGGCTTAACGCTCTCATCGACGATAACAAGCCGGCAGTCAACAGGGTTCGCGTACGCATCATATTCGCAGCTCTGTGTGACGTTGCCGACCTGTCGATCATCCACCCGGCTGACTGCCGTATAATCCAGCTTTTTACGCGGGTCCGCGGAGGGTTTTGCCGTCACAGAGAGCGTATTCTGCGAGTTTATCGTTGTTTTACCTAGCGGATAGCCTTCGCTATCATAGCGGTACTCGACTTTCATCGCTTTGCCCGTCGCCGATACCACAAAACCGTTGTCGTCCGTCTCCCAGGTCACGCCCGCCGAAGGCAACGCCGCCAACTGGCACTTCCCCTGTAACTGCACTTTTTTTTCCAGCGTCTGAGCATCCCGGTAATAATTGGCATCCAGCACAAGCGCCAGCCCCGTATTATTCTCCAGATCGTGTAACTCAAGCGTATCAAAACAGCCTTCCTGTGAAAGCGTACCGGTGACCTGCTTCGCCACCTCGCCATTCTCACTCATCAATGTCTGGCTGAAATCCTTTACCGGACCACGTAATGGATCAAAATCAAATTCATTCGAAAAACTGGCCATTTCCGGCGTAAAAGACTCGGGGGATTTCGGATTATCACAACCGGCCAGCATCATGCAGAATAACGTCAGTAAAAGGGGTTTCTTCACGCGTTTCACCAGGATAGAAAGATATTTATCAATCATATTAGCAAATACAGTTATTTACACGGAAAATGCTAAGCTTAAAACAGCGTCATTAATCACAGGAGTTCATGATGAAAATCGCAACTGCAATAGCCGCTCTGGCGTTAATTAGCGCCCCCTCGCTGGTGATGGCGGCACCGGGATCGTGCGAGAGAGTAAAAAGCGATATTGAACAACGTATCATTAATAACGGCGTGCCGGCGGATAATTTTACGCTCACTATCGTTCCTAACGACCAGGCCGATCAGCCGGACTCACAGGTGGTGGGCCATTGCGCGAACGACACGCATAAAATTCTTTATACCCGCACTAACAGCGGCAATGCGCCAGCCAATACCTCTCCCACTCAGGACGGTTCATCCGCCGAACCGCAATAAACGCCTCCTGCCCTCCGGCTCCGGAGGGTAACGCTCTTTGACATGGATTAATAATCCTTACTCCCAAAGGGGTAAACTCATTACATCATTAGCATGATAATAATTTCGTTATAGATATCAATATATAGCGAAACGATAATGGAGTGAGTGATGCCCGGAGAAAAGCAACAAACAGGCGTTAGCCGCAGGACGTTAGTGAAATCAGCGGCGCTTGGCTCACTGGCGCTGGCTGCCGGAGGCGTATCTTTACCGTTTGGGATGCGTACCGCGGCCGCGGCGGTGCAGCAGGCCATGCGCAACGAAGAAGATAAAATCGTCTGGGGCGCCTGTTCGGTCAACTGCGGCAGTCGCTGCGCCCTGCGTCTGCACGTAAAAGATAATGAAGTCTGGTGGGTTGAAACTGATAACACTGGCGACGATGTCTACGGCAATCATCAGGTTCGCGCCTGTCTGCGGGGCCGTTCAATCCGTCGGCGCATTAACCATCCGGATCGCCTTAACTATCCCATGAAACGCGTTGGCCGCCGCGGCGAAGGCAAATTTGAACGCATTAGCTGGCAGGAAGCGCTGGACACCATTAGCGCCAGCCTGAAAAAGACCGTAGAGACCTACGGCAATGAAGCCGTCTATATCCACTATTCATCCGGCATCGTAGGCGGCAACATAACCCGCTCGTCGCCTGCCGCCTCGCCGGTGAAGCGTTTGATGAACTGCTACGGCGGTTCGTTGAATCAATACGGCTCATACAGTACCGCGCAAATCTCTTGCGCCATGCCCTACACCTATGGATCCAACGACGGCAACAGCACGTCTGATATCGAAAACAGTAAACTGGTGGTCATGTTCGGCAATAATCCGGCTGAAACGCGCATGAGCGGCGGCGGGATTACCTGGTTTCTGGAGCAAGCGCGTGAACGCTCAAATGCGCGCATGATCGTGATAGATCCGCGCTATACCGATACCGCTGCCGGACGTGAAGACGAGTGGATACCGATTCGCCCCGGCACCGACGCCGCGCTGGTGGCGGGAATTGCCTGGGTATTGATTAACGAAAATCTCGTCGACCAGCCTTTTCTCGACAACTATTGTATCGGCTACGATGAAAAGACCCTTCCGGCTGACGCGCCCCAAAATGGCCATTATAAGGCTTATATTCTGGGCCAGGGCGAGGACGGTATCGCCAAAACGCCGCAGTGGGCATCGCATATTACCGGCATCCCTGCCGATCGAATTATCAAACTGGCACGCGCGATAGGCAGCGTCAAGCCGGCCTACATCTGTCAGGGTTGGGGGCCGCAGCGTCAGGCGAACGGCGAACAAACCGCTCGCGCTATCGCCATGTTACCGATTCTGACCGGCAACGTCGGTATTCATGGCGGTAATAGCGGCGCACGCGAATCCACTTACACCATTACCATTGAGCGTCTGCCGGTCCTGGAGAATCCCGTTAAAACCACCATCTCCTGCTTTAGCTGGACGGACGCCATTGCGCGCGGCCCGGAAATGACCGCCCTGCGCGACGGCGTACGCGGCAAAGATAAGCTGGATGTCCCGATAAAATTTCTATGGAACTACGCTGGCAACACCCTGATTAATCAGCATTCGGATATTAATAAAACCCATGAAATTCTTCAGGATGAAACGAAATGCGAAATGATTGTGGTCATCGACAATTTTATGACCTCTTCCGCGAAGTACGCCGATATTTTACTGCCGGATCTCATGACCGTCGAACAGGAAGATATCATCCCCAATGATTACGCCGGTAATATGGGATATCTGATTTTTATTCAACCGGCGACGACGCCTAAGTTCGAGCGCAAGCCCATCTACTGGGTACTCAGCGAAATCGCCAGACGCCTCGGCGACGACGTGTATCAGCGGTTTACCGAAGGCCGTACACAGGCGCAATGGCTGCAATATCTGTACGCCAAAATGCAGGCAAGAGATCCGGCATTGCCCGCGTATGACGAGCTAAAAAAAATGGGCATCTATAAACGCAAAGATCCCAACGGCCATTTTGTCGCCTATAAAAAATTCCGTGAAGATCCGCAGGCCAATCCGTTAAAAACGCCGTCCGGTAAAATCGAAATCTACTCGAGCAAACTCGCTCACATTGCCAATACCTGGGAGCTGGCGGAAGGCGATGTGATAAGCCCACTGCCGATTTATACCCCTACTTTTGAAGGATGGGACGATCCGAAACGGAACACCTTCCCGCTACAGCTATTTGGCTTTCACTATAAATCCCGTACCCATTCAAGCTACGGCAATATTGATGTTCTGCAGGCCGCCTGTCGCCAGGAGGTGTGGATAAATCCGCTCGATGCGCAAAAACGCGGTATCGCGAATGGCGATAGGGTTCGCGTCTTTAACGATCGTGGAGAGGTACGCCTACCCGCCAAAGTCACGCCGCGTATTCTGCCGGGCGTCAGCGCGATGGGTCAGGGCGCATGGCATGATGCGGATATGGCTGGTGATAAAATTGATCACGGTGCCTGCATCAATACGCTCACCACGCAGCGTCCTTCTCCCCTGGCAAAAGGGAATCCTCAACATACCAACCTGGTGGACATCGAAAAAATCTAAGCCGCCTGCGCCGGGGCGTTTTTGCGCTCCCGGAGCTCCCCGTTTTGCGAACACAACAACATTTAAAACTCTTTTTTTGGATGAGCATAGTGAGCTGTTATGAAAATCACCACCCCTGAGGCGTTAATGGCGGCCAGTATCAGCCGACGAAGTCTGGTGAAAACCTCCGCTATCGGTAGCCTTGCGCTTGCCAGTAGCGCTTTCACCCTTCCGTTCTCCCGCATCGCCCACGCCGCAGCAGGCCTCGCATCTGGCAATGTGGCAGAAAAAGCGGTCTGGAGTTCATGTACCGTTAACTGCGGCAGCCGCTGCCTGCTGCGCCTGCACGTAAAAGATGACACCGTATATTGGGTTGAATCAGATACCACGGGCAACGATGAATATGGCAACCATCAGGTACGCGCCTGCCTGCGCGGTCGTTCTATTCGTCGCCGGATGAATCATCCCGATCGCCTGAAATATCCGATGAAACGCGTTGGTAAACGTGGAGAAGGTAAATTCGAGCGTATCAGTTGGGATGAAGCGTTGGATACGATCGGCGATAACCTGAAACGTATCCTCAAGGACTACGGCAACGAAGCGGTACACGTGCTCTACGGTACCGGCGTGGACGGCGGCAATATTACAAACTCTAACGTGCCGTACCGCCTGATGAACGCCTGCGGCGGCTATCTCAGCCGTTACGGTAGCTACAGCACCGCCCAAATCAGCGCGGCCATGAGCTATATGTTCGGCGGCAACGACGGCAACAGTCCGGATGATATCGCCAATACAAAACTGGTGGTGATGTTTGGCAATAACCCCGCTGAAACACGTATGAGCGGCGGCGGCGTGACATACTATGTCGAACAGGCGCGCGAGCGCTGCAACGCCAGGATGATCGTGATTGACCCGCGTTATAACGATACTGCCGCCGGCCGCGAAGACGAGTGGCTGCCGATTCGCCCAGGTACCGATGGCGCGCTGGCGGCGGCAATCGGCTGGGTGCTGATTACCGAAGATCTTATTGATAAACCGTTTCTGGATAAATACTGCATCGGCTACGACGAAACCACTCTGCCCGCCTCGGCCCCGCGTAACGCGCACTATAAAGCCTATATTTTGGGTCAGGGCGAAGACGGTATCGCGAAAACGCCGCAATGGGCCGCGCAGATTACCAGTATTCCGGCGGAAAAAATCATTCAACTGGCGCGGGAAATCGGCTCGGCGAAACCGGCTTACATTTGCCAGGGCTGGGGACCACAACGCCACTCTAACGGGGAGCAGACCGCACGCGCAATCGCCATGTTGTCTGTACTCACCGGTAACGTCGGCATAAATGGCGGTAATTCCGGCGTGCGCGAAGGCACCTGGGATCTGGGCGTCGAATGGTTTTCTATGCTGGAGAACCCGGTAAAAACCCAGATTTCGGTCTTTACCTGGACCGACGCTATCGATCATGGCGCGGAAATGACCGCCACACGCGACGGCGTGCGGGGAAAAGACAAGCTCGACGTGCCGATCAAATTTTTGTGGTGCTACGCCAGTAATACGCTGATCAATCAGCATGGCGATATTGCCCACACCCACAAGGTACTTCAGGACGACAGCAAATGTGAAATGATCGTCGGCATTGAGCACTTTATGACCGCATCGGCAAAATATTGCGACATTCTGCTGCCTGATTTAATGCCAACCGAGCAGGAAGATCTGATTTCCCACGAATCCGCAGGCAATATGGGCTATGTCATTCTTGGTCAGCCCGCCACCTCGCCGAAATTTGAAAGAAAGCCCATTTACTGGACGCTCAGTGAAGTGGCTAAACGGCTTGGTCCGGACGTATACCAGACCTTCACAGAAGGCCGCACGCAGCATGAGTGGGTCAAATACCTGCACGCAAAAACCAAAGCGCGTAACCCGGAAATGCCGGATTACGAAGAGATGAAACAGACAGGGATTTTCAAGAAAAAATGCCCGGAGGAGCACTACGTCGCTTTCCGCGCCTTCCGCGAAGATCCTGCCGCCAATCCTTTGAAAACGCCGTCCGGTAAAATCGAAATCTATTCCGAGCGTCTGGCCACTCTCGCCGACACATGGGAGCTGAAAAAAGATGAGATTATCCATCCTTTACCCGCCTATACGCCAGGTTTTGACGGTTGGGACGATCCGCTTCGTCAGCGCTATCCGCTACAGCTAACCGGCTTCCACTATAAAGCGCGTACCCACTCCAGCTACGGCAATATTGACGTCCTGCAACAGGCATGTCCACAGGAGATCTGGATCAATCCGATTGATGCCAAAGCGCGCGGCATTCAGCACGGTGACACCGTGCGAGTCTTTAACCAGAACGGGCAGATGCTCATTCCGGCAAAAGTCACGCCGCGCATATTGCCTGGCGTCACCGCTATCGGTCAGGGCGCCTGGTTAAATGCCGACATGTTTGGCGACAAAGTCGATCGCGGCGGCTCCATTAACATTCTGACGTCGCACCGGCCTTCCCCACTGGCGAAAGGCAATCCGTCACACAGTAATCTTGTTCAGGTTGAAAAGGCGTAAGGAGTAACCGATGACAACCCAGTATGGATTTTTTATTGATTCCAGCCGTTGCACCGGTTGCAAAACCTGCGAACTGGCCTGCAAGGACTACAAAGATTTGACCCCGGATGTCAGCTTCCGCCGCATTTATGAGTATGCAGGCGGTGACTGGCAGGAAGATAACGGCGTCTGGCGCCAGAACGTCTTTGCCTATTATCTCTCCATTTCGTGCAACCACTGTGAAGACCCGGCCTGTACCAAAGTCTGCCCGAGCGGCGCGATGCACAAGCGCGATGACGGTTTTGTGGTGGTGAACGAAGAGGTCTGTATCGGCTGCCGCTACTGCCACATGGCCTGCCCGTACGGCGCGCCGCAGTACAACGCGGCCAAAGGTCATATGACCAAGTGCGATGGCTGTCATGACCGGGTGGCGGAAGGCAAGAAACCGATTTGCGTGGAATCCTGCCCGCTGCGGGCGCTGGATTTCGGTCCGATAGACGAACTGCGTAAAAAACACGGTGAGCTGGCTGCCGTCGCGCCGCTGCCGCGCGCGCATTTCACGAAGCCGAATATTGTGATTAAACCCAACGCCAACAGCCGCCCGACCGGGGACACCACCGGTTATCTGGCCAATCCGAAGGAGGTATAAGATGGGAAGTGGATGGCATGAATGGCCGTTGATGATCTTCACGGTCTTTGGTCAGTGCGTGGTCGGCGCGTTAATCGTTAGCGGACTGGGCTGGCTGACGGCAAAAGACGATACCATCGCCCGTCAGCGCATCGTGCGCAGCATGTTTTTTCTGTGGCTGGTGATGGGACTGGGATTCCTCGCGTCGATTATGCATCTCGGCTCGCCGATGCGCGCGTTTAACTCGCTTAACCGCGTAGGCGCTTCCGCACTGAGTAATGAAATCGCCGCAGGATCGGTGTTCTTTGCCGTAGGCGGCATCTGGTGGCTGGTGGCGGTACTCGGTAAAATGCCCCCGGCGCTGGGTAAAGTGTGGCTGCTGGTCAGTATGGCGCTCGGCGTAGCCTTCATCTGGGCAATGACACGCGTTTATCAGATAGATACCGTGCCGACCTGGTATAATGGCTACACCACGCTGACCTTTTTCCTCACGGCACTCCTGTGCGGCCCGGTGTTTGCGGCGCTACTGCTACGCATCGCGCGCGTCCCAGTTTGCAGCGTGACGTTTGCCAGTATTAGCGGCCTGGCGTTAGTGGTGTGCATGGCGGTCATCGTACTACAAGGACTTTCCCTCTCAACCATTCACAGTTCCGTGCAACAGGCCAGCCATCTCGTACCGGATTACGGTATGCTACAGGTCTGGCGCATTGTCTTGCTTGCTGCCGGATTAGGCTGCTGGCTATGTCCGCTGATTCGTCGCCGCGAGCCGCATACCGTTGGCTTGCTGCTCGGTGTCGTGCTGGTGCTGGCGGGCGAAATTATTGGCCGCGGACTTTTTTATGGCTTGCATATGACCGTAGGTATGGCAGTCGCAGGTTAATTTATGCGTGCGGGGCGACCCGCACCTTTCGGGATTGTTTGAATGACCACTTTTTTACAACGTGATGATTTTGCAGTAACGGCGCGTGTTCTTGGCGCGTTATTTTATTATTCGCCGGAAAGCAGCGAAACCGCGCCTCTGGTTCAGGCGCTATTAACCGACGACTGGCAGGCGCAGTGGCCGCTTGATGCCGATGCGCTTGCGCCTGTGGCGGCTATGTTTAAGACCCACAGCGAAGAGTCGTTGCCACAGGCCTGGCAGCGTCTGTTTATCGGCCCTTACGCTCTGCCGTCTCCGCCGTGGGGTTCCGTCTGGCTGGATCGTGAGAGCGTGTTATTTGGCGATTCTACGTTGGCGCTACGTCAGTGGATGCGCGAAAACGGGATTCAGTTTGAAATGCAGCAAAACGAGCCAGAAGACCATTTTGGGTCGCTGTTGCTGCTGGCGGCCTGGCTTGCCGAGAATGGCCGTCATCATGAATGCGAACAACTTCTGGCCTGGCATCTGTTTCCGTGGTCGTCCCGCTTTCTGGACGTATTTATCGATCATGCCGGGCATCCGTTTTATCAGGCGTTGGGACAACTGGCGCGTCTGACTCTGGCGCAATGGCAAGCTCAACTCATTATTCCCGTCGCTGTAAAACCGTTATTCCGTTAATCCCCACAAAAGGCAGGATTTTACCTGCCTTTTCTCCCGTTGCGGCCTATTTTTATCTACAAAAAGTGACAACGTCACAGCACTAATCTATTTTTAAGATAATTCTTTATCGTGAATGTTCACGCTAAGCCGTATAAGGGCAAAACACAATTGTTAATAGATGTTTAACAGTGTTAAAAATCACGCTTCGCTGGAATCCTTCCCAACCTGTTGCTATAGCTCAAAGCACCCTGCCGGAACATGGCATAACAACACGCGACGTCTTAACGTCGCCATAACACATGCAAACAGGGAGACACACCGCAATGCACACCCTCACCCTAAAACGCGTACTTGGGTTCACTATCGTCATTTTGCTGTTACTGGCGCTGTTTATCTGGGGAATCGGTCTGGAGACGCTGAAAGCGCGTCAGGTCGATCTGCTGTATCTGGGGCAACGGCATTTGATGCTGGTCTTTACGTCCATGTTTTTTGCTTTACTGGTCGGTATCCCGAGCGGGATTTTACTCAGCCGTCCTGCGGCAAAAGGATTTGCTGAATATGTCATGCAAATCTTTAATGTTGGTAATACCTTGCCGCCGCTGGCCGTCCTGGCCTTAGCGATGGTGATTATCGGGATCGGCGATACTCCCGCCATTGTCGCGCTATTTCTGGCTTCCCTTCTGCCTATCGTCCGCAATACCTATGCGGGTCTCTGTTCCGTTCCCGCCTCACTGATTGAAGCGGCGAACGGGATTGGGATGACAAAGTGGCAGCGGCTTCGCCAGGTAGAGCTACCGAATGCGTGGCCAGTGATGCTGTCCGGTATTCGCATCGCGACCGCCATCAATGTCGGCACCGCGCCGCTGGCCTTTCTGATCGGCGCCAGCAGCTACGGCGAGCTGATTTTCCCGGGGATTTATCTCAACGATTTTCCGACGTTGATTCTCGGCGCAACGGCCACGGCGTTATTCGCGCTGATTCTTGACACTCTGCTTGCCTGGCTTGGGCGACGCCTTAGCCCTCATACCGCCTGAACGCATAAATAACAATAAGGAGCGTTAAATGGGATTCAGAAAACACCTGCTGGGATGGCTTGCCGCAACGCTATTGTTCAGTAGCCAGACGCCGGCCGCGCCGCTGGTTCTCGCTACTAAAAGCTTTACCGAGCAGCATATTCTCTCAGCGATAACCGTACAGTATTTGCAGAAAAAAGGCTTTCAGGTTCAGCCGCAAACCAATATCGCCGCGGTGATTTCACGTAATGCGATGGTGAATAAACAGATTGATATCACCTGGGAATACACCGGTACATCGCTGATTATTTTCAACCGTATCGATAAGCGCATGAGTCCACAGGAAACCTACGACACGGTAAAACGCCTGGATGCGAAGCTGGGTCTGGTGTGGCTCAAACCGGCTGACATGAACAATACTTATGCATTCGCGATGCAGCGCAAACGCGCCGAGGCGGAAAATATCACCACCATCTCGCAAATGGTGGCAAAAATCGAACAGGTCCGGCAAAACGATCCTGACCACAACTGGATGCTCGGCCTTGATCTGGAATTTGCCGGGCGCAGCGACGGGATGAAGCCCCTTCAGCAAGCCTATCAGATGCAGCTCGATCGCCCGCAAATACGACAGATGGACCCAGGACTGGTCTATAACGCCGTCCGGGATGGTCTGGTTGACGCCGGGCTGGTCTATACCACCGACGGACGGGTGAAAGGGTTTGATCTGAAAGTGCTGGAAGATGATAAAGGCTTCTTTCCAAGTTACGCTGTCACGCCCGTGGTGCGTAAAAAAGTGCTGGAAGCCAATCCTGGCCTTGATGACGCCTTAAACACCCTTTCCGGCCTGCTCAATAATGATGTGATATCGACCCTAAACGCCCAGGTCGATATCGATCATCACACGCCGCAACAGGTAGCCCATCAATTTTTGCAGGACAAAGGTCTGCTGTAAGGAGCGCCTATGGATACGATACATTATATGCTGGATAACGCAGGCTACCTCGCCAGCCTGACCTTTCAGCATCTCTGGCTGGTCGCGCTGGCCGTCGGTCTGGCGATCATCATCGGCGTACCGTTAGGCGTTTTGATTGTACGCCACAAATGGTTGGCAACGCCGGTATTGGGCGTCGCCACGCTACTTCTTACCATTCCGTCTATCGCGCTGTTTGGGTTAATGATCCCGCTCTTTTCGCTGATCGGACATGGTATTGGCGTTTTGCCCGCCGTGACGGCCGTTTTTCTCTACTCTTTACTGCCGATTGTCCGTAATACCCATACTGCGCTTGATAGTCTGCCGCCCGGTCTGCGTGAAGCGGGACGCGGCATCGGTATGACTTTCTGGCAACGGCTGCGTTGGGTCGAAATCCCAATGGCCCTACCGGTTATTTTCGGTGGTATCCGCACCGCGGTAGTGATGAATATTGGCGTGATGGCGATTGCCGCAGTCATCGGCGCCGGCGGTCTGGGGCTGCTACTGTTAAACGGCATTAGCGGCAGCGATATTCGCATGTTAATTGCCGGCGCGCTGATGATCTGTCTACTGGCGATTGCGCTTGACTGGCTGTTGCATCGTCTGCAAGTCGTCCTGACACCTAAGGGGATACGATAATGATAAAACTGGAAAATCTCACCAAACAATTTGTACAGAAAAAGGGTCAGCCGCTAAAAGCCGTCGACAACGTCAACCTGAACGTGCCGGAAGGCGAAATGTGCGTATTACTCGGCCCCTCCGGCTGCGGCAAAACCACCACGTTAAAGATGATCAACCGGCTGATCGCGCCCAGCAGCGGTAATATTCTTATCAATGGCGAGAATACCAACGATATGGATACGGTAACGCTACGCCGCAATATTGGGTATGTTATCCAACAGATCGGCCTGTTTCCTAATATGACGATTGAAGAAAATATTACCGTTGTACCGCGCATGTTGGGTTGGGACAAAGCGCGTTGCAAGCAACGCGCCGAAGAGTTGATGGATATGGTAGCGCTGGATGCCAGGAAATTTCTGCATCGCTATCCAAAGGAGATGTCCGGGGGACAGCAACAGCGTATTGGCGTGATCCGCGCTCTGGCCGCCGATCCGCCGGTACTGCTGATGGATGAGCCCTTCGGCGCGGTGGACCCAATTAACCGCGAAGTGATCCAGAACCAGTTTCTGGATATGCAGCGTAAGCTAAAGAAGACCGTGATGCTGGTCAGCCATGATATCGACGAAGCGCTAAAGCTCGGCGACCGTATCGCTGTGTTCCGTCAGGGGCGAATTGTACAGTGCGCCAGTCCTGATGAACTGTTGGCCAAACCGGCCAACGAGTTTGTCGGGTCGTTTGTCGGCCAGGACAGAACGTTAAAGCGTCTGCTACTGGTCTCCGCGGGCGATGTTACCGACCAACAGCCAACCATTACCGCACGGCCTTCCACGCCATTAAGCGAGGCGTTCGGCATTATGGATGAAAACGATATTCGCGCCATTACCGTCATTGACAATGACGGTAAGCCGCTGGGATTTGTGAAGCGCCGGGAAGCGCGGAACGCCAGCGGAACCTGCGCCGATATCACCCATCCTTTCCGTATTACGGGCAAAGCGGAAGATAACCTGCGTATTGTGCTGTCCAGATTGTACGAAAGTAATACCAGTTGGATGCCGATCGTTGATGAAGACGGACGCTATAACGGTGAAATTTCTCAGGATTACATCGCCGATTATCTCAGTTCAGGCCGCACGCGTCGGGCGCTAAATATTCACGAAAGCAGCTAACACGCCGCCGGATGGCGTCTCGCCATCCGGCAATATCATTACCCTACGTTATATCGCACATAGTGCTTTTGCGTCTGACGCCATTTCCCCGCAAAATAGGCTATCCTGAAACTCCCTGTTTACCCGCTCATGTATCGTTTACACGCTTACCCGGATCTGCGCGCGATGTTTCGTCGCCTGTTGATCGCTACGTTCATCGGTATTCTCGCGGCGCTGGCTGTCGCCGCCTTCCGACATGCGATGCAATTGCTGGAGTGGATTTTCCTGAGTAATGACACCGGTAGTCTGGTGAATGCGGCTGAGGGGCTTTCGCCCTGGCGACGGCTAATTACACCTGCGCTTGGCGGTCTGGCCGCGGGTCTGTTGCTGTGGGGGTGGCAGAAAATGAACCAACAGCGTCCCCATGCGCCCACTGACTATATGGAAGCATTGCAAACCGACGGGCAATTTGACGTTGGCGCCAGCCTGGTGAAATCGCTGGCCTCGCTGCTGGTTGTGGTCAGCGGCAGCGCAATTGGTCGCGAAGGTGCTATGATCCTCCTCGCCGCGCTGGCGGCATCCGGCTTTGCCCGACGCTTCACGCCGCGTGAGGAGTGGAAATTATGGATCGCCAGCGGCGCCGCGGCGGGGATGGCGGGCGCTTACCATGCGCCGCTGGCAGGCAGCCTGTTTATCGCGGAGATCCTCTTCGGCACCTTAATGCTGGCCTCCCTCGGACCGGTTGTCATTTCCGCCGTCGTCGCCCTGCTAACCACCCATGTATTGAGCGGTAGCGATTCACTACTCTATACCGTACATCTGACCCTTGATCTCCACGCGCGGGAGTACGTCATGATAGTCAGTACCGGTCTGGTCGCCGGTCTGTGCGGCCCGTTGCTGATGTGGCTAATGACGGCCAGCCATAATAGTTTCTTACGCTTAAAACTGTCCCCCCCCTGGCAACTGGCGCTGGGCGGACTTATTGTCGGGATACTGTCGTTACTCACGCCCACGGTATGGGGAAACGGCTATAGCGTCGTACAATCATTTCTGCTCTCCCCGCCGCTATTCTCGCTGATTGGCGGAATTTTTGCGTGCAAAATCCTGGCCGTGCTCGCCAGCAGCGGATCTGGCGCGCCGGGCGGCGTCTTTACGCCAACATTATTTGTCGGATTATCCATTGGAATGTTTCTGGGTCGGATATGGGGATTCTGGCTGCCGGGTTCGGATGAAATAGCGATTTTATTGGGACTGGCGGGTATGGCGACACTACTGGCGGCGACAACCCATGCGCCGATTATGTCCACCCTGATGATTTGTGAAATGACCGGCGAGTATCAGTTACTCCCCGGTCTGCTGATTGCCTGTGTCGTCGCGTCAGTGCTCTCGCGAACGTTACGCCATGATTCTATCTACCGCCAGCACGCTGCCGAGCATTGACAAACGAATATACTGCCCCAGCTCACGCTGCTCGGCGCGCGGCAAGTACGGTAACTCGCCAATCAGCGGCGCTGGCAGTTTTTTCCCGAGCACATCAATGATTTCAGCGTAATGCGCCAGGCCTGGATTAATGCGATTCGCCACCCAGCCAATGAATGGCAGTCCATCGTTAGCGACGGCTTGCGCAGTCAGTAGCGCATGATTAATGCACCCTTCCTGAATCCCTACTACCATCAATACTGGTAGTTGTTCCTGTACTACCCATTCGGACAGCGGACGTAAATCATTCATCAGGCTACGCCACCCGCCGGTGCCTTCGACAACGACGTGATCCACTTTATCGCTCAGGTTTGCCAGACCGTTGGACAGCAAGGTGTAATTAATAGGACAACTATGCGCAACGCTGCTTTCCTCTTCGCTTAACGCGATCGGATTAATCGCCTCATAAGGCAATTCCAGAGAAGAGACGCTTTGCAATACCAGCGCGTCTTTGTTACGCATCCCTTCCTGTGTCTCTTTGCTCCCTTTGGCGACAGGTTTATACCCTGCCACACTTTTACCACCCGACGCTAACGCTTGTAGTAATGCGCGGGAAACCACCGTCTTCCCAACAGAAGTGTCTGTGCCTGTAATAAAGAAACGCTTCAGCATCACTAACTCCACCGTTATGCTTCGTAAATATAAGCCAGGAAAATAATACAGTGGAGGAAGTCTAAGGTATGGCAAGGGCAATCAGCTTGAGTTAGCGCAAATTTTTGTACAACAGTTAAAAAATGTTAACCCTGTAATAGACGAATCAACAAAGAGCCGTTATACATCGCGTCTTTTACCAACGCCGCCCCGGCCATCGTACCCTGGTTGGTAAACTGCGTGCTTTCCACTACCGTGTTCCTACTGTAGGCGGGCAGCGCCTGCTGACGGATACTGTCGGCAATAGCCGGAAAAAGGATATCAGCCGCTTTACTGAGCGGCGAACCAATAAGAATTTTTTGCGGATTAAATAAATTCACCATGATAGCCAGAATGCGTCCGACATGCGCGCCGACGCCGCTAATGATATCTTTGGCTAATAGATCTCCCTGTATCGCCGCCTGGCACAGTGAATCTACCGTTAACGGCTGGCCGTGCAACATTGAACTCATAGACTGATTAAGCCGAAGCTGCGTAAGTTCCAGCACGCTATCAATGCTGGCTATGGTCTCCAGACAGCCATGATTACCGCAATAACAGCGCTTACCATAAGGATCGACCTGGGTATGCCCAATCTCCACCAGGCTGCTACTGCCCGCATGAAGCAAATGGCCGTCGGTGATAACGCCCGCCCCCACATTATGATCAATCACCACCTGGATAACGTCGCGCGCGCCGCGTGAGGCGCCAAAAAGCGCCTCCGCCATCGTCCAGGCGCTAATATCATGCTGAATGTAAACCGGTACGCCGGTGTGCCGCTCCAGCGCATCTCCCAAAGGCATCTCTTTGACATCCTCATAAAACGGCATCCGGTGCACAATGCCGTTTTCGGTATCGATAATGCCCGGCAGCGTAATGGCAATAGAGGTCAGACGCTCGAGTTTCTGCTGATGGCGGGTAAAAAACCGATCAACGTGCGTAATAATTCGCTCAAGCAACGGCGTAGCTTCGGTGAGCGGCAGCGCCAGACACTCTTCTACCACCAGCTTGCTGCTAAGATCGCGCAGCGCAAGGAAAATGTCGCCGCGGCTAATACGAATAGACAAATAGTGCCAGGCTTCAGTTTCCACTACCAGCCCGACGGCGGGACGTCCACGACTGCCTGCCTCTTTAATTTCAAGTTCCTGAACCAAATGCGCTTCCAGCATTTCGCGAACAATTTTCGTAATACTGGCAGGCGCCAACTGCGCCAGACGAGACAGGTCAATTCGCGATACCGGTCCGAGCTGATCAATCAGGCGATACACTGCGCCAGCATTGGTCTGCTTAATTTGATCGATATGCCCAGGCTGACTATCAGCAACCACCGCTCACTCCCTTTATTTTCGCGCTCCGAAATAATCTGTGTGCTATGGTGAAACACTTCAATACTCGCCGTCAACTTTTTGCTTAGCCGTGTGATTAACTGCACATTTTCACCCTTTTTAAGCGAAATTACTCCCGCCGGGCAGCCATTAATAGCAGTTGGCAAAACCGCTGTACGGCATGACTCTGTTCATGATGCTTTGGCCATACCAGCCACATTTCAGATACGGCATCCTCTTCCGCCAGGGGGACCCAGCGCATCTCACTCATCTGTACGCGTTTAAAGGATGCCGGCAGAATCGAGACGCCCAGTCCCGCCGCCACCAGACCGATAATGGTCATTGCCTCGCCAACCTCCTGCGTGATGGTCGGCGACAGGTTATAGCGCCGCATCAGGCCGAGAATATCGTCGTAAAGGCCCGTCCCGACATGCGGATCGAAAAAGACGAAAGGTTCTTTCGCCAGTTCTGTCAAACTGACGACCGGCTTTTGCGCCAGCCGATGTTCGCGCGGGATCATTGCCATAAGCGGCTCATGCAAAATCACCTCGCGATTAAGTGTGTCGGGCAGCGGCGTATTTCGCAGCAAGCCAATATCAAGTACGCCTTCGTTGAGCGGCGCGATTTGCTCACGCGTATTCATTTCACGCGTTTGCATATGCACCCCCGGGTAGGACTGGCGGAACAGCGAAAAGGTATTCGATACCGCCCGAATAAAAGGCGCCGAGGACGTAAAGCCAATACGGATTTCGCCCGCTTCTCCCTGATGTAACCGCTCGGCGCGAGCGGCGGCGTCGTTTACCAGACTCAGGATCTGTCGGCTATCCGCCAGAAACTGTCGCCCGGCGGCCGTTAACGCTACGCTGCGGTTGGTCCGCGCCAGTAATCGCGCGCCGACCTGCTGCTCCAGAATTTGTATCTGCTGACTCAGCGGCGGCTGCGAGATATTGAGGCGCGCGGCGGCGCGACCAAAATGCAGCTCTTCTGCTACCGCCACAAAGTAACGTAAATGACGTAATTCGATATTCATATTTTTAACGTCTTATTTGAGACAATTAATATATTAGACAGAATATTTTGCTTTTTCTATGCTTTAGACGTCGGTCATACCCGTCTCCTGTTTACGGAGATGTAAAGCAAGGATTTAACGTGAGTCGTACAACTATTCTCGATGACGCCACGGCGAGCGATATCGATGAACAACGCCATTCTCAGCCGGTTCAATTTATTAAACGCGGTACAGCGCCTTTTATGCGCGTCACGCTGGCCCTTTTTTCCGCGGGTCTGGCGACTTTCGCGCTCCTTTATTGCGTACAGCCTATACTACCGGTACTTTCCCAGGAGTTTGGCGTCTCCCCCGCCAGTAGCAGCGTTTCACTTTCTATTTCTACCGCCATGCTGGCTATCGGCTTACTTTTTACCGGCCCGCTTTCTGATGCGGTAGGCCGTAAGCCGGTGATGGTCACCGCCTTGTTATTAGCCTCCTGCTGCACATTGTTATCAACCATGATGACCAGCTGGCATGGTATTCTGATTATGCGCGCGCTGATCGGTCTGTCGTTAAGTGGCGTCGCCGCTGTGGGAATGACCTACCTGAGCGAAGAAATCCATCCCAGCTTTGTCGCCTTCTCCATGGGACTCTATATTAGCGGTAATTCCATCGGCGGGATGAGCGGGCGTTTATTAAGCGGCGTCATGACCGACTTTTTTAACTGGCGAATCGCGCTGGCGACCATCGGGTGCTTTGCGCTGGCGTCAGCGCTGATGTTCTGGAAGATTTTACCCGCCTCGCAACATTTTCGCCCCACGTCGCTACGGCCTAAAACGCTATTTATTAATTTTCGTCTCCACTGGCGCGACCGGGGGTTACCTATGCTGTTTGCAGAAGGCTTTTTACTGATGGGCGCGTTCGTAACCCTGTTTAACTACATTGGTTATCGCCTGATGCTCTCCCCCTGGGAATTAAGCCAGGCCGTGGTCGGACTGTTATCCGTAGCCTATCTCACCGGCACATGGAGCTCGCCGAAAGCTGGCGCAATGACCTCACGCTATGGCCGGGGGCCGGTGATGCTGTTCTCTATCGCCGTGATGCTGTGCGGGCTTTTACTGACGCTTTTTACCTCGCTTTGGCTGATTTTTGCCGGAATGCTGCTTTTTTCCGCCGGCTTTTTCGCCGCGCACTCCGTGGCCAGTAGCTGGATTGGCCCGCGGGCGCGCCGGGCGAAGGGACAGGCCTCGTCACTTTATCTTTTCAGCTATTATCTGGGGTCCAGTATCGCCGGGACGCTAGGCGGCGTATTCTGGCATAGTTACGGCTGGAACGGCGTAGGCGGTTTTATCGCGCTAATGCTGGTGCTGGCCATCCTGGTCGGAGCGCGGTTACATCATCGCCTTCACGCCTGACAGAAGATAACCCGGCGATAGCAACGCACGCTATCGCCGGGCTGATTTTCACTCCACGACTCACTGTTCACCATAGACCTGTCAGGCTTGATACGCCCATCACTTCTCTGATTGCATCCAGCGCCAGAAGCGTAAATACCACCCAGATTATTGGATTCATAACGGTGTGATTTTTATTCTGGAGGGCGAATATTACCGTCTCTGAGACTAAAAAGGGAACAGTAACAGAAAACTACCCATTATGGTGGGCTTACGCCGCGTTATCGCTGTCATTGTACATATCGTTACACGTCGATACCAATCACTCACGGAAGCCCTTTGATAACAGCGATATAGTTATTTCACCGACCCCGCAGTGGGGTTGAATGAAAAACCAAATCGAGGGTATCAAAATGAAAAAAGTATTAGCTCTGGTTGTTGCCGCTGCAATGGGTCTCTCTTCCGCAGCATTCGCGGCTGAGACTGCGACGCCTGCGAAAACCGCAGCGCCTACCAAAACAACCCAGCAGCACAAAAAACAGCATAAAAAGCAGCATAAAACCGTTGAGCAAAAAGCGCAGGCAGCTAAAAAGCACCAGAAAAAAGATGGCAAAAAAGCCCCAGCCAAATCTACGTCAAAAACAACTTCGCAACCGGCGGCGTAAGTCGCTGTAACATGCTGCGGCGCGCCCCCGCGCCCGTTTTTACGGCGCTAAATCGTTCTGGTTTAGCGCCGCCGTTTTGGAGGGCAAAAAAGTGTCTCGCTACCGCTTTGAGCTCATTCTTATCGTGCTTATTTTATGCGCCGTTATTGCCACGCATTTCTATCTTTCCTGAGTGTAGTTATCTGATTTTACTCCCACTTTCTTACCGTCACGTCTATAGTAGTACTGAGGGTTTGTTGTTAATAATCATAATTACCCACCAGAGTGTGATATGCATAAAACCATTGCTGTATTACTGGGCATCGTTTGTTTTTTACCGGTCATGGCGGATGCCAGGGAGTCTGATACAGACGCCACGGATGCCAGCGACGTCAAAACGCTTTTTTTTAACCATGACGATCGGGCGCCCGTCGCCGATCCTACCCAATCGCCGTGGGATGCCATCGGGCAACTAGAGACCGCCAGCGGTAATTTGTGTACGGCAACGCTTATCTCCCCACATATCGCCCTAACAGCAGGCCACTGCCTGCTAACGCCGCCAAAAGGAAAACCGGACAAAGCGGTTGCGCTGCGTTTTGTGGCGCAAAAAGGAGTATGGCGCTATGAAATCCACGGCATTGAAGGCCGCGTTGAACCGTCGCTGGGCCGGCGCCTGAAAGCGGATGGCGATGGCTGGATTGTGCCGCCTGCCGCGGCAAGCTGGGATTTTGGTCTGGTAATATTACGCTACCCACCTTCCGGTATCACGCCAGTGCCTTTATTTACCGGCGATAAAGCGGCGCTCACTGCGGCGTTGAAAGCCGCAGACCGAAAAGTCACGCAGTCCGGTTATCCGGAGGATCATCTGAATGCGCTCTATTCCCATCAGGATTGCGTCGTGACCGGCTGGGCGCAGAATGCCGTGCTCTCCCACCAGTGCGACACGTTACCTGGCGACAGCGGCTCGCCGCTGTTATTGCACACGGATAGCGGATGGCAGCTCATTGGCGTACAAAGCTCCGCCCCTGCGGCTAAAGATCGCTGGCGCGCCGATAACCGCGCTATATCCGTCACCGGCTTTCGCGATAAGCTGAAAGCTCTGGCGCAGGATTAACATTGTGAGTGGCTGCCTGAACCAGCAGGCAGCGATCGTATCAGGCAAGTTTTATCATAATCATCCCGGCGAGCAGCAATATCACGCCAACCCAACCTTTGGAATTTAAGCGCTGGCCGAAGAGCACCCAGCCAGCCGCCAGCGTGGCGGCGATACCAAAACCACCCCATAACGCATACGCCACCGACAGATCTATCCCTTTTACCGCCTGTGAAAGCGCACTAAAAGCGGCCAGAACAGCGGCAAGCGATAACATTCCGTAGCATTTACGGCGAAAGCCGTCCGAAAATTTCAACAGTACGTTAGCCGCGATTTCCAGTATTATTGCCAGCCCAAGCCAGGCGCCGTGTACCCATTCAAATTGTTGCACGGGGCGCCTCCTTCACCGGTTTGCCGGGTTTACGCGTCCCTGATTTAATCAACACGATGCCGACGACCAGCGTCAGCAAGCCGGCAATCTTCATGGTTGATAACGCTTCATCAAATAGCAGCACGCTAAAAACGGTAATAAATAAAATGCCGATTCCTTCCCATAAAGCATATGCCACACCCAAGGCAATCTTTTTCACTGCAAAAGAAAGAAATATATATGACAGCGTGATCATCACCAGCATTAAAATAAAACCCGCATTACCATTACCCACGCTAGCCCATTTCATTGAGAGCGTGCCGGTAATTTCAGCCGCGATAGCCAGCGCTAATAAAATCCAGTAAAACATGACACTTCTCCTGCATGAGAATATACTCTTTCGAGTCTGCTGCACGCAGCAAACTAAAAAATAAAATCAGTCAGCACAGCGCGTTGCGCCAGCTCAGGCAGAAGTAAGGGACTAAAGCGCGTTACGCCAGTGCTGCTCGCCGATAAGCAGGAAAAAGGAGGTAGAGTGAAGATGCGTTTGCGTGGGGAAAAAAACGCTGAACATATTGTCCATAATATTACAATTATCCGCAGTGTTGCTTCTCGTCCTCGCGGATGATAATTGTCCTCGGTAGTTGAACACACCTGATTTGTATCATAAGCCAGGAATTAACTCAAAATCTTTTCACTTCTTTACCTGAAGTGTTTGATTTAACCAGAACAGGTCGACCGGCATCACATTATTATTCGTGTCGGCATCAGAAAACAGGGACTGATATGGCAAAACCGATCATCACACTCAATGGTCTAAAAATCGTCATTATGCTGGGAATGCTGGTGGTTATTCTGAGCGGTATCCGCTTCGCCGCAGATATCATTGTTCCCTTTATTTTGGCGTTATTTATTGCAGTAGTTCTCAATCCCGTTGTGCAACGGATGACCCGATGTCGAATTCCGCGCGTTATCGCCGTGTCATTGCTCATTGTGATTATTGTTATGTTAATGGTACTGCTGCTGGCCTATTTGGGCACGTCATTAAATGAACTGGCCCGTACCCTACCGCAATATCGCTCCTCATTGGTCATACCGTTGCAACGTATTGAACCGTGGTTGCAGCGAGCAGGCATTGGCGTGTCGGTTGATGAGTTGGCGAAATATATCGATCCAAACGCCGCCATGACTCTGGTAACGAACCTGCTCACCCAACTGTCCAATGCCATGTCGTCCATCTTTTTATTGTTATTGACCGTAGTATTTATGCTGCTGGAGGTTCCACAATTGCCTGAAAAACTGCAGCAGATGATGAGCCGTCCGGTGGAAGGCATGGCGGCGATTCAACGCGCGCTTGATAGCGTTTCCCATTATCTGGTGCTAAAAACAGCGATCAGTATCGTGACAGGGCTGGTCGCATGGGGAATGCTGGCCGTGCTGGATGTCCGCTTCGCCTTTGTCTGGGGTCTGCTGGCCTTCGCGCTGAACTATATTCCTAATATTGGATCGGTGCTCGCGGCCCTGCCGCCCATTATTCAGGTGCTGGTATTTAACGGGTTTTATGATGCGCTGCTGGTACTGGCGGGCTATCTGCTGATTAATCTGGTCTTCGGCAATATCCTTGAGCCGCGTATCATGGGACGTGGTTTAGGACTTTCGACCTTAGTTGTATTTTTGTCGTTAATTTTCTGGGGCTGGCTATTAGGTCCGGTGGGCATGTTGCTCTCCGTTCCGTTAACCATCATTGTCAAAATCGCCCTCGAACAGACCACCGGCGGGCAGAGTATCGCCGTTCTGCTTAGCGATTTAAACAAAAGATAAAATGCAATATATACACAAAATCATTCAAGATGCATCGCGGCGGCAAGGGAAGAAATCCCCGGGAGCATAGATAACTATGTGACCGGGGTTTCTGAGCGCAGCCAACAAAGAGGCAGCTTAAAGGATGAAGTGTATAAAAACGGCCTCCAAAGAGGCCGCCACACCGTTAAAAGATTAAAGCGCCTTCAGAATCGCATCCACGCTGGCTTTGGCGTCGCCAAACAGCATTTGCGTATTCTCTTTAAAGAACAGCGGATTTTGCACACCAGCATAACCGGTATTCATTGAACGCTTAAAGACCACGACATTCTGCGCTTTCCACACTTCGAGAACCGGCATACCGGCGATCGGGCTGCGGGGATCGTCTTGCGCTGCCGGGTTCACCGTATCGTTCGCGCCAATCACCAGCACGGTATCGGTATCGGCGAAATCATCATTGATTTCGTCCATTTCCAGCACGATGTCATAAGGCACTTTCGCCTCCGCCAACAGCACGTTCATATGCCCCGGCAGGCGCCCCGCCACCGGATGAATTCCGAAACGCACGTTAATACCGCGCGCGCGCAGTTTTTCGGTGATTTCCGCCACCGGATACTGCGCCTGCGCCACCGCCATCCCATACCCCGGCGTAATGATGACGGAGTGGGAGTTTTTCAGCATCTCAGCAGTCTCTTCCGCCGTGATTTCGCGATGTTCGCCAGTTTCCTGATCGTCGCCCGTTGAGGAGCCGTCAGTACCGAACCCACCGGCAATCACGCTAATAAAAGAGCGGTTCATCGCTTTACACATAATGTAAGACAGGATCGCGCCTGACGAACCGACCAGCGCGCCGGTTACAATCAGCAGATCGTTGCTCAGCATAAAGCCAGCAGCCGCAGCAGCCCAACCGGAATAGGAGTTCAACATTGAGACAACCACCGGCATGTCCGCCCCGCCGATAGAGGCGACCAGATGCCAACCAAACGCCAGCGCGATAATGGTCATCAGCAGCAGCGCCAGTACCTGAAGACCCACGCTTTCGGTCCGGACAAAAACCAGCAGCAACAGGAAAGAAACGACCAGCGCCGCCAGGTTCATTTTGTGACGGTTAGGCAACATCAACGGCCTGGAAGAGATTTTGCCGCGCAGTTTACCAAACGCTACGATCGATCCGGTGAAAGTGACTGCGCCAATGAAGATACCGAGGAAGACTTCGGTCAGATGGATATTCACCAGCACCGGCGCCAGACTGGCGTCATGGTACAGATAGCTGTTAAAGCCAACCAGTACCGCCGCCAGGCCCACGAAACTGTGCAGAATCGCGACCAGCTCAGGCATCTCGGTCATCTCAACTTTTTTCGCCATGCGGATGCCAATCGCGCCGCCAATAATCATGGCGACCAGAATCCATGCCACGTTGCCGGTATCCGGCCCGAAAATGGTCGCCAGCAACGCGATCGCCATTCCGGCAATACCGAAGTTATTCCCCTGACGGGACGTTTCATGCTTTGAAAGCCCGGCAAGACTGAAAATAAACAGGATCGCGGCAACAATGTATGCAGCTGTAACTAATCCTCCAGACATGTGTTACCCCTTAGTTTTTCCGGAACATTTTCAGCATACGCTGAGTCACGGTGAAGCCACCGAAAATATTAATGCTGGCGATAAGCACCGCGATAAAGCTCAGGAAGCTGACCCAGCCGCCCTGGCCAATTTGCAATAATGCCCCGACAACAATAATCCCTGAGATCGCGTTGGTCACTGACATTAACGGCGTATGAAGCGCATGAGAAACGTTCCACACCACGTAATAACCAACCACGCAGGCGAGCGCAAACACGGTAAAATGACCAAGGAACTCTTTTGGCGCGACATCGGCCAGCCAGCCAAAAAGAATGATCGCCAGCGCCATTAACGCATACTTCCGCCAGGGTGAAGCGGGCTTTTCCGGCTCTTTTGGCGCAGGAGCTGCTTTAGGCGCGGCCTGAGGCTGCGCGGAAACCTGGATTGGCGGCGCAGGCCAGGTAATGTCGCCGTCGCGAATCACCGTCACGCCACGGATCACGACATCGTCAAAATCCACGTCAATATTGCCGTCTTTCTCTTTGCACAGCAGCTTCAGCAGGTTAACCAGGTTGGTGCCATAAAGTTGGGAGGACTGCGTCGGCAAACGCCCCGGCAGATCGGTATAACCGATTACTTTCACGCCATTGTCCGTCGTCACAACCTGATTGGCGACGGTATATTCGCAGTTACCGCCATTCTGCGCGGCCAGGTCGACGATAACGCTGCCGGCCTTCATAGCATCGACCATGTCGCGGGTAATCAGCTTCGGCGCAGGTTTGCCCGGAATCAACGCGGTGGTAACAATGATGTCGACCTCTTTGGCCTGGGCGGCAAAGAGCGCCATTTCCGCTTTGATAAACGCCTCGGACATGACTTTGGCGTAACCATCTCCGCTACCCGCTTCCTCTTTAAAATCCAGTTCGAGGAACTCTGCCCCCATACTTTGGACCTGCTCTTTGACCTCAGGACGAGTGTCAAACGCGCGGACAATCGCCCCCAGGCTGTTTGCCGCGCCGATAGCCGCAAGACCCGCCACCCCGGCGCCGATAACCATCACCTTCGCCGGCGGCACTTTACCGGCGGCGGTGATTTGCCCGGTAAAGAAACGCCCAAATTCATGCGCGGCCTCTACAATGGCGCGATAACCCGCGATATTCGCCATTGAGCTTAACGCGTCGAGCGACTGCGCACGGGAAATACGCGGCACGGAGTCCATCGCCATCACCGTGACCTTACGTTCGGCAAGTTTCTCCATTAACCCAGGATTTTGCGCAGGCCAGATAAAACTGACCAACGTAGTCCCCGGGTTAAGTAAAGCGATTTCATCTTCTTCAGGCGCATTAACCTTGAGAATAATTTCCGACTGCCAGACGGCATTGCCGTCTACAATATCCGCGCCAGCCTGCGCAAACGCTTTGTCGTCAAAACTTGCCAGTTGACCCGCCCCGCTTTCGATAGCGACGCTAAACCCCAACTTCAGTAGCTGCTCTACCGTTTTCGGCGTCGCAGCGACACGGGTTTCATTGGGTAACCGCTCTTTTGGTATGCCAATTCGCATAAATGTTCCCTTCCATCGGTATTTTTGATGATGGTTTGTCAGTCAGCGCGAGAAGCGTACGCCTGCCCGCGTTTGAGGTAAATGTTACCCCAGCAGAATAAAACCGTTACAAACTCTCTATAACCTACTGAAAATAACGCCCGTGATCTAGCGCCAAAAAACAGAATTTTTTATCAGATTTGCAAAATATGAACGATTCAGCCGCTAAGCAGCCATAATGCCTTGAAAACGGCCTGCGAGGGCTGATAATTCGCTCAAATTTGACAGCAAAACATTATTAAACCCCTACCGCGCTCAAGAAATTAACATTAAATTAACTTATTAAATTCATGCGCTTCATTGGCTTAGGCGCCCGGCCGCCGTTTTTTTCGACATATCGGCAAATGTTATCATCAAAGATAGGGTACATGACACGATGCGTGAAAAATCCCGCAGACATCCATACGGTTTAAATGCAATAATCAGCCACGTTTCTAGTCAATAACAATACCAGTACCTGGTTTGCGCAAGGCGAAGGATTATTTTTATGAAGCTTAAGAACACTCTCCTGGCGTCGGCACTGCTTTCTGCGGCTGCTTTTTCTGTCCATGCAGCAACAGAACTGACGCCGGAGCAAGCGGCTGCACTAAAACCGTATGACCGCATCGTTATTACCGGTCGTTTTAATGCTATTGGCGATGCGGTCTCCGCCGTGTCCCGCCGCGCGGATAAAGAAGGCGCAGCCTCCTTCTATGTTGTCGACACCTCGGAGTTCGGCAACAGTGGTAACTGGCGTGTTGTAGCGGATGTGTATAAAGCCGACGCGCCGAAAGCCGACGCGCCGAAAAATCGTGTCATTAATGGCATCGTGGAATTACCGAAAGACCAGGCCGTACAATTAGAACCGTACGACACCGTCACCGTTCAGGGCTTCTACCGTAGCCAGCCGGAAGTTAACGATGCCATTACGAAAGCGGCGAAACAGAAAGGCGCATACGCTTTCTATATTGTTCGTCAGGTGGATGCGAACCAGGGCGGGAACCAGCGCATCACTGCATTTATCTATAAACAAGATGCGAAAAAACGCATCGTCCAGAGCCCGGACGCCATTCCGGCAGACTCTGAAGCTGGTCGCGCCGCGCTGGCTCAGGGCGGCGAAGCGGCGAAGAAAGTCGAAATTCCAGGCGTCGCCACGTCAGCCTCGCCGAGCGCCGAAGTAGGCCGTTTCTTCGAAACGCAATCCACCAAAGGCGGACGTTACACTGTCACGCTCCCGGATGGCACAAAAGTTGAAGAGCTGAATAAAGCGACGGCAGCAATGATGGTGCCTTTCGACAGCGTTAAGTTCACCGGCAACTACGGCAATATGACGGAAATCTCCTACCAGGTCGCCAAACGCGCGGCGAAGAAAGGCGCGAAGTATTATCATATTACGCGTCAGTGGCAGGAGCGCGGCAACAACATCACCATCAGCGCCGATCTGTATAAATAAGGCGCGCGTCGCCCTCTGCTTTTCTCGCCGGATGGCGGCATAACAACCTTATCAGGCCTATACGATCGTTCAACGGTAGGCCTGATAAGCCGCCCATCAGCCCCTTTCTTGTAGGATCCCAATTCCGTCAAATATCGCGATGAATCTCACTTTTCGCTTTTTTAGCGATAAATCTTATCCAGGTCGTTGCATGCGGTCCCTTCTCTTCGTAAAATCCCGCGCCTTAGTGGCTTTCACCATTTTTATGCGTTTTGCCATAATAATTATTCTTCCAATTTCACTTTTATAGCTGGATACCAATGGAAAAAAAACTGGGACTGAGCGCGCTGACCGCGCTGGTTTTAAGCTCAATGCTTGGCGCAGGTGTTTTCAGTCTGCCCCAGAATATGGCCGCCGTTGCCAGTCCGGCTGCGTTGTTAATTGGCTGGGCCATTACCGGCGTGGGGATACTCTTACTGGCATTCGCCATGTTAATCCTCACGCGCATTCGTTCCGAACTTGACGGCGGTATCTTTACTTACGCCCGTGAAGGCTTTGGCGAACTGATTGGTTTCTGTTCTGCCTGGGGCTATTGGCTGTGCGCGGTCATCGCCAACGTATCGTATCTGGTTATCGTCTTTTCAGCGCTGAGTTTCTTTACCGATACGCCTGCGCTGCGTCTGTTTGGCGACGGCAATACCTGGCAGGCTATTGTCGGCGCTTCAGTCCTGCTCTGGATTGTCCATTTCCTTATCCTGCGCGGCGTACAAACGGCAGCCAGCATCAATCTGGTCGCGACTTTGGCGAAATTGTTGCCGCTCGGCGCGTTTATTGTGCTGGCTATCATGATGTTCAAACTGGATACCTTCACACTGGACTTCACCGGTGTTGAACTTGGTACTCCCGTATGGGAACAGGTCAAGAACACCATGCTCATTACGCTGTGGGTGTTTATTGGCGTTGAAGGCGCCGTCGTCGTCTCCGCCCGCGCGAAAAATAAACGCGATGTAGGCCGCGCCACGCTACTGGCGGTACTCGCGGCGCTGGGAATATATCTCCTGGTCACGCTGCTTTCTCTTGGCGTCCTCGCCCGTCCGGAACTGGCGGAGATGCGCAACCCGTCGATGGCCGGTCTGATGGTGAAAATGATGGGGCCGTGGGGGGAAATTATTATTGCGGCGGGACTGATTGTATCTGTCTGCGGGGCTTATCTAAGCTGGACTATCATGGCGGCGGAGGTGCCGTTTCTGGCGGCAGCCTATAAATCCTTCCCGGGCATCTTCGCGCGACAAAATGCACATGGCGCGCCTTCTGCGTCGTTATGGCTCACCAATATCTGTGTGCAAATCTGTCTGGTGCTGATCTGGCTTACCGGTTCGGACTACAACACGCTATTGACGATTGCGTCAGAAATGATTCTGGTGCCCTACTTTCTGGTCGGTGCATTTCTGCTGAAGATTGCAACACGTCCCCTACATCGGGCGGTCGGTATCGGAGCCTGTCTTTATGGCTTATGGTTATTATATGCGTCGGGTCCCATGCACCTGCTGCTCTCCGTCGTACTGTACGCGCCTGGATTACTGGTTTTCCTGTATGCGCGTCGGACGCACAAGCATGACAACGTATTAAATCGTCAGGAAGTCGTGCTGATGGGTTTATTGCTGATCGCGGCGGTTCCGGCCACATGGATGCTGGTGGCATAAATGCTTCCCCATCGTAATCCATACGGATATTACGATGGGGAAGCTACTGTCTTTGCCAATATTAATGCCATTTAATCCAGCAAAAAATCAGCAGCCACGCGCTTAGCCCCCAGCAGGCCACCGCGCCGCCAAGCGCAACGGGCAGGCGCATCACGCCGCTGAAATACCATAGCGTTGCAAGATAAATAAAATAAGGAATGATCGACCACATACTAAAGACGATGGTGGTACGCATCGCGTCGAGGCCCCGCTCACTGGCAACGATATAGTGCGCGATAAGCGCAAACGTTGGAAACAGGGGGATTAATCCGGCGATATAATAATTTTTCGTTTTTGACAGCAGACCAATCAATACGACGACCAGCGCCCCCAGGGCAGCTTTAATCACGAGTCCCATTACCTTGCCTTAACACGCTAATAACAACAGCCTGTAGCATAACGGAACCGCTCTCGTTTAGAAAAGATTTATGGAAGGAAAAACAGCGGCGGTGTATGTTGGCGTTTTCTATTCTCCATTTATAATATGAACCGCATTGTATTTGTTGAAGACGACGCTGAAGTGGGTTCGCTCATTGCCGCTTATCTGGCGAAACATGATATTGATGTCATTGTTGAGCCGCGTGGCGACCGGGCGGAGGATCTTATCCTCACCACTCAACCCGATCTGGTTTTACTGGATATTATGCTTCCAGGTAAAGATGGCATGACGATATGCCGCGATTTACGCCAGCGCTGGCAAGGTCCGATTGTGCTGCTCACCTCGCTGGACAGTGATATGAATCATATTCTGGCACTGGAGATGGGTGCCTGCGACTACATCCTCAAAACCACGCCTCCGGCCGTTTTGCTGGCGCGTCTACGCTTACACCTGCGGCAAAACGAACAGACGCAACAGGCAAAAAGTCTTCAGGAGAGCGCGCTTACGCCGCATAAAGCGCTGCGTTTTGGCGCGTTAACCATCGATCCCCTTAACCGTGCGGTCCAGCTCAATGGCGATTTCATATCGCTCTCCACCGCCGATTTTGAATTGCTCTGGGAACTGGCGACACACGCCGGGCAAATTATGGATCGCGACGCGCTGCTGAAAACGCTGCGCGGTGTCAATTATGATGGTCTGGATCGCAGCGTGGATGTGGCGATTTCCCGCCTGCGTAAGAAACTGCTGGATAGCGCTGCTGAACCCTATCGTATAAAGACCATTCGCAATAAAGGCTATCTTTTTGCCCCTCATGCCTGGGACGAAACGACGGGGTAAGTTAGCCGTCGGGGTTTACCTGCTCCTCCCGGATTATAGTGGCGATATTCTCTTTCGCCACTGTTCAAAGACACCGTATATATGCGCTTTTATGGGTCGGAGCAGACACTTGCTTGCCGTTTTCTCCGCCTTGTAGTTCGTCATGACGACTTTTTTGCCAAAAAATTTAAATTAAAAAAACTCAAAGCCGCTTCACAAAATCGATAATAGAATGCCTGTCTTTCGATATATTGATGCCTTTTTCCGCAAAATGTGAAATGAAACAAATCATATATATGAATATATCATCACTAATACATTCACATTAAATATATTCATTTCCGACAGTAACTTTTGTATTAATTAATAACATATAAAAAAAGTTAGCATTTGCTGAAATAATATTATTCGGATTAGGATGCCTTTGATTCAACGAATCTGTAGAAGTTCAATCTTTTGCAAATAAGTTAAGTTTTTAAGGATAAAAAAATGAAAAGAAAAGTATTGGCACTTGTCATCCCGGCTTTGCTGGCCGCTGGCGCGGCACACGCCGCTGAAATTTATAACAAAGACGGCAATAAACTGGACCTTTACGGTAAAGTAGACGGCCTGCACTATTTCTCTGATGACTCTTCTAAAGATGGCGACCAGACCTATGTTCGTTTCGGCTTCAAGGGCGAAACGCAGATTAACGATCAACTGACCGGTTACGGTCAGTGGGAATATAACGTACAGACGAACACTTCCGAAGGCGATGGCGCTAACTCGTGGACTCGTCTGGCATTCGCCGGTCTGAAATTCGGCGACTACGGTTCATTCGACTATGGCCGTAACTACGGCGTCCTGTACGACGTAGAAGGCTGGACCGACATGCTGCCTGAGTTCGGCGGCGACTCTTATACTTACGCCGACAACTATATGACCGGTCGTGCTAACGGTGTGGCAACTTACCGTAACACTGATTTCTTCGGTCTGGTAGACGGTCTGAACTTCGCGTTGCAATATCAGGGCAAAAATGAAAGTCAAAGCGCTGACGATGTAAATATCGGCACCAATAACCGTAATGATGGTGACGATATTCGTTACGATAATGGAGATGGCTTCGGTATTTCTACTACCTATGATATTGGTATGGGCTTCAGCGCAGGCGCTGCATATACCACGTCCGATCGTACTAATGAGCAAGTTAATGCTGGCGGCACGATTGCTGGTGGCGACAAAGCTGACGCGTGGACAGCAGGTCTAAAATATGATGCCAACAATATCTATTTAGCGACAATGTATTCCGAAACCCGGAATATGACGCCTTATGGTAAAACAGATACAGGTTATGCTGGCGGCGTAGCAAACAAAACGCAAAACGTCGAAGTTACAGCCCAATATCAATTTGACTTCGGCCTGCGTCCGGCAATTTCCTTCCTGATGTCTAAAGGTAAGGATCTGACCTATAACAACGTTAATAGCGATGACAAAGACCTGGTTAAATATGCTGATGTAGGCGCCACCTACTATTTCAACAAAAACTTCTCCACCTATGTTGATTACAAAATCAACCTGCTGGATGACGACGACCAGTTCTATAAAGATGCCGGTATCAGCACTGATGATATCGTCGCGCTGGGAATGGTTTACCAGTTCTAATTTTCCATTAATTCTTCTCAAGCCCGCCGTTTCGGCGGGCTTTTCTTTTTTATCACCACCGTTCTAAAAACAGAACGCACTGTTCCCTGGACACAGATTGAACAATTCTTGTTCGCTCTCTATCGTTTGCTTATAGCCCGATAAAAGGAACACGCTAATGATCAGTCTCGTCCCGTCTCTGATTTCCAGAACCGCTCTCCTTTTTCTGCTGACGGCCACTGGCGCAGCCACCGCCGCCCGCCCGGCAGCGGATATTATTTTGCATAACGGTAATATCATCACTCTGAATGATGCCCAGCCGCAGGCCAGCGCGCTGGCGATTTCCGGCTCGCGGATTATGGCGATTGGCGATAATACGGCGACAGATGAATGGCGCGGCAACCATACCCGTACCATCGATTTACAGGGTAAAACCGTGATACCCGGCCTGACCGATACCCACATCCACGCCATTCGCGGCGGACAAACCTGGACATTCGAAACCTACTGGTACGACAGCCCTTCGCTTAAAGACGCGCTGGATAAATTACGCGCCGACGCTAACCGTCGTCCCCACAATCAATGGGTAGCCGTAGTGGGATCGTGGATACCAGCGCAATTTGCAGAAAACCGGGCGCCGACGGTAGCCGAACTTAACCACGCCCTTCCCAATCATCCGGCGTATATCCAATATCTTTACGATTATGCGTTGGTAAATCAGCGCGGTATCGACGTACTTGGCCTTAACCACACCCCACCTCCTGATTTAGCGGGAATCCGCGTAGAGCGCGACGCAAAAGGCCGCGCCACCGGGAAATTATTGGGCGATATCGCCGCGTTTAATCAGCTTTTTGCCAGCATAAGTAGTAACGCCGATCGTGAGGGCGGTCTGCGGCAATTTTTCGCTGATATGAACGCTCGCGGCGTAACCGGCATCATTGACCCCTCTGCCGGGCCTGCCGCCGCTTATGAGCCTTTATTTGCAATGCGAAATCAGGGGGATTTACCGCTGCGCGTGGGGTATCGCATTCCGGTACAGCCGGAAGCGAAAGGTCATGAAGCGCAGTGGTTCAGCAATCTTATGGCCTTTCGCCCGGCGCGTGCCGATGACGGGCAACTGGCTTTTCTTGGCCTGGGGGAAAGCCTGGTGGCCGGAATGAATGACGGCGTGCGGATGGCCCCAGGATTTTCTTCCTCAGCGCAGGACAAAACCGCACTTCGCCAGGTCGCGACGTTTGCGGCAAAACGGGGAATACCGCTTGAGATCCACGCCTATACCGATGACAGCGCCGACGCAATTTTGACGATTTTTGAGCAGGTAGCGCAGCAGTACGATCTGCGCCCTCTCCGCTGGTCTATTGCGCATCTGAATACCGGTTCGCCACAGACGCTTGAGCGAATGCGTAAGCTGGGCCTGGCATACACTGTGCAGATGGGTCCTTACTTTGAGGGGCTTGCCATCCGTGACGCCAACCCACCCGGCGCGACAGACAATTCGCCGCCGGTTCGACTGGCGCTGGATAAAGGACTTGTCGTGGCTGGCGGCACCGATTCGACGCGTATTGGCATTGCTGGTGTCTGGCACGCTATCGAATATCATATCACCGGTATAGCGTCAGGCGGTTCCGTGCGTAAACCTGCCGGCGAGCGGCTCACACGTCTGGAAGCGCTAACGTTATATACACGTCATGCCGCCTGGCTCGCCTTTGCCGAACAAAACCGGGGCCAGCTTAGCGTCGGAAAACAGGCCGATCTGGCGGTACTCAATCAGCCCTTTATGACGATGCCGGAAGAGAGAATTGATACCATCCGTGCTGTTTTGACGCTTGTCGATGGACGCATTGTTCACGAAAGTCCGGACCTTAACGCCGGATAATGAGGTTGTCAGTTGACGCAAAGCCTGCTTTTATAACCCACCAGCGGCGCTGACGGGAAATCTTTTCCGCCAGCGCCGCGATAGAGTTAATGTATTGATATCCGGTGGGTGTTGATGAAAAAGCTGTTTGTGCAGTTTTACCTGTTGCTGTTCGTCTGTTTTCTGGTCATGACATTATTGGTCGGACTGGTGTACAAATTCACCGCCGAGCGCGCGGGCAGGCAATCGCTTGACGATCTGATGAAAAGTTCGCTCTATCTGATGCGCAGCGAACTGCGGGAAATTCCGCCGCGTGAATGGGGGAAAACGTTGAAAGAGATGGACCTGAACCTCTCTTTCGATTTACGCGTTGAACCGTTAAATCACTATAAACTTGATGCCGCCACCACGCAGCGACTGCGTGAAGGCGATATTGTCGCGCTTGACGATCAATACACCTTTATTCAGCGTATCCCGCGCAGCCATTACGTCCTGGCAGTCGGCCCGGTTCCCTATCTCTATTTCCTGCATCAAATGCGACTGCTGGATATCGCCTTAATGGCGCTCATCGCATTTTCTCTCGCCTTTCCTGTGTTTATCTGGATGCGCCCGCACTGGCAAGAGATGCTCAGACTCGAATCCGCCGCGCTACGCTTTGGCGAGGGTCATTTGACTGAACGCCTGCATTTCGATAATGGCTCCAGTTTCGAACGTCTGGGCGTAGCGTTCAACCAGATGGCGGATAATATTAATGCCCTGATCGCCAGTAAAAAACAGCTGATTGACGGTATCGCCCACGAGCTTCGCACGCCGCTGGTACGTTTACGCTATCGGCTTGAAATGAGTGAAAATCTGACACAGCCGGAATCACAGGCGCTCAATCGCGATATTGGGCAACTGGAAGCGCTGATTGAAGAGCTGCTCACCTATGCGCGCCTTGACCGACCACAAAATGAACTGATGCTGACCGAACCCGACCTCCCCGCCTGGTTCAGCGCGCATTTGCAGGATGTGCAGAGCGTGAACCCGGAACGCGCCGTAAACCTTCTTACATGTGTAACCGGCGATTATGGCGCGCTTGATATGCGGTTAATGGCGCGGGTGCTGGATAACCTGCTGAATAATGCGTTGCGCTACAGTCGTACCACCGTTCAGGTCAGTCTGTTACTCGATGGTAGTCAGGCAACGCTGATAGTCGAAGATGATGGCCCCGGCATTGAAGCGGATGCGAGAGAGCGCGTATTTGAACCTTTTGTCAGACTTGACCCCAGTAGAGACCGAGCGACAGGCGGCTGCGGGCTTGGACTCGCCATCGTACACTCTATCGCGCTGGCGATGGGCGGTAGCGTCGCCTGTGACGATAGCGAACTGGGCGGCGCAAAATTTAGCTTTCATTGGCCGGTCTGGCACGCGATTCCCGGCATGACCGCTGCCTGACTTATTTTGCACGGTGGTCGAGCTGCGGAAACTGTGCTATACAGAAAGTATGTTGTAACTAAGATGAGCCATACCATGTCCCGCTACGATCTCGTTGAACGCCTGAATGGCACTTTTCGCCAGATAGAACAACACCTGGCGGCGCTGACGGATAATCTACAGCAGCATTCGCTACTTATCGCCCGTGTCTTTTCGCTGCCTCAGGTGACCAAAGAGGCGGAACATGCGCCGCTGGACACTATCGAGGTAACGCAACATCTGGGGAAAGAGGCCGAAGCGTTGGCGCTACGTCACTATCGCCATTTGTTTATTCAACAGCAGTCCGAAAACCGCAGCAGTAAAGCCGCCGTCCGCCTGCCTGGCGTTTTATGCTATCAAGTGGATAATGCAACGCAGTCAGATCTGGAAAATCAGGTACAGCGCATTAACCAGTTGAAAACCACCTTCGAGCAGATGGTTACGGTAGAGTCCGGTCTTCCCTCGGCGGCGCGTTTTGAGTGGGTGCATCGGCATTTACCCGGCTTAATTACGCTGAACGCTTACCGCACGCTGACGCTTATCAATAACCCAGCCACCATACGTTTCGGTTGGGCAAATAAACATATTATTAAAAATTTAAGCCGGGATGGGGTTCTGAGTCAGTTGAAAAAAAGCCTCGCGTCGCCGCGCAGCGTCCCACCGTGGACGCGCGAACAATGGCAATTCAAGCTGGAACGGGAATATCAGGATATCGCTGCCTTACCGCAGCAGGCCCGACTCAAGATTAAGCGCCCGGTTAAAGTACAGCCGATCGCCCGCATCTGGTATAAAGGCCAGCAAAAACAGGTGCAACACGCCTGTCCCACGCCGATTATCGCGTTAATCAACACGGACAATGGCGCTGGCGTGCCGGATATTGGCGGGCTGGAAAACTATGACGCCGATAATATTCAGCACCGTTTTAAACCACAGGCGCAGCCGCTGCGACTGATTATTCCGCGACTGCACCTGTATGTGGCGGATTAATGTCCCGGCGTCATACTGCCAACCATCAACTCCGGACGTACCCAGGCGTCGAACTCCGCGTCGCTAAGGTATCCTAATGCCACGGCTGAGGCTTTGAGCGTCAGCCCTTCTTTATGCGCCTTCTTCGCAATCTCCGCCGCTTTATCGTAACCGATGTGCGTATTGAGCGCAGTGACCAGCATCAGCGACTCATTCAGCAACTGCGTAATACGCTCGCGGTTTGGCTCGATGCCTGACGCACAGTGTTTATTGAAACTCTCCATGCCATCGGCCAGCAGGCGCACCGTTTGTAGAAAATTGTGAATAACCATCGGACGATACACGTTGAGCTCAAAGTTGCCCGATGCGCCCCCCATATTGATGGCCACATCGTTACCCATCACCTGGCAGCATAACATCGTTACCGCTTCACACTGGGTCGGGTTCACTTTACCAGGCATAATGGAGCTGCCTGGCTCATTCTCCGGGATAGCGATCTCGCCAATGCCGCAGCGCGGGCCGGACGCCAGCCAGCGAACATCGTTGGCGATTTTCATGAGCGAGGCCGCCAGTCCTTTTAATGCGCCATGCGCCTGTACCAACGCGTCACAGGTCGCCAGCGCTTCGAATTTATTGGGGGCAGTAACAAACGGCGCCGCGGTAATTGTCGCCAGTTCCTCGGCGACGCGCCGGGCATATTCCGGGTGGGTATTGAGTCCTGTCCCCACTGCGGTTCCGCCGAGCGCCAGCTCCGCGACGTGCGGTACACTGTGCTCAATGTGCCGGAGGTTATGTTCCAGCATGGCTACCCAACCGGAAATCTCCTGACCTAAGGTGAGCGGCGTCGCGTCCTGCAGGTGAGTACGGCCAATTTTGACAATATCGGCGAAAGCGTGGGATTTATCGCGAAGCGTATCCGTTAATGCGGATAGTTGCGGGATAAGGTGTTCGCGTAACGCCAGTAACGCCGCCACGTGCATCGCGGTTGGGAAAACATCGTTTGAGCTTTGACTCTTATTGACGTCATCATTAGGATGCACCTTGCGTTCCATACCGCGAACGCCGCCCAAAATTTCACTGGCGCGGTTCGCTAACACTTCATTCATATTCATGTTGCTTTGCGTACCGGACCCGGTCTGCCAAATCGCCAGCGGAAACTCATCAGCATGTTTTCCCGCCAGCACTTCATCAGCCGCCTGGATAATCGCGTTGGCTTTTTCCACCGCCAACAACCCTAAGTCCTGGTTGACCTTCGCAGCGGCGCGCTTGGTCAACGCCAGCGCATGGATGAGCGAGACGGGCATTTTCTCCGTGGAAATCCGAAAATGCTCCAGCGAACGTTGAGTCTGCGCCCCCCACAGTTTATCTGCCGGGACCTCAATCGCGCCCATTGAATCTTTCTCGCGGCGTACCGTTACCATTACCTGCTCCTTACTCAAGTTGATGAGGTCATGTGTCGACATTGCCCACATGTTTGCGGTCTTATGAGTATTAACGATAACAACACAACGGTGTAGACCGGATAAGGCGCTTGCGCCATTCTCCGGCAAAATAGCGAATAATGTTACCGCCCCGCAGGGCGGCGATGTTACTTAACGCAGCGTGCGCACTGCGATGTCTGAATCTGCTGGAAGAAATCGTTGCCTTTATCATCCACCAGAATAAAGGCCGGAAAATCCTCCACTTCAATTTTCCAGATAGCCTCCATGCCCAGTTCAGGATACTCCACACACTCCAGGCGCTTGATACTCCCCTGCGCCAGAACGGCTGCCGGGCCGCCGATACTGCCCAGGTAGAAGCCGCCATGTTTCTTACAGGCATCGGTCACCTGCTGGCTGCGGTTGCCTTTCGCCAGCATGATCATACTGCCCCCCTGCGACTGGAGCTGATCAACATAAGAGTCCATCCGCCCTGCGGTCGTCGGCCCAAGCGACCCGGAAGCGTACCCCTCCGGCGTTTTTGCCGGCCCCGCATAATAGATAGGATGATCTTTGATGTACTGCGGCAGACCTTCGCCTCTGTCCATCCGTTCTTTCAGTTTAGCGTGCGCAATGTCGCGGCCCACAATAATCGTGCCGTTCAGCGACAGGCGCGTTGATACGGGATACTGCGACAGTTGCTGCAATATCTCACTCATGGGGCGGTTAAGATCAACGCGTACCGCCTCGCCCTCTCCCGCCTGGCGCAGCGCCTGCGGAATATATTGACCTGGATTACGCTCCAGCTTCTCGATCCAAATCCCTTCCCGGTTGATCTTCGCTTTAATGTTTCGATCCGCGGAGCAAGACACGCCCATACCTACCGGACACGACGCCCCGTGGCGCGGCAATCGGATAACACGAATATCGTGAGCGAAATACTTGCCGCCGAACTGCGCGCCTAAGCCAAGATTTTGCGCCTCAAGCAACAATGCTTTTTCCAGCTCAATATCGCGGAATGCCTGTCCGTGTTCATTTCCTTCGGTCGGTAGCGCATCATAGTATTTTGCCGAGGACAGCTTAACGGTTTTCAGGTTCGCTTCCGCCGACGTGCCGCCAATAACAAACGCGATGTGATATGGCGGACAGGCGGCGGTGCCCAGCGTACGCATCTTATCGACGAGATAATTTTTGAGCTTACCCGGCGTCAGTAGCGCTTTCGTTTCCTGATAGAGATACGTTTTATTCGCCGAACCACCGCCTTTAGCGATACAGAGGAATTTATATTCTTCGCCATCGACACTGTAGAGATCGATCTGCGCCGGCAGGTTGGTACCGGTATTAACCTCTTTGTACATATCCAGCGCCGCGTTTTGCGAATAGCGCAGATTGTCCTCGATATAGGTGTTATACACGCCGCGAGCCAGCGCCGCTTCATCACCTCCGCCAGTCCAGACCCGTTGGCCTTTTTTGCCGACAATAATGGCCGTACCGGTATCCTGGCAGGTGGGCAACACGCCCTTGGCCGCGATATCGGAGTTTCGCAGAAATTGCAGCGCGACATATTTGTCGTTCTCACTGGCCTGCGGATCGCGCAGAATATCCGCCACCTGCTGCTGATGCGCGGGACGTAGCATAAAAGACGCATCGTGGAAGGCCTGACGCGCCAACAACGTTAGCGCTTCCGGCGCGACTTTCAGGATCTCTTGTCCTTCAAATTCGGCGACGGAAACATGTTCGCTGGTCAACAAGTAGTACTCGGTAGCGTCCTTTTTAAGGGGAAAAGGGTCTTGATAAAAGAAGGGTTTGTTTGACATTGTGCTCTCACTTACCGCTCGGTATGGTTATTCTCTGGGCAGGTGTTCCATTGCCCGACTAAAAGCGAGTTACACTATCCTACACAATTTTTTAACAAAAACTGAGACAAGTACGACTTTTTACGCCCGGAGGTTACTTCATGCGGGTTTCTTGGTTTAATACCTCCCATTGATTTCCACTTTGAAACAGGGCTTGATAATGCAAAAACTCATTAACTCAGTGCAAAACTATGCCTGGGGAAGTAAAACTGCGTTAACGGAACTTTATGGCATAGCAAATCCGCAGCAGCAGCCAATGGCTGAACTCTGGATGGGCGCGCATCCCAAAAGCAGCTCGCGAATCACCACCGCCAACGGCGAAACCGTCTCCCTGCGTAACGCCATCGAAAATAATAAAACCGCCCTGCTGGGCGAAGCGGTCGCCAACCGTTTCGGCGAACTGCCGTTTCTGTTTAAAGTACTGTGCGCCGCGCAGCCGCTCTCTATTCAGGTGCACCCGAATAAGCGCAACTCCGAAATAGGTTTCGCCAAAGAAAATGCGGCGGGTATACCAATGGATGCCGCAGAGCGGAACTATAAAGATCCTAACCATAAACCAGAGCTGGTTTTTGCCCTGACGCCTTTCCTGGCGATGAACGCGTTCCGCGAATTTTCTGATATGGTCTCTTTACTGCAACCTATCGCCGGCGCGCATTCCGCTATCGCCCACTTTTTGCAGGCGCCTAACGCTGAACGTCTAAGCCAGCTTTTCGCCAGCCTGTTGAATATGCAAGGCGAAGAAAAATCCCGCGCGTTAGCCGTACTAAAAGCGGCGCTTAACAGCCAGCAAGGCGAACCGTGGCAAACGATCCGCGTGATTTCAGAGTATTATCCTGACGACAGCGGGCTTTTCTCTCCTTTGTTGCTGAATGTGGTCAAACTGAATCCCGGCGAGGCGATGTTCCTGTTTGCCGAAACACCTCACGCTTATCTGCAGGGCGTTGCGCTGGAAGTCATGGCGAACTCCGATAACGTTCTGCGCGCCGGCCTTACGCCAAAATATATCGACATCCCTGAGCTGGTCGCGAACGTGAAGTTCGAACCTAAACCAGCCAGCGAGTTGCTGACTGCCCCGGTGAAAAGCGGCGCGGAGCTGGACTTCCCAATTCCGGTTGACGATTTTGCCTTTTCACTGCACGACCTGGCGCTTCAGGAGACGAGCATCGGCCAACACAGCGCAGCGATTCTGTTCTGCGTTGAGGGTGAGGCGGTGTTACGTAAAGATGAACAGCGTCTGGTACTTAAGCCGGGTGAGTCTGCCTTTATCGGCGCGGATGAGTCTCCGATTAGCGCCAGCGGCACAGGCCGTTTAGCGCGTGTTTATAACAAGCTGTAGCAACATACTGAATTTTTTAACAACTCTTGCTAAGCTTGTAAAAGACGTAAAACGCCTCCAGGCGGTTTAATCCGCCTGGTTTCATTTTTATGGACAATTGATATGAAAAAAACACTGGTAGCTGCAGGTGTAGTAATTGCACTTGGCATCGTCTGGACAGGCGGTGCCTGGTATACGGGGAAAAAGCTGGAGAGCCATCTTTCAGAAATGGTGACTCAGGCCAATGAACAGCTCAAGCGTACTGCGCCGGAGGCCGGTGTTGAATTAAGTTATCAAAACTACCAGCGCGGCGTGTTCAGTAGCCATCTGCAACTGGTTGTCAAACCGGTTGCCGACGCAGACAATACCTGGTTGAAGCCCGGGCAAAGCATTGTGCTGGACGAGTCCGTTTCACATGGCCCCTTCCCGCTCGCACAGCTCAAAACGCTCAATCTGATCCCTTCTATGGCGTCGGTAAAAACCACGCTGGTGAATAACGATGCGGCAAAACCACTCTTTGATATCGCGAAAGGCGACGCGCCCTTTGTCATCAATACCCGCATTGGTTATGGCGGCGATACCCGCTCCGATATCTCTCTCAATCCGTTAAACTACGAGAATGCTGGTGAAAAGGTCGCCTTTAGCGGCGGGGAGTTCCAGCTTAACGCCGATAAAGACGGTAATGTGGTCTCGCTATCAGGCGAAGCGCAGAGCGGTCTGGTCGATGCCGTTAACGAATATAATCAGAAGGTACAACTCACCTTTAATAATTTGAAAACAGACGGTACCAGTAAACTGGCAAGCTTCGGCGAACGTGTAGGCGACCAAAAGTTAACGCTGGATAAACTGTCCATCGCCATTGAAGGTAAAGAGATGGCGGTGCTGGAAGGGATGGAGATTGCCGGTAAGTCCGATCTGGTCAACGACGGAAAAACCATTAATAGCCAGTTGGATTACTCGCTTAACAGCCTGAAAGTGCAGAATCAGGATTTGGGCAGCGGTAAATTAACGCTAAAAGTCGGTCAAATCGACGGCGAAGCCTGGCACCAGTTTAGTCAGCAATATAATGCGCAAACGCAGGCGCTGCTGAATCAGCCGGACATGGCGCAGAATCCTGAGCTTTATCAACAAAAAGTCACCGAAGCGTTCTTTAGCGCTCTCCCCGTGCTGTTAAAAGGCGATCCGGTGCTTACCCTGACGCCGCTTAGCTGGAAAAACGCCAAAGGAGAAACCACGCTGAATCTGTCGCTGTTCCTGAAAGATCCGGCAACGACAACGGCACAACCGCAAACGCTGGCGCAGGAAGTCGACCGCTCCGTGAAATCACTGGATGCGAAACTGGCGATTCCGATGGATATGGCGGTCGAGTTTATGACACAGATAGCAAAACTGGAAGGCTACCAGCAGGATGATGCGGAAAAACTGGCAAAACAACAGGTTCAGGGGCTGTCCGCAATGGGGCAGATGTTCCGACTGACAACGCTGAAGGATAATACTATCGCTTCCAGTTTGCAGTACGCCAATGGTCAGATCACGCTCAACGGGCAAAAAATGCCGTTGGAAGACTTTGTCGGCCTGTTTGGAATGCCGGCGCTTTCCGTACCGGACGTTCCGGCGTTGCCTCAACAATAATCGCCTTGCCGGGTGTAGCGACGCTACACCCGGTCTACGCCGAACAACGCGCAGCCTCTACTTTTGCGTCACCAGGCGAGCGGCTATCGTTTGACTCCGCAAATGGTGCTCGTCGTGAGCAATACGCTGCAATATTCGTTCAGCCAGGGTATAGCCTATTTCTCGCGCTGGCGTACTGGCCCAGATAATCGGCAGGTCGTCGAGGGCACTCTCCGCAACATCAGCAAACGCCGCCAGCGACACCTGCTGCTCAAAATAGCGATCGACACCGCTCTCGCCACTCTGTCGTCCAGCCCTCAGTAGGCCAAACCACGCTCCCATCGCGATGGTTTCGTTATAACAAACGACGGCGCTAATGGTCGGATTGTATCGCAACAGCGCGGTAATACTTTCTGCTGCCTGTTTCTAACTGGAAGCGCATTCCACGACCCACTCGCTGTGAAACGGTAGACCGTATTTTAACAACGTCGCGCAATAGCCGCCCACGCGCTCCGCGCGGGTTAAAGAGGCGCTTTGCCCTCCCAGCCAGGCGATGCGCTGATGGCCCTGACGAATAAGGTATTCCGTCAGGAGCTGCGCCGCCTGCATGTTGTCAGGCCGAACAGTATCCGCATCATCAAGATAGCTGGCGCGTGAGGCAAACACGACCGGAATCCCTTGTACGTCGGCCTGCGCTCTCAGCGCTTCGCTACTGCCCGCCGCATCAGCAATCACCACGCCATCCACGCCCTGATTGAGCAACATGGTAAAACGCTGGTTTAGCTGTTCGCCATCTTTACCTCCGTGCAGGAGAAAAACCATACGGCCTTGCGCTTCCAGCGCTTCCGTTAATCCTGCGGTCAATTCGGCATAAAAGGGCGCCGATAAATCACGAACGATCAAACCGATAACGCCGCTTTGCCCGCCACGCAGCGCGGACGCCTGGCGGTTACGCACAAAGCCCAGTTGTTCAATTGCCGCGTTCACGCGCTCGCCGGTCGCGGCCGATATTCGCCCCTTGCCGCTCAGCACTAAGGAAACGGTGCTCACCGACACGCCAGCCGCCAGCGCAACATCGTGGATAGTGATTTTTTTGGCGATAGCCATGTCAACAAATCGCTCCAGAGTCTGACAGATAAAACGTTTTACCTATCTGTTATCTTTATACGCGTTATTATCGGTCAGTAATGTTATTAATGCCGCACTAAAATTGGATAAAACGTTTTATCTTCTCGCCATCATAACCTGACACCGGCCTTTATTAACAAGGAGTCGTTAGATGACGACGAAAACTACGCCAAAAATAACGCTATGGGAATTTTTCCAGCAATTGGGCAAAACGTTTATGTTGCCTGTCGCCTTACTCTCGTTCTGCGGCATTATGCTCGGTATCGGCAGTTCGTTCAGCAGTCACGACGTTATCACCCTGCTCCCCGTGTTGGGTAATCCATTGCTGCAGGCTATCTTCACCTGGATGAGTAAAGTAGGTTCTTTTGCCTTTAGCTTCCTGCCAGTGATGTTTTGTATCGCGATTCCGCTCGGTCTGGCGCGAGAAAACAAAGGCGTCGCCGCGTTTGCCGGGTTCGTCGGCTACGCGGTAATGAACCTTGCGGTTAACTTCTGGCTCACGGCAAAAGGCATTCTGCCGACCACCGATGCGGCGGTGCTGAAAGCCAATAACGTACAAAATATTCTGGGAATCCCCTCGATCGATACCGGCATTCTCGGCGCCGTTATCGCTGGTATTATTGTCTGGATGCTGCATGAACGGTTTCACGCCATTCGTTTGCCGGATGCGCTGGCCTTTTTCGGCGGTACGCGTTTTGTACCCATCGTTTCCGCCGTCGTGATGGGTCTTGTCGGCCTGGTTATCCCGCTCGTATGGCCGGTTTTTGCGATGGGAATTAGCGGACTGGGCCATATCATCAATAGCGCCGGCGACTTTGGACCGATGATTTTCGGCACCGGCGAGCGCCTGTTGTTACCTTTTGGTCTGCACCATATTCTGGTAGCGCTGATTCGTTTCACCGAGGCGGGCGGAACGCAAGAGGTGTGCGGGCATACCGTTAGCGGCGCATTGACTATTTTCCAGGCCCAACTCAGTTGCCCAACGACGCATGGCTTCTCTGAAAGCGCCACTCGCTTCTTATCGCAAGGCAAAATGCCGGCGTTTCTCGGTGGTTTGCCGGGTGCCGCGCTGGCAATGTACCACTGTGCTCGTCCAGAAAATCGCCATAAAATTAAAGGATTATTGATTTCCGGTTTAATCGCCTGCGTTGTCGGCGGTACAACGGAGCCGCTGGAATTCCTGTTTCTGTTCGTGGCGCCGGTGCTGTACGTTATTCATGCTCTGCTGACCGGGCTGGGCTTTACCATCATGGCTATTCTCGGCGTCACTATCGGCAATACGGATGGCAATATTATTGACTTTGTGGTGTTCGGCATCCTGCATGGTCTGTCAACAAAATGGTATCTGGTGCCGGTAGTGGCGGTGATATGGTTTGCGGTTTACTACGTCATTTTCCGCTTCGCCATTACACGTTTTAACCTCAAAACACCAGGGCGCGAGGCAGAGATTGCCACCCGCATTGAAAAAGCGATCGCTGGCGCGCCGGGAAAATCCGGCTACAACGTGCCTGCTATCCTGGCGGCATTAGGCGGCACGGAAAACATCGTGAGTCTGGACAACTGCATCACCCGTCTACGTCTGTCAGTGAAAGATATGTCGCTTGTGGATGTCCAGGCATTGAAGGACAATCGCGCGATAGGCGTCGTACAGCTCAATCAGCATAATTTGCAGGTCGTTATCGGCCCGCAGGTTCAGTCTGTAAAAGATGAAATGGTTGGTCTGATGAATACCGTTCAGGCATAAGGAAGAAATATGTTCGATTTTTCACAGGAAGTTGACCGTCGCGGTACATGGTGTACGCAGTGGGATTATGTCGCCGATCGTTTTGGCGAAGCCGATCTGCTCCCCTTTACTATCTCGGATATGGATTTTGCCACCGCGCCGTGTATCCTGGAGGCGCTAAACCAGCGTCTTTCCCACGGCGTACTGGGCTACAGCCGCTGGAACAATGAGGCGTTTTTAGGGGCGATTACCCACTGGTTTGCGACACGCCATCAGACCACGATAGATGCACGTGCCCTTGTATACGGCCCTTCCGTTATCTATATGGTGTCTGAGCTTATCCGTCAGTGGTCCGACGAAGGCGACGGTGTGGTAGTTCATACCCCCGCTTACGATGCTTTTTATAAAGCGATTGAAGGCAACCATCGCATCGTCACTCCCGTCCAGCTGGAGAAAGAAGGCAACGCCTGGCATTGCGATATGGCAAAACTGGAGGCGGCGCTGGCGCGTCCGGAAAGCAAAATCCTGCTGCTGTGCAGTCCGCAAAATCCCACCGGTAAAGTGTGGACGCGTGACGAGCTGGAAACGGTGTCAGCGCTGTGCGAGCGCCACGGCGTACGGGTGATTTCCGATGAAATTCACATGGATATGGTATGGGGAGACCAGCCGCATATTCCCTGGAGCAATGTCGCGCGCGGAGACTGGGCGCTGTTCTCCTCCGGCTCGAAAAGCTTCAACATTCCGGCATTAACCGGCGCTTATGGAATCATCGAAAATAGCATAAGCCGTGAACGCTACCTGGCCGCCTTAAAAGGTCGCGACGGCCTTTCCTCGCCAGCGGTGCTCTCGCTCACGGCGCATATTGCCGCATACCAGCACGGCGCGCCGTGGCTGGATGCGTTACGCGCCTGGCTGGCGGCTAATATGCGCTATATCGAGCAGGCGCTGAATGACGCCTTTCCGACGTTGAACTGGCAAGCGCCGCCATCGACCTATCTGGCCTGGATTGATCTCCGTCCGCTCGGCATTGACGATCAAAAATTACAGAATGCGCTCATTCATCAGGAGAAAGTGGCCATTATGCCCGGCGATACCTATGGCGCAGAAGGCCGGGGATTTGTGCGTCTGAATGCCGGATGCCCTCGCCTGAAACTTGAAAAAGGCGTCAACGGATTGATTAACGCTATCCGCGCCGTTCGCTAATACCGTCCACAAGCGGGGAGATTGACCCTTTATCCTAAGATGCGATAACAGAGATAAATCTTGTGCGCTAACCGGGGAGCGCGTTGAAGAGAATAATATAAAATTTCTCCCGCGCCCTCGCGACGTTGCAACGTAATGGCTCCGTTTTTCCAAAATTTCCAGAAGATTATCAATCTGTAGTATAATGGTGCGCACTTTTATTAAAAATTGAGTGCGCCCATGATTGATATTACGCTTCCTTTGACTGACATCCACCGCCACCTTGATGGCAACATTCGTGCCCAAACAATTCTGGATCTTGGTCGCCAGTTCAACATCGCCCTTCCCGCTCAAACGCTGGAAACGCTGATTCCGCATGTCCAGGTCACCGCAACCGAACCCGATTTAGTCAGCTTTCTGTCTAAGCTCGATTGGGGGGTAAAAGTCCTGGCATCGCTTGACGCCTGCCGTCGTGTGGCCTTTGAAAATATTGAAGATGCCGCCCGTAACGGCCTGCATTACGTCGAACTTCGCTTTTCGCCTGGCTACATGGCGATGGCGCATCAGTTACCGATCGCAGGCGTGGTTGAAGCCGTTATCGACGGCGTACACGACGGCTGTAACACGTTTGGCGTCGAGGCGCGACTCATTGGCATTATGAGCCGTACCTTCGGCGAGGCGGCATGTTTACAGGAGCTTGATGCACTGCTGGCGCACAGAGAGAAGATCACCGCGCTGGATTTAGCCGGTGATGAGCTTGGCTTTCCCGGCAGCCTGTTTTTGTCGCACTTTAACCGGGCGCGCGATGCTGGCTGGCATATTACCGTTCACGCTGGCGAAGCCGCAGGGCCGGAAAGCATCTGGCAGGCGATTCGCGAACTGGGGGCCGAACGTATCGGACATGGCGTAAAAGCTGTCGAAGATCGCGCGTTAATGGATTTTCTTGCACAGCAACGTATCGGTATTGAATCCTGTCTGACCTCGAATATTCAGACCAGTACCGTCGCATCGCTGGCAGACCATCCGCTCAAAACCTTCCTTGAGCATGGCGTTCTCGCCAGTCTTAATACGGACGATCCGGCTGTTCAGGGCGTAGATATTATCCATGAATATCACGTAGCCGCGCCAGCGGCAGGATTGAGCCGCGAACAGATTCGCCAGGCGCAGATTAACGGTCTGGAAATCGCGTTTCTGAGCGATGGCGAAAAACGTGCGCTGCGCGAAAAAGTGGTCGCGGCGTAAGATTGCTTTATTGACGCTAACGCCCCCTCTCCGCCTGCGGTTTAATGCTATCCCAGGCGGAGAAAAGCTACATCTCAGGCAAGACACAGCGTCGCGCGATGTTTTGCCGATTCCATGCCCAGTTCAATCAACTCCATAATTTGAATCGCCTGGCTTGCCGGCACGGGATTTTCACCGTTACCGTTTAACGCATCGCGGATGGCGGCATAATATGCCGGATAGTTACCCGGCAACGTAAGCCAGTTCTCTTCTTTGCGCGTCTCTCCCTCAACCAAGGTCAATACACCGTCACGCATGTCATATCCCCAATCCTCCTGCGGTAAACGTTCGCCGTTTTTTAGCCGTTCTTCCTGAGGATCAAGACCATATTTTACATAGCTACCGCGCGAACCATGAACGATATATCGCGCTGACTCCGCCGCGGCAAGCATCGTACCGTGCAAAATTACGCGGCGCTGGGGGTAGGATAAAATCGCGTGGAAATAATCTGTAGATTGCGCGCCCGGACGCAGTTGCGCTAAATCCACCGTCATGCTGACCGGCAGGCCAAAAAGTTGAATGGCCTGATCTAACAAGTGCGGCGCCAGATCGTACCAGATACCACTTCCCGGCCCGCCTTGCTCGCGCCAGAGGTCACGCACCTGAGGACGGAAACGATCAAAGTGGGATTCAAACAAGGACACCTCGCCGAGCACGCCATCCGCCAACAAGGCTTTCAGCGTCAAAAAATCGCTGTCCCAGCGTCGGTTGTGGAAGACGGAAAGTACCCGGCCGGTGCTCCGCGCAAGTGCATCCAACTCTCGCGCCTGTGACAGTGTCACGGTGAAGGGTTTATCAACCACCACATGTTTACCGGCCTCCAGTGCGGCTTTCGCCAACGGAAAATGGGTATCGTTGGGCGTCGGGATCACGATCAGGTCGATATGCGGATCGTTAAATAAATGTCGGGGCTCAGAGACCACGGACACCGCCGGCCAGTCTGCTTTCACTTTTGTTTCATCTCTGCTGGATACCGCCGCGAGTTCTAACCCTGGCGTTCCCATAATTAAGGGCGCATGAAAGGTTTTACTGGCGTAGCCATAACCGATTAACCCAACGCGGATTTTGTCATTCATCTCACTGCCTCCGGTTTTAGATATCGCTATTCCACACCATCGTGCGATTAGCCGCAATAGCGTCCTGACCAACAACGTAGTATCACATGATTAACTTGTTACAGAACAGAGGCTAAAATCGTTCCCATCCCTCTTGCCGGCTGTTCGCCAGGAAAGTAACATTTACTCTCTGTGTTTATGGATAAATCAAAGCAAATGTCGTCAATAGTGAATCGTCTTATTGAATTAACTGGGTGGATAGTTCTCGTTATCTCAGTCATTCTTTTAGGTATTGCCAACCATATTGACAATTACCAACCACCCGAGCCCGTTGCTTCCGTTCAGAAGAAGTAAGCGTCAGATAACGCAAAGGCATTTCCGCGTGGTACGGTGAGCGGCGCCCCAGGGTGTGCAAGAAAAAGTCAAAAATCGGCAAAAAAACGAAATATGTTCTATCTGGTCTGACGTTTATTGCCTGTTGCAGGAAAGCGCGTTAACCTTTCGCCCCAGGCGCCATTTGGCGTCTGATCTTTTACCGGTAAGAATATTCCTTTTTTACCTGCACCCCTGACCTCTCACTGGTGCGACTTTGTTTATTTTTTATCAGTGACTACTCCGTTGGCATTATATTTAATATGGATCAACTTTATATGACTGTTCAGGATTATCTATTAAAATTCCGCAAAATTAGTTCGCTCGAAAGTCTGGAAAAACTGTTCGACCACCTTAACTATAACCTTACTGATGATAGGGATATTGTTAATATGTATCGCGCTGCAGATCACCGCCGTGCCGAGCTGGTTTCCGGAGGACGCCTGTTTGATGTAGGTCAGGTCCCGCAATCCGTCTGGCGCTATGTGCAATAAAGAAAGTAGCGTTTAACCTTAAAAACCTTATAATATTTGCCCCAAAATGAGCGGCATGACCGTTAACGCGCGTAACCCCGGAGAAGATATGACTACCACACCGCCACAACGAATTGGAGGCTGGCTTCTTGGCCCGTTAGCCTGGCTGTTAGTCGCGTTGTTGAGCGCCTCGGTGGCGTTATTACTCTACGTTATGGCGCTTGCCACACCGCAAACGCTCAAGACGCTTAGCGGCCAGGAAACCGGTAATTTACTGCTATGGGGCATTTCATTTATTACCGCTATCGCCATGTGGTACTATACCCTGTGGTTGACGATCGCATTCTTCAAGCGCAGACGCTGCGTGCCGAAGCATTACATCATCTGGCTGCTGATGTCGGTGTTACTGGCGATTAAAGCATTTGCCTTCTCGCCCGTCTCAGATGCCTTTGCCGTGCGTCAGTTACTCTTTCCACTGTTGGCGACGGCGCTCATTGTGCCTTATCTCAAACGTTCAGCGCGCGTCAAAACAACGTTTGTTAATCCGTAATAACCCTACAGTTAACCTGTTGTCGCCTGTGGTAGTTTGACAGATAATAGGCGGCTTTTTTATTTCAGGCCGAAACATGACTGATTACCTGCTGCTCTTTGTCGGAACTGTACTGGTCAATAACTTTGTACTGGTCAAATTTCTGGGCCTTTGCCCCTTTATGGGCGTATCCAAAAAGTTGGAAACCGCCATGGGGATGGGCCTCGCGACGACCTTTGTCATGACGCTGGCGTCGATATGCGCCTGGCTTATCGACACCTGGATACTTATTCCGCTAGATCTGGTTTATCTGCGGACGCTGGCCTTTATCCTCGTCATTGCCGTGGTCGTGCAATTTACCGAAATGGTTGTGCGAAAAACCAGCCCGGCGTTATACCGCTTGTTAGGGATCTTCTTACCACTGATTACCACTAACTGTGCGGTTCTGGGTGTAGCGTTACTGAATATTAATCTCGGTCATCACTTTCTTCAGTCGGCGCTGTACGGATTTTCCGCCGCCGTCGGTTTTTCATTGGTAATGGTTCTGTTCGCCGCCATCCGCGAACGCCTTGCCGTGGCGGATGTGCCCGCGCCTTTTCGGGGTAACGCGATAGCATTGATTACCGCAGGATTAATGTCTTTGGCCTTTATGGGCTTTAGTGGTTTGGTGAAGTTGTAATGAATACTATCTGGATTGCCGTTGGCGCCCTGACCTTTCTGGGCCTGGTGTTCGGCGCCATTCTGGGTTATGCCTCCCGCCGATTCGCGGTTGAAGATGATCCGGTTGTTGAAAAAATCGATGCGATTTTGCCGCAGAGCCAGTGTGGTCAGTGCGGCTATCCCGGTTGCCGCCCCTACGCCGAAGCCGTGGGTCTCCAGGGCGAGAAAATCAATCGTTGCGCGCCCGGCGGCGAAGCCGTCATGCTGAAAATGGCAGAGCTGCTAAATGTAGAGCCGCAGCCCTGCGATGGTGAAGAACAGCAGGCCGCGCCGGTACGTATGCTGGCAATTATTGATGAAAATAACTGCATTGGTTGCACAAAATGCATTCAGGCCTGCCCGGTTGACGCCATCGTTGGCGCAACGCGCGCCATGCACACGGTCATGAGCGATCTCTGTACCGGCTGTAATCTGTGCGTCGATCCGTGTCCGACGCACTGCATCGAATTACGTCCGGTGAATGAGACGCCCGACAGTTGGAAATGGGATTTGAACACCATTCCCGTTCGCATCATTCCCGTGGAACAACATGCTTAAACTATTTTCCGCTTTCAGAAAAGATAAAATCTGGGATTTCGACGGCGGTATTCATCCGCCCGAAATGAAGACCCAGTCAAACGGCACGCCGCTACGCCAGGTGCCTTTAGCGCCGCGCTTCGTTATCCCCTTAAAACAGCACATTGGCGCTGAGGGCGAGCTGTGCGTTAGCGTTGGCGATCGTGTGCTGCGTGGCCAGGCGCTCACCCGTGGACGTGGGAGAATGCTGCCGGTACACGCGCCCACCTCCGGGACAGTTATCGCGATTGCGCCCCACTCGACGGCGCATCCTTCGGCGCTGGCGGAGTTAAGCGTCATTATTGATGCCGACGGCGAGGACCGCTGGATTGAACGTGAGGGCTGGTCTGATTACCGCGCCCAAAGCCGTGAAGCGCTCATTGAACGCATTCATCAGTATGGCGTTGCCGGGCTTGGCGGCGCGGGGTTTCCCACCGGCGTTAAATTGCAGGGCGGCGGCGATAAAATCACCACGCTTATTATCAATGCCGCAGAATGCGAACCTTACATTACGGCAGACGATCGTCTGATGCAGGACTGCGCCGCGCAGATTGTGGAAGGTATTCGCATCCTGGCGCATATTCTGCAACCGCGTGAGGTATTAATCGGCATTGAAGATAACAAACCGCAGGCTATTTCCATGCTGCGCGCCGTACTGGCTGACACCCACGATATTTCGTTGCGTGTTATCCCAACCAAATACCCTTCCGGCGGCGCAAAACAGCTCACCCAAATACTGACGGGAAAACAGGTTCCCCACGGCGGGCGCTCCTCTGATATCGGCGTGCTGATGCAAAACGTCGGTACGGCTTATGCCATTAAACGCGCCGTGGTTGACGGCGAACCGATCACAGAACGCGTCGTCACCTTAACGGGTGAAGCGGTAAGCCGTCCGGGTAACGTCTGGGCGCGGCTCGGCACTCCCGTTCGTCATTTGCTTAACGATGCCGGGTTCTGCCCTTCCGCCGACCAAATGGTCATCATGGGCGGTCCGTTGATGGGATTCACTCTTCCCTGGCTTGACGTACCGGTGGTAAAAATCACCAACTGCTTGCTGGCGCCATCCGCAACTGAAATGGGATCGCCTCAGGAAGAGAAAAGCTGTATTCGTTGCAGCGCTTGCGCTGACGCCTGTCCTGCCGACCTTTTACCACAGCAGCTTTATTGGTTCAGCAAAGGGCAGCAGCATGACAAGGCTACCGCTCACCATATTGCTGATTGTATAGAATGCGGCGCCTGCGCCTGGGTCTGCCCCAGTAATATTCCGCTCGTCCAATATTTCCGTCAGGAAAAAGCGGAGATTAATACTATCAGGCTTGAGGAAAAACGCGCCGCCGAAGCAAAAGCGCGTTTTGAGGCTCGTCAGGCAAGGCTGGAGCGCGAAAAAGCCGCCCGCCTTGCACGTCACAAGAGCGCGGCTGTACAACCTGCGGCAAAAGATCAGGATGCCATTGCCGCTGCGCTGGCGCGGGTAAAAGAGAAACAGGCGCAGGCCACGCAGCCGGTGATTATTCAGGCTGGTCGTTTGCCAGACAATAGCGCCGCGATCGCGGCCCGTGAAGCACGTAAAGCGCAAGCGCGCGCTAAACAAGCCGGTCATCCGATGGCTGACACAATATCCGGCAACGATCCGCGTAAAGCCGCGGTGGAAGCAGCTATCGCCCGCGCCAAAGCCCGCAAGCAGGAGCAGCAGGCCATAAGCGAACCGGTCGATCCGCGTAAAGCTGCGGTGGAGGCGGCTATCGCCCGCGCCAAAGCCCGCAAGCAGGAGCAGCAGGCCATAAGCGAACCGGTCGACCCGCGTAAAGCCGCGGTGGAGGCGGCTATCGCCCGCGCCAAAGCCCGCAAGCAGGAGCAGCAGGCCATAAGCGAACCTGCCGAACCGGTCGACCCGCGTAAAGCCGCGGTTGCTGCGGCTATCGCCCGCGTCCAGGCAAAAAAAGCAGCACAGCAGCAGGTTGTTAACGAGGACTAAATGGTATTCAGAATCGCAAGCTCGCCTTATACCCATAACCAGCGCCAGACATCGCGAATCATGTTGCTGGTGTTAATCGCCGCTCTGCCGGGGATTGCCGCGCAAACGTGGTTTTTTGGTTGGGGAACGCTTTTCCAGATCGTTCTGGCTGCCATCACGGCGCTCGTCGCTGAAGCCATTGTCCTTAGGCTGCGCAAACAACCGGTCGCCAGTCACCTGCAGGATTATTCCGCGTTATTGACGGGGCTTTTGCTGGCGGTCAGTATCCCTCCGCTCGCGCCCTGGTGGATGGTCGTACTGGGAACGGGATTCGCCATTATTATCGCCAAACAGTTATATGGCGGGCTGGGACAAAACCCCTTTAATCCGGCAATGATCGGTTACGTGGTGTTATTAATCTCCTTTCCGGTGCAAATGACAAGCTGGTTGCCGCCTTATGAAATAGCCGCAACAATGCCCGATATGCTGGACACATTGCGGATGATTTTTACCGGGCATACCGCCAGCGGCGGCGATATGACGCTGCTACGTACAGGAATTGATGGTATCAGCCAGGCAACGCCGCTGGATACGTTTAAAACGTCCTTGCGCGCCGGGCATTCCGTTGAGCAAATTATGCAGTACCCAATATACAGCGGCGTGCTGGCCGGCGTGGGCTGGCAGTGGGTTAACCTCGCCTGGCTTGTCGGCGGCGTATTCCTGCTGTGGCAAAAAGCTATCCGCTGGCATATCCCGGTCAGTTTTCTGCTCACGCTGGCGCTATGCGCCGCGTTAGGTTGGCTTTTCTCGCCTGCTACGCTGGCCTCGCCGCAGCTTCATCTGCTGTCAGGCGCCACCATGCTGGGCGCATTTTTTATCTTAACGGATCCGGTTACCGCCTCCACGACCAACCGTGGACGTTTAATTTTCGGCGCGCTGGCTGGGGTATTAGTGTGGCTGATTCGTAGCTTCGGTGGTTATCCGGACGGCGTGGCTTTTGCTGTCCTGTTGGCGAATATCACGGTTCCTCTGATCGACTACTACACGCGCCCCCGCGTCTATGGACATCGCAAAGGATAAACCATGCTGAAAACGATTCGTAAACACGGTATTACGCTGGCGCTTTTTGCCGCAGGCTCTACGGGATTGACCGCGGTGATTAATCAGATGACCAAATCCACCATTCACGAACAAGCGCTGCAACAACAACATGCCTTGTTCGATCAGGTATTGCCGCCAGATCGTTACAATAATAATCTGCAAGAGAGCTGTTATCTGGTCGATGCGCCCGCCCTCGGCAAAGGCACACACCGTGTTTTTATCGCTCGCAAAGATGATAAACCCGTAGCGGCCATCATTGAGGCCACCGCGCCAGATGGCTATTCAGGCGCTATCCAGCTTATCGTTGGCGCAGATTTCAACGGTACCATCCTGGGGACGCGCGTGACGGAACATCATGAGACGCCAGGGTTAGGTGATAAAATTGAGCGCCGTTTGTCTGACTGGATTACCCACTTTAGTGGTAAAACCATCAGCGGTGAAAATGATACGCACTGGGCGGTGAAAAAAGATGGCGGTGATTTTGATCAATTTACCGGGGCGACAATAACGCCGCGCGCCGTGGTGAATGCGGTTAAACGCGCCGGGCTGTACGCCGAATCACTGCCCGCTCAGCTCCCCCATTTAACCGCCTGTGGAGAATAACCATGAGCGAAATAAAAGACATAGTTGTTCAGGGGTTATGGAAAAATAACTCCGCTCTGGTGCAGCTACTTGGCCTGTGCCCTTTACTGGCAGTGACCTCTACGGCAACCAACGCTCTGGGGCTGGGTCTAGCCACGACGCTGGTATTAACGCTGACCAACCTGACGGTTTCCGCATTACGTCGCTGGACGCCGGCGGAAATCCGTATCCCGATTTACGTGATGATCATTGCCTCGGTGGTAAGCGCCGTACAGATGCTGATCAATGCCTATGCGTTCGGTTTGTATCAGTCTTTAGGGATTTTTATTCCGCTGATTGTAACGAACTGCATTGTTGTCGGTCGCGCCGAAGCGTTTGCCGCGAAAAAAGGGCCATGGCTTTCCGCGTTGGACGGCTTTTCTATCGGCATGGGCGCGACAGGCGCGATGTTCGTGCTGGGCTCGCTGCGCGAGATCCTCGGGAATGGCACGCTTTTCGATGGCGCGGATAGCCTTCTGGGAGGCTGGGCAAAAGTATTACGGGTCGAGATATTTCACACCGACTCGCCTTTCCTGCTGGCGATGCTACCGCCAGGCGCGTTTATCGGCCTGGGACTCATGCTGGCGGTAAAATATCTTATTGATGAAAAAATGAAGAAACGCCGCGCCGAAACCGCGCCTTCCGCTGTTCCGGCAGGTGAAACAGGGAAAGTCTGATGAACAAAGCAAAAAGGCTGGAAATTCTGACGCGCCTGCGCGACAGCAATCCACACCCCACAACGGAACTCAATTTCACGTCGCCATTTGAGTTGCTGATTGCCGTGTTGCTTTCCGCGCAGGCAACTGACGTCAGCGTGAACAAGGCTACCGCCAAACTTTACCCGGTCGCCAATACGCCAGCCGCGATGCTGGAACTGGGCGTAGAGGGGGTGAAATCCTATATCAAAACCATCGGCTTATTTAACAGTAAAGCGGAAAACGTGATTAAGACCTGCCGTATTTTACTGGACAAGCATAATGGCGAAGTGCCGGAAGATCGGGCGGCACTGGAAGCGCTTCCCGGCGTAGGACGTAAAACGGCTAACGTGGTGCTAAATACCGCCTTCGGCTGGCCGACCATCGCCGTTGATACGCATATATTTCGTGTATGCAACCGAACGCAGTTCGCGCCGGGTAAAAATGTCGAGCAGGTAGAAGAGAAGTTACTGAAAGTGGTGCCGAATGAGTTCAAAGTGGACTGCCACCACTGGTTAATTTTGCATGGACGCTATACCTGTATCGCCCGAAAACCCCGCTGCGGCTCCTGCCTCATTGAAGATCTTTGCGAATACAAAGAAAAAGTCGATATTTGATCTTGTCGGAGTGCGTCCGCCACGCCAGCGCACTCCCGCCTTCTGTCTTTATCTATTTTAGTCATCAATTATTCCAGCCTCTGTGCTTTTTCCGATGTAATGTGTTTTCGTTTTCACTCCACCTCAGGTCAATCATTTTTCTAATCGCAAAAATTTCTATCTATCCGTGATCAGGATCACTTTGATAACTTCATGTGAAATTTAGTGACATCTAAGGTTACATTTACAACCGGATAGACTGACGCCCCGTTTTCACGACAAAACATTACTCTGTCATTTTTTCAGATAATGGCCCATATCACTGCCTTTTACCTTAAATAGCAGAAGATATCGCTTTTCACCCCAATTTATGGCCTTTTCGCAGTGTAAAAATCTGCCATTCTTCAAATGAAGAAATTTAACGCTGGATAACATTTCCGACGCCGGACGATTCAACCAGAAGAGTTATATGTAACAGATTATTACAAAGGTCTTGTCTGGAGAGGAAAGATAGTGAACATTACCTGCCGTTTCCCCTCCAATATAACAATCGGACGGATGAGTCTGACTCATCACGCGCCAGACAATCCCTGTTAATACGGGGCGTAAAAAAGAGGTAAAAGTGTCTACTGCAAACAATAAACCAACTGAAAGCGTCAGTTTGAACGCTTTCAAACAACCGAAGGCGTTCTATCTCATCTTCTCAATTGAGTTATGGGAGCGTTTTGGTTATTACGGCCTGCAAGGCATTATGGCCGTCTACCTGGTAAAACAACTGGGTATGTCAGAAGCGGATTCCATCACCCTTTTCTCTTCCTTCAGTGCGCTGGTGTACGGTCTGGTCGCGATTGGCGGTTGGTTAGGTGATAAAGTTCTGGGCACCAAACGCGTTATTATGCTGGGTGCCGTGGTGCTGGCTATCGGTTATGCGCTGGTCGCATGGTCTGGTCATGACGCTGGCGTCGTCTATATGGGCATGGCGGCTATCGCTGTGGGTAACGGTCTGTTTAAAGCTAACCCGTCTTCCCTGTTGTCTACCTGTTATGCGAAGGACGATCCGCGTCTCGACGGCGCATTTACGATGTATTATATGTCCGTCAACATCGGCTCCTTCTTCTCTATGTTGGCGACGCCGTGGCTGGCGGCGCGTTATGGCTGGAGCACCGCGTTTGCGCTTAGCGTCGTCGGTATGCTGATAACCGTCGTTAACTTTGCGTTCTGCCAGCGTTGGGTGAAAAGCTACGGCTCCAAACCTGACTTTGAACCAATCAACTTCCGTAACTTGCTGCTGACGATCGTGGGCATTGTCGTTCTGATTACGGTCGCTACCTGGCTGCTGCACAACCAGGATATCGCGCGTATGGTACTGGGCGTAATCGCTCTTGGCATCGTCATTATCTTCGGTAAAGAAGCGTTCTCCATGCACGGCGCGGCTCGCCGTAAAATGATCGTCGCCTTTATTTTGATGCTGCAGGCGATTATCTTCTTCGTACTGTACAGCCAGATGCCGACCTCGCTGAACTTCTTTGCCATTCGTAACGTCGAGCACTCTATTCTCGGTATCGCTTTCGAACCGGAACAGTATCAGGCGCTGAACCCCTTCTGGATCATTATCGGCAGCCCGATTCTGGCCGCTATCTATAACAGGATGGGCGATACGCTGCCGATGCCGATGAAATTCGCCATTGGTATGGTGCTGTGTTCCGGCGCGTTCCTGATTCTGCCGCTGGGCGCCAAATTCGCGAACGATGCCGGCATCGTATCCGTAAACTGGCTGATCGTGAGCTATGGCCTGCAAAGTATCGGTGAGCTGATGATCTCCGGTCTGGGACTGGCGATGGTCGCACAGTTAGTTCCGCAGCGTCTGATGGGCTTCATCATGGGTAGCTGGTTCCTGACAACGGCAGGCGCTAACATCATCGGCGGTTATGTCGCCAACCTGATGGCTGTGCCGAGCGACGTGACTGACCCGCTGATGTCCCTGGAAGTCTATGGTCGCGTATTTATGCAGATTGGCGTAGCAACCGCCGTTATCGCCGTCCTGATGCTGCTGACAGCGCCTAAGCTGAACCGTATGACCCAGGACGATGATACCGCTGAGAAAGGCTCTAAAGCCGCTACAGTTTAATTTTCCGGGAAACAACATTCAGGCCGCTAACTGTGCGTTAGCGGCTTTTTTTTTGCCCGTCCCCGCACTACCATACTTTAAACCTCAGCAAAAAGGAGTTACCGATGAAACTGTTCTACAAACCGGGTGCCTGCTCTCTTGCTTCCCACATTACCCTGCGCGAAATTGGCAAAGACTTTACGCTTGATGGCGTCGATCTCGCGAAAAAACGCCTGGAAAATGGTGATGATTACCTGGCAGTAAACCCCAAAGGACAGGTTCCGGCTCTGCTGCTGGATGACGGCACGCTGTTGACTGAAGGCGTCGCCATTATGCAGTACCTCGCCGACAGCGTTCCCGACCGCCAGCTTCTGGCGCCTGTAAGTAGTCTTGCTCGCTATCATACGCTGGAATGGCTTAACTATATCGCAACGGAACTGCATAAAGGCTTTACCCCGCTGTTCCGCCCTGACACGCCGGAAATGCTTAAACCCGCCGTTCGCGCCGGTCTGGAAAAGAAATTTCAGTATGTTGATGAGGCGCTTTCAGACGACCAGTGGATTTGCGGCCAGCGTTTTACCCTCGCAGACGCTTATCTGTTTACCGTATTGCGTTGGGCATATGGCGTAAAACTGAATATGGACGGGTTAACGCATATTGAAAGTTATATGCGGCGTGTCGCGGAAAGACCGACCGTTGCGGCGGCGCTTAAAGCGGAAGGACTGAATTAATGTCATGTTGCCGGATAGCTCGCTGTACCGCCCTCCGGCATCTTTTTAGCAGCAATAATTACAGCCGCGTTGCGCTGAAGTAATGTTCAGGGTTGGCGATCCGCTCCTGGGCCGCCACGACCTGCAGTTCGTATTCCTGCATCGTTTTGGTGGCGATCATAATCTCATAGACTGCCGCCGTAACATGCTCCAGCGCCTGCTGCAACGTCGCGCCCTGCAAAAGTTTGACCAACAATAAACCGCTGGTGACATCGCCAACGCCAACCGGCTGACGTGAGCCGAAATCCACCAGCGGACGGCTAATATGCCAGGCTTCCTGCGCTGTCACCAGCAGCATTTCAAAGCGTTCTGAACTGTAACCGGCACGGGCGAGATGTTTTACCAGCACAATCTCTGGCCCCTGAGCAATCAGTTCACGCGCCGCCTGCACGGCGTCATTCACATTATTAACGCTATGTTTGCTGAGAATTTCCAGTTCAATCAGGTTAGGCGCGATAATATCGCTGGCGGGTAGCGCATAACGCACATGGAACTCTGCGACGCCGGGCGCCACAATACAGCCCTTTTCCGGATGTCCCATCACGGGATCGCAGAAATATTTTGCCTGCGGATTTGCCGCTTTAACCTGGCGCACAATGCCGAGAATATGTTCTCCCTGCTCGGCAGAGCCCAGGTAACCGCTAAGTACGGCGTCGCAGTGCGCTAACTGGCCAATGTCCGCAATCCCCTGGACAATCTCAGTCAGATGGCTGGGCGGCATGACACAGCCGGTCCATTTACCGTATTGCGTGTGGTTAGAAAACTGAACGGTATTCAGCGGCCAAACATTCGCGCCAAGACGACGCATGGGAAATTCGGCGGCGCTGTTGCCCGCATGTCCGAAAACAACATGGGACTGGATAGCGAGGATATTCTTCATTTTTTTACCTGAACATCAAAAATAAGGGAGTGATTTCTCACTCCCTGTTACTTACTGCCTTATTTCCAGCAAATCAGACAATAGTTCTTTTTACCGCGACGCAGTAAGGTATAGCGGCCAAACAGACGGTCCTCATCGTTAAAGATGTATTCAGGAGCGGATTGTTTTTCACCATTGATAGTGACAGCGTTGGAGGCGATAGTCTTACGCGCCTGACCACGCGACGGCTGGAGTTCGGCGTCTACCAGCGCCTGCATCAGATCGGTGCCTTTTTCCAGTTCGATCATCGGCACGCCATCCTGAGCGAGTTGCTCAAAATCCGCTTCGCTCAGTTCGCCCAGGTTACCGTTAAAGAGGCTTTCGGTAATGCGTTTCGCCGCAATCAGCCCCTCCTCGCCGTGAACCAGACGCGTCACCTGCTCGGCCAGCATATACTGAGCGCGCGGCGCTTTACCGCTGTTTTTATCCTCTTCTTCCAGGGCATTGATCTCTTCAATGTCCATAAAGGTGAAGAATTTCAGGAAGCGATAAACATCGGCATCCGCCGTGTTAATCCAGAACTGATAGAATTTGTACGGACTGGTTTTCTTCGGATCCAGCCAGACAGCGCCGCCCTCCGTTTTACCGAACTTCGTGCCGTCAGCTTTAGTGATCAGCGGAACGGTCAAACCAAATACCTGATTCTGGTGCAGGCGACGGGTCAGGTCGATACCGGAAGTGATGTTCCCCCACTGGTCAGAACCGCCAATCTGTAAGGCAACGCCGTGCAGTTTATTCAGACAAGCGAAGTCGTACCCCTGTAGCAGGTTATAAGAGAACTCCGTGAAAGAGATACCCTGATCGTCGCGGTTCAGACGTTGCTTCACCGCTTCTTTGTTGATCATCTGATTAACGGAGAAATGTTTACCAATATCGCGCAGGAAAGTCAGCACATTCATGCTGCCGAACCAGTCATAGTTATTGGCCGCGATGGCGGAGTTTTCGCCGCAATCAAAGTCCAGGAATGGGGCAACCTGTTTACGAATTTTCGCCACCCACTCCTGAACGGTCTCTTCAGTGTTCAGTTTACGCTCGGCGGCTTTAAAGCTCGGGTCGCCAATTAAACCGGTCGCGCCGCCGACCAGCGCAACAGGTTTATGCCCTGCCTGCTGGAAGCGTTTCAGGCATAACAATGGAACCAGATGCCCCAAATGCAAGCTGTCAGCGGTAGGATCGAAGCCGCAATAGAGCGCGATCGGGCCTTGCGCCAGTCGCTCTGCCAACGCGTCTTCGTCCGTCACCTGGGCTACCAGCCCCCGCTCTTGCAATTGTTTAATCAAGTTACTGCTTGCCATCAAAATCTCCATGTATAAAACGACTGCACCTTTGCCGGTACACGACTTTTCGCCAGACGCGAAAGAGACATAGCATAAAACGGCGGATTCATCCGCACCAGTGCTTAAAACAAGAATTTTGCATCTTTAGGGCGCAAGACGGTCGATTTTCCACGCGCCGTCGTCGCGTTGGTATAAAAAGCGGTCGTGCAGGCGATGTTCGCCGCCCTGCCAGAACTCCATCTGTTCGATACTCACGCGAAAACCGCCCCAGAAGCTGGGCAGCGGAACTTCGCCCTGTTGAAACTTCTGCTTGAGCTCCAGGAATTTGCTTTCGAGGATACCGCGCGCGGAAATGCGGCTGGATTGTTTAGAGACCCATGCGCCGATCTGGCTGTCGCGCGGACGGCTGTGGAAATACCTCACCACCTCAAGCGTGGTGAGACGCTCGGCAATACCCGTCACCATCACCTGGCGTTCAAGCATATGCCAGGGAAATAACAGACTGATACGCGGATTGTGCTCAATTTGATGCGCCTTGCGGCTTCCCAGGTTGGTATAAAAGACCAGGCCTTTTTCGTCATAATGCTTGAGCAACACAATACGCTGGTACGGTTGCCCCTTGTCATCTACGGTCGCTACGACCATTGCCGTCGGATCGGCCAGTCGGGCGTCGCACGCCTGCCCAAGCCAGCGCTCAAACAAGGTTAACGGTTCAGCGGGTAAATCGCGGCGACGCAAGCCGCCTTTCGTGTATTCACGGCGCAGATGGGCGATCTGCTGCAATTGGTCGTTATCAGACATGGCATTGATCAGAAATAGTCAGTGGATGGCGCTATTGTGCGCCCCCATACTGAAAATCTCAACGCTTCGGATTTTGTAACTGACAGTTATTGAGTACAATTCTGTCTCGTTTATAGACCGTAGCGCCCTCGCCTCGCGACCAGAAAACATAAATCCCGTCGGTATAACGCGCGCCCGAGGCCGAGATTCCTTGCTTCAGGGTCAGTAGCTTATTGTCATAAACAAAACTAACTTCTTCACGCGGGTTATTAACGTTAACGGTAAGCGGCTTCTCATCACACTGGTATTCCAGCGTATCCGTTTGCATACGTTCAACAAATTGTTGATAGACGCTACAGCCGGTCAGAAGCACAGGTAAACACATTATTACGATCTTTTTCATAGGCATATCCCGAAAGCTCTCCTGCTTCTGAAGGGGCAAACGCCCCTTCCTGACTTTCCTAGTTTACCGATATATGGTCCGGGAAAAATTCAGTTAACTCTGAGTTCTTGGGTTAGCAGGGTAAATAGCGCCTAAGACACTGGCTTCTGTCGCCCCCGTCACGGAAGGTAAATTTCCCGGCAGGCCCGCGAGGGTTCGCCAGGCAAGCCAGGCAAAGGCCAGCGCTTCCATATCATCGCCGCTGATCCCCGCCTTATCGGTGGTCGAAACCTCGATACCCGGCAACAGCGCCGCCAGACGGGCCATCACTAACGGATTCCGGCTTCCGCCGCCACAGACCATCAGCCGCTCGCAGCCGCCGTTGAGCAACACCTGTTGGGCGATGGAGACCGCCGTCAGCTCAGCCAGCGTGGCCTGTACATCGCGCGCGCCTGCGCCGGGGAAAGCCGTAAGATGACGCTCTAACCAGCCATAGTTGAAGTATTCGCGTCCTGTACTTTTGGGCGCCGACGCAGCAAAGTACGGATCGCGCAACATCTTTTGCAGCAATGGAAGAATAACCTGACCTTGTTTCGCCCATGCCGCGTCTTTGTCGTAGGGCTGCGCGCATTGCCGCCAAATCCACGCATCCATCAACATATTGCCCGGCCCCGTATCGTACCCGCGCACCGCCTGCCCGGGGAAAAGCAGAGATAAATTGGCGATGCCGCCGATATTCAGGACCATCCGTTTTTCCGTCGGATGTCCCAACAGCGCGTGATGGAAAGCGGGCACCAGAGGCGCGCCCTGCCCGCCCAGCGCAATATCCCGCCGCCGAAAATCGCCGACCACCGTAATCCCCGTATGGGCGACGATCTGATTATTATCGCCAATTTGCAGAGTATGCGGCGCATCGCCGGTCGGTTCATGCCATACCGTTTGTCCATGACAACCAATGGCGACAATATCCTGCGGCTGCAAACGTTGTTGCGCTAGCAACGCATTAACCGCCTGTGCAAAAAGCCGGCCTAACTGGGTATCAAGCTGACCGAGTTGCGAGAGTGTAAGCGACTGCCCCTGACAAATATCGAGGATACCTTTTTTCAGATGAGCGGGAATGGGCCAGGTGAGACTTGCCTGTTGCGCGACCATGGTTTCATCAATTGCCGCCAGTACAACATCAACGCCATCAAGGCTGGTTCCGGACATAACGCCAATAAAACGGCCCGATTTCATACCTCTTCCTTATTAAGCTGGGTTAAGCCTTAACACTCCGGCATAACGTATTTTATAATGCTATGCCCACGTCACGTTTTTTGCCGTGCCGTCCACGGATATCAATGACCTACCCTATCTTGCTTCCGGCTTCGTTTAAGGTTGGTTAATTAACTTCTGATTATGATTTTTACATTCCTTCAGCAGAAGATATGACCTTAACTGCATAAATGCCATATAATTTAGCTATAGGGATGCTGAAATAGCGTTTCGTGAAAAACAGGAGATGAGTAAATGATTAAACGTGTGCTGGCCGTTTCATTGATGGGGTTATCCTTAGCAGGATGTGTTAACAATGATAGCCTTTCGGGTGATGTTTATACCGCGTCCGAGGCTAAACAAGTTCAGAATGTAACGTACGGTACTATCGTTAACGTTCGTCCGGTTCAAATCCAGGGCGGTGATGATTCTAACGTGATTGGCGCTATCGGCGGCGCGGTGTTAGGCGGGTTCCTCGGCAATACTATTGGCGGCGGCACTGGTCGTTCACTGGCGACTGCGGCAGGTGCGGTGGCTGGCGGCGTAGCGGGCCAGGGCGTCCAGGGCGCAATGAATAAAACTCAGGGTGTGGAACTGGAAATTCGTAAAGACGATGGCAACACCATTATGGTTGTGCAGAAACAAGGAAATACGCGTTTCTCGGCAGGTCAGCGTGTCGTGCTGGCCAGCAACGGCAGCCAGGTGACTGTCTCTCCACGCTAAAACAGGCTTTACGTGTGGTCACATGGCCACACGTATGCCCCTGCGCTTCAGTCGTGAGAGTGCAATTCCATAATGTTGTGTTCAAGTTTGGCGATAAGTTTAATCAGAAGCTCAATCTCCTCTGAAGAAATCCCGGCCAAAATTTCACCGCGCGTTTTATGAATGACCGCTTCCATCTCGGTGATCAGCGGCTCCGCTTTCTCGGTCAGTTTAATGCGCTTAGCGCGACGATCGCTGGCGCAGGTTTGTCGCGAAATGAGCCCCTTATCTTCAAGTTGATCCAACGTGCGTACCAGCGATGGCTGCTCAATGCCTATCGCTTTAGCCAATTGAATCTGCGACTGGTCAGGCGGCAATTGATGAATATTGTGCAGCGTGACCCAATGTGTCTGCGTCAATTCCAGAGGCTTGAGGCGATGGTCAATCAGAGCACGCCAAATGCGCACCAACCGTGCCAGATCAGAACCTAGTGGCGATTCCAATTTCATCTCCTTATAATTAGCTTGCTAAGTTATTATGCTGATTTTAGAATAGTGTGCAGTATTTGTATTCCCAAAACAAATGTATTGCTAAGTTTGCTTACCAATAGACATTTTTTCAGACATAGTGCGCAATCAGCGCCTATAAGCTTCGGTTTTTGCTAAAACTAAAGCATCGTCGTCTGACGCAAAGGAACATTGCTTGTGAAGTGTATACTCAAGGCCACAGGATTGCCCTTACAAGATCTCATGTTGGGAGCATCTGTTTACTTTCCGCCATTCTTTAAAGCCTTCGCGCTTGGGTTCGTTATCTGGTTGTTTATTCACCGACTGCTGCGCGACCGGATATACTCTGGTGAAGTCTGGCATCCCCTGTTAATGGATCTCTCCCTCTTTACGCTTTGCGTGTGTCTGAGCCTCGTTTTACTGATCGCGTGGTAAATATGTCATTAAAAACAATAAAATATTTTTCTACTCTCATTGTCGCCGTCGTCGCCGTTCTGGCCGCGTGGTGGTTATGGAATTACTATATGCAGTCGCCGTGGACGCGCGATGGTAAAATCCGCGCGGAGCAGGTCAGCGTAACGCCGCAGGTCTCTGGCAGTATTACCCAACTCAATGTCAAAGATAATCAGTTCGTCAACGCAGGGGATATTCTTTTTGTCATTGATAAAACGCCCTTCCATATTGCAGAACTTAACGCGCAGGCGCAGTTGGCCAAAGCGCAGTCCGATCTGGCAAAAGCGAATAATGAAGCCGATCGACGTCGACATTTATCGCGTAACTACATCTCTGCTGAAGATTTGGATAGCGCCAATCTGAATGTTAAAGCAATGCAGGCCAGCGTAGGTGTCGCTCTGGCAACGTTAAAACAGGCGCAGTGGCAGCTTAGCCAGACGGAAGTAAAAGCGCCGGTATCCGGCTGGGTGACCAACCTTTCCACGCGTATCGGTGATTATGCCAGTACCGGTAAGCCGCTTTTCGCCTTGGTAGATAGCCATTCATTTTATGTAATGGGATATTTCGAAGAAACCAAATTACGCCATATCCGCGAAGGTGAACCCGCATTAATAACACTGTATAGTGGCAATGTTAAGTTACAGGGTCACGTTGGCAGTATCGGACGCGCTATTTACGACCAAAGCGTAGAAAGCGATTCCGGTTTAGTGCCCGATATCAAACCCAACGTGCCGTGGGTACGTCTGGCGCAACGCGTACCGGTACGTATCGAATTTGACGCCCTGCCACAGGATATCACGCTGGTCTCCGGCACCACCTGTAGCGTGGCCATTGGACAGCGGTAATGAAACTCTCTCTGCCGACACTGCGAAATACGCCCTGGTTTAAAGCAACCTCCGGCCAGTGGCGTTACGCGTTGCGCAATACCATTGCCATGTGTCTCGCGCTGACATTCGCTTATTATCTCAATCTGGATGAGCCCTACTGGGCGATGACTTCGGCGGCAGTGGTGAGCTTTCCGACCGTAGGCGGCGTAATCAGTAAAAGTCTGGGGCGTATTGCCGGGAGTTTACTCGGCGCAACCGCCGCATTGATTATTGCTGGCCATACGCTAAATGAACCCTGGTTGTTCTTATTTAGCATGGCTGCATGGCTCGGTTTTTGTACCTGGGCCTGCGCGCATTTTACCAATAACGCCGCGTATGCTTTCCAGTTATCCGGCTACACGGCGGCAATCATCGCATTCCCGATGGTCAACATTATAGAAATCACGCAGTTGTGGGATATCGCCCAGGCGCGCGTATGTGAAGTTATCGTCGGCATCCTCTGCGGCGGCGTGATGATGATGATCCTACCCAGCACATCGGATGGCACTGCCCTGCTCACCGCGTTGAAAAACATGCATGCTCGCTTGCTGGAACATGCCAGTCTACTTTGGCAGCCGGATACTACCGACGCCATTCGCTCAGCGCATGAGGGTGTCATTGGGCAAATTCTGACCATGAACCTGCTGCGTATTCAGGCCTTCTGGAGTCATTACCGTTTTCGCCGCCAGAATGCATTGCTAAATTCATTGTTACACCAGCAATTACGGCTAACCAGCGTGATCTCCAGTCTGCGTAGAATGCTTTTAAGCTGGCCGACGCCGCCGGAAAACAGCCGCGAAGTCATTGAACAACTCTTAGCTGCGCTGGCAAAACCGCGCGCGGACAGCTACACCGTGGCGCGGATTATTGCGCCGCTACGTCCGCAGGATGAACAGGATTATCGTCGCCTCGCGTTCTGGCAGCGATTACGCTACTTTTGCCAGCTATATCTGCGCAGCAGCCGCCAGTTATATCTGATCGAAAGCGGCGCGCCAGTGGATCAAATCCATATCCGCCGTACTCCCGGCCTTGCACGGCATACGGATAACGCAGAGGCCATCTGGAGCGGCGTGCGTACCTTTTGCACGCTCACGGTGATTGGCGCCTGGAGTATTGGCGCGCAATGGGAATCCGGGCCCGGCGCATTAACACTGGCGGCCATCAGTTGCGTCCTCTATTCCATCGTCGCCACGCCGTTTAAGTCGCTCTCCTTATTGATGCGTACTTTAGTGCTACTGTCCTTATTCAGCTTCGCGGTGAAATTTGGCCTGATGGTGCAAATCACCGATCTGTGGCAATTCTTACTTTTCCTTTTTCCGCTGTTCGTCACGATGCAACTGCTTAAACTGCAGATGCCTAAGCTGGCCGGACTGTGGGGGCAGCTTATCGTCTTTATGGGCTCATTCATCGCCGTGACTAATCCGCCAGTGTACGATTTCGCCGACTTCCTTAACGATAATACCGCCAAGATCGTCGGCGTCGCGATCTCCTGGCTGGCGTTTGCGATTTTGCGCCCCGGTTCCGATGCTGTAAAAAGCCGCCGCCATATCCGCGCGCTACGCCGGGATTTCGTCGATCAGCTTAGCCGTCGCCCTTCCCATAGCGAAAGCGAGTTTGAATCGCTGACCTATCATCACGTCAGTCAGCTCAGCAATAGCCAGGATGCGCTGGCGCGCCGGTGGTTATTACGTTGGGGAGTGGTACTGCTGAACTGCTCGCATGTGGTGTGGCAGCTACGCGCCTGGGAGTCGCGTTCCGATCCGCTTTCCCGGGTACGGGATATTTGTATATCCCTGCTGCGCGATGTGATGAGCGAACGCGGCGTGCAGCAACGCCCGCTTGCCGCCACGCTACAGGAACTACAGCGTATCTGCGACACGCTCGCACATCATCATCAACCCGCCGCGCATGAGCTGGCGGCGATTATCTGGCGTTTACACTGTTCGCTGTCGCAACTGGAACAAGCCCCAGCGCAGGGAACGCTGTCACCGGGTTATTTAATGACGCCGCAGGCGTAACGCGTTCCGCCGCCGCCGAGCGGTTTCGGCTGATCGGACATGTTATCGCCACCGACATGGATCATTAGCGCTTTATCTTTCACTTCATCAAGAGACTTCAGACGCGGCGCAGTAACTGGCTCGGTGGCGATGCCATCATTATTAACGACTAACACCGGGAGATCGCCCAGATGCCCCTGGCCTTCCGGTCCTTCATGCTTGCCGGTATTTTGTGGGTCCAGATGGCCACCAGCGGCTTCTGCCGCCACCGCTTTGCCGTCTTTAATCGCGGGCTGACAGCTACCTTTGGCATGAATGTGAAAACCATGCTCGCCCGGCGGTAACGCTTTAAGGTGTGGGGTAAATTTTAAGCCGCCTTCGGTTTCATCGATGACTACGGTGCCGATAGACTGTCCTACGCCTTGCGCCGTCACCAGATTCATCTCTACTTTCTCGCTGGCGGCCTGCGCGCCCGCACAGGCCAGCAGCGTCACCATTGCTAAACTTAATCGCTTCATAAAACCTCCGTTACAAGTGGTCGCCTGTTAAGTGTAAACCACTGGCGGAAACATGAACGGAAAGTCAACGAGTTGGCGATTACGGCACGTCATAGCCCAATGCCGCCTTGCGGATTCGGAACCACTGTTGACGCGACAATGGCAGCGTTTCCGCTTCTACCGCGGCGCGTACGCGTTCGATTTTACCCGAGCCAATAATCGGCAGCGGCTGCGACGGCAGACGTAAAATCCAGGCATAGACCACCTGTTCAATAGAACTGGCGTTGAGCTCTTGCGCGATAACAGAAAGTTCCTGCCGCAACGGCTGATAAGCCTCATCATTAAACAGCCGGCCGCCGCCAAGACATGACCAGGCCATCGGACGAATACGCAGTTGCTGTAATTGATCTAATGTGCCGTCGAGCAACAAAGGCTGGTGAACCGGCGAGATCTCCACCTGGTTGGTCGCCAGAGTAAAAGGCAGGCGCGATTGCAGCAACGTAAATTGCGCTGGCGTAAAATTAGAAACGCCAAAATGGCGCACTTTGCCGCTTTGGTGCAGATGCTGAAACGCCTCGGCGACGTCATCCGCATCCATTAACGGATCGGGACGGTGAATTAACAGCATATCCAGATAATCTGTCGCCAGATTTTTTAATGACTGCTCGGCGCTCAGAATAATATGGCGGCGATCGGTAATATAATGACCGAGTCTATTTTCCGCTCTGGCGGTGGTCGCAATACCGCATTTGGTAACGATTTGCAGCCTTTCCCGCAAATGCGGCGCCAGCGTTAGCGCCTCGCCAAACGCCGCTTCGCACTGATAACCACCATAAATGTCCGCATGGTCAACGGTAGTGACGCCCAAATCCAGATGTTCTTCGATAAAACTCACTAACTGACGCGCGGACATATTCCAGTCCATCAAACGCCAGTAACCCATAACAAAACGCGAAAACTCCGGGCCTTATGGAGCGATAGTGACACGCTGAACCATAACAGATTCCTCATAGAGAATAATGAGGTTGAGTATACGCAATTCCGCGTTTAAAAGAGTGAAGGTTGTTGAGGATCTTCCGCGGGGAGGCGCTTGTTTGCGCGTATTTTACGCAAGAAGCGCTGGCGACAGAGCCGCAGTACATTTTGTTTCTCGGCATCGCTCATTTTCTGCCAGTTAAACCGTTCGTCGCGGCTGCGCATACATCCCCGACAAAAGCCACGCTCATCAGACTGGCAGATACCGCGACATGGGCTTGCTACCGGAAAAAACTCCAACTGCTCGGCCACATCCCCTCCTCGACGTTTGACGCTTATGACTATTGAAGACGCTAACTGACTTTATGGCAACTCTGCTTGCAGTAGACCGACTGGTCTACTATACTGCCTGCCATGAATAAGCAAACTGAACACGATACCCGCGAACATCTGCTGGCCACCGGCGAGCAGCTTTGTATGCAACGGGGTTTTACCGGTATGGGTCTTAGCGAGTTACTCAAAACCGCCCAGGTGCCTAAAGGGTCGTTTTATCACTATTTTCGCTCGAAAGAAGCCTTCGGCGTCGCCATGCTGGAGCGACATTATGCCTGTTATCATCAGCGACTTACGGCGCACTTTATCTCCGGCCCCGGTAATCATCGTGACCGTATTCTCGCCTGGTATCAGGAAACATTGAATCGGTTTTGCCAGCAAGGCACCATCAGCGGTTGCCTGACGGTAAAACTGTCAGCGGAAGTCTGCGATCTGTCAGAGGATATGCGCTCAACCATGGATAAAGGGGCGCAGGAGATCATTGCACTGCTCGCACGCGCGCTGGAAGATGGCCGCAATAACCACTGTTTACATTTCACCGGCCAGCCGTTGCCACAGGCGCAAGTGCTTTACGCTCTGTGGCTGGGTGCTAATTTACAGGCCAAAATATCCCGTAGCGCCGCACCGTTGGAAAACGCGTTGGCGCATGTTAAGACCATCATTGCAACGCCTGATCTGTAACAGGCGTTTTTATTTCTCTTACTACAAGACGACCGGTCTACTTATACCAGGAGCCACTATGTCATCAGCAAAACTGTTTACCCCCCTCAAGGTGGGCGCCATCACGGCGACAAACCGCGTATTTATGGCGCCTTTGACACGTTTGCGGAGTATTGAGCCGGGCGATATCCCTACGCCGTTAATGGCGGAATATTATCGTCAACGCGCCAGCGCCGGATTGATCATCAGCGAAGCCACGCAGATCTCCGCACAGGCGAAAGGTTATGCCGGCGCGCCGGGATTGCACAGCGATGAGCAGATCGCCGCCTGGAAAAAAATCACCCAGGGGGTTCATGCACAGGGCGGTCATATTGCGGTGCAACTATGGCATACGGGCCGTATTTCACACGCCAGCCTGCAACCAGGCGGACAAGCGCCCGTCGCGCCATCCGCTATCAATGCGGGAACCCGCACCTCTTTGCGTGATGAAAACGGTCAGGCCATCCGCGTAGAGACTTCCACGCCGCGCGCGCTGGATACTCATGAGATCCCAGGGATCGTCAACGATTTCCGTCAGGCCATCGTCAATGCCCGAGAGGCTGGCTTCGACCTGGTGGAGCTACACTCCGCACACGGTTATCTGCTGCATCAATTCCTCTCACCTTCTTCTAATCACCGTACCGATCAGTACGGCGGCAGCGTAGAGAATCGCGCCCGTCTGGTGCTGGAAGTGGTTGATGCCGGCATTGAGGAATGGGGCGCGGATCGTATCGGCATCCGCCTTTCTCCTGTCGGCACTTTTCAGAATGTCGATAACGGCCCGAATGAAGAAGCTGACGCCCTTTATCTGATTGAAGCGTTAGGTAAACGCGGCATTGCTTACCTGCATATGTCTGAACCAGACTGGGCAGGCGGCGAACCGTACAGCGACGCGTTCCGTGAAAAAGTACGCGCGTGTTTCCACGGTCCCATCATCGGCGCTGGCGCCTATACGCCAGAAAAAGCGGAAGATCTGATCGAAAAAGGGCTGATTGACGCCGTGGCGTTTGGTCGCGATTACATCGCTAACCCGGATCTGGTGGCGCGTCTGCAACGTAAAGCGAAACTCAATCCACAGCGTCCCGAAAGTTTTTATGGCGGCGGCGCGGAAGGCTACACTGACTACCCTACTCTGTAATTCCATTGATAGCGGCCTCACATCGCCGCTATACTTTGAATATCTTGACTATTTTGAGGGCAACGAAAATGCGTTTATTGCATACTATGCTGCGCGTCGGCGATTTGCAGCGTTCCATCGCTTTTTACACTAACGTTCTGGGCATGAAGCTGCTGCGCACCAGTGAGAACCCGGAATATAAATACTCGCTGGCCTTTGTGGGATATGGTCCGGAAACGGAAGAAGCGGTCATCGAACTCACCTATAACTGGGGCGTTGAGAGCTACGACATGGGCAATGCGTATGGGCACATCGCGCTGAGCGTTGACAATGCCGCCGAAGCCTGTGAACGTATTCGTCAGAACGGCGGCAACGTGACCCGTGAAGCAGGTCCGGTGAAAGGCGGTTCGACCGTCATCGCCTTCGTTGAAGATCCGGATGGCTATAAAATCGAATTAATTGAAGCTAAAGACGCAGGCCGCGGTCTGGGTCACTGATCTCTCACCGTGCGCAGGTCACTGCGCCCGGTGTTTTACTGCATCCCGGCGTAAAATTTGCCATAATGCGCGCTGTTTTTTTCGTATTAAGAGACTCAGATGTCCGATAACGCTCAATTTTCCGGTCTGTGCGACCGTTTTCGTGGTTTTTATCCTGTCGTCATCGACGTTGAAACAGCAGGGTTTAACGCTAAAACCGATGCGCTGCTCGAAATCGCCGCCATCACGCTGAAAATGGATGAACAAGGCTGGCTGATGCCGGACATGACGCTGCATTTCCACGTGGAACCGTTCGCTGGAGCCAACTTACACCCGGAAGCGCTCGCGTTTAACGGTATCGATCCCTCTAACCCGCTACGCGGCGCGGTGAGTGAATATGAGGCGCTACATGCTATTTTCAAAATGGTGCGTAAAGGTATCAAAGAGAGTGGCTGTAGCCGCGCCATTATGGTCGCGCATAACGCCACCTTTGATCACAGTTTTATGATGGCTGCCGCAGAACGCGCCTCGCTGAAACGTAACCCGTTTCATCCGTTCGTCACCTTTGATACCGCGGCATTGAGCGGACTGGCGCTGGGACAAACAGTGTTGTCAAAAGCGTGCCTGGCGGCAGGTATGGAGTTTGACGGTGAAAAGGCCCACTCCGCGTTGTATGATACTGAGCGGACAGCGGTGCTGTTTTGTGAAATCGTCAATCGCTGGAAACGCCTGGGCGGCTGGCCATTACCTTTGCCGACAGACAAATAACGTTGCTAACTATGCCGGTAAAAAAGCGACCTTAACAGGTCGCTTTTCCCTTTCCGCGAATTATTCTGCGTCCGGCTCCTGAGTTTTGTATTTTGCCGCAGTTTCTTTAATAAGCTGCTGCAACTCGCCACGCTGATACATTTCAATCACGATATCACACCCGCCGACCAGCTCGCCATCCACCCACAGTTGCGGGAATGTCGGCCAGTTGGCGTATTTCGGTAATTCAGCGCGAATATCCGGATTTTGCAAGATATCAACATAGGCAAAACGCTCACCACAGGCTGAAAGCGCCTGAACGGCCTGCGCAGAGAAACCACAGCTTGGCAGTTTCGGTGAACCTTTCATATACAGGAGAATCGGGTTTTCAGCGATCTGGCGCTGGATTTTTTCGATAGTGGTGCTCATTGTCTCGCTTCCTTAAACTTCTTATACGACCGACGCCTGTCATTGTAACGGGTCAGGCTGGCAACGGAAAATAACATTTTCATCATGCCTTATTATTTTACCGTCTGCGAAAATAAGTTGCATACAAAATATCTCTTAACCGGGTTACCGAGCAGAAATTCGTAGATAACGTGTTCGTGTTTAGCATTAATTGCTGTTTTTTTACATCTGTTAACGAAACACAGCTTCTGAAACCAAAAGCAATTACCAATCTGTGCTTTTCTGGATTAGAATTATCAGGTTTTGTAAATCATACGCAGGCATGATCGCCTGCCTTTAACAGAGGATTGCTCAGTGGCGCGGATAAACACAATCTCGATCACGCTCTGTGCTTTACTTTTTACCACTCTCCCTTTTACGCCAATGGCTCATGCCTCCAGGCAAGCCAAAGCGACGCCTGCTGTTTCTCATGTCACTAAAACAGCAGATAAAAAGAAAAGCACAACGACTAAAAAGATTAGCAAAACCAGCAAGAAAAGCGTAAAAAAAACCTCAAAAACCAGCCGTTCCTCTTCTACCTCTACTCCCAAACGCACTATCGCCGCCACGAAATCTCGTCATACCACACATCGCCGTAGCAGAACCGCGCCCACGTCAATCGCCGCCCTCGACGTGACGGAAAAATGTACAACGCGTAAGGGCCGTAAGCCGCACTGCGTGAAGGGGAAAGGAACATTGCCGCTCTCTATTGCCGATGCGCATCGGGCTAAAGTACAAAAAGCGACGAAAACCGCGATGTCCAAACTCATGAATCAGCTTGGTAAACCGTATCACTGGGGAGGCGCCTCGCCGCGCACCGGTTTTGATTGCAGCGGTCTGGTTTATTATGCCTATAAAGATTTAGTGAAGATCCATATCCCCCGAACGGCGAATGAGATGTATCACCTGCGTGACGCGGCCCCCATTGAGCGTAGCGAGTTGAAGAATGGCGATCTGGTGTTCTTCCGTACGCAGGGGCGCGGCACCGCCGATCACGTTGGCGTCTATGTCGGCAACGGTAAGTTTATCCAGTCTCCGCGCAGCGGTCAGGAAATTAAGATCACCTCACTGAACGAAGAATACTGGCAGCGTCATTATGTCGGCGCCCGCCGGGTGATGACGCCTAAAACAATTCGCTAATATTTTATCCTGTCGTTTAACGACAGGATAACTTCTTCTTTTGCGCCACCGCTCAATTTGCTACCCTACCCTTACGCGCACCAGGGTTATTGTGCGTGCGCAATATTAATAATAAGGAGAGAAGCAATGTCGTTCGAATTACCTGCATTACCGTATGCCAAAGATGCTCTGGCACCGCATATTTCTGCTGAGACGCTGGAATATCACTATGGCAAACATCATCAGACTTACGTGACCAATCTTAACAATTTGATCAAAGGCACGGCGTTTGAGGGCAAATCGCTGGAAGAGATCGTGCGCGCTTCCGAAGGCGGCATCTTTAATAACGCCGCTCAGGTGTGGAACCACACATTCTACTGGAACTGCCTGGCGCCAAACGCTGGCGGCGAACCGACCGGGAAACTGGCTGATGCTATCGCGGCATCTTTTGGCAGCTTCGCGGAATTTAAAGCGCAGTTCACCGATGCCGCTATCAAAAACTTTGGTTCCGGCTGGACATGGCTGGTAAAAGGCGCTGATGGCAAACTGGCTATCGTCTCTACCTCAAATGCCGGTACGCCGCTGACCACGGATGCGACACCGTTGCTGACGGTTGATGTGTGGGAACACGCGTATTACATCGACTACCGCAACGCCCGTCCAAACTATCTGGAGCATTTCTGGGCGCTGGTTAACTGGGAGTTTGTCGCGAAAAACCTCGTCGCATAAGCCTGAGTACGCAGAAGGTTCGCCTTCTGCGTTTTAGAGAGGGATAGAAGAGACGCCCTCCCTCAGAAGAGAGGAAATCAGTGCAGAGCGGCCGTTAATCCACCTGCGACAATCAGGCCCAGAACAATAAGCGTAGTGATCAACGAAAATTTCAGGTCGGTACTCATCAAGTTTTCTCCTTTTTATTCCCACACAAAAAGTGATATAGCGCATTTTTGCACATTCCCGTCCAAAAATCTCTCATGTTTTATATTGATAACTGTTTTTAACGCTTCCCCTTTTCCTCAAGATCAGACAAAATTCCAGGCTTACTGAATTAGCGTAACGGCCATTGACCCCTTCCTGACGTTCCGTGTCGTTTTTCCGGCGTGCCGCAACCCTGACGTTGCGATTAGGGTGTGTGTAGGCAAACGTTTACCTGGCGTTTCTCAGGAGCTTAGCGAGGGTCTGGAGTGAAATGTAATGGCAACAATTAAAGATGTAGCGAAACGAGCAAACGTTTCCACTACAACTGTATCACACGTAATCAACAAAACGCGCTTTGTCGCTGAAGAGACGCGTAACGCGGTCTGGGCGGCGATTAAAGAGCTGCACTACTCTCCCAGCGCCGTCGCGCGTAGCCTGAAGGTTAACCATACCAAGTCGATAGGCTTACTGGCGACCAGTAGCGAAGCAGCCTATTTCGCAGAAATTATCGAGGCGGTTGAAAAAAACTGCTTCCAGAAAGGCTATACGCTGATTTTGGGCAACGCCTGGAATAACCTGGAAAAACAGCGCGCTTACCTGTCCATGATGGCGCAAAAGCGCGTGGATGGCTTGCTGGTGATGTGTTCTGAGTATCCGGAACCACTGCTTTCCATGCTGGAAGAGTATCGCCACATTCCAATGGTGGTGATGGACTGGGGCGAAGCGAAAGCCGATTTTACCGACACGGTGATTGATAACGCCTTTGCAGGCGGTTATATGGCGGGTCGTTATCTGGTTGAACGCGGCCACCGCGATATCGGCGTTATTCCCGGTCCGCTGGAGCGCAACACCGGCGCGGGACGGCTGGCAGGTTTCATGAAGGCGATGGAAGAAGCGCTGATCAACGTGCCGGACAACTGGATTGTTCAGGGCGACTTCGAGCCGGAGTCAGGTTACCACGCGATGCAGCAAATTTTATCGCAGTCACATCGTCCTACCGCCGTTTTCTGCGGCGGCGACATTATGGCGATGGGCGCGCTTTGCGCAGCAGATGAAATGGGGCTTCGCGTACCGCAGGACGTTTCGGTGATCGGTTATGATAATGTGCGTAACGCCCGATTCTTTACCCCGGCGCTGACGACGATTCACCAGCCCAAAGACTCTTTAGGCGAAACCGCATTTAATATGCTTTTGGATCGCATCGTCAATAAGCGCGAAGAGTCGCAATCGATTGAAGTTCATCCACGCCTGGTTGAGCGTCGCTCGGTCGCTGACGGCCCGTTCCGCGACTATCGGCGTTAATCTCTACTGTCGGGAGCCTCTTCTGGCTCCCGCAGCCACTCCCGATTCAGCGTTTCGCTATCGCCTAAATAGTCCAGCAGCCATGACAGTGCGGGCGAAGCCTCGTTTTGCTGCCACGTCACACAACAGGCCGCATCGGGAAACGGATTTTCTAACGTCAGCGCCACCCATTTACCGCTATCTATCCACTGGCGGGCAAAATGCGTCGGCACCATTCCCACGCATAATCCTGCCGACAGGCAGGTTGCCGATGACTCCCAGTCCGGTACTACGACCCTTTTTTGATTATCCAGCAACCAGGTAATCCGTTTCGGTAAGGTTCGCGAGGTGTCTTCCCTGACCAGCGACGGCCAGTTGCGCAGGGTATCATCACTTAACGGCCCCGGCATCGACGCCAGCGGGTGATCGCTTGCCACTACGCAGTTCCAGCTCAGGGTACCCATATCCCGAAAAGCGTAACGTCCCCCTACCGGAATCGCCTGCGTCGCCCCAATAGCCAGTTCGACACGCCCGTCAGAGAGCGCGTCCCAGACGCCGTTAAACACCTCCTGAAAAACCAGCAGCTCCACATCGTCAAAATGGCGATAGAAATCGACGATCATCTGCCGGGTGCGTTCCGGCCTGACGATATTATCGACCGCAATAGCCAGTTGCCCGCGCCAGCCATTAGCAATTTGCTGACACTGTTGGCGGGTGATCTGCATTTTTTTGATAACAGAACGCCCTTCTTTTAAAAACCAGACGCCAGCAGGCGTCAGTTCAACATCACGGTGACGTCGTACAAAAAGCGGTACGGCCAGCCACTCCTCTAACTGACGAACAGTATAACTGACTGCCGAAGGCACACGGTGCAGTTCTTGCGCGGCTGCGCTAAAACTGCCGTTACGCGCAACGGCGTCAACTACTTCAAGCGAATATTCCGACCACATAATTTGCCTGCAAAAATTTTGAATTCAATGGACAAATATTAGCGTTTCACAACCGTAATTTCACTCCCTACACTTTGCGACAATGTCTGTCTGATAAGAAAGAGATACAAATATGCAACCTGGAAAAGGGTTTTTAGTCTGGTTATCCGGCCTTAGCGTGCTGGGATTTCTGGCAACAGATATGTACCTGCCCGCGTTTGCCGCCATACAGGCGGATTTACAAACGCCTGCCGCCGCGGTCAGCGCCAGTCTCAGCCTGTTTTTAGCTGGCTTTGCCGTCGCGCAGTTACTCTGGGGTCCGCTATCGGATCGTTATGGCCGTAAGCCGATTTTGCTGCTGGGGTTAGCCATCTTTGCGCTCGGAAGTCTGGGGATGCTGTGGGTAGAAAGCGCGGCAGCACTACTGACGCTGCGCTTTGTGCAGGCAGTTGGCGTTTGTGCGGCAACAGTAATCTGGCAAGCCCTGGTGACCGATTATTATCCTTCGCAAAAAATTAATCGTATCTTCGCCACTATCATGCCACTGGTGGGACTATCCCCGGCGCTTGCTCCCTTACTGGGAAGCTGGATACTGACGCATTTCTCATGGCAGGCGATTTTCGCCACTCTGTTTGCGATTACGTTGTTACTGATGTTGCCAGCGCTGCGCTTAAAGCCGTCGATAAAAGCGCGTACCGAGGGGCAGGATAAACTCACTTTCGCGACGTTGTTACGCTCTAAAACCTATCGCGGTAATGTACTGATTTATGCCGCCTGTTCCGCCAGCTTTTTTGCCTGGTTAACGGGTTCTCCATTCATTCTCAGCGCCATGGGTTATAGCCCGGCAGTGATTGGCCTGAGCTATGTTCCCCAAACCATTGCTTTTCTGATTGGCGGATATGGTTGCCGCGCGGCGCTGCAAAAATGGCAGGGATACCAATTGCTCCCGGGACTATTAGGGCTGTATGCGCTGAGCGTTATCGCCACCTGGGGGACTGGCTTCCTGAATAATGCCTCACTGGTGGAGATCCTGATTCCGTTCTGCGTAATGGCGATTGCTAACGGCGCAATCTACCCTATCGTCGTCGCGCAGGCGCTGCGCCCTTTTCCTCAAGCCACGGGGCGCGCCGCGGCGCTGCAAAATACGCTGCAACTGGGGCTATGCTTCCTGGCAAGCCTGGTGGTTTCATGGCTTATCAGTACGCCATTATTAACCACCACCAGCGTAATGCTCTCTACCGTCGTTCTGGCGGCGTTAGGTTACAAAATGCAGTCTCATTCAACGTGCGATGAGACTGGATTTCCGCGTGCCGAGATGGCCCACGATAAGTCTCACTAAAAGGTTTGTTAACCCCCTATTGATTAGCAGGCTAACAATTTTCTGTTGAATCATCAAAAATTGCGGCCTATACTGATTCCCGGTTGTTTATATTACGATAATTATTAGGTAGTAACGGGAACCGGAGCGTTCCCGATTCACCATGGATGGCCTTTTCGGCAAGGGCTCCTCCCTTCCTCTGTTCTACGTCGGATAACTGGCTCACGGAATTGTCCGTGGGATTTCTCACAAAGCCAAAAAAGCGTCTACGCTGTTTTAAGGTTCTGATCACCGTCCAGTGATGGAGAAGCTATGAGTTCATCGTGTATAGAAGAAGTCAGCGTACCGGATGATAACTGGTACCGAATCGCCAACGAATTGTTAAGTCGTGCGGATATTACAATTAATGGTTCCGCCCCGTCTGACATTCGCGTTAAGAATCCCGAATTTTTTAAGCGCGTCCTGCAGGAAGGATCGTTGGGATTAGGTGAGAGTTACATGGATGGCTGGTGGGAATGCGAGCGTCTGGATATTTTCTTCAGCAAAGTTTTACGTGCCGGCCTTGAAAATCAACTCCCCCACCATGTTAAAGATACGCTACGCATCCTCGGCGCGCGTCTGATTAATCTACAAAGTAAGAAACGCGCCTGGATTGTCGGCAAGGAGCATTACGATCTCGGTAATGACCTTTTTTCCCGTATGCTCGATCCCTATATGCAGTATTCCTGCGCCTACTGGAAAGATGCCGATACGCTGGAAGCGGCGCAGCAGGCTAAGCTGAAATTAATTTGCGAAAAGCTGCAGTTGCAGCCGGGGATGCGTGTGCTGGATATCGGCTGCGGCTGGGGCGGCTTGTCGCAATATATGGCGACCTATTATGGCGTGAGCGTGGTGGGCGTAACGATCTCCGCTGAACAGCAAAAAATGGCCCAGACGCGTTGCGAAGGTCTGGATGTCTCCATTCTCCTGCAAGATTATCGCGACCTTAACGATCAGTTTGACCGCATCGTCTCCGTCGGTATGTTCGAACATGTCGGGCCTAAAAACTACAACACCTATTTTGAGGTTGTTGACAGGAATTTAAAACCAGATGGCCTTTTCCTGCTCCATACTATTGGCTCTAAAAAAACCGATCATAATGTCGATCCGTGGATCAATAAGTATATTTTCCCCAACGGTTGCTTACCGTCCGTTCGTCAAATCGCCGAGGCCAGCGAATCACACTTTGTGATGGAGGACTGGCATAACTTTGGCGCTGACTATGACACCACCCTGATGGCCTGGCACGAGCGTTTTATCAATGCCTGGCCGGAAATTGCGGGCAATTATAACGAGCGCTTCAAACGTATGTTCAGCTATTATCTCAACGCCTGCGCCGGCGCGTTTCGCGCGCGCGATATCCAGCTTTGGCAGGTCGTATTTACGCGCGGCGCTGAAAACGGTTTGCGCGTTCCTCGCTAATCCCCCTCCCCCGCATGACATGCGGGGGCCTTTACTCTTCGTCAGCCAATGTCAGCCTGATTTCTGACCGCATTTTCTCTTGCAGCCAGTACGCGTTCTACGGTATCGACAATTGCCTGCGTTTGCGGATCGATCTCGATATTCACACGCTCACCCAGTTTTTTTCTGCCAAGCGTAGTACGCTCCAGCGTCTCCGGAATCAGATGCACGCAGAAGCGCGTTGGCGTTACCTCGCCGACGGTCAAACTAATACCATCAACGCCGATAAAGCCTTTATACAGGATATACTTCATCAGTGACGCATCCTGTACTTTAAACCACACCTGGTGATTATTTTCTGAAGTCAGGATTTTCGCGATCTCAGCTGTCGTAATAATATGCCCCGACATCAGATGTCCACCAATTTCATCGCTGAATTTAGCGGCGCGCTCTACGTTGACCTCATCGCCCACCTTCAGCGCGCCCAGATTGGTGATGCGCAGAGTTTCTTTCATCAGATCAAAACTTATCTGATTGCCGTTTATTTCAGTCACGGTCAAACAGCATCCGTTATGCGCCACGGACGCCCCCGTCTCCAGCCCCTCCAGCATGTAGTCCGGCAATGTCACCACATGTGTGCGAAAGTTGGGTTTTTCATCAATCGATACCAGTTTCGCGGTACCTTGTACGATCCCCGTAAACATATCTTCAACTCCTGAAATAAATAAAGCAGAACTGTTCAGCACAATAGCAGGTGGAAAAACAGCTTGCCAGCAATGCCCTGTCAACCACTGTTTTTTCGCTGGAGAAATAGTAATACCCCGCTACAATAGACTGAAATTTCCCCTGCTATTTCTTTTGGCTGCCACTACGGCGGCTTTTTAGTCTTTCATATAACAACAAAATAAAGGTGAATACGTGCAGAAGTATACCAGTGAAGCGCGTCAGTTATTAGCGTTAGCTATACCGGTGATCCTTGCGCAAGTGGCTCAGACCGCAATGGGATTCGTCGATACCGTCATGGCAGGTGGCTATAGCGCTACGGACATGGCCGCCGTCGCTATCGGTACCTCTATCTGGCTTCCCGCCATTCTGTTTGGTCACGGCTTACTGCTGGCCTTGACGCCCGTGATTGCCCAGCTCAATGGCTCCGGCCGCCGTGAGCGTATCGCGCATCAGGTTCGACAAGGATTCTGGCTGGCGGGCTTTGTCTCCGTGCTGGTGATGATCGTTCTGTGGAATGCCGGATACATTATCCGCTCCATGCATAATATTGATCCGGCATTGGCCGATAAAGCCGTGGGCTATCTTCGCGCGCTACTGTGGGGCGCGCCAGGATACCTTTTCTTTCAGGTAGCGCGAAACCAGTGCGAAGGTCTGGCCAAAACCAAGCCGGGTATGGTGATGGGATTTCTGGGGCTGCTGATCAATATTCCGGTGAACTATATTTTCATCTATGGGCATTTTGGTATGCCGGAGCTCGGCGGCATCGGCTGCGGCATTGCCACTGCGGCGGTCTATTGGGTGATGTTTATCGCCATGCTTTCTTACATTAAACACGCACGTTCAATGCGTGATATACGCAATGAAAAAGGCTTTGGCAAACCCGATAGCGCCGTCATGAAACGCCTGATTCAATTGGGGTTGCCAATTGCGCTGGCGCTGTTCTTTGAAGTGACGTTGTTTGCGGTCGTCGCGCTGCTGGTTTCGCCGTTAGGTATTGTGGATGTCGCAGGTCATCAGATTGCGCTTAACTTTAGCTCGTTGATGTTCGTGTTGCCGATGTCGCTGGCTGCGGCGGTAACGATTCGAGTGGGTTATCGTCTTGGCCAGGGCTCGACGCTGGATGCGCAAACCGCAGCGCGCACCGGTTTAGCCGTCGGCGTCTGTATGGCTGTGGTTACCGCAATCTTTACCGTTACTCTGCGTAAGCATATTGCTTTGCTCTATAATGACAACCCCGAGGTCGTGGCGCTTGCCGCGCAATTAATGCTGCTCGCTGCGGTTTACCAAATTTCCGACTCTATTCAGGTTATTGGCAGCGGTATTCTGCGCGGTTATAAAGACACGCGCTCCATCTTTTTTATCACCTTTACCGCCTACTGGGTGTTAGGCTTACCCAGCGGTTACATCCTTGCGTTAACGGATCTGGTGGTCGATCGTATGGGACCGGCTGGATTCTGGATGGGATTCATCATCGGCCTGACCTCGGCGGCAGTGTTAATGATGCTACGGATGCGCTATCTACAACGTCAGCCATCCTCACTTATTTTGCAGCGCGCTGCGCGATAATACGGCAATAGCCGCCGCATGGCGGCTATTTTCTCGACATGTTGCATATTTCCACCGCAATCAGGTGATTTCAGAAAGAAAATTGCGATTTCTCTCTTGCCTCATTGCGGTTGTGACGCTAATATTCGTCCCCGTTGTCACCTACAACGTTGCGTTCATAGCTCAGTTGGTTAGAGCACCACCTTGACATGGTGGGGGTCGTTGGTTCGAGTCCAATTGAACGCACCATCATTTTAATGCGTCTGTAGCTCAGTTGGTTAGAGCACCACCTTGACATGGTGGGGGTCGATGGTTCGAGTCCATTCAGACGCACCAATGCATTATCTCTTTGTAACTCCTGAATTTTTGCTCTTAACTTTCTCGAGTTCTTCTCTGAATGTGGCGTTGTCAAGTAGATTGGATTTGAGGTTGCGTAATAAATTGCGCAGTGCCAGCATCACCTGGCGTTGAGGATTTTAGCTGGTAACCTGTTCAGGTTCAAAGTAAGCACTTTTTCTAAAATCATGACAATGTCTTAGGCTCGCAGTAAGTACATCATTAAAGCTTCACGACACATTGGCAGTAGTTTGAATGAAGCATACCAAAGACATTCATTATGTTTCGGTAGAATGCGCATAATCTATCTTCATCACCATACGTAACAAGGCTGCAACGGGTTCAAATAAACTTTCAGGAATTTTATCTCCACGTGCCACTTCAAAAAATAATGCGCGGGCCAGCTCAACATTTTCAACAACAGGAATGCAGTAGCGTTCTGCTATGTTAACAATATAATTAGCCTGAACATCACTACCTTTTTCCAGAACACGTGGTATTGGCATGTCGGTAGGATGATAGCCAAGACAAACCGCAATATGCGTCGGATTACGAACTACCGCAACAGATTGTTTAACCGATTGAGCTAAACTGCCACTTTGTATTTCACTCTGCATTTCCCGACGACGGGTCTTCATTTGAGGGTCACCCTCCAGATCTTTATGCTCCTGTTTGACGTCATCTTTGCTCATTTTTAGATCTTTTCTAATCTTATAATATTGGAAAGAATAGTCCAGTATGCCAATAACTATATAAAAAGCCATCACCCCTACCCATAACCACTTTATCAAACAAAAGATTACCGGTAGGGCGCAAGATAATCCACAGTACGGTAGTGCCCGAAAAGTACTGGCATAATAATAAAAGAAGAATACAAAGATAAGCGATAACATGATAACTTTCAGGCTGGATTTACATAATTCTACTATGCTATGCAAAGAGAATATTTGTTTAAAATTGCTTACCGGATTTATATGATCGCTTTTAAAGCCAATAGCTTTACTGGCAATAACCAGCCCCACCTGAAGAAATACGCTAACAACAGTAGCAATTATTACCCCTGCCCCCAGAAACAGCACTGCTGAGGTTAATGAATCTACTAAATAATAACTCAACTGCGTTAATGCATAAGAAAATGGTTTGTTCACTAATTGTAATGTGAAGGTTATTGACTCGATAAATTTCAAGATAATTCTTTCAGTAAAGAAATGAAAATATAAAAAAAGCGCAACAAGCTGAAACAATGATGTTATCTCAATACTTTTGACAACCTGCCCCTCCTTCCGGCCATCACGTAATTTCTTTTCTGTAGGTTGCTCTGTTTTTTCGCTCATACAGATGGAAACCAACTTCTTAGATAAATATAAAAATTATCGCTTTCAATCAAATAATGATGAAGTGCATACGGCAATGATATCAAGAGCATCAGAACAACCAATATACTTTTGAGTGGCATTGAGAAGAAAAACACATTTAGTTGTTGCGCCGAGCGGTTTAAAAGACCTAACGCCAGATCCGCTAACACCATACATATTATTGCTGGGAGAGAGAAACTGATACATAGTTGATAAAGAGTTCTCCACTCTACCTGAATATATTTGAGAAATTGACCATCGAATAGTAAAGTACGCCCCGGAGGTAAATATTGGTAGGACTCATACAGAATGTTTAATATAAACTCCATGCCACCACTTATAAAAAAAACCACAAACAGAAACTGGCTGAAAAGCAAACCAAAAAGTGAGGTCTCAGCTTCCACTGTAGAATTGAATATCGTACCCATGGTAGCTCCACGTAAAGTATCAAGCAGAAATCCTGCCATATCAACTGCCCAAAAGGGTACCGCCGCGCAAAACCCAATTAAAAAGCCAATAATTATCTCTCCGGCCATTAACCCCAACCAACTGTAATCTTTACCAATATGCATAATAATCTTCTGCTGATAAATAATCGGTAATACGGGAAAGGTAAGTGACATAAGAACGCCATTACGTAAAAGCGCACTTCCCAGGCTGCCACTTTTTAGTAGTGGAAGTAATAAAGAAATACCTAATGGTCTAATAAAAGCCACCGCCAATACAATAAACCATTCATTTAACTGCTGCGTCATTCAAGCATGCTCTCCAATTCGTAGCATTATCTGACGAGTATAATTCAACAGAATACCGCTCAGCCATGGATAGCTGACCATTAAGGTTATTGCAATTGCTAATAATTTAATCATGAATTGTAGCGTTTGATCCTGTATTTGAGTCAGAGCCTGAACAAGGCTTACGATGACACCAACTACCGATGCAACCAGCACCACCGGCATAGAAGTAAAAAGAACGATCCATAAAAGTTGAGTTACAAATTGCGTCAGTTCAGAATCATTCATGAAAAGCTCTGTACCAATTGCGCCAGTGTCAGATCCCAACCGCCTGCCAGTAAAAAGATCAGCAATTTAAAAGGTAATGAAATGGTCATTGGCGACACCATCATCATCCCCATCGCAAGCAGTATATTTGAAATAAGCAGGTCAATAGCCAGAAAGGGAAGATAAATAAGTAAGCCAATCCGAAATGCCTGCGTTAATTGACTCACAGTAAATGCCGGAATTAATATGAGCAAAGAATCAGATTTTATCTTACGTTTTATGTCTTCAGGCCAGGTTCGTTTAATCAAACCCCGAAAATAATTTGCTTCCTTTTCTTCAGAATTTTTTTGCAAAAATTGTCGATATGGTGTTAATGCTTTACTGTCCCATTCAGACATCCAGAATGGAGCGCCTGCGACCTGAACCGGATGCCAGCGCTCTTTAACAGCTAATAGCGTCGGTCCCATAATGAATAAGGAAAGTACAAGCGCAAGACCATAAAGAGCGATGTTTGGCGGGACCTGTTGAATACCCAGAGCATTGCGTAAAATTGAAAATACCACCGCCAGTTTAAGGAAAGAGGTACCCATTACGATAACGAGAGGCAGTATTGAAAGCAGAAACAATATAGCAATCAGTTGCAGAGGCGAATCGGGTAAAGACATATTTTATATCTCATAGCACGACCTGAGACTATATTATAGTATTTGTATGTTATTTTTTATCAGGTTTATACTGTATTTTTAGAGAGATACCAACGTGTAATACGCACCATGAATTCATTCTCACAGGCAATCAACTCTCCTTGCCCAATAATACGGTCATTTGCCCTTATCGTTACCTCTGGCGCAAAACATCCACCTACAGGCAAAACGTCACCTGATTTAAGGTGTCGCAATTGTCCAATTTCTACGCTCGCTCGACCGATCTCAAAGAGCAGACTTTGCGTTAACTGCTCGAGTTCGACTGAAAACGCTCCGTCGCTCTTTGAAATTGGATGTCCTTGCGCAAGCAGCGTTTCGATATCTTGTACTAATTCATCGAATTTCATCATATTATCCGCTGTTAGCAATACCCTGGCATAGATACGCCCAGGTAATTGAATAACAAAACCACCGATTCTGATATCACTAAAGCAATGAATCCGAATGCCCATTCCGATTTCAATAGACTCAAGTTCAGCTAACGTAAGCTGACACCACCCCAGGTATATAGGGACCTCCAGGGGAAGCGCAGGATAAATCTGCTGACTCTCGGCAGAAAGCTCTCCAACTATATTTCGCAAAAAAGCCGTTGGCCACTTAAAAATAATGCCATGGAATTCATGTTCTTCAACCATCCATTTGATGCTCAACGTTAGCTGATGGGGCACATTACTGCAAGATGTTGGAGGCTCATTCTGGTAAAGGGTCGCATCACTGGCTTGCAATAACGGCGCCAGTCCCCATTCAGCTATTCCATATAGCAATTCAGGATCAATAACTGAGCGATTAGCGGTGCCAATTAACCCTTCACACCAGCGCTGCCAGCATTGTTCTGCAATCCATACTCTGCCCAGTTCATTATTATAATTTATGGTAAATAACACACCTTCCTGTACCGGATATTCTTGCATACGCAATGTTAACTCGCCAATTGTAGCCCCTTCCGGTGGAAGTATATCCATCCACGGGAGCTCTTCATTCGTTATTCTTAACATAGAATATCTCCAGCGAAATTACATACCCCATATGCAGTAACTGAGATTCCAACCACTGTTTTAGCGTTTTCATCGAACGATAAACGTCATGATGAGGAACGTTAATTTTAAGCTGGATTAGCCCTCCGGATTCACATACCTCACATTCCACACCGTCAAGATAACCGCCACTAACACGATAACATTGCCTAAAAACTACGTTCTTATTCAACGCCGCAAGATTATTTGCACCAACGGGTAACGCCTGGTACATGAGTTGCTCAAAGTCCGCACGCTCCGCCTCTGCCTCATTATCATCCTGATAAGATTTGCGTGGTAACCCAAGACTTCCCTCAACTTTGGTAATACGCATCGTTTAATACCATAGTAATTTTTTCTTTTCTTTTCATAAGCGCATTGAAATTCTCCTGTAATGTACTTCGCCGGGAGACAATCTGCTGATATTGCTCCTCTAGCTGCTGCCGCTGCGTCAAAATGCTCTGCGCCTGAGTGAAAAGTCTGGCCATTTGTTGTTTCTTATCCAACAGTAAATGACAAGATAATGTACCCTGCCAGCCCATTAATTCTTTCAGTCTGGCATTCACTGCTAAAGTGCGCGTCTGGCAACTCTGCTGTTCAGCAATAAGCGCTTGTTTCTGCTGATCAAGTATGGCTATTTTGCCATGTAGTTGCTTTTCACGTCGCGCTATTATCTCCAGCAAGGTTTCCAGAATCACTCGGTGAGTATTTGTTGTAATTGTTTTATTAGTAACTCGGGTCCGCATACTTCATCCTTACTTTGTCGCAAAAATGTGCAAATATTCGGATAGGTATCAATGGCTTTATCAGTAGCAGTATCCACCCCTCGCTGATATTCCCCAATGCGTATTAACAGCTCAACGTCCTGGTAAAGCGCCAGGTGTTGCCGCAGCATAGCCGCCCATTGGCGATGCTCATGACTGGTAACGGCTGGAAAAACGCGGCTTAGCGTTGCCAGCACGTCAATTGCAGGATAATGCCCCATCTCTGCAAGCCGCCGGGATAGCACAATATGACCATCAAGCAGTGAGCGGACTTCATCTGCCAGCGGCTCATTCATATCATCACCTTCAACCAGTACCGTATAAAAGGCAGTGATACTCCCTTTTTCCCCCATTCCTGTACGTTCTAAAAGTCGTGGCAATGCACTAAAAACGCCAGGCGGATATTCTCCAGAAATGGCAGTTTCCCCAGCGGCCAGAGCGATTTCCCGTGCGGCCCTGGCATAACGCGTCAGTGAGTCGGCAAGCAAGACGACTCGCTTTCCATGGTCGCGAAAGAACTCCGCTATCGTGGTGGCCACAAACAGCGCTCTTACACGTTCCAGAGCTGGTCGGTCTGAGGTTGCAACAACAATGACACAACGTCTTCGACTCTCTTCAGTCAGGATAAAATCAATGAATTCGCGAACTTCTCGTCCACGTTCGCCAATCAAAACCAGAACATTAACATCTGCGCCAGGGGCATTACACAGCATCGCCAGAAGCGTACTTTTACCCACGCCTGGAGCAGAAAAAATTCCCACTCGTTGCCCTTCGCCACAGGTCGCAACGCTATCAATGGCGCGAATCCCCGTCATTAATGGTTGAGTGATGGGCCGTCGAACCATAGCGGGAGGAGGCATGGCATCATAGTCTTTCCAACAAACCTCAGGCAGCTCGCTACCATCAAGGGGACGACCAAAACCATCAATCACTCGCCCTAATAATACCTCTCCTACGGGGACCTGGTGACGTCGCCTTAAGGCCATCACTTGCTGCCCACAGTGAAGTCCGATAGTGCTTGTAAAAGGAGATAATACTGCCCTGTTGCCGTTAATCCCCACAACTTCAGCAAGTTCATCGCCAGGCTTTATACAGCACAACTCTCCCATAAATACCCCAGGTAACCACGCATTTAACAACGTTGCGCTTATATCCTGAATTCGGCCCCATCGCCGATAACCATCGGGGGGAGGATATTTCAGCCGCAGACGTTGCATCAATTCATTCTTCATTGTCCGCCAGTTCCTCTTCGCTAAGGTCAATACTTTCTACCACTTGAACAAAGCACTCCTCGCCTAATTCCTGCCATGACAAAATCGGTACGTCGAACAAGGTAGCTTCTGTCATTTTTCGCAAGAAACGTCGGGTGTCGACAGAGGTGACAATGAACAATTTGGCAGTTCGCTTCAGCGCCTGCTCGATCAGTTGCAAAATCTGCGATTTATGACGAGACGATAGCGCAGTATAGGTACCCATTGCCGTCTGGCGAATGGATTCACGGACGAGATTCTCAATACCTTCTCCGATCCGCAAAATCGGTAATGGTTTTCCTTCCGGATTAAGACGACGCAGAATATGACGTCGAAGTGCGATACGGACGTATTCTGTCAACATCAGGACATCTTTTTCACGTGGCGCCCAGTCAATTAACGTACCGAAAATAAGGCGTAAATCTCTAATAGAGACCCGTTCTGCTACAAGCCGCTGCAAGGTTTCAGCGATTTTGTTGATGGGTAACTGACGCTGAAGCTCTTTTACCAGTTCAGAGTAGTTTTTTTCCATTGCGTTCATCAAATAACGCGTTTCCTGAACACCAATAAACTCCCCCATATGCCGAAGCAGCGCACATTTTAGTAAGGCAGAAATACGTTGACTGCCAGAGAAAACTTCCAACCCAAAACCTTGCGCCTTATTGCCCATGTCTTTTGAAAGCCAACAGATCTGCCCCATTCCGTTCGGTAACGTCTGGCTGTCTCCCACTACACTAGCATCCGTGCCTATTAATAAATAATCCGCCTGGGAGGGAATAGATAAACTAAAAACGGGTTCCTGATATAACAGTACCGTCAGTCTTTCGGTGGGTTCAGGCGAAACCTCAATATTAACTTCAGGAAGAGGGACTCCGGTATCCTCAAATAACAACCACCTCATGGCATCAATATCGCGTATCAGGTCAGCCGTATATAATGCTGGTGTAATACGTAAGATCAGGGGGCATGCGCCGGGAACCATGCTGTCCTTTTCCGGTGCGTCTACTCCATTTGCGGAAACCGCCGCTTTTTTGCGACGAATGAGTATAATTGGCAACGCCAACAACGCTGAAAAAAAAGCGAGAATGATAAAAGGGAAGCCAGGAATAAACGCGAGGAGCATCAAAACAACAGCGGTTAATATGAGTGACTGGGGTTGTCTGGCAATCTGAGAACTCAACTCTGTCGCCAAATTCTGGCGTTTCTCACCGGGAACACGGGTAACAATAATTCCCGCGCTAAGGGAAATAAGCAGAGATGGAATTTGCCCACATAACCCGTCTCCGATTGAAAGCACGCTATAAGTATGAACAGCCTCACTCATCGACATATCATATTGTACGATAGCTATAATGATACCACCAATAATATTCACCAGTACGACAATAATACCGGCAATCGTATCGCCTTTAACAAATTTCATCGCGCCGTCCATCGCGCCGAGAAAGCGGCTTTCTTGCTGGACGTGCTGCCTTAATGTACGAGCATGGTCTGCATCGATGACTCCGGCACGCAGATCGCCATCAATACTCATTTGTTTGCCTGGCATTCCATCAAGTGAAAAACGTGCGCTAACCTCCGCCACCCTCTCGATCCCTTTTGTAATGACAATAAATTGCACAATAGTAATGATAGTGAATACGACTAACCCAACGGTAAGATTTCCCCCTACGACAAACCTACCGAAAGCGTCAACAATATTACCGGCGTTGTGTTGTAATAACACCAATCGTGAAGTGCTGATGGTGAGTGACAAACGATATAACGTGGTAATAAGTAATAAAGACGGAAATACAGATAAATCGAGTGGGTCGCTAAGATAAATTGCGATTAATAGCAGGATCACTGAAAACATAAGATTGATAGTAATCAGGATATCAACCATCCAAGTCGGTAAAGGTAACAGCATCATCACAATAGCAATTAATAACACTGTCGCCAGAACCATATCCTGGCGACCTGCGCATACATTGAGCCACTGTTGCGCCTTGATTCCCGCACCTAAACGTAGACGCATTGCGACTCCAAAAATTTTATTTGTCGATGATGTAATCGTAACCAAAGCTCTGCAGAACTAGAGGGGGGAGGAGAACAACTAATTGCAAGCCCATCGCGCAGCAAAAATAATCGTTGAGGAATACCTATAAACCCTGCTGGTTTCCAGTTAGTCAACGCTTTAAACAGCAGGTCCTCGTCTAAAAAGGTCTGCTGGAGTATCTGACATAAGTGAATACGGCCATTCTGATAGTTTAGATAGGTTTTATGTTGCCCTTGTCGCCAGAACATATTTGTTGCTAAAGACCGTTCAGATAATCCTGATAATCGAATAAAAAGCTGAATATTACGTTCAGTAACGAGATCCCAATCCATTCTGCCGCCTCACGATGAGCCAGAAAACAAATTTACCGAAATATTGAAAGCCAGCTATCAGAATAAAACCTGATTTACCTTTAATTCACGAAGCGTTTCAAGGATTTGCTCGCGTTGATCTTCATCGTTAAAACAGTTATCGGGTAGCAGCATAAACTGCGCATCAAGTTGTTGGAGTAACCGATTAAACATCCTTGATGAAGAAACTACAGGGGTGAGTCTTTCAAGCAACCAATCACTAAAAAGCCAGCGCTCACAAATAATGTCGAGTAATAGAGGCAATAATGTATTAGGCGGCAACTGGCAAATCCACTCTTCACGTTGGCACTCTTTTTCAAGGCCGAGGAATAATAGCAAACGACGCAAGCGTACTAATGCCGCGGCCAAACGGCTTTGCTGCGAGGATTCTATGCATATGCTAAGTTCAAATGCGATCGCTCTTAGCAAAATACGGACCCGCTCACAACGATCCGGCCAGTCGGCCACGCGTCTAAACCACTGCGATAAGGGCATTTCATCGTTGTCTATCGCCTGTTGCATAAAACGCTTCAGAGACGCCAACGTAGCGGTATCCACTTCGCCGAGTTCCATTAAACTAAAAACGGCAAGTTCCCATCCCTCCTCCGCTGTGAGCGTATCCAGTTGCGATTGCAAATCGCGTTTTTTCTTTTTTGACAACCCACTGGCAGTAAGCGCCATGGCAAGAGAGATAATCTGATACGCATTCTGCAAATTAGGATCACTATTTTCTCCGGTAAGCGGAGGCAATGCTACCCCATTATCTTCCTGTATTTGTTTTAGTAAACGCAGCAAAGCCTGCTGTCTTCGCTCCAGTTTCTCAGCATCCATGAGTTTATATTTCTCCCGGAGTTTCCCACTCAGCGCTATCCCTATGTCTTCCATCGTCTCATAGAGCGCCCCCCCCATTGTTTCCTGTAATTCCTGGAGAGCCAACCTTGAAGGAGAAATAACCTCTTGCTCCTCTATAAGCTGACCGGGAGTAAACTCTGTAGGAGGCGTCATTTTTATTTCATTAACTTTAATATCCATCGCTACCTCTACTATCTTCACCGTTACGTAACCATTTCAACAACGAATTGAAATGACGAGAGAGTGAAAATTCAACTGAATATCGTGTTGAAGAAAGTTCAGCCTGATCTGTAGAGAAACCAGGCTCGAGAATCAGAGTGAACCGCTTCCCAAAGGTCTTACGCATCAATGCTTCTTTCTCAGGATGAATATGCAAATAAAGCCCCCCCTCTTCCGCCATCGTCATCGCCTGACATGCCAGACGATGACACATGACACTGTCTACCGACTGTTGTTCGAACCAGGACATCAGAACCTGTTCTATACTATTTTTAATATGATGTGCCGCTTGTTCGACCAATGACCGAAATTGACTTTCATCATCCAGTAAATATTTGACATGTTGTTCCAGCCATTCTTTCTCCATTCTTTTCAGCATATTTTCACGCAACCTTGCTATTTCCTGCTGCTGCGCCATTTTTTGTTCACGCTGGTAACGACAGGCGTCTCGAATAATTTTTTCAGCCTTACGGTAAGCGGCGTTCACAATAGCATGTGAAGCGCTATTAGCTTGTTGCTCTTGCACAAATAAAGTTAATTGTAAAGTAATCCACTGTGCCTCAATGATATTCCGAGCAGGCAGCTTATGATTAATTTCCGTCAGCGGTAGTGAAGTGAAACTCATAGCAAATGCTCCATGAAGATAATCTCGTTAAGAGAAGTCTTCGGCCAAAGTATACGCTGAGGAGGGGGTAATAACACTAATAGCGCATGTAAAACCACATCGTTATACGCTGCCCGATTGAGAATGGCGGTACCTACCTGCAAAGCTGCTTGTTGCATCGCTTGCGGAGAAAGTAATTTGCCATCTCTTTGCCCCAACCAACCATATAGCTGCCAGATCTCATCCTCGCTAAACCACTGTAGAAGCAATTGCCGATACTCTGGTAGCATAAAATAGTCACTGCATCTGAGTTTGAATAATCCCAGTCCAAATGCAAATGCCGACATACGCGGCGCAAGACGAACCTGACGTTTTTGCCTCTCGTTTAAACAGGCTGGAATAACAGAACTTCCCCTTAACCGATGCAACGATCTGTTAAGAAGACGATCCAACTCTGGTCGAGAGCCATAGCGCCAACAGTTGGAAGGATGAAAGCCCAGTTTATACAGCCATTCCGGTACAGCGTAACGAGCAGGTTGCCAGAAATAACGATAAAGCTGCAAAACCTCCGGGTCAGGTCGGCTCAGAAGCGGCGCCTCAGGTAAAAATAGCCGATCAGAATGCCCACCCCCAATAGCAGTCCTGTCAACGATAACGTCAACTGATAAGGGTATTTGATCAACCACTTCATCACCTTTCCTTTATTGGTATTGATAACGTCCCTAATCCAGAACGTTTGTCTCGCTGGCACGTCAGGTACCATCCTGAATTCAGCAGGTTGCATCAAAATACTAATCTTATCGTATTGCAACCCAGGAATTGACTTCTCTATTAGATCTTTAATTTTTACCCGAAAGGCCTCCATATTGACCTGCGGTGAATATTTTATAAATACGGCCACAGAGCTCGGAGAGTAATTACTTCCTTCATCATAAGTCGGTAGCGCAATGGTGACTTTCGTATTAATCACTCCCTCCATCTGACTCAGCATTCCTTCAATTCTTTGCTCTTTTAAAAAATTAATCTTCTGCTGTTCTTCCTGAGGTGAAACCACTAACTGATTAGCCGGGAACATCTTATCCACCGTCGTAAACTGGCGATGCGGGTAGCCATTAAGTCTAAGTAGCTCAACTGCATTAATAAACTGCGACTGCTCGACACGTAAGGTAATACCATCCTCTTCCTGCTTTTTTTCCGCATTGATGTGATGCTGCAGGAGTAATGCCAGCATCTGATTCGCCTCATCTTCCGGCAATGACCGATACAGATCCACATCACATGCCGTAAGAAGGAACGCCAGCGCAGTAAGGAATAATATACGATGAACCTTCATGTCATACTTACCAGCTTATTAAGCGCTTGCGATGCTGAACCTGATATTCTGGCAAGAAAATCCACGCCTACTGTCAATTCCATATAATTCATTTGTCTGTCCAACATAACCGAAGGTAGTAAAGCACTGGCGTTACCAGTTGGCATACCATCTGTCAGTAATTGTTTAAAAAGATCAATCTGCTCCTGACCTGGTTCCATAGAGGACGTTGCAGAAGATTGAGTGCTTACAGGCATTACGCTGCTGATATCAGAAATATTCAACTTTTAAACTCCTCATTTGGCGCAGGAAATAACCGGCGTAATGCCATAGCCTCTGGTAAATCAATACCTGATAAAATTTCCCCGGCCTTTAACGGTTCATTTAAACCCGCCAGCAATAATGCTAAACATACCAACTGTAATTTTTTATCCGGAACAATAACAGATAGCGCGGGTAACATCGCATGAACCTGGGAAATAAGGTTATGATTAATGCCCGCAAACATAATTTCCAGCAGCAACCGTCGAACCTCGTCGCTGATAATTTCAGATTTTAGCAATGATTCCACTAAGCATATCCTTGATCATTTTGATCATTGAACTTTCGTAATTAATAAATGTAGAGTACTGCTGCAAGGCAAATTGCACTTTAATCATTGATTCTGGGTTGAGCAAATCATTGCCATTCATTTTGTCATTAATGGCCTCTCCAGCCTGACGCGCCATGTGGGAGAGCATAGCCACTAATTGTCCAATATCCATAATACTTTTCCTTAATATAAATACATCGTAAGGATATCTGGAAAAATATCAAAATTTAGAAACCAATGAATATCGGGTATATACCTGAAAACGGCTACTCCGGTACGTTTTTTTCTGGATTTACCTGAGCCAGCAAACGATAGAATGGACTACTGACCTGCATACCAGCCATTGACATCCCATCCATACCAAAACGAGTAAAACTTATTAGACCGTAGGTAATATCATTCATACGTTCTAATAAATGAGATGGTAGTCCCAAAGCACTACACCAGTATGAGTGCGTCATCACCGTCGCGGTTAAGGCTACTCTACCACCCAGGGAAACGGCTTTAGCAATAGCCATACTCTTGCGTTGATTGACAAAACAATTAGCAATATAAAAAACGGCATTTCCTATACTATCGTGAGCCATAGGTAAATGATGTCTATGGTGACAGATAAGACAAGCGACGTCAGCAATGGCGATGGCGAGGCCAACTCCCGCCAGAGCTAAGAGCGGCACGCCTCCACCACTTAGCACTGTTAACGCTATCCCGGCGGAACAACATAAAACCTGTCCGCCCAAAATGACCATTTGCCAGCTAAAAATTTCTTTTGGAAACACCGCTATCACTCGTTTAGCAAATCCGGCCAATAACCGTTCTTTTCCTTGCTGAGGCCCTATTCTACCGCTCTCCACATCCATATTGGTTTCCGGATGCGGCAATGTGGGACATGGAGATGAATCCGCAGGCGCGTGAACCGGAAGTCGCCCCCCCGCGTGGACATTCAGGCTAACAGGTTTCATGGTCCTCCAGCTCCCCGATGTTCATTACCCATACTTTCCATTAATGCAGGTGGAGTATCTGACTGACAGAACTCTGTAATTTTTTCAGCCAATAACACACTGGGATCGTCATGGCGCTCATCAAAAGGGGTATCCTGATTATCATTTAGGGGGCGGGCAAGGCAATAATCCAGTACCGCACCTATCGCCGTCAGGCTAGCTGAGGAAATTACAGTCCCCATGTCCAAAGAAGCCGCTATATCGCCAGCGACAGGCAATGGAGACTGTAGGGGGATAACCAGGGAAGAAATGGCGATTCCTGAACGAATCAATACCGAAAGACAGTTGGCAAGGGTGTTAGCACAGTTAAGGCTTGCTCCACATTTTAACGCCAGCTTACTGACCACAAAAGCAACGCTATCACTGGCGGTGTGTAACGGTTCCTTTTGCTGATATATCAGTTGGTAATTATGATACGCACAGCAAGCATCCCCAACGGCAATCACTAGCGCAGCCCCCGCAAGAATAGCTATGGGTAATCCTGCCCCGCCAGAAATAACCGCAGCAGCGACCGCTAATCCAAATACGACTGTCGCCCCCAACGCACGAAAGGTGTATTGAATAAAATGAATAGTATAATCCCTCTGTAGCTTTATCTGTTCAGGCGTAAGCAGCACAGGGGAGATGGGAGTGTCAGGCGCTGGAATTGCGGGGGGAGGAAACGATACCTCCTCCGCTTGCACATCGGAAGGAATACTATTGTCCCTGACTATATTGCTTGCCGCTGGCGGAATATGCCCCCTCATATTTCGCACTGTTATTTAAGCAACAAGAGTATCAAACATTATTTGCGCATTCTGGCGAATTTCACTCCATGATGCATCCGCATAACTCATCTTGATTGCGGTTTGAAAAGCCTCCCTCGCCAGCCCTGGTTCCCCCATCATTTTGAGACAGACGCCTGTTTGGTAAACCGGTTCGGGATGACTGGCATCCAGCATCAATGCATGCCCATAGAAATTGATGGCCGTTGAGTATTCTTTAAGCATCATCCAGGTCCCGGCCAACGCAATATGGGCACGCCAACTCCATGGCTGGGCCATCACTAACCAGCTAAAATCGATTACGGCACGCGAATAATTACCTTCCTGCCATGAGGCATAACCTCTGGCGTAAACGGTCTCCGGATCAACAGATAAGAGCTGTTTCAGAATTTCTTCGGGTACTTTATTTTTCTGATTTTCTTTCATCATCATACCTATTGATTGTTATTTCCCCTTGACAGTGACTTACGTCAGGGGCGTTATTTAAAAACGCCGTTGGATAAGATGCTCTGCGGATAAAATTGTCCAGTTATCACCATCAAGCCGGGTAAAGGTAGCGCCCATCGCGGTCAGGATGCGCAATAATTTCCTGCGTAACACTGCCTGTTTTTCATCCAGAATATCGGTGATTACCAACATCCTTAAGTATTTCAATTGCGAGTGATTAACAAATATCCCGCGTAAAAGACCCAGTAAGTGAAACAATTGTTGCGGTTGAGGCTGCCCGGGCGTCAGGCGTCGAAACTCACAAATAATCATGTCTTCTGCCTCAATACGATATACCACCAGGTAAGGCGATAATATAAACTGCTGCCCAAGTAATATTGAGGTTTCTCCTAAATATGCAGGTTCAGTTAACACCTGATGCCGGCGCAACCATTGTTCTATTTCTTGCACTATTTTTACCTCGCTAATGACTGGAGCATTTGAGCAAGAACCTGGACCAATGACGTCCCCAAACCCAGAATTTGCTGCATGACGTCAAGCGCTTTATCCATAATATCCATCATATTTTTGCTATAAGATTGAGCCCCAGTTTGTTGCAGTCCAGCAATCGCACCTTCTTGATCGCTTTGACGTTGCACAATACCAGCGCCAAGGCTAAACCCCCCCATAGCGGTGTGTCCTACGCCTTGACCTAATATAACGCCGGATTCTCCGCCTACAGCCCCGAACCCCATCGTCAGCATTCCCGAAAGACATGAGCCAACCCCAGTAAGTATTGATGCTTCACATGTTTTATCAATCGCTTGCATTTGCGTTTGTAAGGCATTTTTCTGTAGTTCCCAACTCAACTTCTGTCTTACTTCATTATATGATCGCATGATATCGCGCAGCTTTTTGGCAAGCTCTAGTAGCTTCATCCAGATCTCATCAAATAACAGCAGTAATGAATCAGAATTTACTTTCTCCCCGAACTGGGACTGAGATGTAGTAGATGAAGCTGACAAGGAAGATGGCGATAATATCGATACTGCGTTACTCGCTTCCATAACTTTATCCTCAGATTAAGCGCGCCAGCCAGCCATTCTCGCCTGAACGCTACTATAACTATCAATGGTATCTAACGTATCTTTAAGCGCGGTGCCGCTATCCTTATAAAGTGCCTGCAAGCGCTTTTGCTCCATCCTTTTTTGGCCTTCAGTTTGTTCCATTATGAACTCCAGAAACTGTTGCTGAGCTATCAATTGTTCTATTTTCTTTTCTAGCTTCGCTTTTTCTATTTTAATCACGCCAGCATTCGCCTGATTGCCTCCCTCGGTTGCACATCTGATAGCCTGTAAACTTTTAAATGAATAATCTCTTATTAAGGCATATATGATTTTTTTAAATATTTTTGAGAGAACCTTCTTACGAAAATCGTCTAACAGAAGTTTTTCCTCTTTTTGCATATATTTTTCCAGGGCTTCTTTTGCCGCTTCTTTCGCCATGGCCTTCACCCCCTCTTTGGTAAAACTTTTTCCCGCGCGTTGCGTCATATTTTTTTCTACGTCACGAGAAAAACTGGCAGATTCCTCTTCCATCTCTCCCAGATCAACCATTTCACGTTCAAGAGGCTCGAATGCTTTGGAAAAATTTTCGCTCACCTCCTTGCCAAACTCTTCAGCCAGCGCCTCTATTTCTTCTTCACCTGCGCCGCCTGCCATACGCTCAGCGATTTCTTCTCCAAAGCCGGATTCAAAAACTTTTTCAGCGGCACCAGTCAGGCCTCTCGCCGCCATAAACGCGCGACCAATCTGGAAAACATCCAGTACCAGCGCGGCGATTTCACAGCCAATCTGAATCTTACCTGTAACGCTAATAATCTCCTTACAGACATCGGGGTTAGCACCTAATAGCATTGCTGTTTCAGCCCCAGCTTTAACCATTCCTACAAAACCTGCGGCCATATAGGCTACGCCGCTAGCCATTTCTGCACCATTACCTGACAGAAACCCTTCCACAACTTTTAAGGCGCCAATCACGGTTTCAAATATGCCGGTGATCCAGTCAAAAATAGCACCGAAAATACCTGCTTTACGCGCTTTATCAGCCTGCTCTATCGCCTTCTGGATCTGCTCCTGATACTCCTTCACCTGCTTATTACGTAAGGTATTTTGTACATTAGTTGCCCGCTCAAGCTGTTGGCATAACAATTGCGCATTACTACCGAAAACGCTGAGTACTAATGCCGTCAGCATCATTGGTAAAAGCGTGGGATTTATCTGCAAAAAGTCAGGTAATGGTGGCGCCTTATGATTTCCGGGGACGGCATTAAGTAGTTGCTTCAACGCGTCGTCTGCCTCCTTAAGGCTAATTTTCCCTGTTCCCACACACGCTGAGCTAATATTGCCAAAGGCAAAAGTCACACGCTGGTGGCGTTTTGCCAGCGATCCCGAGGAAACGCTACTGACATTGCTTAAATGATGATGTGATAAGGCGTTTACTCCCGCGGCGCTATCGCTATTACTGTAAATTCGATTCATTCTTAGCTCCTGTCAGAAAGTTGCTGTAACATCTTTTCTGCACGCAGTCGGAGGAGGTGATGTTCACTGGCCTCGCCGCAAATACGCACCACGGCCGTTAACGCTTTAATTGCATAACGAACGTTATCACACGCGAGATAGCATTCCGCGGCGGCCCAGGGGGCCTGTGGCGCATCCAGCTTAATCTGTGCCGCGCGTCCATAGGCGTATATCGCTTCCCCCCAAAGTTTTTGAGCCTGGCAACATTCCCCTAGCCGAAACCAGTAATCAAATGACCAGCCATCATATATCGTCAGCAATTGAAAGAGTCGCGCTGCGCCGGAAAACTCTTTTACCTCCATAAGCTGCACGGCATAGCGATACAGAGTATTAAGCGGCTGTGTAACATCATCATCCAGCAACATACGCAGCGAGCCGCCACGCCGGAAAAATCGCATCGTGTCATGCGCCTGTTGTAGGGTTGGTTGTTTTTTCATGAATATGTTTTCTGCGCAATCATACTGGAAATCTCCCCCCACTTACTGATCAGACTCGTCAGTTGGGTAATGACAGCGTTCAGCTGCTGCGACATTTTTTGAATTATTAACTGTTCCTGACTCATAAGATCGGTATTCCGGTTGGCGTCATTATCCAGAGACGCTTTTACCGCCTGTAGACCACCTTTATCCAGTTTCCCATGATCGCCAAATTTAGCCATATAATCATCAATGGACAAACCATCGACTGTAATACCATGCTTGCGCATGTATTCAATTACGTCCGCAGGAACCTCCTCTTTGGTTTTAGGGTCTTTTTCTTCGGCCGCTTTAGCAATAACTTCATCCATTTCATTTGATTTTTGCTGTGAATCTCTGGCGCGCTCAGAGTTCTTCTGAATCTCCATAAATTTATCGTTTGCGATAGCCTGGATAACCATAAGGAGAAAGGTCAAAACATCGTACCCTTCGGCAAAAGGGTTTTTTTGGGATAAGGCATCCTGCCCCCCTGTATCAAAATTGCTAATGCCGAAATTATTTCTAACTGTAATATGGGATTGATTTCCCCAAAAGATGTTTCCTGAAGACATTGGACTTTACCTTTTCGTTTTGCCTGACGGTATTTCCATCGGGGGTTGAGCATTGAGTTGTTGCAGCCGTGCTTCAAGTTGTTTAAACAAATTCACTATTTTCTTTAGGTCCCTCTCAGCCTCCTGGTTAACCCCGGCAACGCCTTGTGGAAATAAGTTGTTAAGAATAGCATCTGTTTCTCTGCTTTTTTTTGGACTCTCTGCCCTTTCAGAAAGCTGTTGGCTCACCTTAGCCCTGATTTGATGAAACTTTTTAAGATAGCGATTTAGCTGCATGTAACTCTGCTCTAAATCACGATATTCACTAAAAGCAGTCTTTTTCTTTATCATCATCACTCTCCTCCAATGTCTACGGTAGAAGAATTAACGTGCTCACTAAGAGCTAAGAGTTTTTTGCGTTTCCTCAACTCACTACAAGCGCGCAGTTATGGTAACGATAATAAATAATGTTGATGATATTTTCGGCCTGTTCGATCGCTTCAATCAATAAGGTGTTCTGCTGATATTGCTGTGGGTCCTGTATCTTACCGTTGACCTTTTCTAATTGTTGCCGGGCAGCTCTTAATTGTAAAATTATTCCTTTGGCCTCTTCACGAGAATGAAACAGCACATCTTCTAACTGAGTCAGCGTTGTCATTTTTCACTCACTTAAAATCTAATGAATAGTTAATCAAAGTATCAGAATGTTTAACCGTTACCACATCAGCACTCAGATGGACAATTTCCCCTCCATCGGGTAATAGCGCTCCTACACGTAAACGCTCCTTGTTAGTCAGTAATAAATAATCACCATGGCGGCTCTGCACAAAGCCAGCCACTGGTGCAGGCAGATAGCGGCCTGCATCATGGGAAGGCGCAATATTCTGATAGATTAAAGAAAGCGCTGGGTCCTTTTTCTTTAATGCTGCCAGAGTTTCTTGCAAAATACGTTGATGAGATTCATCCAGTACGCCACTGATAACAAAAGAACGTCGTATTGGCGTAACATCAACAAGGCCCACTAAACCGTTCTTTATTATCGCGGCAATAATATTATTTCCCTGAGATTGATGAGAATTACTAACCTTCCAGTGTAATAGTCCGGGGATATCTGCAAGTAACGGTTGAGCTTTACGCCATTTCTGATCCATTTGAATATCATCATGAATTAACACACTACCTGGCCCTTCACTGGATACTTCAGCATGGGGATAACCCATTTGTATCAAAATATCCTGTACTTCTCGTATCAATACGTCATCGCAGATTACACTATCCCGGTACATGACCCCCCATGATTCCAGAATCGCTCTCACCTTTTGCATTTGTTCGCTTGACGAACAATAACCGGACAACTGCAGACTTCCATCTTTTTTCCATTGAGCCTGTACATAATGAATGTTGCTTTTATCTAATAAAAGCTTTACCCGTAAAGGTAAGTCATTCACCGTTTCCGGCTGACTACCAACACTTAACAGGGCACCCATCCCACCAATGAAAATCATAAATATGCCAGCCAGCCACCAATGCCCTAATCTGGAAACGGGTATGTGGTAACTGGCAAGATCACAATCTTCTTTACCAAACGCCAGGGCAACTCCCGCAACCTGTAGAACCCCACTGGACGGTAGCGGTTTATTTTGATTGAAACTACGTCCATTAACTCGAACTCTGGCTTTCCCGGCATCAACAAACAAGCTTTCTTCCTGTTCTCGCAGAACAATTTTTCCATTTATAGTAAGCGGAATACAAATATCGCATCCCTTCTCCCCCAGTGACAGACTTCCTTCATTCAGCCATATTTCTCGCCCTTGTAAAAGGTGACCCAAAAAGCGTATTTTCCAGCAACTCTTCAGATTAGCCATGAGATATGCCATTATTTACTACTGAAGCTTTAATCAAAAAAAGTCGGATTACACTATGTACTTGAGTTGTATCACTGCGAAACAAATGGCCTAAAACAGGAATATCGCCTAATAAGGGGATTTTATTTTGCGAACGGATTTGCTTACCTTGTTTAAACCCTCCCAGCAATAAACTTTGTCCTGCCAATAATGTGGCTTGCGAAGCAATTTCAGAATTTTGCACTTCGGGCAATGGGTTTGTTTCACTTTGTGTATCACTTTGTTGGCCATCCTGAATATTGAGATTCAGCATTATTTTTTGCGTACCATTATCATTTAATAGCCGAGGTGTAACCCGCAGCAAAGAACCCGCAGTGATGGATTCAAGTTTAGCCACTTTTTCTCCCTGCAGTTTGGTATAGAAAGTAATATTTTTATCCAGTACCGCCTGAATATTATTTAACGTAACGACAGAGGGTTGAGAAAGTACATAAGCCTGAGAGCTTTTCTCCAGCGCATTTAAACGCACCATAAAGTTCGAGGTATCACTGATTACCGTTGAAAAACCGTTAGCACCGCCGTCATTCGCCCCCATATTAAAAGCAATCTTTTTTCCTCCCAGCGACACTGCCGTTCCCCAGTCGATGCCTAACTGGTCAATATCACCAGCATTAACATCAATAATTTTTACAGAAATCTCTATCATTTGCTGACGTTGATCTAATTCCGTGATCAGTTTCCGATACCCCGCCATATTGGTCGAATAATCACGAACGATCACTGCATTTTGTCGTGGATCGGCAGCAAACATGGGTAATGCCTGTGTTGCGGATGAAGCATTATCCGCAGATGACGCCGGTACGTCAGATTTACTCATCTCACGCAATACACTCACAACGCCAGGAACTACAACGGCTTGATCTCGATATTGGTATTGGGTATCCATCGCAGTAGCATACTTAAGCGTGTAGATATTCACACTAATTGCACTATCTTTTCGTTTGGTTAACGCATTATCCAGTACTGAAGCTATTTGGCTAATACGAGTCAGGCAACTGGGAACACCGCTCACCTCCACTGCGCTAGTACCGGTAATTTCTTTAACCTCGCATCCCGGTGATGAAAGAATATTCTGGCTACGTAAGTAATGAATGAAACGCCCAGTCGATAAGATATTAAAAGTGATGACCTGATGCTTTAATAATGATGCGGGATATACATATAGCATATTACCATCAAACCAGGTAAGTAAATCATATTGTGCTGCCAGATTATTCAGAGTATCCACTGGCGGTCCTGGAGGAATTTTCCCACTAAATGTGGCTGTTATCGATGGACTAATAGTAATAGCCGTATCATAGTTCTCTGAAAGAAGGTGTAAAACCTCTGCTAATGGCATTTGTCTGGCGTAGAGGGTAAAATCATTACCTTTCCATGATAACTCATCACTGTTTGCCGTATTGAGTATAAATAGTAAAGTTAAGATTAAGCGTTTATTTGCTATCATGTTATAGTCCACCAGAATAAAATTTATGACGGTTGCGTATTACATTTTTTAAAACACAAGTTAAAGACAAATGTTTTTCTATCTCGATAGCAATAAGCTCAGCGCTACTACTTGTGGTATAATAACCGTTTAACCATCCTCCATCCGCTGTGAGTTGTATAGCATAATCATGGATGTCCGGGTGTGCTGCAAGCAGTAATGTCACATAGACAAGACAAGGTTTAGGTAAGTTTTCCAGATCATTTAAAAACAAAGAAATAGAAAACGCGTCTGAGAAAATCTCTCCTCTGGCAGGATGTCCATCAATAGTCATGCTCCAGAATCGGCTATTACCTTCAGCCTCGATATCCTGGATCAGTGGAATGCCTTTTAAAACTGCCAGCATGAATTCCTCCTCATACATAAAAGAGAGTTTCTATCAAATTCGGTCACAACCACATCCGTAAAAAGCCTGATTCACATTTATTTCAACTATACTCTTCTTGTACAATATCAGGATATTGTCTACATGCATCTTGTCAGGCGCAATTTTATCGCTTGGATTTTCCGGTATATTCACAATTATATTCCCATCATCGACACAAAATATTACAATTAGAAAAATTATTTTCCAAATAAACTGTTACGATGTTTTCATATCGCCATCTTATTAAGAAGTAATTGTAGTCATTCAGTGGGTTATATATGAAGAAATTTATCTTCCTAATGATAACACACTCCATTAATCTTCTATTGAAACTATATGTGCTGCGATAGTGATCAAATGCCAAAGATTTTGCAACTGGCAACTGAAGGAAAGCATTATGAATTTGCTGAATCTCAAGAATACGCTGCAAACATCTTTAGTAACCAGGCTAACCTTTTTATTTTTATTAACAACAATAATTATTTGGTTGCTATCCGTATTTGCCGCAGCTTATATATCAATGGTTCAGAACCGGCAGCATATAATGAAGGATCTATCCACTATCGCCGAGATGAATATCGCATTAAATAATCAACGTTTTGAAGAAGCTGAGCGTGACGCCAAAAAGTTAATGTATCAATGCTCATTCGCGACTGTTATTCGCCATAACGATACTACTCCGGGTGGAAGTCGGCATCTCCTTGTCGGCCCCTCAAATTGTACGCCGACGCTAACTCGAGATAAACCTGGTGTCTTTCTGCAGCTCTATGATATCGATGAAGGAAACTATCTTCACAATAGTTTTATTATTAACCATAATAATGAGATTTCATTATTTCCAACTAATGCCTCCTCAGGGTATTCCACTCTACAGCTTATAGCGCTAAAACATTTTCCTTTACTCCCAACCCATGCAGGGTTTTACTGGAGCAAACCAGAATACATAAACAGCAAAGGATGGAGTGTTTCCGTTGCGGTTACCGATCAGCAGGGAGTATTTTTTGGCGTGACTGTTGAGCTTCATGATCTCATTACTAACAGCCATCCACAATTAGATGATAGTATTCATGTATGGCTAGATCAGAACAACCAGTTATTACCGTTTTCATACGCATCTCAAAAAATACGTACACGGTTAGAAAATGTAACGTTGCATGACGGATGGCAACAGATTCCGGGTTTTCTGATATTACGCACGACTCTGCATGGCCCCGGATGGCGCCAGGTTATTTTGTATCCATACGGTAATCTATCTGGTCGTATCTTAAAAAGTATCATTCAACAAATCCCCTTTACGTTAACCGCGTTGGTGTTGATGACATCAACTTTTTGTTGGCTACTCCATCGCTCACTGGCTAAGCCGTTATGGCATTTTGTCGATGCCATCAATAAAACGGCAACGGAACCGCTAAACACACGTTTGCCAGAAGAACGACAGGATGAATTAGGCAGTATTGCCTGCGCTTTTAACCAACTACTTGATGACCTACAAGTACAATATGACAATCTGGAAAGTAAAGTTGCAGAGCGCACCCAGGCGTTAAATGAGGCCAAAAAACGCGCCGAACAAGCTAACAAACGTAAAAGCATTCATCTTACGGTAATAAGCCATGAGTTACGTACCCCAATGAATGGTGTACTCGGTGCGATTGAATTATTACAAACCACGCCGTTAAACCTACAACAGCAAGGATTAGCCGATACTGCCAGGCACTGTACACTGTCTTTGCTAACGATTATTAATAATCTGCTGGATTTCTCACGTATTGAAGCTGGTCATTTCACATTGCATATAGAAGAAACGGCGTTACTACCGTTACTTGACCAGACCATGCAAACTATCCAGGGCCCCGCGCAAAGCAAGAAGCTGTCATTACGTACCTTTGTCGGTCAACATGTTCCCCTTTATCTCCATACCGACGGTATCCGTTTACGTCAAATTCTGGTTAATTTACTCGGGAATGCGGTAAAATTTACCGAAACCGGAGGAATTCGTCTGACAGTTAAGCGTCATGGGGAACAATTGATATTTCTGGTTAGCGACAGTGGTAAAGGGATTGAAATACAGCAGCAGCCTCAAATCTTTACTGCTTTTTATCAAGCGGACACAAATTCTCAAGGTACGGGCATTGGACTCACTATTGCTTCAAGCCTGGCTAAAATGATGGGCGGTAACCTAAAACTAAACAGTATTCCCGGGGTTGGAACCTGTGTATCGCTAATATTACCCTTACAAGAATACCAGCCGCCTCAACCCCTTAAAGGAACACTGTTAGCTCCTGTCTGTCTGCATCGTCAACTTGCTTGCTGGGGGATACGCGGTGAACGCCCCCACCAGCAAAACGCGCTTTTCAATACAGATCTCCTGTATTTCCCCGGAAAACTCTACAACCTGGCACAACAGTTAATATTGTGTACTCCAAATGCACCACACATAAATAATTTGGTACAACCCTGGCAATTACAGATTCTTCTGGTTGATGATGCTGATATTAATCGGGACATCATCGGCAAAATGCTTGTCAGTCTGGGCCAAAATGTCACCATTGCGGCCAGTAGTAACGAGGCCCTGACTTTATCGCAACAGCAGCGATTTGATTTAGTACTATTGGATATTAGAATGCCAGAAATAGATGGCATTGAATGTGTACAATTATGGCATGATAATCCGGCTAATTTAGATCCTGATTGCATGATTGTGGCGCTATCAGCTAGCGTTGCCTCAGAAGATATTAGTCGTTGTAAAAAACATGGGATACATCATTACATTACAAAACCTGTGACATTGGCTACCCTGGCTCGCTATATTAGTATCGCTGCAGAATACCAGCTTTTGCGAAATATAGAATTACAGGAACAAGATCCAAGCCGCTGTTCAGCGTTGCTGGCGACAGATGATATAGACATTAATAGCAAGATTTTCCAATCACTGAACCTCATGTTAACGGATATTGAAAATGCTGTGTCTACTGGAAAAAAAGTCGATCAGTTACTCCACACATTAAAAGGCTGTTTAGGTCAAGCAGGGCAGACTGAATTGGCATGCTCTGTAGCAGATATTGAGAAACGCGTACATACGGGGAAAATCATCACTATAGAGGAACTAACCACCTTACGCCAGAAAGTACATATGATCTTCAAAAACTACACCATAACTTAATATTATCTTAATTTCGCGAGGGCAGCAAAAATGAAAGAATATAAAATTTTATTAGTGGACGATCATGAGATCATCGTGAACGGCATTATAAATGCCCTATTACCCTGGCCTCAGTTTAAAATTGTAGAACATGTTAAAAATGGTCTTGAGGTTTATAACGCCTGTTGTGCATACGAACCTGACATACTTATCCTTGATCTTAGCTTACCGGGTATCAATGGTCTGGATATCATCCCTCAATTACACCAGCGTTGGCCAACAATGAATATTCTGGTCTACACCGCATATCAACTAGAGCATCTGGCCATTAAAACGTTGGCTGCAGGTGCTAATGGTTATGTTTTAAAAAGCAGTAGCCAGCAAGTTCTGCTAGCGGCAATACAAACGGTAGCAGTAAACAAACGTTACATTGATCCGACGTTGAATCGGGAAGCTATCCTGGCTGAATTAAACGCTGACACCAGCAATCATCAACTGCTCACTTTACGCGAGCGCCAGGTTCTGAAACTTATTGACGAGGGATATACCAATCATGGGATCAGCGAAAAGTTACATATTAGTATAAAAACTGTCGAAACGCATCGAATGAATATGATGAGAAAGCTACAAGTTCATAAAGTGACAGAATTACTTAACTGCGCCCGAAGAATGAGATTAATAGAGTATTAACCAAGGGGCATCCTATGGCATTAAGCATTCTGTTATATTTTGAGCTTTACACCATTCAGTATTGCTCATCACTGACAAAAGCCATGCGGTGCCCCACCATGCTACGCAGTTTATCACTACCTTCATCTTCGATTAGTCATGATATAGTAACATATTCTTATTTAACGGGCCTTACCATGTCCTATTCTATCGGCGAATTTGCCAGACTATGCGGTATCAATGCTACCACGCTAAGGGCATGGCAGCGACGCTATGGTTTGTTGAAACCGCAGCGTACTGACGGCGGGCATCGCTTGTACAGTGATGATGATGTTCGACAAGCGCTTAACATCCTCGACTGGATGAGAAAAGGCGTACCGATAAGCCAGGTCAAACCCTTATTGTCACGTCCGGTCATTCGCCTGGGCGATAACTGGATAACTATCCAGGAGACGATGCTTCAACATCTTCACGAAGGGCGGATCGACGCGCTACGGCAGTTGATTTACGACTGCGGCCGAGAATATCCCCGAGCGGAGCTGGTGACCCACCTATTGCGCCCGCTGCGCAGCAAAGTGACAGCTCATCTTCCCGCCGTAATGACGCTGCGCGAAGTACTGGATGGTATCATTATTTCTTACACCTCTTTTTGCCTTGAAGGCGACAGAAAAGCGCCCGGCTCCAGTGTATTTATTAGCGGCTGGCATCTCTCGGATCACTGCGAAATCTGGCTGGAAGCGTTATCTCGTACCGGACAGGGGCTGCGAATCGATGTTCTTCCCTCTCCACCCGCCGTACTGGCGCCCGAACTGTTCGCCCAGAGAAAATGGTTTCTGGTGACCACCGGAAAACTCACTGTCGGGCAGAAAAAACAGCTTGCCCAATGGCACGACGTTATCGCTTCGCTTGAGCTTATCACATTATAAGCCCTTCAATGTACGGCCTCGCCTCATTCTATCTTACTGATATTTCAATACGTCAAAAAGAATCCTCGCGAAAACTTAGACAAAAATACAAAGTTGTGTAAGTTTTAAATCAGCGCAAGATAATACTTTGCGCCATTCGGCGTCAGCCATTGTGCTTTCAATAAGGGGGAAATTATGAAAAATAAACCCGTAGTCGGCATTAGCGGCTGTCTGACTGGCGCCGCGGTACGCTTTGATGGCGGACATAAGCGTATGGATTTCGTAACGAACTCGCTGGCCCCATGGGTGACCTACAAACCGATCTGCCCGGAGGTTGCGATCGGCCTGCCCGTTCCTCGCCCTGCGCTGCGTCTTATCCAGACAACCTGCGGCGATATTCGGATGCGCTATAGCCATGCCCCGCACGATGACCTCACCGAGCGAATGAATGCCTTTACCGATCGGTTTCTGCCAACAATAGGCGAACTGGCGGGGTTTATTGTGTGTGCAAAATCGCCCAGTTGCGGAATGGAGCGCGTTCGCCTGTATGATGAAAAGGGTAATCGGGGCCGCAAAGCTGGCACGGGACTGTTTACCGCCGCGATGATGGCCACACATCCCTGGCTGCCGATAGAGGAAGATGGTCGCCTGCACGATCCGGTACTACGCGAGAATTTCATCGCACGCATCTTCGCGCTACATGAGTTAAATGCGCTACGCGCGCAGGGCTTGAGTCGTCACAGTTTGCTCGCATTTCATAGCCGATACAAACTTCATCTTCTCGCGCACCACCAGGCTGGCTATCGCGAAATTGGCCCTTTCGTCGCGCGTCTGCATGAGTGGGACGATCTGGATGCCTTCTTTGTCCGCTACCGGGAAAAACTGATGGCTATCCTGCGCCATCCCGCTTCACGTAAAAATCACACCAATGTGCTGATGCATATCCAGGGCTATTTTCACCGCGCGTTGAACAGCAGGCAACGCGCGGAATTACGCGAGGTGATTCTCGGCTACCGGGCGGGCCGACTACCGATCCTGGCGCCGTTAACGCTGCTGAAGCACTACCTGGCGGAACATCCGGATGACTATCTACGCACTCAGAATTATTTTGAGCCGTACCCTGATACGTTAGGGCTGCGTTTAGCCATTACCTGATAACCCTGCGCATCGCTAACGGCGGGCAAATAGCCCGCCATGGTGACAATATCGCGACGATTCAAAGGCGATGCCCACTATCATTTCGTTATTGCCAACAGGCCGTTTCCACCATGATACCGGCTATGAACGCGCCAGAGCGTTAATCACGGTTTCCATAGCCTGTTTTTCTAATGCGCTACGTTGGATGCGTTGATTCGCCAGCGCGGTTCTTAACACACCCGCAATAACAATGTGTTTCGGCTCCTGCCCCAGATCGCGCATTTCCAGCACGACCTTGCCCACCACTCGGCACATCTCGCGGTACAGTTCGTCATCTTTTGTCGGTTTTGCCATACGTTTTACTCGTCACCAGCTCAAACCAACAGAATATAACAGTCTTCTCTATTAAACAAAATTTGATGTAAATCAAAGAAATAACGCAGTTTACTATTCATGAATCATACGTTGTTCGTATTCTGGTCTCTGGCGAGGCCATTTTTTCGAAACGCCTAATCAGTTCCGCCAGGCTACCGGCCTGCATTTTTTCCATTACTCTGGCGCGGTGCACCTCTACGGTACGCACCGCGATATTCATCGCTTCCGCAATTTCACGGTTCATAAATCCTTTTGCCACCAGGCCGGCCAGCTCACGTTCTTTCGGTGTCAACTGCTGGTAACAAAGTATAATCTCACGGCGCGCCACCGCTGCCGATGAAACCGTCAGCGCACGCTCCAGCGCCGCCTGTAGCGGTTTTACCGATACCGGTTTTTGCAGAAAATCGACGGCGCCGCGTTTCATCTGCTCCACGGCCATCGGTACATCGCCATGCCCGGTAAGAAAAACAACCGCCAGGGTACTTCCGCACTGGCGCAACGCATCATGAACGCCCTGCCCATCCAGTACCGGCATTCGCATATCCAGTAATACTACCCCGGTCTGATACAGACTGGCCTGCGCCAAAAAATCCGCCCCCTGCCTCCAGCATTTTACGTCATATCCCAGACTTTCCAGTAAAAACGCGCACGCGTTAGTGACCGCCGTATCATCATCCAATAGATGAATTATCGCCATCCCTGCCTCCATTTTCATGTAAGAAATGTATCGTGACTACCGTTCCCGCCAGGCCGTCCGGCGCGGTCTGGTTCCTGATGCTAATATCGCCCCGCCCATATCGCACCAGCCGCTGGCAAATCGCCAGCCCTAAGCCCATCCCCTCTTTGCGAGTGGTCATAAACGGCTGAAAAGCCTGACGTAATAGCGCCTGATCGATTCCCCCGGCGTTATCCTGTAAAGCAATGCTGATGCCGTTTTCAGTGCGTTCAACCACGACCCATAAATGGGTGGCGCCAGCCTGAGCCGCATTAAGAATGATATTCGCCAGCACCTGTTCCAGCAGCACTGGCGGCAGCGTTACGCGCAGCGCGGCGCTAATCTCGGTATGCAGAGTCACTGACGGAAACTGCTGCGCCATACGCAGCAGTTGCCAGACGTGATCAATCGCCTCGCGAATGGCTATTGCCTTCCACTCTTCGGTTAGCACCGGGTTGCCCTGCGCCTGGCTGACCCAGTGACGCAGGTTACGCAAAGTGTCCGCGCCGCGTTGCGCCTGCTGGTCGATTTGCTCCAGCGCCGGCAGCAAGGGATGGCGTTCATCTTCAACACGCAGTCGAATCAGACACCCCTGGGCGTAATGTCGAATCGCGGAAAGCGGTTGATTAATCTCATGGGCAAACCCGGAGGTCATTTCACCCAACACGCTCATTTGCCGGGCGGTCTCCAGCGCACGCTCATGCTGATGGAGTACCACGCTACTATGTTCCAGTTGTTTTCCACGTCGACGCACCAGCAGCATGACCCAAATGTAATTGAGCGTGAGCAACAGAAACGCCAGCGTCACGCTTCCGACCGCCAATTGATGTTGAATTAACCAACTTTTGACATCCAACCACAAACGACGTTGCTGAGGGTGCTGACGAACATCACGCAGCAACGCTTCCACCTGACTGGTCGACGCGGGTGCTCCCCAGTGGAATGGCGCGGCGGCAGGCGCATTGAAAAGCGCCCGAGTTACGCGATCCGCCAGCGCATCGCTTACCGCGGGTAGCGCCGCGAACGACCAGTCAGGATATAACGGCGTACTGGTTAAACAAGGAAGGGGCGTCGGTCGTGAAAGCAGCGCGATAAAGTCCTTTTTATCAATCAATCCTTCCTGATCCATATTTTCCAATAAGCACACCGGCACAATCGCCGCCTGTACCGCTTTTTCGCGCAGCATATAGACCAAGGCATCGCCAGGAAACCCGGTAAAACGCAGATGGAAATCGCGCTCCGGGCGTAAGCCTGCGTCACTGAGCGCTTTATAGCCTAATAAATAGCCGCCAAACGCCTGAGCATCAATCGCGCCGACCGTCTTACCGATCAGCTCGTGCGCCGTGGTGATCCCGCTATCGCGCCGGGTAAGGATCACGCTGCCAATGACATTGCCAACCGCCTTCCCATCGCGCGTAGAGCGCAGGGAAGCCAACCAGCGGAGCGGCGCATGGCTGTTCAGTTGGACAAATTGCGCCGGGTTGGTTATCACAAACTGCACGGCTCCTCGGCTAACGGCCTCCTGCATTTGATGCAAATCCAGCGGCTGGATGTGAAAGGTTTCGCCGGAGAGCTGTTGATTTAACGTCTTTTCCAACGGCTGCCAATGGCTTCGTGTGGAGGCATCGCCGCGCATGGCCAGAATACCGATATTCCATGTCCTTGCCCACGCGCCATGACAAATTAGCCCCACTGCCGCCAACACCGCCAGGCGCCTTACGCTTTTACCTCTCACGCCAATATCCCTGTCAATTATGTTGTTTTAGATCAACAACAAGCCGGGTATGTGGTTAACCACAATAGAGCTCTCCCCGTCTCGATTTTTACACTGTAAATCATCGACATTCTTTATTCATTACGCATGAACCAACATCGTGACAAATGTTTCATTGTTGGCAATGTGGACGGGAGTCAATATGGACAGCAGTAAACGGCAATTTCTCCAGCAGCTTGGCGTCCTGACCGCTGGCGCCTCGCTGGTTCCGCTGGCTGAAGCGAAATTTCCTTTTTCGCCGGAGCGGCATGAAGGCTCTCCCCGCCACCGCTACGCCATGCTTATCGACCTGCGACGCTGTATCGGCTGTCAGTCCTGCACCGTAAGTTGCACGATTGAAAATCAAACACCGCAGGGCGCATTTCGTACTACGGTGAACCAATACCAGGTCCAGCTTGAAGGCAGCCGGGAGGTCACGAATGTGCTACTGCCGCGCCTGTGTAATCATTGCGATAACCCGCCCTGTGTGCCGGTCTGCCCGGTACAAGCCACCTTTCAGCGGGAGGACGGCATTGTGGTGGTCGATAACAAACGCTGCGTCGGCTGCGCCTACTGTGTACAGGCATGTCCTTACGACGCCCGATTTATCAATCATGAAACGCAAACCGCCGATAAATGCACATTTTGCGTCCATCGTCTGGAAGCCGGATTATTACCTGCTTGCGTAGAATCCTGTGTCGGCGGCGCGCGCATTATTGGCGACATCAAAGATCCCGATAGTCGTATCGCCACCATGCTTCATCAACATCGCGACGCTATCAAGGTATTAAAGCCGGAAAACGGCACGTCGCCCCATGTTTTCTACCTGGGTCTGGACGACGCCTTTGTCACCCCATTAATGGGCCGTGCGCAGCCCGCGCTTTGGCAGGAGGTCTGAATGACGCATTCACTCATCATTGAAGAAGTGCTCGCTCACCCGCAGGACATTAGCTGGCTGCCGTGGGCGGTACAATATTTCTTTTTTATTGGCATTGCCGCCTGCGCCGCACTGTTTGCCTGTTATCTTCACTGGCGGAAAAAAGACGCCGCAACAGAAGAAAATCGGGCATTACTGATTGCCATTACCTGTGCGATTACCGCACCGCTGGCGCTGACGGCGGATCTGCACCAGACCGCCCGCGTCTGGCATTTCTATGCCTGGCCGACACCCTGGTCGTGGATGCCCTGGGGAGCATTATTCCTGCCGCTGTTTACCGGATTTCTCGCCCTGTGGTTCCTGGCGCAGCAAATAAAACGATTATTGAATAAAAGTTACAACGTCACTAAATGGTTGGCGTTAGCCAGCGCGCTTTGCGCGGTAGGTCTGCTGATTTATACCGGCCGCGAAGTCTCCGTTGTGCTGGCGCGCCCGATCTGGTTTAGCTACGCCTTCCCCGTGGCGATGTTTCTTAGCGCCTTACAGGCATTCTTCGCGCTGATGATTGTCGCCGCCCGACGCGACTTTGTAAGGCTGCCAAAAATAGTGTGGGGACAAATCTGGACGCTGGCGGCGCTGGGTCTGGTCGTGGCCATGTGGGCCAGCGGCGATACCCTTTCCGGCACGGCAATCCGTCAGTGGATTACCGTCGCCCTGTCAGCCAAATATTACGCTATCGGCTGGGTAGCGCTGTGGGTATTAACGCTGCTGTTCTGTAGCCTGGCGCTACGTTATCCGTTATCGCAGCTAAGACGCGTCCTGCTGGTTCTGAGCGCGCTGGCGCTATGTTGGCTGATGCGCTGGACATTGTTGATTCAGGTACAAACCGTACCCAAGTTCAACGCGCAGTTTAACCCTTACTCGTTACCAGGCGGAACGGATGGCTGGCTGGCTATTCTCGGCACTTTCGGCCTGTGGATAGCGCTACTGATTATTATTCGTGAAACGCTGAACGGACTCACCAGGAGATTACAACATGGCTAATTTAACCCGTCGTCAGTGGCTAAAAGTCGGTCTCGCCGTCGGTGGGATGGTCACTTTTGGTCTGAGCTACCGTGATGTGGCAAAACGCGCAATTGATGGCCTGTTAAACGGGACGTCCGGCAAGGTAACGCGCGACCGCATCTTTGGCAATGCGTTAATTCCGGAGGCGCAGGCGCAAACGCACTGGCAGCAAAATCCACAACAAACCATCGCCATGACGCAGTGCTTCGGCTGTTGGACACAGTGCGGTATTCGCGCCCGGGTTAATGCAGATGGCAAAGTGATACGCATCGCCGGCAATCCATATCACCCCTTGTCGCAGGAACACCCGATTGATCCGTCCGTTCCTTTTAGCGAAGCCATGGAGCAACTGGCGGGCGAAAGCGGTCTTGACGCCCGCTCAACCGCCTGCGCGCGCGGCGCTACGTTACTGGAAAGCCTGTACAGTCCGCTGCGGCTGCTTGAACCGATGAAACGCGTGGGTAAACGCGGCGAAGGGAAATGGCAGCGCATCAGCTTTGAGCAGCTTATTGAAGAAGTTGTGGAAGGCGGCGATCTGTTTGGCGAAGGCCATGTGGACGGACTGCGCGCTATTCATGCGCCGGATACGCCAATTGACGCGAAGCACCCCAATTTCGGGCCCAAAACCAATCAGTTACTGGTCACGAATACCAGCGACGAAGGCCGCGATGCGTTTCTGCGTCGTTTTGCGCTAAATAGCTTCGGCAGCAAAAATTTCGGCGCGCATGGTGCCTACTGTGGACTGGCTTACCGGGCCGGTTCCGGGGCGCTGATGGGCGATCTGGATAAAAACCCGCACGTCAAACCCGACTGGGAAAACGTGGAATTTGCGCTATTTATGGGCACCTCCCCGGCACAGTCCGGCAATCCATTTAAACGCCAGGCGCGCCAGTTGGCGAGCGCCCGGCTGCGGGAGAATTTTCAATACGTCGTGGTCGCCCCCGCGTTACCCCTATCAACGGTGCTCGCCGATCCTCGCGGTCGCTGGCAACCGGTCCTGCCCGGCAGCGATTCGGCGCTGGCGATGGGGATGATTCGCTGGATCATGGAGAATAAACGTTATAATGCTGATTATCTGGCGATTCCCGACGTACAGGCGATGCAGCAGGCTGGCGAGCAAAGTTGGACCAACGCCACGCACCTGGTAATTGCAGATGAACTTCCGACGCTTGCCGGACAACACCTGACGCTGCGGCATCTCACGTCCGACGGCGAAGAGACCCCCGTCGTGCTTAATACCGACGGCGAGTTGGTCGCCGCGTCTACTTGCCGACAGGCGCAGCTTTTCGTGACACAGTCCGTTACGCTCGCCGACGGCCAACGGGTCACAGTGAAGAGCGGTTTGCAACGCCTGAAAGAGGCGGCAGAAAAGCTCTCGCTGGCGCAATACAGCGAACAGTGCGGCGTGCCGGAAGCGCAAATTATCGCGCTGGCGGAAACCTTTACCGCTCACGGACGTAAAGCCGCGGTCATCAGTCACGGCGGCATGATGGCCGGTAATGGGTTTTATAACGCCTGGTCAGTCATGATGCTTAACGCGCTGATCGGCAACCTCAGCCTGTCCGGCGGCGTCTTTGTCGGCGGCGGCAAATTCAATGGCGTAAGCGACGGCCCCCGCTACAACATGAACAGTTTTGCCGGAAAAGTGAAACCGTCCGGGTTAAGTATTGCCCGTAGCAAAACCGCTTATGAAACCTCGGAAGAGTACCGTGACAAGATTGCCGCCGGGCAATCCCCTTATCCAGCCAAAGCGCCGTGGTATCCCTTTGTGGCAGGCCAGCTAACCGAACTGTTGACCTCCGCGCTCGAAGGCTATCCTTATCCGCTTAAAGCCTGGATTTCCAATATGAGCAACCCGTTTTACGGTGTTCCTGGTCTACGCGCCGTCGCGGAAGAAAAACTAAAAGACCCTCGCCGACTGCCGCTCTTCATCGCGATTGACGCCTTTATGAATGAAACGACGGCGCTGGCGGACTACATTGTGCCGGATACGCATAATTTTGAGAGCTGGGGCTTTACGGCTCCCTGGGGCGGCGTAGCCAGTAAAGCCACTACCGCCCGCTGGCCGGTTGTCACCCCCGCCACCCGCCGAACAGCGGACGGTCAGCCCATCTCGATGGAAGCATTTTGTATTGAGGTAGCAAAACGGCTCCGTCTGCCCGGATTCGGCGATCGGGCGATTACCGATCCGCAGGGCAACGCTTTTCCACTAAACCGAGCGGAAGATTTCTATCTGCGCGTAGCCGCGAATATCGCCTTTATGGGCAAGACGCCGGTCGCGCCAGCAAATCAGGAAGATATTACACTTACCGGCGTCACCCGTATTCTGCCAGCGATTCAGCACACGCTTAAACCTGATGAGGTCAGTCGTGTGGCGTTTATCTACTCGCGTGGCGGCCGATTTGCGCCAGAGGATAGCGGCTATACGGATCAACGGTTAGGTAACGCGTGGAAAAAACCCTTACAGGTCTGGAATGCAGATGTCGCCGCCCACCGTCATGCCATCACCGGGGAGCACTTCAGCGGTTGCCCGGTCTGGTATCCGGCGCGTTTGTCAGATGGTCGTGCGATTGACGACCAGTTTCCCATTGGACAGTGGCCGCTGAAACTGATTTCATTTAAATCAAATACCATGTCCAGCTCAACAGCCGTCATCCCGCGCTTACACCATGTGAAGCCAGTAAACCTGGTGGCGCTGAATCCGCAAGACGGCGAGCGTTATGGACTGCAACATGGCGATCGGGTACGGATCATTACGCCGGGCGGTCAGGTCGTGGCGCAAATCAGTTTGTTAAATGGCGTGATGCCAGGCGTCATCGCCATCGAACACGGATATGGCCACCGCGAGATGGGCGCAACACAACACTCTCTGGACGGCGCGCCTATGCCGTATGATCCACAAATCAGGGCAGGCATAAATCTTAACGATCTGGGCTTTGCCGATCCGACAAGAACCATTACCAATACTTGGCTCGACTGGGTTTCCGGCGCGGCGGTACGCCAGGGGCTGCCGGCAAAAATCGAGCGTATATAACCCCAGGGCCGGAGAGCGACATCGCCTTATTTCGTCGTGGATAGCGACTGATAAGCGAACGCTGTCCGGCCTCACCACTTCAGATTCCCGCCTTTCTCCAGCCCGTTTTTCACAGCATCTTATGCGGCAGACGCAGCAAAAGCGTTTACTGCTCATGTCATTTCGCCGATTATGGAGATGATAGTCATCGGCTACGTCTGTTTAAACATGAACATTCACGCTCTGATACTCGGAATTAGCTGGGCGGCGATCGGGATAGCGATTCTGTGCTATCGAAAAGCGCACAACCCAAACATCGCCATCGATCTGGAAGGCAAAAAGTGGCTCGATTGACATTATACGCAACAACACCCGCTGTTGCGCAACGCCTCCCGTGTTCGGGCGGCGTCATCGCCAGCTACATCGTAAACATCGTAATAACAAACCGTTGTGGATCTGCACAGATACCTTTTGAAACAGGGTTTTCATTTTCCTTTTATGTAAATTTCAGCGTATAATGCGCGCCAATTGTCTCTTGAATGGTTTCAGCGCATTGGACTGTAAAACTCAACGACTAAAATTATCCCCTTTCCGTTGGGCTGAAACGCGAGCGCACATTCCTCTGCACGCTCTTTCGATGTCACCTATCCTTAGAGCGAGGCATCATCACTTTAGCAACACAGGCTTAGCTTCCGGGCCGTGCGCGCCCGAAGCCAGATTTCCATATCCTCCTCAACTTAAAGACTAAGACTGTCATGAAAAAGACGAAAATTGTTTGTACTATCGGTCCGAAAACCGAATCCGAAGAGATGTTAACCAAAATGCTGGACGCGGGCATGAACGTGATGCGTCTGAACTTCTCTCATGGCGATTATGCAGAACACGGTCAGCGTATCCAGAACTTGCGCAACGTGATGAGCAAAACCGGTAAAAAAGCCGCTATTCTGCTCGATACTAAAGGGCCAGAAATCCGCACCATTAAACTGGAGGGCGGCAACGACGTTTCGCTGAAAGCGGGTCAAACCTTTACGTTTACCACCGACAAATCCGTGGTTGGGAATAATGAAATCGTTGCCGTCACCTATGAAGGCTTTACCGCCGATCTGTCAGTGGGCAACACCGTACTGGTTGACGATGGTCTGATCGGTATGGAAGTGACCGCTATCGAAGGCAATAAAGTGATTTGCAAGGTGCTGAACAACGGCGACCTGGGCGAGAACAAAGGCGTTAACCTGCCGGGCGTTTCTATTGCTCTGCCGGCGCTGGCTGAAAAAGACAAACAGGACCTGATCTTCGGTTGCGAACAGGGCGTTGACTTTGTTGCAGCGTCCTTTATCCGTAAACGTTCCGATGTTGTCGAAATTCGCGAACATCTGAAAGCTCACGGCGGCGAAAACATCCAGATTATCTCCAAGATCGAAAACCAGGAAGGCCTGAACAACTTCGATGAAATTCTCGAAGCTTCCGATGGCATCATGGTTGCCCGTGGCGACCTGGGCGTAGAAATTCCGGTTGAAGAAGTGATCTTCGCGCAGAAGATGATGATCGAAAAATGTATCCGCGCACGTAAAGTCGTGATCACGGCGACTCAGATGCTGGATTCGATGATCAAAAACCCGCGTCCGACCCGCGCGGAAGCTGGCGACGTTGCGAACGCCATCCTCGACGGCACGGATGCGGTTATGCTGTCCGGCGAATCCGCAAAAGGGAAATACCCGCTGGAAGCCGTTTCTATCATGGCGACCATCTGTGAACGTACTGACCGCGTCATGAACAGCCGTCTGGACTACAACAACGACAGCCGTAAACTGCGCATTACGGAAGCGGTATGCCGCGGCGCGGTAGAAACCGCCGAAAAACTGGAAGCGCCGCTGATCGTGGTTGCGACCCAGGGCGGTAAATCCGCTCGCGCCGTGCGTAAATACTTCCCGGACGCTACCATCCTGGCGTTGACCACCAATGAAGTAACCGCCCGTCAGTTAGTGCTGAGCAAAGGCGTGGTATCGCAGCTGGTGAAAGAAATCAATTCTACTGATGATTTCTACCGTCTGGGCAAAGATGTCGCCCTGCAAAGCGGCCTTGCCCAGAAAGGCGACGTCGTGGTGATGGTCTCCGGCGCGCTGGTTCCAAGCGGCACCACTAACACCGCCTCTGTTCACGTACTGTAATAATTATTGTGTGAATTAATTTGTTTAAAAAGCGCCCTCGCGGCGCTTTTTTTATTTAATTGATAGCTTCTGTTAATAAAAAATCAAATCGGATTTTACTATCTAATTGCGGATTATCTAAGAAGAATCCGATGGAAGCCCCCTGTTTTCTTTCGATTTTTTAGGGACTTTCATGCATTTCGATGCTTCTTTGAGCGAACGATCAAAAATAAGTGCATTCCCATCAAAAAAATATTCTCAACCTAAAAAAGTTTGTGTAATACTTGTAACGCTACATGGAGATTAACTCAATCTAGAGGGTATTAATAATGAATCGTACTAAACTGGTACTGGGCGCGGTAATCCTGGGTTCTACTCTGCTGGCTGGTTGCTCCAGCAACGCTAAAATCGATCAGCTGTCTTCTGACGTTCAGACTCTGAACGCTAAAGTTGACCAGCTGAGCAACGACGTGAACGCAATGCGTTCCGACGTTCAGGCTGCTAAAGACGACGCAGCTCGCGCTAACCAGCGTCTGGACAACCAGGCTACTAAATACCGTAAGTAATAGTACCTGCGTAATAAAAATGGCGCACATTGTGCGCCATTTTTTTGTCCGTTGTTTGTGCTGCGAAGGCTGAAGGCTACTGCGTCGCGCGCGTTTGCCCCTCTTCCCCGACAAAACCGTTCTGAGCGGATTCAACTGCGGTCGTATTTGCTACCGGCGTCTGCCCGGCGCTCACGCTGACAGGATACCCGGCTCGCCGGTATAGCGCCTTATCGACCAGGCGACTATCCACCCCTTGCGCGTTTCTGAATGCGGTAAATTCCGCAGGCAACACGTAGGGCATCGTCTGCACGTTTTGCTCTTCTTCCGGCGATAGCGGCCTGTGCACCTCTACATAACGAATGCCATTCGGCTCGACAGAGAATTTCACCGGCTGGTTAATCACTTTTACCGGCGTCCCCGTTCTGACCTGCGCAAATAACGCTTTGATGTCAGGCGCGTTCATGCGAATGCAACCGGAACTCACGCGCAGACCAACGCTATCCGGCGCGCTGGTGCCATGAATGAGATATTCCCCATTACCGTGCGCCAGACGCAGCGCATAGCGTCCCAGCGGGTTATTTGGCCCGGCAGGGATCACCGGCGGCAGCGTGATCCCCCGTTCAAGCGAACGTTGGCGTATACCCGCCGTCGGCGTCCACGTCGGGTTGGGGATCTTTTGCCCTATCCGGGTGTCCATGACGGGGGTTTCCAGTCCCTGCAAACCGATGCCGATGGGATACACCTGAACGCGGTTTTCTCCCGGCGGGTAATAATACAACCGTAGCTCCGCGAGGTTGACGATAACGCCTTCCCTGGGCGCATCCGGCAATAGCATCTGCGAGGGAATGGTAATTAGCGTACCGGGCTTAGGCACCGGCGCTATCGTATTATTCGCTTCAAGAATGAGCATCGCCGCCGTATCGAAACGCCGGGCGATAGCCTGCAAATTTTTATCACCTTCCTGTACGGTATAGATTTGATTCTGACCAATAAGACGACTGCCTTCGGGCGGCAATGGATAATCAACTGCCCAGGCTGCCTGTAACGCGCTATACGCGCCGATAATTGTTAGAGTAATGAAAGACGCACGTTTCATACCAAACCTCCTGTATTCCTGGTGATGCCCTCTGCGACGACTGATAGCGCTTCGCTTATCAGAACAACAAAATACACGCTCTGTCCACTCTGGATAAAGCGACGTCGCCGTCCGGCAAAGGATTTGACATCAGGTAGAACGCTGTCTGTACAGTTTAGCTAAGAGTGACGGCCTTAGCGCGAATTGCGCGAATCATTGCTTCCAGCCCCTGAGAACGGGAAGGCGTGAGGTGCTGCGCAAGCGCCATTTTTTCAAACCATGGCCGTACATCAAAATGCACAATATCCTGCGCCGTCATGTGGTGGTACAAAATAAACACCACCGCCATAAGACCTTTGACGATCGCCGCGTCGCTGTCGCCCTGCAATTCGATAATGCCGCTGGCGTTTCGCCGCATCACGATCCACACCTGGCTCTGACAGCCCTGAATCGTATTTTGCGGATGACGATCCTGCGGATTTAACTCCGCCAGGCGCTGCCCCAACTCAATAATGTATAAATATTTCTCTTCCCAATTAGCGCAACGCGTAAAGTTACGCAGCAATTTTTCTTTATCCGGTAGCGCAGCCATAAAACCTCACTGTTATCCCAATAAGCGGTGGATACGCGTTAATCCCGCCACCAGTCGGTCCACTTCTTCATGGGTGTTATACATCGCCAGCGAAGCCCGACACATTGCCGGCACGCCATACCAGGCCATGAGCGGCATCGCGCAGTGATGCCCCGTTCGTACCGCGATGCCGTAATTATCAAGAAAGCTGCCGACGTCGTAGGCATGGTGTTTACCCAGATTAAACGCGATGCCCCCCAACCGCTGCGCCGGACCATATAGTGTAATATCAGGTACCTGCGCCAGTTGCTCCAGCGCATAGCGCATCAGCATCTGTTCATAATCGCCAATCTTATCCAGTCCCAGCGACGTCACATAGTCAATTGCCGCGCCGAGGCCGATGATGCCGCCAGTATTCGGCGTTCCCGCCTCAAAACGCCAGGGCGCTTTCGCCCATGTCGTTCCCTGCGTCAGGCTGACGGTCGCGATCATCGACCCGCCCCCTTCCCACGGCGGCATTTCTTGCAGCAACGCCGCTTTAACATACAGAATGCCGATGCCGGTCGGCCCGTAAAGTTTATGGCCGGAGAAAACGTAAAAATCGCAGTCCAGCGCCTGGACGTCAACAGCATGGTGCATCACGGCCTGAGCGCCATCCACCAGCACTTTCGCCCCATGCTGGCGCGCCAGCGCAATCATGTCCGGCAGCGGGTTTTCCGTCCCCAGCACGTTGGAAACATGGGTAATGGCCAACAGTCGGGTCCGGTCATCGAACAGCGTCGCTAAAATCTCCAGCCGCAGCGTACCGTCAGGATGCAATGGGATCACGCGCAGTTCAGCGCCTTTGCGTTCGCACAGCATCTGCCAGGGAACGATGTTAGCGTGATGCTCCATCTCGCTGATAATAATGTTATCCCCGGCGCGAATATTTTCCGTTCCCCAACTGTTGGCGACAAGGTTAATGCCCTCCGTCGTACCGCGCACGAAAACCAGTTCTTCTGCGGAGCGGGCGTTAATAAACCGCGACGCCTGCTTACGCACATTCTCCATGCTTTCGGTCGCCTGCGCGCTTAACGTATGGATACCTCGATGTACCGCAGCATAGCCGTGACGGTAGAAGGCAGATTCAGCGTCAATAACCTGATTGGGTTTTTGGGCGCTGGCTGCGCTGTCCAGGTAAGCCAGCGGCAGGCCGTTAACTTCACGCTGCAGTATGGGAAAATCCGCCCGCACCTTTTCAACAGGAAATGTCATGCTAAGCCTCCGGGCAGTCGCTGGCCGATTCGCGCCAGCACCTGCTGTTTAAGGGCGCTATCATGGATAGCTTCCGTTAACTCTGCGGCAAACGCGTAAAGAATCATGTGTCGCGCCTCCTGCTGCCTGATGCCGCGTGATTGCAGATAAAACATCTGCTCATCGTCAATACGTCCGATCGTCGCGCCGTGGCTGCACTTCACGTCATCAGCATAGATCTCTAATTGCGGTTTGGTATCGACTTCGGCCAGTTTCCCCAATAACAGGTTATTATTGGTCATCTGGCCGTCGGTTTTAATGGCGTGTTGCGCCACGTTGATCAGGCCATTAAAGACCGCGCGTCCTTTGTCGCTGACGATGGTCTTGTGCAACTGGCGGCTGTTACAGTAGCCTTTGTTATGTTCCAGCCATGTCCGCGTATCGCAGACTTCATTTTTTACCGGCATCGCCAGACTATTAAGTCGAAGCGTCGCGTTTTCGCCATTCAGTTGTGTGCTGGTATGGTGACGTAGTACTGCGGCGCCCAGCAGAAAACTTTGGCTAAACGCCGAGGCGTCTGTCGCCAGCAGAAGATCGTTATGCGCAAAGTGATAGCTGGACGCATTTTCAAACGCCAGTTTGATATGGCGCAGTTGCGCATTTTCTGCAACTTTCACCGTCAGACGCGCGCCGGTAAAATGTTTTGCCTCTGTAAGACTGACATAATGCTCAATAACCGTCGCTTCTGCGCCTTCCGCCAGCGCCAGATGGTGGCGATAATGCGCAGTGTTCAGCTCGTCGCCATCCACGCCCTGGGTAATATGCATTAACAGTAGCGGCCTGGTCGGACGCTGATTTCGCCGTACCTGTATATACGTAACACATTGCGCCAGGCTTTCCGTCAGATGCAGAAAAACCTCGGGCTGCACCGGCGCGGCAAGCGTCTGGCGCTCATCCCTGACGCTAACGTCAAATCCGCTGTCTTGCGTGCTATCACTGAGCTCTGGCATAAACCGCCCGCCGACAAACACCAGCCGCACAGCATCGATTTGCAGCGCCAGCGCATCACGCTGCGCGGCGCTGATAGCCGCAAACTGCTGGATAAACTGGCTATGGATTAAGCCATCAAGCGGCGTGTATTTCCAGTCTTCATGTTTACGCGTTGGCAATCCCAGACGCAACATCTGTTGTAAATGTTGTCTTGCCTGTTCAGCTCGACTTTCTTCTCTTTCTTCAAAGAGATGCTGCCATTGCTGTAGCGCTTTACTGCTGTTCGGTAAGCCAGCCATAACCCTGCTCCTCCAGTTGTTTGACCAGAGTAAAATCGCCGGATCGGACAATTCGCCCCTGATAGAGGACATGGACGTAATCGGGCTTGATGTAGTCCAGTATGCGCTGATAGTGGGTCACGATAATAAAAGCGCGTTTATCGTCGCGTAGCGCGTTGACGCCTTCCGCCACAATTTTCAACGCATCGATATCCAGTCCGGAGTCCGACTCATCAAGGATGCACAGTTCCGGCTCCAGCACCGCCATTTGCAAAATATCATTGCGCTTTTTCTCCCCGCCGGAAAAACCGACGTTTACCGAACGGGTCAGTAAATCTTCCGGCATTTTCAGCAATGCGATCTTTTCTTCCATCAGATCCTGAAAATCAAAGCGATCCAATGACGCCTGCCCTCGGTAGGCGCGCACGGCATTCAGCGCGGTTTGCAGGAAAAACTGGTTACTGACGCCGGGGATTTCTACCGGGTACTGGAAGGCCATAAAAATCCCTTCGCCCGCCCGTTCCTCCGGCGACAGTTCAAGCAGATCTTTACCGTTGAACGTAACCGAGCCGCCGGTGACCTCATAATCTTCACGTCCCGCCAGGGTAGCGGAGAGCGTGCTTTTACCGGAACCGTTCGGCCCCATAATGGCGTGAACTTCGCCGGGGCGAATCTCCAGATTCAGGCCACGCAAAATTGCTTTTTCTTCCACACTGACCTGTAAATCTTTAATGCTTAACATGGGTTTTCCTTCATCATTAACCGACGCTGTGCTCAAGGCTAATCGCCAGCAGTTTTTGCGCTTCAACGGCAAACTCCAGCGGCAGTTCCGAGAAAACGTCTTTACAGAAACCGTTGACGATCATCGAAATAGCGTCTTCTTCGTTGATGCCGCGTTGCAGGCAATAGAAAAGCTGATCTTCACCGATGCGTGATGTTGTCGCCTCGTGCTCTAGCTGCGCGCTGTTATTGCGGCATTCAACATACGGGAAGGTATGCGCGCCGCAGTCCGCGCCAATCAACATGGAGTCGCATTGGGTGAAATTTCGGGCGTTGGTCGCCGTCGGCATAATTTTTACCAGCCCACGGTAGCTGTTCTGGCTGTGGCCGGCGGAAATGCCTTTTGAAATAATGGTTGAGCGCGTGTTTTTACCGATATGAATCATTTTGGTGCCGGTATCGGCCTGCTGATGTCCGCTGGTCAGCGCAACGGAATAGAACTCGCCGATAGAATTATCACCGCGCAGAATACAACTCGGGTATTTCCAGGTAATCGCCGAACCGGTTTCCGACTGGGTCCAGGACATCTTGCTGTTTTCCCCTTCGCACAACGCACGCTTGGTCACAAAGTTCAGAATGCCGCCCGTGTTGTTGTCGCCCGGGAACCAGTTTTGTACGGTGGAGTATTTTACTTCAGCGTCTTTATGGATGATGACTTCCACTACCGCGGCGTGGAGCTGATAACTGTCGCGTACGGGCGCGGAGCATCCTTCGATATAACTCACATAGCTGCCTTCATCCGCCACCAGAATCGTGCGCTCAAACTGACCGGTTTTCTCGGCGTTAATGCGAAAATAGGTGGATAGCTCCATTGGGCAACGTACGCCTTTGGGAACATAGATAAATGTTCCATCGGAAGCGACCGCCGCATTCAGCGCGGCAAAAAAGTTATCGTTCCCCGGAACGACGGTGCCAAGATATTTCCTGACCAGGTCAGGGTGATCGTGTATCGCTTCGCCAAAAGAACAGAAAATAATGCCCTGCTCCGCCAGCTTTTCACGGTATGTGGTCGCTACGGAGACAGAGTCAAAAATCGCATCTACGGCGACCTCTTTCCCTTCGCGAACCGGAACGCCAAGCTGCTCGAAGGCATCTTCAACCTCTTTGCTCAGAAAGGTATTCGCGCCCGTTTGTTGTACGGCTCCCGGCGGGGAAACGCAGCTATCGTCGCAGTTTCCGCATGATGGCGCAGAGTAATAGCTGTAGTCCTGATAGTTCAGTTTATCGTAGTGCGCCTTCAGCCAGTGCGGTTCATCCATGTCCAGCCAGGCTCTATAGGCATTGAGACGAAATTCCAGCATCCACTCAGGTTCGTTACGCTTTGCGGAAATCGCACGCACCACCTCTTCGCTGATGCCTTTTGCCAGTTCATCAGTGGATAGTTGCGTGAAAAATCCTTCTTTGTACTTAAGGCGCCCGCCTGACCAGATGCCGACCTCTTCCGTTGCTTCAGTATTACGAGACATAGTACCGCCTATACCCCAAAACTTTCGCCACAGCCGCATTCATTCTGGGCTTTGGGGTTATGAAATTTAAATAACTGGTTCAGCCCTTCCTGTACGTAATCCACCTCTGTTCCGTCAATAAAAGGCATCGCCTGTAACGGTGCGAAGAGCTTTGCGCCTTCGGCTTCAAAAACCAGATCGTCTTTATCCGGTTCCCGAACGGTATCCAGAACATAGCCGAATCCGGCGCATCCCGTCTGTTTTACGCTTAACCGCACGCCCAACATGCCCGGCTGCTTTGCTGCCAGTTCACGTATGTGCGCTGCCGCCGCTGGCGTTAACGTCAGCCCTTGCCAGGGAAAGTCCTCCGGGTTAAACGTGCCTGAATGCAATTCCATAGAGTTACCTCGCGTTCTTAATCACCAGGATATAACAGCATGTTAGTGATAATGATTATCACTTCAACCCCTTAACCGCAGGGGCTTTCCAACAAATGGTCATATTGAGCGCCTTTTATTAAGCATAGACCCTGTCCGCCAGGTCATACGACAGACAAAAAACAACTTAACCATTTGATAAATAATGATTTATAAGATATCAACCGTGCTGACAGGTCAAAAACGAAAAGATGCATAGAAAATGCCTATTTAATTAATAGGCTGTCGACATTGTCGGGCGGCGAGGTCAGAACCCCATTTTTTGTATGGATACCTGGCGTTCCGCTCTTTATAATCCGCTGCGGTTCTATAACTCAGTTTGGGCTATAGGTTTATGTTAACTCTTTCCGGCATTTCAGGTGCTGAATGAGGCAAGAGGCTTAAAATATGGTTGTTACGCTCGCGTATATCGCACTTTTTTTGATTTTCTCGTGGGTCATCTTGAGAATTAATCAAAAAAGCGATTCCCTGTCGAAAAGCGTTTTTATCGCTATCTTTTTAGGGGCGGTTATTGGTTTATCCCTGCATTTTACTTCCGCAAATCACACTAAAACCATTATCGAATGGTACAGCATAGTCGGCAATGGTTACGTCAACCTGTTAAAACTGGTCGCTATACCGCTCATTTTTATTTCGATTCTTTCCGCTATCAATAAACTGGAAAACAGCACCGGCATCGGAAAAATGTCGCTGACGATCGTCGGATGCATGTTATGCCTGGTGATGGTTGCCGGTTTTATCGGATTACTGACCGCGCATATACTGGGGCTTGACGCCAGCGCTTTTGTGCACATGCCGTCAACATTAACTACGGAAGAGGTCAATAAGACTGCCGCGGTGTCGATTCCCCAGTTAGTGACATCGCTGATCCCAACGAATATTTTTCTTGATCTTACGGGGGCCAGAAGCGTTTCCGTTATCGGAATCGTTATCTTCACGCTAATAGCGGGGATCGCCCTGTTAAAAGTCAAAAAAGAGGCGCCGGAAGAAGGTCAGAAATTAAGCGCAGGCATTAACGCTATTCAGTTCTGGGTAATGAAGATGGTGCGTATCGTTATTGCATTAACGCCCTATGGCGTCATGGCATTAATGACTACCGTATTTTCATCATACCGCCTTGAACAATTCGCCAGCTTACTTGGTTTTATCGGCGCTTGTTATATCGCGATTTTAATGATGTTTATCGTGCACGCCATTTTGCTGGTCCTCAGCGGTAATAACCCAGCGCGTTATTTCAGAATGGTCTGGCCGGTCTTAACCTTTGCGTTTGTTTCCCGCAGCAGCGCAGCCTCTATTCCGCTGGCCATTTCCGCCCAGGAAAAATTTGGCGTACAAAGCACCATTGCCAATATTTCCGCCTCGTTTGGCTCCAGTATGGGACAAAATGGCTGCGCCGGTATTTATCCGGCTATTATGGTAGCGATGATTGCGCCCACCCTCGGCATTGATCCGCTCTCGCTGCATTTTCTGGCCGCGATGTTGCCTGCAATTGCGCTGGGGTCTATTGGCGTAGCCGGCGTCGGCGGCGGTGGTACGTTCGCGGCGCTGATTGTCCTGTCGACGTTGAATTTTCCCGTTGCGCTGGTCGGTATTTTTATCGCCATTGAACCTATCGTCGATATGGCCCGCACGGCACTGAACGTTAACGGATCGATGATGTCAGGCGTGCTGGCTAACCGTATTTTGAACAATAACACGGCTGACGACGTGTCAGCGGTTATTAACAGGCCTTAGTTTTCTGCGCGCCCGGAAAAAGAAAAACCCTTAAGTCTGTTCAATACAGGCTTAAGGGCTCCGGCCCCATCCGGCGCTTATCTCCGGTACTCGTAATGGCTTAGCTCTTGAAGGGGCATAAGAATAATCTCATAAAGAGAGCGCGCCTTTTTAGCACAAATGGCGATCTGTATTTTTTTTAAACAAAATCAAGGGGATTATCTATTACCTGGTGACAGTGTCTGGTGAGATGGCCTGGTAACATAGCCGGATGGTGGCTAACGCCTTATCCGGCCTACACAGACTTTATTAATGCACGCCCAACCGCCACGCGAAATAGATCTCTTCTTTCAGTTCGGTTGCAGAGAGGGTGAGGAGATCGGCAAACTCTAACTCCAGCTGTTTTAAACGCTTCAAATACTGCGCGGGAGAAAGTTCGGTTTTATCACGGCGTAAAAATTCAATCGCCAGTTGGGTTGGGTCTAAATCAGTAGACATATCATCCTCGCTTATGTGTAAACGTGCGCAGTATATCACCTTTTTCTGCGCACATTTTGACCAAAAGCAATATGCATCACACTTTTATGGTGACAACGTCACACAATCGCCGTAGTAAGACGCGAAGAACAGCACAGGCGTCCCTGTTCATCAAAGATATCTATCTGCCATACCTGATGGCGAGCCCCGGTATGCAGCGCTTTACAGACGCCCCGCACGCGCCCCTGACGTGCCGACCGGATATGGTTGGCATTCACCTCCAGCCCCACCACCTTTTGCTCCCCCTGCGTACACAGATAGCCTGCGACCGAGCCGATACTTTCCGCCAGCACCACAGACGCTCCGCCATGCAGCAAGCCGAACGGTTGTTTGGTGCGATGATCGACGGGCATTGTCGCTTCCAGCGTATCGTCCCCAATATGCTCAAAACGGATATCAAGCAGGCCAACCATATTCCCCTCCCCCATCGCATTAAGCGCATCGAGGGTCACTTCGCGTTTCCAGATCATCCCATAATCTCCAGTAATGCCTGCAACGGGTGACGCACGCCCGTACCTTCAATGCGTTTGACCTGGCTTCGGCAGGAATAACCGGTTGCCAGGCAACGGTTTCGCGGTAGACGTTGCATCGCCTGATGCCAGGATAGCTCATAAATTCCCAGCGAATTTTGGTGATTGGTTACTTCATGTCCATAGGTGCCCGCCATACCGCAGCAGCCTACGCTGACATTTTCCAGCTTCGCGCCCAAATGGGCGAAGATGGCGGCCCACTGCGCAGGCGCGCCAGGTAAAGCCGTGACTTCCGTACAATGGCCAAAAAAGTACCACGGTTCGCCGCTCACCTCGACGGACAGTCTTGCATTTATTTCCTGCGCCAGCCATTCATTCACCAGCAACACATGAAAATCGCCACGCTGTTCGCCCAGCGCCAGTTTGTATTCGTCGCGATAACACAGTACCAGCGCCGGATCGACGCCCACCATTGGCATCCCCAACGCGGCGACCCGATTAAGGAATTCAGAGGTTTTTTTCGCTGTTTTCGCAAAGCGATTAAGAAAACCTTTAATATGCTGCGCCTTACCATTCGGCGAGAACGGCAACAATACCGGCCTCCTGCCCAGTTTTTCCGCCAGGCGGATAAAGTCCGCCACGACCCGAGCATCGTAGTAGCTGGTAAACGGGTCCTGAACCACCAGTACCGTTTTCGCTTTTTGCTCGGCGCTCATGCTCTCCAGTTGCTCAAGCGTCATATTGGCGGACGGATGGCCCACCAGTTGCTGTTGCAACGAAGGGGCGGAAAGCAGAGGTAAGTCCACCATACCGATATGATTTTTCGCCAGATTACGAACCATCGGTTGGTTAATAAAAAAGTTAAAGGTCTTTGGCGCTCGCGCCATCAGCGGCGCGTAGGTCTCAACCGTCGCCACCAGATGATCGCGTACCGGACGTAGATAACGCGTATGGTAAAGCTGTAAGAAACGTGAACGAAACTCCGGAACATCGATTTTAATCGGACACTGGGTCGAACAGGCTTTACACGCCAGACACCCTGACATGGCCTCTTTAACTTCATGGGAAAAGTCATACTCACCTTTGCGTCTGTGCCAGCTATTCCGGGTGCGGGCAACTAGCGTGCGCAAGCTGGCGCGTTTTTCTGGCAGCTCCTTTTCCAGCTTCAACGGGTCGACGCCGCGATCGGCCAATAGACGGAGCCATTCCCGCACCAGCGTCGCCCGCCCTTTCGGCGAGTGGATCCGGTTAAGGCTAATTTTCATCGACGGGCACATCGGGCTTTTCGCATCGAAATTAAAGCACAGGCCGTTACCATTACACTCCATAGCGCCGCGCCAGGTCTGCCGTACCGCCAACGGGATTTGCCGATCCCAGGTGCCGCGTTTTACCGCATCCACCGTCATCATCGGCGCCTCTATCCCCTGCGGCGGACAAATTTTACCCGGATTAAGTCGATTATGCGGATCAAAAGCCGCTTTTATTTTGCGCAGCTCGCCATACAGAACTTCACCGAAAAAGGCCGGGCTGTACTCCGCACGGAAGCCTTTTCCATGCTCGCCCCATAACAGCCCACCGTATCTGGCGGTCAGCGCGACGACCTCATCGGAGATCTGTTTCATCAACAGTTCCTGCTGCGGATCGCACATATCCAGCGCCGGACGTACATGCAGCACCCCGGCATCCACATGACCGAACATGCCGTAACTTAATCCATGACCATCCAGCAGAGCGCGAAATTCGGCGATGTAATCGGCCAGATGTTCAGGCGGCACGCAGGTATCTTCCGCAAAAGGAATCGGTTTGGCAGCGCCTTTCGCATTACCCAACAGCCCTACCGCTTTTTTACGCATCGCGTAAATACGCTCAATACCCGTCAAATCGGTACAAAGTTGCCAGCCGATCACGCCCGCTTCCGCACGCGCCATCAGGCCATCCAGACGGTGGCACAGCGCCTCGACCTGTCCGTCAATAAGCGCTTCATCGTCACCCGCGAATTCCACGATATTCAGGCCAAGCATCTCTTTATCCGGCACATCGGTAATCAATTCGCTAACGGAGTGCCAGACAATATCTTCCCGCGCGAGGTTAAGGACTTTGGAATCAACCGTCTCGACGGATAAGGCGCGCGCGTCAACCATAAAAGGGGCGTTACGCAGCGCGGAATCAAAGGAGTCGTATTTTACATTCACCAGACGGCGGACTTTGGGTATCGGGGTAATATCCAGCCGGGCTTCAGTAATAAACGCCAGCGTCCCTTCCGACCCCGTTAAGATGCGGGTGAGATCGAAGCGGGTCATGTCATCGTTAAAGACGTGGCGTAAATCGTAGCCAGTCAGGAAGCGATTGAGCCCTGGAAAGCTATCGAGGATACGTTGACGGTTTTCCAGGCAGGACTGATAGACGGTCTGATAGATGCGGCCTGGCGTCGTAGTGTTTTCACCCAGCGTCTGGGCAAGCTCTACGGGCATCGATTGCGTGTCAAGGATATCGCCCCCCAACAATACGGCCCGTATGCCTAAGACGTGATCTGACGTTTTTCCATAGACCAGCGAACCCTGACCGGATGCATCAGTATTAATCATACCGCCAAGCGTTGCGCGATTACTGGTGGAAAGTTCCGGCGCAAAAAAATAGCCATACGGCTTTAGCGCCTGATTAAGCTGATCTTTTATAACGCCCGCCTCTACCCGCACCCATCCCTCTTCAGGATTAATTTCAATAATGCGGTTCATATAGCGGGACATATCAACAATAATGCCCTGGTTCAACGCCTGGCCATTAGTGCCAGTACCGCCGCCTCGCGGGGTAAATATCAGCGACGTAAAGCGCGGCTCCGCCGCCAGACGGGCAAGAAGCGCGACATCCGCCGTAGAACGAGGAAACACAACAGCATCGGGAAGAAGCTGGTAGATACTGTTATCGGTCGACATTGTCAGACGGTCGGCATAGCTGGTTGCCGTATCGCCCGTAAACCCTTGCTGCTCCAGCGCCTGCAAAAAATTGAGCACCAGCTGAACGACGCCGGGTGCCTGAGAAATTTGTGGAATCATTATATTGACCCTTTCCTGCGGTCTATGTTGTGAACGGTGGCGCCCAACCCGGCGAGCGCGAGCGGTCTACGCACAGGAAGGGATGCTTAATCGTTTGCGTGTTGCGTTATTTGTTGTATCACATTTTTTTCCTGTGCGCCCAACAGAATTACATGCAGAATCGGCCTGTTAAAAACCGCTGAAATTGCTCATCATTATAGGGTGTGGTTTGCATGTTCACGTCGCGCCAACGTTCTGGCGCAAAGACAAAGGTGAAAAGTATTTATGGTAAATGTTCGTCAGCCCAGGGATATTGCGCAAGTGCTGCTATCGGTGCTGTTTTTAGCCATCATGATTGTGGCCTGTTTGTGGATAGTACAGCCTTTTATTTTGGGGTTTGCATGGGCAGGTACGATTGTTATCGCGACCTGGCCCGTTTTGCTGAAATTACAAAAAATATTGTGGGGTCGCCGCTCGCTTGCCGTACTGGTCATGACGCTGCTGTTAGTGCTGCTCTTCGTTATTCCCGTCGCTTTGCTGGTTAACAGCATTGTCGATGGTAGCGGCCCGCTCATCCATGCAGTGACTGGCGGCGATATGACGCTACCCGATCTTGCATGGTTAAATAATATTCCGTTGGTTGGCGCCAAACTGTATGCCGGATGGCATAGCCTGCTGGATATGGGCGGTAGCGCTATTATGGCGAAAGTGCGGCCTTACATCGGCACAACCACGACCTGGTTTGTCGGTCAGGCGGCGCATATAGGACGCTTTATGATGCACTGCGCCCTGATGCTGTTGTTTAGCGCCCTGCTTTACTGGCGCGGCGAACAAGTGGCGATGGGAATACGCCATTTTGCCTGTCGTCTCGCGGCTAAACGCGGCGATGCGGCAGTTCTGCTGGCTGCTCAGGCGATCCGCGCCGTGGCGCTTGGCGTGGTGGTCACCGCGCTGGTACAGGCGGTACTTGGCGGCGTCGGGCTGGCGATTTCCGGCGTGCCTTACGCTACCCTATTGACGGTAGTGATGATCCTTTCGTGTCTGGTTCAATTAGGGCCGTTGCCGGTACTGATTCCAGCCATTATCTGGCTTTACTGGACAGGCGACACCACCTGGGGCACCGTGCTGCTGGTATGGAGCGCCGTCGTCGGCACTCTGGATAACGTGATTCGTCCGGTACTCATCCGCATGGGCGCCGATTTACCGCTGCTTCTGATCCTCTCAGGGGTAATCGGCGGCCTGATTGCATTCGGTATGATTGGTCTGTTTATTGGACCGGTGCTTCTGGCCGTGACCTGGCGTTTGTTCTCCGCGTGGGTACATGAAGTTCCGGCGCCGACGAATGAACCGGAGGAGATCCTTGAAGAGCTGGATGAAATCGAGGAAGCCAACAAGCAGTCATAATCCCGTCGGGCGGCATCGCCGCCCGATGCTTTAGCAATGTTTATCAATTCAACGCACTCCCTATTTTAATTCGCCTGCCTGTTCCCTGCCGCATCTCATTTCTGTCGCAAATTCGTTACAGTTTTTAAACTATTGAGACGAATCTGATCGACGCAAAAAGTGCTCATGCCTACTATTAGCACACGGTTATAAATCAACACATTGATTTATAAGCATGGAAATCCCCTGAGTGAAACAACGAATTGCTGTGTGTAGTCTTTGCCCATCTCCCACGATGGGCTTTTTTTTAACTTTTTTGTCTCATCATAACGTGTGAGGGTCCCGCGTTTTTCCTTCAACGTAAGGATGCCAGCGACTAACAAATAATATTGCACAAGATACTGTGACTCTGTTCAAGCCGAAACGATGCTGGTGGTGCTATTTATAGCATCACCTTTTTCATATGAAAGCTAAAAAAACGATGAACGCGTTCGAATTACACGCATTACGACACATTTTTAATATGACGATTGAAGAATGCGCCGCCTATATCACCCAGGATAATAATTCAACGGCCTGGGAACGATGGGAAACTGGCGATGCGATAATCCCTCCAGAAATCATTACCAGGCTGATGGAGATCAAAGCAAAGAGGCAGCGGCGAATTAACGCTATTATTGACAAAATAAATCATCGTATCGGCAATAATACGATGCGTTACTTTTCTGATTTACCTACCTTTCAATCGGTCTATACCGATGGTGATTTTATAGACTGGAAAATTTATCAATCCGTTGCTGCAGAACTTTTCGCGCGCGATCTGGAGCGGCTATGTTAGATGTAAAATTTATCGCCGCATAGTATTGATATCGGACAGAAAACCGCACAATTACGACAGTGACCTGTCACCCTATTCAACGAGCTTCCCGCCTGTCGTATACGACCGTAACTTTCAGGCGACATCTCTGAGTCAGATAATATGAAAAATCGCTATTTCTCTACTGCTGTGGGGTTGTATTTTAATTACCTTGTACATGGCATGGGCGTCATCCTGATGAGCCTGAATATGTCATCGCTTGAACAGCAATGGCACACGACTACCGCTGGCGTATCTATTGTGATCTCTTCGCTTGGGATTGGCCGGTTAAGTGTTTTATTAATCGCCGGTATGCTTTCTGATCGCTTTGGTCGCCGACCGTTTATCATACTGGGAGTCGTCTGTTACCTGGCTTTTTTCATCGGCATCCTCCATTCCCGGACGCTTTTTACCGCTTATGCCTGTGGCTTTTTAGCGGGTATGGCCAACAGTTTTCTGGATGCGGGAACCTATCCAAGTTTGATGGAGGCGTTCCCTCGCTCACCCAGTACGGCAAATATTCTCATTAAAGCGTTTGTCTCATGCGGGCAATTCTTGTTGCCTATTATTATCAGTTTATTAGTCTGGGCTAATATGTGGTTTGGCTGGGCCTTTCTACTTGCCGGCGCGATCATGCTCGTTAATGCCCTATTTTTATTACACTGCCCTTTTCCAGCGCATCCTGGTCGGATAACGAAACCTAACGCCCCGCAATCGCCTGACGCAAACGCCCACCCTTGTTCCCTGATTGATCTGTTCAGTTATACCCTTTATGGCTATGTGTCAATGGCGACATTTTATCTTATCAGCCAGTGGCTGGCACAGTATGGAGAATTTGTCGCAGGAATGTCTTATACCCAATCTATTAAATTATTAAGTATTTATACCTGCGGATCGCTACTGTGCGTTTTTATTACCGCCCCACTGGTTAGAAAAACAATCCGCTCCACGACATTATTGATGTTTTATACTTTTATCTCTTTTATTGCGCTGCTGACCGTTTGTCTGCATCCGCAGACCTATGTTGTGATGATCTTCGCATTCGTCATTGGTTTCTCCTCTGCCGGCGGCGTAGTACAAATCGGCCTGACACTGATGGCGGCCCGATTTCCTCAGGCGAAAGGTAAAGCGACCGGTATTTATTACAGCGCTGGCAGCATCGCGACGTTCACCATCCCACTCATCACCGCACGAATTTCAGAAATGAGCATTGCACATGTTATGTGGTTTGATACCGGTATCGCCGCAACGGGATTTCTTCTCGCCTTGTTTATCGGTTACCGAAGCCGGGCTGAACTACAGCATCGCGCTGAAGCCGTGTCAACTGGACAATAAATGTCGACAGGCCATGTGCAATATTATTGTGTTGGTAAGCAAAATAAGATGTTAGCGACGATGACCAAAGAACGACAATTGTAATTACCATGTTAATTCTTATTCATTGCATTCACACTTATCAGAAAAATTGCGATAAGCATCACAGACTGAATCTGCTAAACAGAGAATCTGCAACCGTTTTTATATACACCAAATAACGAAGAGAACCGTTCCAATGCAATAAACCTGGTATTTTAAGCGTCATCTTATGTACGTATAACAATGGCATTCAATTATAGTATTACTGAACACTCGCTGCGTGCAGTAAAAGCAGTAATAAGCAGAACATTGAATAAAACCATCAGCAAGGAGCTGTGAACAAATGTCTCAGAACAAGGCTCGCAACATGCCATTTTTGCTGGCTGTTATCTGCATTTATTTTAGTTATTTTCTCCACGGCATTAGCGTTATTACACTAGCGCAAAATATGACTTCTCTTGCGGAAAAGTTTTCTACTGATAGCGCCGGTATCGCCTATTTAATTTCTGGCATCGGACTTGGCCGCCTGGTCAGTATTTTATTTTTTGGCGTACTTTCTGATAAATTTGGCCGCCGGGCGATTATACTGCTTGGCGTCGTGCTGTATATGCTATTTTTCTTCGGTATTCCCGCCAGCCCTAACCTGATGATCGCTTTTGTATTAGCCGTGTGTGTCGGCGTGGCGAACTCTGCGCTGGATACCGGCGGATACCCTGCGTTAATGGAGTGTTTTCCAAAAGCCTCTGGCTCGGCGGTTATTCTGGTTAAAGCCATGGTCTCATTCGGGCAAATGATTTATCCCCTTATCGTCAGCGCCTTGTTAGTCAACCATATCTGGTACGGCTATGCGGTGGTGATCCCTGGAATCCTTTTTGTCCTTATTACACTGATGTTGCTGAAAAGCAGCTTCCCCAGCCAACTTGTTGATGCCAGCGTTGCCAAAGAATTACCACGAATGCACAGTAACCCCCTCGTCTGGCTGGAGGGCATAGCTTCCGTTTTATTTGGCGTCGCCGCGTTTTCGACCTTCTATGTGATCGTGGTCTGGATGCCCAAATATGCGATGGCCTTCGCCGGCATGGCGGAATCCGACGCGCTGAAAACCATCTCGTATTACAGTATGGGCTCACTGGTCTGCGTATTTATCTTTGCCGCATTGCTGAAAAAAATGATTCGTCCCATCTGGGCCAACGTTTTTAATGCCGGGCTGGCAGCGCTTACCGCGGCGGCGATTTATTTGTATCCCTCCCCGATGGTCTGTAATGCAGGCGCCTTCATGATTGGATTTTCCGCCGCCGGAGGAATTTTACAATTAGGCGTATCAGTAATGTCAGAATTTTTCCCCAAAAGCAAAGCTAAAGTCACTAGCATATATATGATGATGGGTGGTGTTGCTAATTTTATTATCCCACTGATCACCGGTTATCTTTCTACTATTGGCCTGCAATATATTATCTTGTTAGATTTTGCCTTTGCACTTCTGACGTTCATCACCGCTATTATCGTATTTATTCGCTATTATCGCGTATTTAAAATACCACAAAACGACGTCCGGTTTGGCGAGCGTTATTTTCAGTAAAAACGTTAACTGTGCGCAACAGGCATTCGTCCTGCGCTGCATCGTCCACTTATTAAGGAGTATGAAATGGATGTTACTGCAAAATATGAATTAATTGGTCTTATGGCTTATCCTATCCGCCATAGTTTGTCGCCTGAAATGCAGAATAAAGCATTAGAAAAAGCGGGACTACCTTATACTTATATGGCTTTCGAAGTCGATAACACGACGTTTGCCAACGCAATTGAAGGTCTGAAAGCATTAAAAATGCGAGGTACAGGGGTTTCTATGCCCAACAAACAGCTCGCATGTGAGTATGTCGATGAATTAACGCCCGCCGCAAAACTGGTAGGCGCTATCAACACAATTGTTAACGATGACGGCTATCTGCGCGGCTATAACACTGATGGCACAGGCCATATCCGGGCAATTAAAGAAAGCGGTTTCGATATTAACGGTAAAACCATGGTGCTGCTCGGCGCGGGAGGCGCGGCTACCGCCATTGGCGCCCAGGCGGCCATTGAAAGCATTAAGGAAATTAAGCTGTTTAACCGAAAAGATGAATTTTTCGAAAAAGCGGTCGCCTTCGCAAAGCGTGTGAATGACAACACCGATTGCATCGTCACCGTCACTGACCTTGCCGATCAACAAGCGTTTGCTGACGCGCTCGCCACTGCGGATATTCTGACTAACGGCACTAAAGTCGGCATGAAACCGCTGGACAATGACTCTTTGGTCAGTGATGTTTCCCTGCTTCGCCCTGAATTGCTGGTCACCGAGTGTGTTTATAATCCGCATATGACAGCGCTGTTGCAGCAGGCGCAGCAAGCGGGTTGCAAAACGATTGACGGTTACGGCATGTTGTTATGGCAAGGGGCCGAACAGTTTGAACTGTGGACAGGAAAAGCATTTCCGTTGGAATATGTAAAACAGGTGATGGGATTTACAGCCTGAGCGGCAAAATTATAACTGCGTCGAATGATGAAAGGGTACTAAATGAAAACCGTAACTGTAAGAGATCTTGTGATTGGCCAAGGCGCGCCAAAGATCATTGTGTCGCTAATGGGAAAAACCCTTGCCGATGTCAAATCGGAAGCGCTTGCCTACCGTGAAGCGGATTTCGATATTCTGGAGTGGCGCGTTGATCATTTCGCCGACGTGATGGCCACGGACAGCGTGCTGGAGGCCGCACGCGCTATTAGAGAGAGTATTACCGATAAGCCCCTGCTGTTTACCTTCCGTAGCGTGAAAGAAGGCGGTGAACAGGCGCTAACGACCACGCAGTATATCGAGCTGAATCGCGCAGCGGTCGACAGTGGCCTTGTCGATATGATCGATCTTGAGCTTTTTACTGGCGATGATGACGTAAAAGCCACCGTCGGGTATGCTCATCAACGCAACGTCGCGGTGATCATGTCCAACCACGATTTTCATACCACGCCCGCAGCGGAAGAAATTATTCAGCGCCTGCGTAAAATGCAGGCGCTTGGCGCCGATATCCCGAAAATCGCCGTCATGCCGCAGACTAAAACCGATGTCCTGACATTACTTACCGCCACCCTGGAAATGCAGGAACGCTATGCGGATCGCCCGATTATTACCATGTCGATGTCAAAAACCGGGGTTATTTCTCGTCTTGCCGGCGAAGTGTTTGGCTCGGCGGCAACGTTCGGCGCGGTGAAAAAAGCATCTGCGCCAGGACAAATATCGGTGGTCGATCTTCGCACCGTATTAGCCATATTACATCAGGCGTAACACGTTATGCGTGGCGGAAGGTTCTCTTTCCGCCACGATATCCTAAATAATTCGAGTTGCAGGAAGGCGACAAGTAAGTGAATCCCTGGCGCATAGATCACTATGTGAATGGGGCAAGCGAACGCAGGCAACTTAAAGTATGACGGATATATTAAGAAAATAGTTATTCGACATGACTATGTTCCTTATTCATTGAAAGCCTGTGTCTTTATTCCCGTTGACGAGGGCATATCGATATTGTTTTCAGGGATAATTATGGAGTAAATATGAAACTCAATAAGCCATCACGTATTAATTGTCGTGTTCCCGTGCTCACTGCTCAGGAAGCGGTAAATTATATTCCGGATGAGGCAACTTTATGTATTCTGGGCGCAGGCGGCGGTATTCTCGAAGCGACAACGCTCATTACCGCACTGGCAGATAAATATAAAGAAACGCAGACACCACAAGATTTATCGATTATTAGCCCAACCGGACTTGGTGACCGCGCCGATCGCGGTATCAGCCCACTGGCGCAGGAGGGGCTGGTGAAATGGGCGCTATGCGGACACTGGGGACAGTCTCCCCGCATTTCCGAACTGGCTGAACAAAATAAAATTGCCGCCTATAACTACCCGCAAGGTGTATTAACCCAGACGTTACGCGCCAGCGCCGCACATCAACCGGGGGTTCTTAGCGATATCGGTATTGGTACCTTTGTCGACCCTCGCCAACAGGGCGGAAAGTTAAATGACGTAACGAAAGAAGATCTCATTAAGTTGGTAAAGATCGATAATAAAGAATATCTCTATTATAAAGCGATAGCGCCGAATATAGCTTTTATCCGCGCCACTACCTGCGACAGTGAAGGCTATGCATCTTTTGAAGATGAGGTGATGTATCTTGATGCGCTGGTTATTGCCCAGGCCGTTCATAACAATGGCGGCATTGTGATGATGCAGGTGCAAAAAATGGTTAAAAAAGCCACGCTGCATCCTAAATCTGTGCGTATTCCTGGTTATCTGGTGGATATTGTGGTCGTCGATGCAGACCAGACGCAACTGTATGGCGGCGCGCCGGTGAACCGTTTTATCTCCGGCGATTTTACCCTTGATGATAATACGCAGCTCACCCTTCCTCTCAATCAGCGCAAGCTGGTAGCCCGACGCGCGCTGTTTGAAATGCGCAAAGGCGCGGTAGGCAATGTGGGCGTTGGGATTGCCGACGGCATTGGTCTGGTCGCTCGCGAGGAAGGTTGCGCCGATGATTTTGTTCTGACCGTCGAAACCGGCCCGGTGGGCGGTATTACGTCCCAGGGTGTGGCGTTTGGCGCCAATGTCAATACCCGTGCGATACTCGATATGACCTCGCAATTTGACTTTTATCACGGCGGCGGACTCGACGTCTGTTATTTAAGTTTTGCCGAAGTAGATCAACACGGTAATGTCGGCGTACATAAATTTAATGGTAAAATTATGGGTACCGGCGGATTTATCGATATTAGCGCGACGTCGCAAAAAATTATTTTCTGCGGCACTCTGACGGCCGGAAGTCTAAAAACAGAAATTACTGACGGCAAGTTAAATATCCTGCAGGAAGGTCGTGTGAAAAAATTCGTTAGCGAACTGCCGGAAATTACATTCAGTGGAAAAATTGCGCTTGAGCGTGGCTTAGACGTGCGTTACATCACTGAACGCGCAGTTTTCACCCTCAGACAAGATGGCCTCCATTTAATCGAAATTGCGCCAGGGGTCGATTTGCAGCAGGATATTCTCGATAAGATGGATTTTTCACCGATTATCTCGCCGGATCTGAAACTGATGGACGAAAGATTATTCACCGATGCCACTATGGGATTCACGCTTCCCGACGCTGCTATTTAAAAGGAGTATAAAGATGGATTTTTCATTAACAGAAGAGCAAGAATTATTACTGGCCAGTATTCGCGAGTTAATCACCAGCAATTTTCCGGAAGAGTATTTCCGCACATGCGATCAAACGGGCACCTATCCCAGAGAATTTATGCAGGCGTTGGCGGAAAATGGTATTTCAATGCTGGGCGTCCCGGAAGAGTTTGGCGGCATTCCGGCTGACTATGTAACGCAAATGCTGGCGCTAATGGAAATCTCAAAGTGCGGCGCGCCGGCCTTTCTGATTACCAATGGACAATGCATTCACAGTATGCGCCGTTTTGGTTCTGCTGAACAACTGCGTAAAACGGCAGCAAGTACTCTGGCGACCGGCGATCCGGCTTACGCGCTCGCCTTAACCGAACCAGGCGCGGGTTCTGATAATAACAGCGCCACCACAACCTGGACGCGTAAAAACGGAAAGGTTTATCTTAACGGCCAAAAAACATTTATCACCGGTGCCAAAGAGTATCCTTACATGCTAGTTCTGGCGCGCGATGCGGAGCCTAAAGATCCTAAAAAAGCGTTCACGCTTTGGTGGGTAGATTCAAATACGCCGGGCATAAAGATCAACCCCCTACACAAAATTGGCTGGCACATGTTGAGTACCTGCGAAGTTTATCTCGATAATGTCGAGGTTGATGAAAGCGACAGAGTCGGTGAAGAAGGCATGGGTTTTCTCAATGTGATGTATAACTTTGAAATGGAGCGTTTGATTAATGCCGCGCGCAGTACAGGGTTTGCCGAATGCGCCTTTGAAGATGCCGCCCGTTACGCCAACCAGCGTATCGCCTTTGGCAAACCCATCGGACATAACCAGATGATCCAGGAAAAGCTGGCGCTAATGGCCATCAAAATCGAAAACATGCGCAACATGGTATTGAAAGTCGCCTGGCAGGCCGATCGCGAAGAGTCGCTGCGTACCAGCGCCGCGTTGGCGAAGTTGTACTGCGCGCGTACGGCGATGGAGGTGATTGACGATGCGATTCAGATTATGGGGGGCTTGGGCTATACCGATGAAGCTCGCGTTTCCCGCTTCTGGCGCGACGTTCGCTGTGAACGTATCGGCGGCGGTACGGATGAAATCATGATCTATGTGGCAGGACGCCAGATTCTGAAAGACTATCAGAATAAATAAGGATCGTACCGGAGCATGTTATCCGGTCTGGACGCCTCGCGACATCAGGCCGGATAACACAGATAAACCTGAACGTCAGGCATCCGACAACAAATACGTCTGTGCAATCAAATTATTTTTAAATTGCTTACGGTAATCGTTGGGAGAACATCCTACATGGCGCATAAACAATTTTGCAAAATGGTCGACATTTTCATACCCTACTCGCCAGGAAATTTCCGCCAGCGGAGACTCGGTGTTTGTCAGCGCGAATTTAGCCTCGGTCATTCGCCTTTGAATAACATAGTTGATGGGCGATATATGATATTCTTTGGCAAACTCATGGCAGATATAACTGACGCTGGCACGAAATTTTTTCGATAGCTGATCAAGCGTGATTTTCTCACGATAATTATTATTGAGATAAACGAGCACATCCTTAATTAATACGTCTTTTTTAATATACCCTTGTTCCGAACGATAGGCATTTTTAAAATTCTCATAATAGAGCACGGTCAGGGCATAAGCAAAGGCATCATATACCGAGGAGGTCAATGCATTTTTTCCCTGCGGAAGTAATACGCTTAATTCATTAAAGATACTTTTAATGACCTCTTTGCTCTGAACCACGGAAACCACCGGACAGGAATGGCTCTGCAATAGCTGGTTTTCCTCCCAACTTTGAAAACAAAATCCGTACAATGCGCAGGTATACGTCGTAGCCGGCGAGTTGCTGTCGGATGCGACCGCATGCAGTCTTCCCCGCTCCACCACGACGATATCATCCGCATGCGCGACATAGAGTGAGGAGTCAATTATTAATCTGGCTATGCCTTTTTTAACGTAAATAAGCTCTGTTTCATGATCATGCACATGATGACCAGACTCCCAGTTAGGATCATCGCTTATGACGAAACGAGAAAATTTAGGGGTTTTGCCCTGTTCAAAAATGGTCTCCGTGGCGGAATCAAAACAGCGCTGATACATAATAACCTCTGTCAGGTTTAAAAAGATAACCGGGATAAAATAAAGCGAGCAGCAGGGTTGTACAACTGTAGCGATTACTGACAAAACAAGATTATTTGTTTCGAATGCAAGATATTATGTTCTTTTGCTAACCGCTCTGATGAGCTGACGATAGCGTATTACCAGATAAAAAACATAAACGACATGTTTCTGATATTTTATTTTAACCTCATTGAAACAACATCTGACAGTTTATTTTTAAAAAGAGGAGACGCATCGCACTTATTATTTTTACTAGCGCATTTGTATTTTTAGCACAACCTTTTTCAGACACCGGCTAACCATTCCCGGCTCACCGATTTTTTGTGCAAGATTATTCGCAAGGAAAACAGATTGACCCATCGTAAACCTCTTCTGTCTGCCGCAGACTATTTTCAGTCATTTTTACGTTACTTATCCGCACGCGACTCACTGGAGATGCAATGAAAATAATAACCTGCTTTAAGTTGGTGCCTGAAGAACAGGACATTACCGTGACCCCGGAGCATTCGCTCAATTTTGAACGCGCCGAGGCCAAAATCAGCCAGTTTGATTTAAACGCGATTGAGGCCGCGGCGCAGTTAGCGGGCGATGGTGATGAGATCGCTGCCCTCGCCGTCGGTGGCTCTCTGTTACAAAATTCAAAAGTCCGCAAAGATGTCTTATCCCGCGGGCCGGACGCGCTTTTTATGGTTCAGGATGCGCAACTGGAGCACGCCCTTCCGAAAGAAACCGCGTCGGCGCTCGCGGCGGCGGTAGAGAAAATCGGCTTTGACCTGCTGCTCTTTGGAGAAGGTTCCGGCGATATCTATGCCCAACAGGTCGGCCTGCTGACCGGCGAGCTTCTGCAACTTCCCGTCATCAACGCGGTAAGCCATATTCAACGCGACGGCGACAAAATCATCGTTGAACGTACGCTGGAAGAAGAGCTTGAAATTATTGAACTCACGCCGCCCGCGGTGCTTTGCGTCACCTCCGATATTAACGTTCCACGAATCCCATCAATGAAAGCTATCCTGAGCGCCGGGAAAAAAGCCGTTACGTCGTGGCAGGCGATCGATATCCACTGGACCCCAACCGCGCCACTGGCGGAACTGGAGTCTATCTCAGTACCGCCGCAGACAGAACGTAAGCATATCCTTCTCGACAACGATTCGCCGGAAGCCATCGCCGCGCTGGCCGACCATTTAAAAAAATTCCTGAACTAAACCCAACGGAGAAAAATTATCATGAGTCAATTAGCCAACGTATGGGTCTTTAGCGATAACGTAGAGCGTTATGCCGAATTAATGACCGGCGCGCGGCAGTATGGAAAAAGGGTTTACGCCATCGTACAGGGAAGCGCCCATGTCGGGCGCGTCAAAGCGCTTGGCGCTGATGAGATTATTATCCTTGAATCACATACGGATTTGCAGCGCGTAGAAAACTATGCCGAAACGCTGGCCTCGCTGTTAGGCGATAACAGCGGACTGCTGCTCATGGCGGCGACCAGGCGCTGTAAAGCGCTGGGCGCCCGGCTGAGCATCCAGCTTAACGCCGTCATGGTGAACGACGCGACCTCCATCGAGCTCATCAACGGGACGCTATGTGCAGAGCATCGCATGTACGGCGGCCTTGCCTTCGGCAAGGAGAACTTAAACAGTCCGCAGGCGATTATTACGCTGGCGCCCGGCGTGCTGGAGCCCGCCCTCCCTTTCCCCGGTCATACTTGCCCCGAGACCACGCTAGCGTATATCGCGCCGCGCCGCGAAGTGTTGTGTCACCAGCGCCGCGCGAAATCGCTAAGCAGCGTCGATTTGAGTAAAGCCAAACGGGTTATCGGCGTGGGGCGAGGCCTGGCGGCGCAAAGCGATCTTGATATGGTGCATAAACTGGCAACCGTACTTGGCGCTGAAGTGGGCTGCTCCCGCCCCATTGCAGAAGGCGAGAACTGGATGGAACGCGAGCGCTATATTGGCGTATCCGGCGTGCTGTTGAAATCCGATCTCTATCTGACGCTGGGCATTTCCGGTCAAATCCAGCATATGGTGGGCGGGAATGGCGCAAAAATTATTGTCGCGATTAACAAAGATAAAAGCGCGCCCATTTTCAATTATGCCGATTATGGCCTGGTGGGCGATATCTACAAGGTCGTTCCTGCCCTTATCGACCAGTTAAGTCGTTAATTCCCTTTCAACGCACATCTCCCGCCGTCAATCCGGCGGGAAAGGAGCATAAAGCATGTCGGATGATAAATTTGACGCCATTGTGGTGGGCGCAGGCGTAGCAGGAACGGTCGCCGCGTATGTGATGGCGAAAGCGGGGCTGGATGTGCTGGTTATTGAACGCGGAAACAACGCGGGCAGCAAAAATATGACCGGCGGACGGCTCTACGCCCACAGTATCGAAAGTATTATGCCGGGATTCGCCACGTCCGCGCCCATCGAACGCGTTGTGACGCGTGAAAAAATATCATTTTTAACAGAAGAAAGCGCCGTGACGCTCGATTTTCACCGCGAGCCGCCGGCTCCCCCTGCCCTGGCGTCGTACACTGTGTTACGCAACAAACTGGATCCGTGGTTAATGGCGCAGGCGGAACAGGCTGGCGTGCAGTTTATTCCGGGCGTACGGGTTGATGCGCTGGTACGCGATGGCAATCGGGTCACTGGCGTTCAGGCCGGCGATGATATTCTGGACGCAAATATTGTGATTCTCGCGGACGGCGTGAATTCCATGCTGGGCCGCTCGCTGGGGATGGTACCCGCCCCCGCTGCGCATCATTATGCCGTCGGCGTAAAAGAGCTCATTGGGCTTTCTCCGGCACTCATTGAAGAACGCTTTAACCTGGCGTCCCATGAAGGCGCCGCCTGGCTATTCGCTGGCGCGCCCTCCAACGGGCTCATGGGCGGCGGGTTTCTTTATACCAACCGCGACTCAATTTCACTGGGGCTGGTATGCGGTCTGGGTGACATTGCTCACGCGTCTAAAAGCATTCCGCAAATGCTAGAGGATTTTAAACAACATCCGGCGATACGCCCTTTAATTCAGGGGGGAACGCTGCTCGAATACTCCGCCCATATGGTGCCGGAAGGCGGTATGGCAATGGTGCCCGAACTGGCAAGCGATGGCGTGATGATTGTCGGCGACGCCGCCGGTCTTTGCCTGAACCTCGGCTATACCGTACGCGGCATGGATTTAGCCATGGCGTCTGCGCAAGCTGCCGCTCAAACCGCCATTGACGCTAAAGCGCGACAAGATTTTTCCGCCGCAAGTCTTGCCGGGTACAAACACGCACTGGAGAAAAACGGCGTGTTACGGGACATGCGGCATTTCCGCAAGCTCCCGGCATTAATGGAAAATCCACGACTTTTTACCGAGTACCCGCGTATGGCGACAAACATTATGGGTGATCTGTTCACCGTCAATGGCGGCCCCATTCCACCTCTGCGCAAAACTATCCTGTCGCATGCAAAAAAAATTGGGCTGATGAATTTATTAAAAGACGGCATAAAGGGAGCAACGGCGTTATGAGTTCGGACAATATCGTGAATGTTGACGTCAAACTGGGCGTAAATAAATTTTACGTGGATGAAGGGCACCCACATATCATTTTACGCGCTCATCCGGACATGCAGGAGTTCAGTAAATTAATGAAAGCCTGCCCCGCCGGGCTCTATAAGCAGGACGATGCGGGAAATATTCATTTTGACTCTGCGGGCTGCCTGGAGTGCGGCACCTGCAGAGTACTCTGCGGCAATACTCTCCTCGAAAAATGGGAATATCCGGCGGGGACGTTCGGCGTTGAATTTCGCTTCGGCTGATCCTCAGACACGCCGGATAACGACACTAATGTGTCTTATCCGGTTAGCGACCCGGAGATTACGCTATTTGGATTTATAGAGAACAAGTCAATGAGTGTCACATTAACGTTTAACGCCGCACGCCGGAAAACCTATCGCGAGCTGGGCTACTGGGGCGATGCTTCACTGGGCGATTACTGGCGGCAAACCGCACGCGCCGTACCCGATAAAATCGCTGTGGTTGATAATCATGGCGCATCCTGGACCTATGCTGCGCTCGATAGCGCGGCGAGCCGCCTGGCAAACTGGTTATTATCCCAGGGAATTCAACCGGGCGATCGCGTCGCCTTTCAGCTTCCGGGCTGGTGTGAGTTTACCCTCATTTATCTGGCTTGCCTGAAAACAGGCGCGGTATCCGTCCCGTTGCTTCCCGCCTGGCGAGAGGCGGAGCTGGTTTGGGTGCTGAACAAATGCCAGGCAAAAATTTTCTTCGCGCCTACCATATTCAAACAGAATCGTCCGATCGATCTTATCCTTCCGCTACAAAATCAGCTACATCATCTGACGCAGATTGTCGGCGTGGATAAACTGGCTCCTGCCACCACAGCGCTCGCGCTCAGTGAAATCATCGACAGCAGCGAACCGCTGCATTCAGGGATGACTATTCATGGCGATGAACTGGCGGCAGTCCTGTTTACCTCCGGTACGGAAGGCATACCGAAAGGGGTAATGTTGACCCACAATAATATTCTTGCCAGCGAACGAGCGTATTGCGCGCGCCTGAATTTAACCTGGCAGGATGTTTTCCTGATGCCTGCGCCGTTAGGTCACGCCACGGGATTTTTGCACGGCGTAACTGCGCCCTTTTTGATCGGCGCACGAAGCGTGTTACTGGACATCTTTACACCAAAAGCCTGTCTTGCCTTATTAGAACAGCAACGCTGTACCTGTCTGTCCGGCGCTACGCCGTTTATTTACGATCTGCTTTGCGCCGTTGAGCAGCAGCCTGCCGATCTCTCCTCGCTGCGATTCTTCTTATGCGGCGGCACAACCATTCCCAAAAAGGTCGCCCGAGACTGCCAGCAGCGCGGTATCAAGTTATTGAGTATTTACGGCTCAACGGAAAGTTCTCCGCATTCGATGGTTAATCTGGATGATTCAATTTCACGCATGATGAATACCGATGGCTATGGCGCCGCCGGAGTAGAAATTAAAATCGTGGATGAAGCGCGTAATACGCTTCCAGCAGGCATCGAAGGCGAAGAGGCCTCACGCGGCCCGAACGTCTTTATGGGATATCTGGACGAGCCGGAACTCACCGCCCGTGCTTTGGATAAAGAGGGCTGGTATTACAGCGGCGACCTCTGCCGCATGGATGAAGACGGTTATATAAAAATTACCGGTCGCAAAAAAGATATTATCGTACGCGGAGGTGAAAATATCAGCAGTCGCGAAGTCGAAGATATTTTGCTGCAACACCCTCAAATACACGACGCCTGCGTCGTTGCTATGCCTGATGAGCGCTTAGGCGAGCGCTCATGCGCCTATGTGGTCTTAAAGCCGCCACACCTTTCGCTGTCTTTGGAAGAGGTGGTCGCTTTTTTCAGCCGGAAACGGGTAGCGAAGTATAAATATCCGGAACGGGTCGTCATCGTGGAAAAACTGCCCAGAACCGCCTCTGGCAAAGTTCAGAAGTTTTTGTTACGACAGGATATTCTTCAGCGACTGCGCCAGGAGTATCGCGAGAGATAAACTGCCGGATGGCGGCGATAACGCCGCCATCCGGCATCACACTATTTTTTCAGTTCCGCCAGACTTAACCACGTCTGAACCACGGTATCCGGGTTCAGCGACAGGCTGTCGATTCCCTCTTCCATCAGCCAGGCGGCGAAGTCTTCATGGTCAGACGGCCCCTGACCGCAAATTCCAACATATTTGCCCTGTTTTTTCGCCGCGCGGATCGCCATCGACAACAGCGCTTTCACCGCGTCATTACGTTCGTCAAACAGTTCGGAAACTACGCCGGAATCGCGATCCAGCCCCAACGCCAGCTGTGTCATGTCGTTAGAACCGATAGAGAATCCGTCGAAATAGTCGAGGAACTGTTCAGCCAGCAAGGCGTTGGACGGAATCTCGCACATCATGATGATCTTCAACCCATTCTCGCCGCGTTTGAGCCCCTGGCGCGCCAGCTCTTTGACGACCGCTTTCGCCTGGTCGACCGTCCGCACAAACGGGATCATGATCTCGACATTGGTGAGCCCCATATCGTTGCGCACGCGTTTCACCGCTTCGCATTCCAGCGCGAAGCAATCGCGGAAACTTTCCGCGACGTAGCGACCCGCGCCGCGGAAGCCCAGCATTGGATTTTCCTCATGCGGCTCATAGCGCTCGCCGCCGACCAGGTTGGCGTATTCGTTGGACTTAAAGTCGGACAGACGAACAATGACGCGTTTCGGATAGAAGGCCGCGCCTAACGTTGCGATACCTTCCGTCAGCCGCCCAACGTAAAATTCACGCGGCGAGTCAAACCCCTTCATCATCTCGCGAATGTCGTTTTGCAGCGCGGCGTCCTGGTCGTCAAACTCCAGCAACGCGCGCGGATGAACGCCAATCATACGGTTAATGATAAATTCCAGCCGCGCGAGGCCTACGCCTTCATTTGGCAGGCAAGCAAAGTCAAATGCCCTGTCCGGGTTGCCGACGTTCATCATTACCTTCAGCGGTAGCTCTGGCATGGTATCTACGCTGGAGCTTTTTACGCTGAAATCCAACATGTCGGCGTAAACATAACCGGTGTCGCCTTCCGCGCAGGAGACGGTCACTTTTTCACCATCTTTCATGCGTTCGGTGGCGTCGCCGCAGCCGACTACCGCCGGAATACCCAATTCACGGGCAATAATTGCCGCGTGGCAGGTTCTCCCGCCGCGGTTAGTGACAATCGCCGCTGCTTTTTTCATGATCGGTTCCCAGTCCGGGTCGGTCATGTCAGTGACAAGCACATCACCAGGCTCAATACGGTTCATTTCGCCGATATCATGAATAACTTTCACTGTACCCGCGCCGATACGATGACCAATGGCGCGACCTTCGGCAATGATTTTCCCCTGCGCATGTAGCGTATAACGCTCCATTACCTGGCCACGAGAGCGCACGGTTTCCGGACGTGCCTGCACAATAAAGAGCTTACCGGTATGACCATCTTTCGCCCATTCGATATCCATCGGACGGCCATAGTGTTGCTCAATCTGCACCGCTTGTTTCGCCAGTTCCTGGACTTCTTCGTTGGTGAGCGAGAAAATGTCGCGCTGTTCCTGCGGCACATCTTCAATCTTCACTTGCTTGCCGTGCTCCTGAGTGGCGGCATAAACCATGCGGATTTTTTTCGACCCCATGGTGCGCCGTACGATGGCCGGACGGCCTGCCGCCAGGGTTGGCTTATGGACATAAAATTCATCCGGGTTAACCGCGCCCTGCACCACCATTTCGCCCAGGCCCCATGCCGAGGTGATAAAGACCACCTGGTCAAAGCCGGATTCGGTATCGATAGAGAACATCACCCCTGACGAAGCGAGATCGGAACGAACCATCCGCTGCACGCCCGCGGAAAGCGCTACGCCGCGATGATCATATCCCTGGTGAACGCGATAAGAGATGGCGCGATCGTTAAACAGAGAAGCAAATACGTGTTTCACTGCAACCAGTACCGCATCGAAGCCCTGAACGTTAAGAAACGTTTCCTGCTGGCCCGCAAACGAAGCATCTGGCATATCTTCCGCCGTAGCGGAGGAACGTACGGCAAAAGAGGCATTTTCATCATCCGACGAAAGCTGCGCATAGGCATCGCGGATGGCGTTTTCCAGCGTCGGCTGGAAAGGAGTGTCGATAATCCACTGGCGGATCTGCGCGCCCGCTTTCGCCAACTGAGAGACATCATCAATATCCGTCTTATCCAGCAGTTCATAAATGCGCTGGTTTACGCCGCTTTGATCCAAAAACTGGTTAAACGCATCGGCAGTGGTTGCAAAACCATTCGGTACGGATACGCCCATGCCGGAAAGGTTAGTAATCATTTCACCCAGGGAGGCATTTTTGCCCCCAACTCTGTCTACATCATTCATGCCGAGTTGGTTATACCAAAGCACCAGCGGTGACGAGCCATTGTTGGACATCGAACAATCCTTTTGTGATAAATGAACGAGTTTAAGAAACACATAATTGCGTATTTATCCTGGCATACTTAAACCCGCGAAAAAAACGGTGAATCGTTCAAGCAAATTTATTTTTTCATTTTTTCAGATTGTTTACGTATTTGCGCAAACCCGCGCATAGCGCGGCATTCCCTTAATAACCCTCGGTATAAACTGCGTTTCCAGGAAATGAAACACACTTTTCAGTAATTATAAAAAGCACCTGTCATTTTATAAAATAAGCGACAAGTTATACGTTTCCCGTTACTTTTAATTTATGCTTTCAGATAATTATGTTTACTCTTCAGGATGAACAGAATGGATAATGTTGTTGATCGCCATGTTTTCTATATTTCTGATGGTACCGCCATCACCGCCGAGGTCCTGGGTCACGCGGTTATGTCGCAGTTTCCGGTGACGATCAGCAGCATCACGCTGCCATTCGTGGAAAACGAAAGTCGCGCCCGCGCCGTCAAAGACCAAATTGACGCCATTTATCAGCAAACCGGCGTTCGCCCGCTGGTGTTTTACTCTATTGTTTTACCTGAAATTCGCGCCATCATCTTACAGAGCGAAGGTTTCTGCCAGGATATCGTCCAGGCGCTGGTGGCACCGCTTCAGCAAGAGATGAAACTGGATCCGACGCCGATCGCTCATCGTACTCATGGGCTTAATCCGGGTAACCTGAACAAGTATGACGCCCGTATTGCCGCTATCGATTATACCCTGGCGCATGATGATGGCATTTCGTTGCGCAATCTCGATCAGGCCCAGGTCATTTTACTTGGCGTGTCGCGCTGTGGAAAAACGCCCACCAGCCTTTATCTGGCGATGCAATTTGGTATTCGCGCGGCTAACTACCCTTTCATCGCCGATGATATGGATAATTTGACGCTGCCAACATCGTTAAAACCGCTACAACATAAACTGTTCGGCCTGACGATTGACCCTGAACGCCTGGCGGCTATTCGCGAAGAACGCCGTGAAAACAGTCGCTATGCCTCGTTGCGTCAGTGCCGCATGGAAGTGGCGGAGGTCGAAGCGCTGTATCGTAAGAATCAGATCCCCTGCCTGAACAGCACCAATTATTCCGTTGAAGAGATAGCCACCAAGATTCTCGACATTATGGGGCTTAACCGCAGAATGTACTAACAAACTAGTTCAATGGGTTGATTTTTGTTACCATGCCGTTCTGCCTGCGAGGTGTGACACGCCTCGCACTTGAAATCAGCAGGGATTGGTTTATCGTGATGCCCATCACTTCCCGGTAGTCCTGCCGTTGAAGCAACACATTTCTGAGACTTGTAATGAACAGAACCGACGAACTCCGTACTGCGCGTATCGACAGCCTGGTAACACCGACCGAACTCGCGCAGCGGTATCCTGTATCGTCCTCCGTCGCCAGTCACGTTACCGACTCCCGACGCCGGATAGAAAAAATTTTAAATGGTGAAGATTCACGGCTACTGGTCGTCATTGGCCCTTGTTCGATTCACGATCTGAACGCTGCCATGGAATACGCGACGCAGCTCCAGGCACAACGCCAGAAGCATCAGGCGCGTCTGGAAATCGTCATGCGCACCTATTTTGAAAAACCGCGCACCGTCGTGGGATGGAAAGGCCTGATTTCCGATCCCGACTTGAATGGAAGTTACCGCGTCAATCATGGGCTTGAACTGGCGCGTCGCTTGCTATTACAGGTGAACGAACTGGGGGTACCGACCGCCACAGAATTTCTTGATATGGTCACCGGCCAGTTTATTGCCGATCTGATCAGTTGGGGAGCGATTGGCGCGCGTACCACCGAAAGCCAGATCCATCGGGAAATGGCCTCTGCGCTCTCTTGCCCGGTCGGCTTTAAAAATGGTACGGATGGCAATACTCGCATTGCCGTTGACGCCATTCGCGCCTCCCGCGCCAGCCATATGTTTCTCTCGCCGGATAAAGACGGACAGATGACCATCTACCAAACGAGTGGCAACCCGTATGGGCACATCATCATGCGCGGCGGTAAAAAACCGAACTACCACGCTGAAGATATTGCCGCCGCCTGCGATACGTTGCATGAATTTGATCTGCCGGAACATCTGGTCGTCGACTTCAGCCACGGCAACTGTCAAAAACAACATCGCCGCCAGTTGGATGTATGTGATGATATTTGCCAGCAGATTCGTAATGGCTCCACGGCGATTGCCGGGATTATGGCAGAGAGTTTTTTGCGGGAAGGCACGCAAAAAATTATCAGCGGTCAACCATTGGTCTATGGTCAGTCCATTACCGATCCCTGCCTGAACTGGGAAGATACGGAAGTTCTGTTGGAAAAACTCGCCGCGGCGGTAGACAGCCGCTTTTAATACCTCGCCCATCCTGCCGGGATGGGCATTTCTTCGACACTTTGCCCGCCCTTTTCTCTATGCGTGCGTACATCACTCCACAGAATTAGCACTTGCTGTTATTGCATTAATTATTGATAATAATAATCATTGTGAGTTTGATTATTAATAAATATCATATCGCGTATGGATAACACCGAGTTGCCTCATCCTAAGGAAATAGACAATGAAACGCTTCTTCCTGCCGCTGAACGGCGTGTCAACAGTCAGGCGCTATTAGGTCCGGACGGCAAAGTCATTATCGATCACAACGGTCAGGAGTATCTGTTGCGCAAAACTCAGGCCGGCAAGCTACTGTTAACCAAATAGCGCTCCCGCCAGCAGACTATTCTGCTGGCGTCAGGCTAACTTGAACAACTGACCGCGAGCCGCTTTCCCCACTCCGGCGGTCGGCTGGCATAGTCATCATCTCGATCGATGAAAGGCTGACGTAAAATTTCATGTAACCGATGCAGTTCCGCCATGTCTCCCTGTTCAGCCGCGTCTATCGCGCGTTGCGCCAGCCAGTTGCGCAATACTACCGCGGGATTCACACTTTGCATCTGCTGTTGGCGCAGCGCGTCATCTACCGTCTCTGTGCGCAATCGCGCTCGGTAGCGGTCGAACCAGGCATCGAACGCTGCGCGATCGATAAACGTATCACGCAACGGCGAGGAGGCGCTCTGTTGCTCCGTATGGCTTAACTTCCGAAATGTACGGGTATAATCACTCCCTTCGCGCGCCATCAGACTAAACAATTCATGCAGTAAAACGTTATCGTCTTTTTGCTCGGTAAAGAGGCCCAGCTTCTGTCGCATTCGCTGCCCATAGTGCGTTAACAACGCGTCCTGGTAGCGATCCAGCGCCCTGTTTAAAGCGTCGTTCTCAATAAAAGGGGTTAACGTCTGCGCCAGACGTTGTAAATTCCACAACGCCACCGCCGGTTGATTATCGAAGCGGTAGCGTCCCTGATGATCGGAATGGTTACAAATAAAGCCAGGATCGTAGTCGTCAAGAAAACCAAAGGGACCATAGTCGATGGTCAGTCCCAGAATCGACATGTTATCCGTATTCATAACGCCGTGCGAAAAACCAACGGTTTGCCACTCGGCGATGAGTCTTCCAGTACGCGCCGCGACCTCTTCAAACCACAACTCATACTTTTCCGGCGTATCCTGCCATTGCGGCCAGTAATGACGAATAGCGAAATCGGCCAGTTGCTGCACTTTTTCCGGCTCGCGGCGGTAGTAGAAATGTTCAAAATGACCAAAACGCATATGACTCTGCGCCAGACGCATTAACATCGCGCCCGTTTCCTGCGTCTCTCGCTGAACCGGCGTATCGCTGGTTACGATAGATAACGCGCGCGTAGTGGGAATACCCAGATAGTGCATGGCTTCGCTGGCGAGGCTTTCTCGTATGGTTGAACGCAGGACGGCGCGTCCATCCCCCATTCGCGAATAGGGTGTTAATCCGGCGCCTTTCAGATGCCAGTCGAGGGTCGAGCCATCCGCCAGGAGCTGTTCGCCCAGCAAAATACCGCGTCCGTCGCCGAGTTGTCCCGCCCAGACGCCGAACTGATGCCCGCTATATACCTGCGCGACAGGCGACATACCGGGTAATAAGGTTTCGCCACCCCAAACGCCAGCGCCATTTGTAGCGTCAAATAACGAAGCGGGAATGGCTAACTGCTGCGCCAGTTTGTCATTATGCCAAATCAAACGCGCATTTTTTAACGGTGTGGGTAAAAGCGCGGTATACGTTGCTGGCAGTTCATCGCGCCAACGGGCTGTAAAAGACAGGGTCATAGGGCCTCCTGTCTCCAGTGTAGACGGTTAATCACCGGTTAAACACCGGCAAACAGAAAGGTTATCGCTGAACGAGTTTAATGAGCTGACTTACCGGCACCGGAGGCCATAGTCCCCCCTGGAATGCGCTAAATCCTAATGGCGCTGCGCGCGCAAACATCGCCTCATTATCAATACCGGCAATCATCAGCGACTCACAACTGGAGGAGAGCTGAGCCACTATGGCGTGCATGAATGGTTCGAATGAGATCATTTCAGCACGCTGCTGAATAAAATTTTTATCCAACATGACTCGTTTGAAAAGCCCATCGAAAATAGCTTTAGTCGACGCCTCGCCTGCCCCAAAATTTGCCAGCATTAATGGGAAATGTATTGCCAGATTAGTTAACGTTTCATTCTCTTTGCCCTGGTTTAATCCAGGATAATTCTCATTTATAGCTAATTCAAGAAACGGAAAACGCGCTGCTCGGGAAAAAAGTTCGCTATCTAATAATAATAAACCACTAATTGCGGAGGGTAAATTAAGCCATGCAATAAGTTTATGCTGAATAAAAAAATGTTGGCAGGTTTCTAACAATGCAAGTTTTTCAACAAACAGACAGTATTGCTCCTCCACCGAAAGGCGAGGCGCGACCAACTCAGTCGGCATCCGCACGGCACCGTCTTCAGTGGCAAACGTTGCAATAATCTCTAAGCCAACAAGCCGAGCGTTTTCATCCATAACGGGAAGAAAAAAGAGTTCGGAATGGTAAAGCTCATCAAGTGAAGCAATCATTACGCCAGTCCCATGGTTAGGGCGCCGTTCACCATCCAGTCACTACGGACGGAAACAGACGTAACTTCAGATACTAATTGAAGCGTCATCATTTTTCTTTTTTACCGGTAAACCGGTTCCTTTTTTAACTTACTCTGATTATAAACCAATATCCAACGTGGTACTTTTAACAGGGTGTGAACATACCCATTTTTAATAGGAATACGTTCGTAAATGCTACGGTTATATCATTATATGAGATGACGAAAAACGTCATAAGTTCCACTGACGATATGATACAAATAGACCACAAAGTTTATATCATCTGCGAGATTAAATTCGCCGTGCCTGCCAGAAGCTTTTTCGCCAGTACACATTATCCAGCGATGAACGCATCACGCCACGACTGGTAGAGGCATGAATAAACTCATTATTTGTATCGTAAATACCAACATGTAAACCACTTTCGCCCGAACCGGTTTTAAAGAAAACCAAATCTCCGGGCAGCAATTCATCTTTATCGATTCTGGTACCGATTTTTGATTGTTCACGCGTATCGCGAGGCAACTGCAAATCAAACTTATCGCGCATAGTGACTACCACAAAGCCGGAACAGTCCACGCCTCTGCGACTCATACCGCCGTAGCGGTATGGCGTACCGCGCCAGGACTGCAACTGATCGTTAAGACCCGCAATGACGGTAATGGAGTCTGATAATCTGGCGTTTGGCGCCGGCGCCCGGTGTGTGCTGCATCCTGCCAGGAACAATGCTGTGATAACAAGAAGCCAAAAACGCATGCCGCAACAATCCTCTGTTTTTATTTTGCTATTAATTTAGCGTCGAAATTACCTGCTTTTCAAGAAACGATTTCACTTAAGTGGCCGAAATGAGCATTGGATGCCCCTCGACGTCGAGTCGTCGAAAGCGCAGGCCGTAGGCTTGCGCCAGATAAGAAGGGGTGAGCACCTCTTCCCGGCGGCCGCAGGCAATGAGTTTACCGCGCTTTAGTAACCAGGCTTTATGCGCATGGCGCAGCGTGTGGTTCAGATCGTGACTGCTCATCACAATCGCGATTCCTGCCTGACACAATTGATGTAATACCCGATCCAGAGCGTTTTGTTGCGCAACATCGAGGCTATTCATCGGCTCATCAAGCAGCAATAATTGACCGACCGGATTAGCGTCGGGATGAATTTGTAGTACAACGGCAGCAAGGCGCACACGCTGCCACTCGCCACCGGAAAGCTGATTCACGCTTCGCCCCAGTTTGTCGCCCAATCCAAGCATATCGGCCACCTCGTTAAGCTGCCCGGTTCGCGTTTTATCCGGTTGATGCAATGTAAGGTAATGCCAGACCGGCATGGCGAACGGCGGATTTTGCTGTTGCGCAAGATAAGCGCGGTGTTGGGCAAGCGTTGCCGCCGCCCATGCCTCCAGCGGCGCTCCGCCAAACCTAATGCTCCCCTCGCCAGTGGTTAACCCCGCCATACGCGCCAACAGCGTGCTTTTCCCGGCGCCGTTCGGCCCGACAAGGTGAAGGATCTCTCCTGCGCTTACTTCGCCGGAAAGCGGCCCCAGGCGAGTGCTCTCGGCGACATCCTTTAATTGCATCAATTGCGACATTATTTTGCCAACGCGATTTTTATGCTTTCCATCACAATAGGATCCTCAGGCGTCATATCTGGCGAAAAACGCTGTACCACCTGACCATCCCGGCCAACCAAAAATTTTTCAAAATTCCACAGAATATCATCTGGATAGAGTGGCGTACGCCCTTTGCTTACCATCCGCTCGTAAAAGCCGCTCTTCTCCGGCGCGACTGCCGTTGGCGCAGCGGCGATCAGTTTTTGATACAGCGGATGGCGCGCTTCGCCATTCACATCAATTTTGCTGAACATCGGGAACGTGACGCCCCAGGTGCTGGCGCAATAGGTTTTGATCTCTTCTTCGCTGCCTGGCTCCTGCCCCATAAACTGGTTGCAGGGAAAGCCCAACACGATAAACCCCTGATCTGCCCACGCCTTCTGGATATTTTCCAACTGTTCATATTGCGGCGTCAGACCACATCTTGAGGCGACGTTTACAATGAGCAGCACTTTTCCGGCGTATTTTTCAAGCGTAGTGACCTCTCCATCAATCGTCGTAACGTGAGTATTAAGAAGCGAGTTTTGCATGGTGTCTCCCTGATGTCAGTAGAATAGCGGGTTTCATCGTTAGCCTTTAATCATAGACTGCGAATGATGAAAGCAGTTGTTTACCGATGCGCTAACGCGCGGATTTGAGCAGCAGCCAGATAAACACCGGCGCCCCCAATGTGGCAGTGACAACCCCGATAGGCAGTTCAGCCGACGCCAGCGCCAGTCGGGCGACCACATCAGCCAATAGCAGGGCGATAGCCCCGGCCAGCGCGCAGCCGGGAAGTAAAACCCGGTGATCGGTTAAACCACATAAACGCAGGATGTGCGGAATGACCAAACCGATAAAACCAATCGCCCCCGCCATCGCCACGCTGACGCCCACCATCCAGCCGGTGGCGACGACCAACAAATTGCGCCAGAACCACAGCGGCAGGCCAAGCTGCCGCGCCGAGGTTTCCCCTAACGCCAGCATATTCAGCGGTTGCGACTGGCAACATATCCAGATCAGTACCGGGATGAGCGCAATCATTAGCCAGCTCTGCTGCCAGTCAACGCCGCCGAATCCTCCCATCATCCAGTACATTAATTGCCGCAGATCGAAAGAAGTGGAAAAATAGATAGCCCACGTCATCAGCGCGCTACAGATAATGCCCAGCGCGACGCCTGCCAACAGCAAGCGGCTGGTAGAGAGATGGCGGCGCGCAAAACGCAGCAGGATTAACGTAATAGTGAGCGCGCCGGCTATAGCGCACAGTCCCAGCGCCCATCCTGGCAGTTGCCCCTGCCCCAGTAAGACGGCGGCAATAAGCCCAACCCCGGCCCCATTCGAAACGCCGAGCAGACCCGGCTCAGCAAGTGGGTTTTCAAACAGCGCCTGCATCACGGCGCCAGATAACGCCAGCGCAGCGCCAACCAGCAATACCGCAAGCGTGCGGGGAAGGCGAATTTGCCAGACAAACAGCTCTCCCCGGGCGCTTAACCAGTCACCGGGGGCAATCCACTGTTCGCCTGCGCATAAGCTCAGAAGTGTAGCCAGTAGCACCAGCAGTGACAGGCTCAGAAGCCAGCGAACGTTTCGTCGCTGTTGTTGGCGGGCAAAAGTCAGCATGTTATCCATTCAGCTGAAAAGAGGTAGCGTGATTTTACGGTGGGTATTCTCTACTTGAAAGAAAAAAGGCCGCAATGCGGCCTTTTTAGTTATACGCGTCATCTTTCAGGCTGACAGACACGCTCTCATCCCGCTGATCTACTTTCGGGATGGCAGCGTATCTGCCGCAATGCACCCTGATGGATGTTATGCCTGGATCTGATTACTCTTCTTTGGGCGAAGCGTTTTCGACCCGGCTCTTTAACTTCTGCCCGGGTCTGAAGGTCACCACGCGCCGTGCTGTAATAGGAATATCTTCACCCGTTTTCGGGTTACGCCCCGGACGTTGATTTTTATCACGCAGATCGAAGTTACCAAAACCAGAGAGTTTCACCTGCTCGCCGTTTTCCAGAGCACGACGGATCTCTTCGAAAAACAGTTCAACCAGTTCTTTGGCATCCCGCTTGCTAAGCCCAAGCTTATCAAACAGATATTCTGACATTTCAGCTTTTGTAAGCGCCATAGGTTCAATCCCTCAATGATGCCTGGAATCGCTCTTTTAATGCCTCTACACATTTGGCGACGGTAGCGGCAATCTCCTCTTCTTCGAGTGTACGGTTGGTATCCTGAAGGATCAGGCTGATAGCGAGGCTCTTATAACCCTCAGCAACACCCTTACCGCGGTACACGTCAAATAAGTTTACGCCAACTACCTGATTTACGCCAACTTTCTTACATTCGGATAAAATATCCGCTGCGGGAACGTTTTCTGCAACAACAACCGCAATGTCGCGACGGTTGGCCGGGAAGCGTGAAATCTCCCGCGCCTGAGGCACGATACGGTTTGCCAGCTTATTCCATTCCAGTTCAAACACCAGCGTACGGCCATTCAGATCCAGTTTACGTTCCAGTTCAGGGTGAACAACCCCAATAAAACCAATACGTTCATCTTTCAGATAAATCGCTGCAGACTGTCCCGGATGCAGAGCCGGATTTATCTCCGCCTTAAACTGGATATCACCCAGTTTGCCGGTTAAATCCAATACCGCTTCCAGATCGCCTTTCAAATCATAGAAATCAACGGTCTCTTTTGCCAGGTTCCAGTGCTCATCATAGCGGTTGCCGCAAATCACGCCAGCCAGCATCAGATCCTGTCGAATACCCAGATTGGCTTGTGTATCCGGAACGAAACGTAAACCAGTTTCGAAAATACGCACGCGATTCTGCTGACGGTTTTGGTTGTAGACCACCGTCGCCAGCAATCCGCTCCACAGAGACAGACGCATCGCCGACATCTCAACGGAGATAGGGTTTGGCAGCAGCAGTGCTTCTGCGCCTGGATGGATGAGCTGTTGCACTTTAGGATCGACAAAGCTATAGGTAATCACTTCCTGATAGCCTTTGTCGTTCAGCATCGTTTTAACCCGCTTCAACGACAGATCGGCTTCACGGTGCGTCCCCATGATTAAACCGGCCTGGATTGGCTCGTCCGGAATATTGTTATAGCCGTAAACGCGGGCAACCTCTTCCACCAGATCTTCTTCAATCTCCATATCGAAACGCCAACTCGGCGCCACGGCTTTCCACTCGTTCTGCCCTTCGGTCACTTCACAGCCCAGACGACGCAGAATATCACTGACCTGCTCATCCGCAATATGATGCCCGATCAGGCGATCCAGTTTACTGCGACGCAGCGTAATGGTGGCGCGTTTCGGCAACGTTGCTTCGTTGCTCACATCAATTACCGGACCCGCTTCACCGCCGCAGATATCAAGAAGCAGACGAGTGGCGCGCTCCATCGCTTTATATTGCAACGCCGGGTCCACCCCGCGCTCGTAGCGATGAGACGCATCGGTATGCAGACCGTGGCGGCGAGCGCGACCGGTGATAGACAACGGGTTAAAGTACGCGCACTCCAGCAGCACGTTTTGCGTCTCGCCATTTACGCCGGAGTGCTCACCGCCAAAAATACCGCCCATTGCCAGCGCGTTATTGTGGTCGGCGATAACCAGCGTATCCGTATTCAGCTTAGCCTCGGAACCGTCCAGCAGAACCAGGGTTTCACCCTCTTTTGCCATCCGCACGACAATACCGCCATCAATGCGATCTTTATCGAAAGCATGCATTGGCTGACCCAGTTCGAGCAGCACATAGTTCGTGACGTCAACCACCGCATCGATGGAGCGAATACCGCAGCGACGCAGTTTCTCTTTCATCCACAGCGGCGTCGGCGCGTTAACATTGATGCCTTTTACCACCCGGCCAAGATAGCGTGGACACGCATCAGCGGCCTCTACCGTAATCGGCAGCGTGTCGCTGATGGTTGCCGCAACCGACGTTATTTCAGGCTCCTGGAGCGGCGCTTTGTTCAGTACAGCCACATCGCGCGCAACGCCGATGATGCCTAAGCAATCCGCACGGTTCGGCGTGACGCTAATTTCGATGGTATTGTCGTCAAGCTTCAGGTATTCGCGAATATCGGTACCTGGCGGCGCATCCGCCGGCAGTTCGATAATGCCGCTGTGATCGTCGGAAATCCCCAGTTCGGAGAAGGAACACAGCATCCCTTCAGACGGTTCGCCACGCAGTTTTGCCGCTTTAATTTTGAAATCGCCCGGCAGGATGGCGCCAATGGTGGCCACCGCGACTTTCAGCCCTTGACGACAGTTTGGCGCGCCGCAGACGATATCCAACAGGCGTTCTCCGCCGACGTTGACTTTCGTTACACGCAATTTGTCAGCGTTCGGGTGCTGGGCGCACTCAACCACTTCCCCTACCACAACGCCATTAAAGCTTCCCGCAACCGGCTCAACGCCGTCTACTTCCAGGCCAGCCATCGTAATCTGGTTGGTCAGCGCATCGCTATCAATTGCCGGGTTAATCCACTCGCGTAACCACAGTTCGCTGAATTTCATTGTTTTATCCTGCCTTTATTTAAACTGTTTGAGGAAACGCAGATCGTTTTCGAAGAATGAACGCAGGTCGGTGACGCCGTAACGCAACATGGTCAGACGTTCCATCCCCATACCAAAAGCGAAGCCAGAATAGATTTCCGGATCGATACCGACATTACGCAGCACATTCGGATGCACCATCCCGCAGCCCAGCACTTCCAGCCATTTGCCGTTTTTACCCATCACATCCACTTCCGCAGAAGGTTCGGTAAACGGAAAATAAGAAGGACGGAAGCGAATCTGCAGATCCTCCTCAAAGAAATTACGCAGGAAGTCGTGCAGCGTACCTTTGAGGTTGGTGAAGCTGATGTTGGTATCAACAATCAGACCTTCCATCTGATGGAACATCGGAGTATGCGTCTGGTCGTAGTCATTACGGTATACGCGGCCCGGAGCAATAATACGGATCGGCGGTTGCTGCGCTTTCATCGTCCGGATCTGTACGCCAGATGTCTGGGTCCGCAGCAGACGGGTCGCGTCAAACCAGAAGGTATCATGATCGGCGCGGGCCGGATGATGACCCGGAATGTTTAACGCATCGAAGTTATGGTAGTCATCTTCGATTTCCGGGCCAGTCGCCACGGTAAAACCAAGCTCGCCGAAGAAACTTTCAATACGGTCAATGGTACGCGTGACCGGATGCAGACCGCCGTTCTCAATACGGCGCCCCGGCAGGGAGATATCGATGGTTTCAGCGGCCAGACGGGCATTAAGCGCTGCGCTTTCCAGCTCGGCTTTACGCGCGTTAAGAGCCTGTTGTACCTGCTCTTTCGCGGCGTTAATGACTGCCCCGGCTGCCGGACGTTCTTCCGGCGGCAGATCGCGTAGGGTCGTCATCTGAAGGGTTAAATGCCCTTTCTTGCCCAAATATTCGACGCGTACATTGTCTAACGCGGCAACATCTGACGCCTGGTTAATGGCGGCCGCTGCATTGGCAACCAGCTCTGCGAGATGTGACATGGTTTTCCTCATTGTGTCGGTGAAGACACCGGTTCATTGGACGTAATCTCTCGATTTCAGGTACAAAAAAAGCCTCCATCAGGAGGCTTTTTTTGCGCTGTTTTTCGTTTCATTTTTCACGCGCTAGCCTCCTGGGGTCAGGTGCTAAAGTAAAAAAAGAAACGGAAAATAGCAGCGTTCATGCTTGCGTTACCTTATGTGGTAAAACCGAATATCCTTTATTGAAAAGGGTTACAGGTCAATTGTCAACTCACTGAACAGTAAATAAAAGAGAGGGAGCCAGGCTCCCTCTTTTCACTGGCTTATGCCAGAGCTGCTTTCGCTTTTTCAACCAGCGCGGTGAACGCGACTTTGTCGAATACGGCGATATCAGCCAGGATCTTACGGTCGATTTCAACAGAGGCTTTTTTCAGGCCGTTGATGAATTTGCTGTAAGAAATACCGTTCTGACGTGCTGCTGCGTTGATACGCGCAATCCACAGTTGACGGAACTGACGCTTACGTTGACGGCGGTCACGGTAAGCATACTGACCAGCTTTGATAACCGCCTGGAAGGCAACGCGGTATACGCGAGAACGCGCACCGTAGTAGCCTTTGGCTTGTTTCAAAATTTTCTTGTGACGTGCGCGTGCAATTACACCACGTTTTACGCGAGCCATATGTGCTCTCCTGTATCTATTCTAATTAAAAAGTTAAAAACGTTAACGGCTTATGCGTACGGCAGGCACGCGATAACCAGGCCCAGATCGCCTTTAGAAACCATGGCTTTCGGACGCAGGTGACGTTTACGTTTAGTCGCTTTTTTGGTCAGAATGTGACGCAGGTTAGCGTGCTTGTGCTTAAAACCACCTTTACCGGTTTTTTTGAAGCGCTTAGCAGCACCGCGTACGGTCTTAATTTTTGGCATTTTAATAACTTCCACTTCGCATTGTTAATAAACGAAACATAGGCGAACAAAACCTGTGAAGCCCGAAGGCTTCACAGAATTGTTACTTGAAGGCCTTACTGTTTCTTCTTAGGAGCAAGCACCATGATCATCTGACGGCCTTCGATCTTCGTTGGGAAGGATTCGACCACTGCCAGTTCTTGCAAATCGTCTTTCACGCGATTAAGCACTTCCATACCGATTTGCTGGTGGGCCATCTCACGACCGCGGAAACGCAGCGTGATTTTGGCCTTATCGCCCTCTTCGAGAAAGCGAATCAGGCTGCGGAGTTTTACCTGATAGTCACCTTCATCTGTCCCAGGACGGAATTTAATTTCCTTCACCTGGATAACTTTTTGCTTTTTCTTCTGTTCCTTAGAAGACTTACTCTTTTCATAGAGGAATTTGCCGTAATCCATTATACGACAAACCGGCGGCTCGGCGTTAGGGCTGATTTCGACTAAGTCTACTCCGGCTTCTTCAGCTTTTTCCAGAGCTTCTCTCAGACTCACAATACCAAGCTGCTCGCCTTCCAGACCTGTTAAGCGAACTTCTTGCGCGCGAATTTCGCTATTAATACGATTCGGACGCGCCGTTTGAACTCGTTTTCCGCCTTTAATACTTTATTCCTCCAGTTGTTGAAGACTGCGGCTGCGAATCTCTTGTTGCAGCTTCTCAATCACGTCATTTACGTCCAGACTGCCCAAGTCTTTACCGCGGCGGGTGCGAACGGCAACTTTGCCTGCTTCCACCTCTTTATCACCACAGACCAACATATAAGGGACACGACGTAAAGTGTGCTCGCGGATTTTAAAGCCAATCTTCTCATTTCTCAAGTCTGCTTTTACACGAATGCCCGCATTTTGTAGTTTCTGCGTCAATTCGTTAACGTATTCAGACTGCGCATCGGTAATATTCATCACTACTACCTGAACCGGCGCAAGCCAGGTCGGGAAGAAACCAGCGAACTCTTCGGTCAGGATACCGATGAAGCGTTCCATCGACCCAAGAATCGCACGGTGAATCATTACCGGCACCTTACGCTCGTTGTCCTCGCCTACATAGGAAGCGCTCAGACGAGACGGTAAGGAGAAGTCCAGCTGTACTGTACCGCACTGCCATGCACGATCGAGGCAGTCATATAAGGTAAATTCAATTTTCGGACCGTAGAATGCGCCTTCACCCAGTTGATACTCAAACGGGATATTATTTTCTTCCAGCGCAACCGCCAGATCCGCCTCAGCACGATCCCACATCTCATCGCTGCCAATACGTTTATCAGGACGAGTGGAAAGCTTGACGACGATCTTCTCGAAGCCAAAAGTACTGTACATATCGTAGACCATACGAATACAAGCGTTAACTTCATCGCGGATCTGCTCTTCTGTACAGAAGATATGCGCGTCATCCTGCGTAAAGCCGCGTACGCGCATCAGACCATGCAGCGCGCCTGATGGCTCGTTACGGTGGCAGCTACCGAACTCCGCCATACGCAACGGCAAATCACGATAGGATTTCAGACCCTGGTTAAAGATCTGAACGTGGCCTGGGCAGTTCATCGGCTTGATGCAATATTCGCGGTTTTCTGAGGACGTGGTGAACATCGCATCTTTATAGTTGTCCCAGTGCCCGGTTTTCTCCCACAGCACACGGTCCATCATGAACGGGCCTTTCACTTCCTGATACTGGTACTCTTTGAGTTTAGAACGAACAAAGACCTCCAGCTCGCGGAAGATAGTCCAGCCGTCGTTATGCCAGAACACCATGCCCGGCGCTTCTTCCTGCATATGATACAGGTCGAGCTGCTTACCAATTTTACGGTGGTCGCGTTTTGCGGCCTCTTCCAGGCGCTGCAGATAAGCGTTCAGGGCTTTTTTATCCGCCCATGCCGTACCGTAAATACGCTGCAGCATCTTATTATTGCTGTCACCGCGCCAGTATGCGCCGGCGGTTTTCATCAGTTTAAAGTGATGGCAGAAACGCATATTCGGCACGTGCGGACCACGACACATGTCGACATATTCTTCATGATGGTACAAGCCAGGCTTATCATCATGGGCGATATTTTCATCAAGAATAGCTACTTTGTAAGTCTCGCCGCGCTTCACGAAGGTTTCGCGCGCGTCATGCCAGCTCACCTTTTTCTTGATAACGTCGTAATTTTTCTCGGCGAGCTCATGCATTCGCTTTTCGAGCGCTTCGACATCTTCCTGGGTTAGCGTGCGGTCAAGATCAACGTCGTAGTAAAAACCGTTGTCGACAACCGGGCCGATCGCCATTTTCGTGTGCGGCCAAAGTTGCTTGATAGCGTGACCTAACAGATGCGCGCAAGAGTGACGAATGATCTCAAGACCCTCTTCATCTTTTGCGGTGATGATGGAAAGCGACGCATCATTTTCAATCAGATCGGAAGCATCAACCAGCTCGCCGTTCACACGGCCCGCGATGGTGGCTTTCGCCAGGCCAGGACCAATGTCCAGCGCAATATCCATCGGGCTTACAGGGTGGTCATAATGGCGTTGGCTGCCATCAGGAAGAGTAATAACAGGCATGTTATATCCTTATTTGCAGTGGTGACCCATACGCAAGATCACATACAAAGAGAAAATTAATTTATTGACAGTGAGTTGTGTATCCATCTAACCAACCATTGCTAAATTGGCGCACAACCTTCGGCACAGACGAAAATCGCTCTTTTTCGTCCGGCATGACGATGGTAACACTAAAAAAAGGGAGATTGCATCACTCTGTATCAAATCAAGGCCCGTGACAGGATTTCTCCGTTATCTTTCTACGCGCCGTATAGGGCCTCTCATCGACAACCTAACTTCTGCGCCAGACTCCCCTTTGTTGTTTTCACCTCGCTGGCTGCCGCTTCAGGCAAGGCAGGCCACAGTGTCAGCACTGGCTTCGTTTTATGTTCGATAGCATCCACGGTAACCTGATAGTCGCAAAAATTCGCCGAACGGGGCGTATTCTGATCCATGATAAACGCGGCGTAATTTCCTTCACTTTTTGACGGCGCCGCTCCGGTGAATAAAACCTTCCAGTACCCGCTGGGAATTTCTACCGTAGCATCTTCTGGCAATGTGGCGATATGCCGCTCAAAAAGGGGGCCGGTCACTACGTGTACTACGGATACATCAGCCTGTTTGGCAAGTTCGCGCACCCGGTTTTCCAGTGAAGCCCATGCTCCCTGATTCAGGGCTGACTTCTGCGGCGTAATATTCGATAAATAATTTAACGACGGCCAGTCAGATATGCCGCCCAATCCCGCCAACGGCGCCTGATGTCCCCTATCGACTTTTAATAGCGCATGGGCATTTTTATAGGCGGAAGGGGCCAACGTATCCGAGGGCGGTAAATCGGGATCTTGCGCCCAGTTTCGCGAGCGACCGCTTGCCTGGCTGGTTTTTGTCACGCTATAGGCAACCCAGTTGGCAAATTTCGTGGCGCTATTATTATTGAGCGTATAGACATGGCGATAGAGTGTTTGTTGACCGCCTCCTTGAGGACAGCCAACGCTACAGTTATCAGGTTGCTGAGCGAGTATGTCACGATGGGGTAACTCGGACGCCGATGTTGTATCCTGGGGATGATACGATGTAGTACATGCGCTTAATAATACTACGGGCAGTAATTTTAACAGGTTAATGGTTTTATACACACTCTCTTCCTTAATAATAGCCCCCTAATAATACAGGTGGTGAGCATTGACTGATATTAATCAGGCAGACGTTAAATGAACTCATCATTAAGGACAACGCTACCATAACAAAAATTAATAACAGGTAAACATTAAAACCATCAAAAAAAATGAGCCCAAAAGGACACAGCATGATATTCATGTTGATACATATGAGCGTCATATTATATGCATAATTATGAGGCCAAGAATTGTTCGCACTCAGAGAGCGAATAAGAAACTGGGTATCCACTAACGTCTGGCGCAGATTTTTCAGGGTCATTTTTCAACATTAAGACAATGTATCCTCTCAATGGCTCGCTGCTGGCAGGAGTTTAGTTATATTAACGTTTCGATAAGCACTGTATGACATACCTCGGTGCTTATTGCTTTGTGAAAAATACGATTATTCGCTTTCACATTCAGGGGTAGAAGATGAACAAATACAGCTATTGCGCAACGGCACTTGCCGCCATACTCAGTACGATCACAATGGCTAATGCCAGTAGCCTTGCTATTTCAGTAGCGAATGATGATGCAGGCATATTTCAACCATCATTAAACTCCCTTTATGGGCGTAAGGCTGCAGAGCGGGGTGATTATACTGCAGGGCTATTTTTAGGCTACAGCCACGATCTCACAGACGCCAGCCAGCTCTCTTTTCATATCGCACAAGATATTTATTCTCCATCAGGCGCTAACAAGAGAAAGCCTGAAGCCGTTAAAGGCGACCGCGCGTTCAGCGCATTTCTTCATACCGGACTGGAGTGGAATTCATTAGCCACGAATTGGTTACGTTATCGTGTTGGTACCGATATCGGCGTTATTGGTCCTGACGCAGGCGGTCAGGAGGTTCAGAATCGGGCGCATCGAATAATAGGCGCAGAAAAATACCCAGCCTGGCAGGATCAAATTGAAAACCGTTATGGTTATACGGCAAAAGGAATGGTGTCCCTTACACCAAGTATTGATATTCTAGGCGTCAATGTGGGCCTCTATCCAGAAGTCTCTGCTGTCGGCGGTAATCTCTTCCAGTATTTGGGGTACGGCGCAACCGTTGCGCTGGGGAATGATAAGACCTTCAACTCTGATAATGGGTTTGGGTTACTGTCCCGCCGAGGGTTAATGCATAGTCAAAAAGAGGGATTGATATATAAGGTATTTGCTGGCGTTGAGCGCAGGGAAGTTGATAGAAACTACACGTTACAGGGGAAAACGCTGCAAACCAAAATGGAAACGGTGGATATTAATAAAACCGTGGATGAATATCGTGTCGGTGCTACCATCGGCTATTCTCCCGTCGCATTTTCTCTTTCTTTAAACAAAGTCACGTCGGAATTTCGCACCGGAGATGACTATTCTTATATCAACGGCGACATCACCTTCTTCTTCTGAGGCGTCAATACGAAATAACCGGGTTACGTAACGTAACCCGGGGCAATATTACATCTTATAGCCCAGCGTTACCGTAGTGCGACGATCGGTATGTTCAGGCGCTGATTCAGGCGGCTGCGAGTTCCACGTCAAATTATACCCCACCTTTAGACCAAAATGTTCGTTAATGGCGACATTGAGGGCTGTTTCCGAATTTAGTGTGGTGTCTTCTGCGCCAAATACTGACACCCCCTGCGTAAACTTAGCATTGTCAGTTAACTGCCAGGCATAGCTGCCGGAAGCATAGCCCAGCGGCTGCGTTTCAGTGGTATCGTCCGTATGTTCGTCATAGCGAACCCCTGGACCGAATTCAAAACGGAAGCTGTGCACTGGACCATTAAGGAACTGCCGCCCGTAACCGGCGGTCAGTACGTCGCGCTGACGATAACCGTTGAAACGGTCTGTCAGCCAACTGGCCTGGCCAAAGGCATAATCATAATCCGTCATATTAAAACGGTTACGCGCGCCTACCGCATATTTTTCTGAAGAGCGTTCATCATTAGAGGAGGTATTGCTGGCATTGCCCCATAATGACCAGGCGGTACGTTGTCCGTACCAGGTCATCGCTGTGTCAGCCGTTAAGGAAGAACTTTTAGTATTGCCTGACTGAGCAAGGTAGCCCGCATTCAGATTCCCTTCAAAAGGTTTCTTCGCGGTGGAGGGATCATCCATGACAGTAAAAACGGAATCATCGGCGGCGGCATACAGAGACGCCAACACGCCACCCGCCAGCATAACTACAGCGGGTACTGTCTTCAAAAGCTTCATTTATATAGAGTCCGTACAACTAAAAAAGAGACCACGACGGTCCCGGAAACTTTCATAGGGATCAATGACAAACGCCCCTGGAAAGGTAGCGAATTATAAGAAGCCCCGAATAACATAGCAATGAATTACTCTTTCATTTTTTGAATAAGAACCCTCTCAAAGCATTAATTTATTTATATAACTTTACATCGTACGTTTTTAAATAAAGATCCGGAAAATCATATTGTTAATTCCTTCCCTTTCCGGGGATTAAGTGCCAGACTGAAATCAGCCTAACAGGAGGTAACGATGGTACGTATCTATACGTTGACGCTTGCGCCCTCTCTCGATAGCGCAACAATCACGCCGCAAATTTATCCCGAAGGTAAACTGCGGTGCTCCGCGCCGGTATTCGAACCCGGCGGCGGCGGTATTAATGTCGCTCGCGCCATTGCGCATCTTGGCGGCGCCGCGACCGCAATTTTCCCGGCTGGCGGCGCTACCGGTGAACATCTGGTCGCACTACTGGCTGACGAAAATGTCCCCGTTTCTACCGTCGATGCGAAAGACTGGACGCGTCAGAACCTGCACGTCCACGTCGAGTCCAGCGGCGAACAGTATCGTTTTGTTATGCCCGGCGCCACGCTGGACGATGACGAATTTCGCCAGCTTGAAGAACAGGTGCTGGAAATTGAATCCGGGGCAATCCTGGTTATCAGCGGCAGCCTTCCGCCCGGCGTTAAGGTCGAGAAACTCAGGCAACTGATTTCCGCCGCGCAGAAGCAAGGCATTCGCTGCATTATTGATAGCTCTGGCGACGCGCTCACCGCCGCGCTGGCGCTTGGCGATATCGAACTGGTAAAACCTAACCTGAAAGAATTGAGCGCGTTGGTCAATCGCGATCTGACGCAGCCTGATGATGTGCGTAAAGCGGCCCAGGAATTAGTGCAAAATGGCAAAGCGCGCCGGGTGGTTGTCTCTCTGGGGCCGCAAGGGGCGTTGGGCGTAGACAGCGAGAATTGCATTCAGGTAGTTCCTCCCCCAGTGAAAAGTCAAAGTACCGTCGGCGCAGGCGACAGTATGGTGGGCGCGATGACGTTAAAACTGGCGCAAGACGCATCGCTGGAAGAGATGGTGCGCTTCGGTGTGGCGGCAGGCAGCGCCGCTACGCTCAATCAAGGTACGCGTCTGTGTTCTCGTGACGATACCCAAAAAATATACGCCTATCTTTCCGCGCAATAATCGTTTCCCCCTCGCCGAGGGGGAAACCGGAAAATCGGTTAACGGGCGGTGCATCCGCCTCTGTTAAAAACACATTTGCTCCCAACGAGGTGAACGATGGCCAGTGGCGATATTACCCGTTATGTTATTACCGTAACCTTCCATGAAGATTCCCTGACCGAGATTAACGAACTCAATAACCACCTGACGCGCAGCGGTTTTTTGCTGACATTAGCGGATGATGAAGGGAATGTGCATGAGCTCGGCACCAATACGTACGGCTTTATTAGCGCTCAGAGCGCTGATGAAATCAAAGCGCTTGTCGCCGGACTTGCGAAAAGCGCTTTAGATAAGGATGTCGACATTACCGTGGCGACCTGGGAGGAGTGGAGTAAAAACGCACAATAAGTGCCATTCCCGCCGCGGCGCGTCCGTGATGTGCGTTAGTTCGTATTTTTTAACCGCATTTTTGCGCTAACCTTATGATCTGGCAGACAACGTGGGGAGAGACATTATGTGGCAAGCTATCAGTCGTCTTTTAAGCGAGCAAGTCGGTGAAGGCGAAATCGAACTGCGTAATGAACTGCCTGGCGGAGAAGTTCATGCCGCATGGCATTTACGTTATGCAGGCCATGATTTTTTCGTGAAGTGCGATGAACGAGAAATGCTTCGCGGTTTTACCGCTGAAGCCGATCAGCTGGAGCTACTCTCCCGCAGTAAAACCGTTGTTGTGCCTAAGGTATGGGCGGTAGGTTCGGATCGGGATTACAGCTTTTTAGTCATGGACTACCTCTCGCCCCGCCTGCTGGATGCCCATAATGCGTTTATTCTTGGGCAACAGCTGGCGCGCCTGCACCAATGGAGCGAGCAACCACAATTCGGTCTCGATTTTGACAACGCGCTCTCTACCACGCCGCAGCCGAATACCTGGCAACGCCGTTGGTCGACTTTTTTCGCCGAACAGCGCATTGGCTGGCAGCTTGAACTCGCCGCAGAAAAAGGCATTACCTTTGGTAATATTGACGCCATTGTTGAACATGTTCAGCAACGTCTTGCGTCGCATCAACCGCAGCCTTCTCTTTTGCATGGCGATCTATGGTCAGCGAACTGCGCGCTTGGCCCTGACGGCCCCTATATCTTCGATCCAGCCTGCTATTGGGGCGACAGAGAGTGCGATCTGGCGATGCTGCCGCTGCATACCGATCAGCCACCGCAGATTTATGACGGCTATCAATCCGTTTCGCCGTTACCGCTGGATTTTCTCGACAGGCAACCGATTTACCAGCTCTACACCCTGCTTAATCGTGCAAGGCTGTTTGGCGGTCAGCACCTGGTCACGGCGCAAAAAGCGATGGATCGGCTGCTTGCGGTATAGGTACAGCCCATGCCGGATACGGGCTATCCGGCATTTTTCAGTTTACATGAAACCTAACAAGGAAAAGAAAAAATAGCCGAGTACGATAATAATGACCGGCAAAATATAGAGCGGGAAAAACTGTAAAAAGATGGTATGGTGCGGCACCACGATACGTGACTCTATCTGCTCACGCGTGAGCCCTTCCGCGCCTTTTGCTTTTTCCAGGATCAGCTGATCTTCCACACCTTCACGTAAAAAACGTGACTGGCGACTCATTCTGGCGCCGGAATCCTGCATCGCCAGCCCGACAAAAATCAGAATAAAAATTAGCCAGAAACCGATATTCAGACTTCCCTGAAAATTCGGCGTCGGCGAGTTGTACCAAAAAACATTCAGAAACGGCGTATTCACGCGCATCATGTCTATCATTACGTGGGTAAAATCCAGCATTACCGCATTTATCCCCTCCTGCTTTTCACTGTGCGCATACATAAATTTAAGGACTGAAATGAGAGTGGAAAGCAGTGCTGGAATAAAAATAACCCACCCTACAACTCTTTTTAGGATTGCAATGCGTCCAGCTTGTTGATACGTCATGAGTTCCCCTTGATAAAGACGCGTCGTTCTGGCCTAAGTCTACCTGTTGATTCCCGTTTTCGCCTGATCTTTAAGGGCGATATACTAAGAACATGGTCATAATGAACGCTTAATCCGTTATTTTTTAATCTCAACAGGAGAGGTTGTGATGTCAACCCCGCGTCAAATTCTTGCTGCAATTTTCGATATGGATGGACTACTGATCGATTCCGAACCGCTCTGGGATCGCGCTGAACTGGACGTGATGGCAAGTTTAGGCGTAGATATTACTCGACGCCATGAGCTGCCAGACACGCTTGGGCTACGCATTGATATGGTTGTCGATCTCTGGTTTGCGCAGCAACCGTGGAACGGCCCCGATCGCCAGGAAGTGACAAACCGTGTTATTGCCCGCGCGATTACGCTTATTGAAGAGACGCGCCCTCTTTTGCCGGGTGTGCGCGAGGCCGTGTCGCTGTGTAAAGCGCAGGGGCTATTGGTGGGGCTTGCCTCCGCATCGCCGCTGCATATGCTGGAAAAAGTGCTCACCATGTTCGAACTGCGCGACAGTTTTGACGCGCTGGCTTCTGCGGAAAAATTGCCCTACAGCAAACCGCACCCGCAGGTCTATCTGGATTGTGCGGCCAAATTAGGCGTTGATCCATTAACCTGCGTGGCGCTGGAGGATTCGGTGAATGGTTTAATCGCGGCAAAGGCGGCACGCATGCGCGCCATTGTGGTGCCAGCAGAAGAAAACCAGCATGATCCGCGCTTTGCGCTGGCGAATGTCAAACTTAACTCGCTGGCAGAGCTGACAACGACGCATCTACTCGGTTAAGATGTTTCCGAAACAAAGTCAACGGGCGATTAGCCGCTGAGCCAGACGGCAAGCGGCTTTGACAGAGACAAAGAGTTACAACGTCACCACTTCCACCTACTGTATAAAAACCCTATACTGTATGAATTGACAGTTTGGTGGGTTTTATCATGACGGCGGAAGGACATCTTCTTTTTTCGATAGCCAGCGCGGTTTTCGCCAAGAATGCCGAGTTAACGCCTGTCCTTGCGCACGGCGACTGGTGGCATATTATTCCTTCGGCTATTTTGACCTGTCTGCTGCCGGATATTGACCACCCCAAATCTTTTCTTGGTCAGCGTCTGAAATGGGTATCGAAACCGATCGCCCGAGCGTTCGGTCACCGAGGGTTTACCCATAGTCTGCTGGCGGTCTTTGCCCTGCTGGCGACCTTTTATCTCAAGGTACCGGATACGTGGATTATCCCGGCGGATGCGCTGCAAGGCATGGTACTCGGCTATTTAAGCCATATCGTCGCGGATATGCTCACGCCTGCGGGCGTTCCCTTACTGTGGCCGTGCCGCTGGCGTTTCCGCCTGCCTATCCTGGCGCCGCGCAAAGGCAATCAACTGGAGCGATTTTTATGTATGGCGTTGTTTGCCTGGGCGGTGTGGATGCCGCAGTCCATTCCGGAAAACAGCGCTATACGCTGGTCTTCGCAGATGATCACTATCCTGCAAATGCAGTTCAATCGTTTTATAACTCACCAGATTGATTAGTAAATCAACACCAAAGTCATTTTTGGCATAAACCATTCCATTTGAATATAAGAGCCAGTTCACAGTTCTGTTAATCTTGCGCCAGCAGAATCGCTAAAACACAGCGCTTCATAATAAAAAAATCAGGAGAACGGGGATGAATTTTCCATTAATCGTGAACATTGCGGTGTTCGTTATTCTGCTGTTTGTACTGGCGCAGGCCCGTCATAAACAGTGGAGTCTGGCTAAAAAAGTGCTTGTCGGCCTTGTGATGGGCGTGCTCTTTGGTCTGGCTCTGCACACCCTTTACGGCGCTGACAGTCAGGTGTTAAAAGACTCAATTCAGTGGTTCAATATTGTTGGCAACGGTTATGTGCAATTGCTGCAAATGATTGTGATGCCGCTGGTATTCGCCTCTATTTTAAGCGCCGTGGCACGACTGCATAATGCCTCTCAATTGGGGAAAATTAGTTTTCTGACTATCGGCACGTTGCTATTTACTACCCTTATCGCAGCGCTGGTGGGCGTGCTGGTAACCAATCTGTTCGGACTGACGGCGGAAGGTCTGGTCCAGGGCGGCGCGGAAACCGCGCGTCTGAATGCCATTGAGACGAGTTATGTCGGCAAAGTGGCCGATCTCAGCGTGCCGCAACTGGTGCTGTCTTTTGTGCCGAAAAATCCGTTCGCGGATCTGACTGGCGCAAATCCTACGTCTATTATCAGCGTGGTGATTTTCGCCGCTTTCCTGGGCGTTGCCGCGCTTAAACTGCTGAAAGATGATGCGCCAAAAGGCGAGCGTGTGCTTGTTGCTATCGATACCCTGCAAAGCTGGGTGATGAAGCTGGTGCGTCTGGTGATGCAACTTACGCCTTACGGCGTACTGGCGCTGATGACGAAAGTGGTTGCCGGCTCTAATCTGCAGGACATCATTAAGCTTGGAAGCTTCGTGGTAGCGTCATATCTTGGTCTGGCGATAATGTTTGTGGTTCACGGCATACTATTGGGCGCGAACGGGATTAGCCCGCTGAAATATTTCCGCAAGGTGTGGCCGGTGCTGACATTTGCCTTTACCAGCCGCTCCAGCGCCGCTTCTATTCCACTCAATGTCGAAGCGCAAACCCGTCGCCTGGGCGTGCCGGAGTCTATCGCCAGCTTTGCGGCCTCTTTTGGCGCGACCATCGGCCAAAACGGTTGCGCCGGTCTTTATCCTGCGATGTTGGCGGTAATGGTTGCGCCGACGGTCGGCATCAACCCCTTAGACCCCGTATGGATAGCAACGCTGGTGGGCATCGTTACCGTAAGTTCGGCGGGTGTTGCCGGCGTTGGCGGCGGCGCGACCTTCGCCGCGCTGATTGTACTGCCTGCCATGGGCTTACCGGTCACGCTGGTCGCGCTGTTAATCTCCGTCGAACCGTTGATTGATATGGGCCGTACCGCACTGAACGTGAGCGGCTCAATGACTGCTGGTACGCTGACCAGCCAGTGGTTGAAGCAGACCGATAAAACCATTCTCGATAGCGAAGAAGATGTCGAACTGGCGCATCGATAATACGTTATCGGGAGTTCACATCGTCTGAGACACGACGCTCAGCAACTCAAAATGTCTGTCACTACAAACGCCGGTCTCCAGTACCGGCGTTTTTGTTTTTTCTTAGTCAGCGATTTCGTTTTCCTGGCGAACCTGATTCGCCCAACGCTGCGCCGATTCTGGCACGCTAAAGGCGGGTGACCGTTGAAATGACTCCCCCATCAGAACAAAGGCAACATACTTACCGCGCAGTATCCAGACGTCGCGAAACGTATCCATTTTTATCGCATGTTCCGGCGGCGCGGGTTCAACACGCGGAATATAGCTAATAATCTGGCGATTTTGCTGGCGAAGAGGTTTCATCATTAATGCTTCACTAAAAGAGGCTAAGGCTAAAAATCAGAAAAACACTATTTTAGCCGATCTTCGCCCCCGACGTCCTGTTCCGCGCGTGCGGTTTCCCCGTGGTGCCTTTTCTGCCGTTCCGCTCTCCCCCGGCATAATTGCTGAAATGTTCTATAGTTAGAGTGATTTTGACTACTACCACGCCCATTTCAGTGATGAAAGCAGGAGACGAGTTCAATGTCGCATAACGAGAAATCCCCCCATCAGTCCCCCGTGCATGATACCCGTGAATCACAGCCTGGTCTGGATTCCCTGGCGCCGTCAGACGGCTCACATCGCCCCACGCCAGAACCGACGCCGCCGGGCGCACAACCAACGGCCCCCGGCAGCTTAAAAGCGCCCGAGACCGCAAATGATAAGCTCACCGCCCTCGACATCTTTCGTAAAGGCAGCGAAAATTATGCGCTGACTACTAATCAAGGCGTGCGCATCGCCGACGATCAAAACTCTCTACGCGCCGGCAGCCGTGGCCCTACGCTGCTGGAGGATTTTATCCTGCGCGAGAAAATTACCCACTTTGACCATGAGCGTATCCCGGAGAGGATCGTTCACGCCCGCGGATCTGCAGCGCACGGCTACTTTCAGCCATATAAAGACCTGAGCGAAATCACGAAAGCCGCGTTTCTGTGCGACCCACAGAAAATTACCCCGGTCTTTGTTCGCTTTTCGACAGTACAGGGCGGCGCAGGGTCTGCTGATACCGTACGCGATATCCGCGGTTTTGCGACCAAATTTTATACCGAAGAGGGAATTTTCGATCTCGTCGGCAATAACACGCCGATCTTTTTTATCCAGGATGCGCATAAGTTTCCGGATTTTGTACACGCTGTTAAGCCCGAACCACATTGGGCTATTCCGCAAGGACAGAGCGCGCACGACACCTTCTGGGACTATGTTTCCTTACAGCCTGAGACGCTGCACAACGTCATGTGGGCCATGTCGGATCGCGGCATCCCACGCAGTTATCGGACGATGGAAGGGTTCGGCATTCACACCTTCCGCCTGATCAATGCGCAAGGGAAAGCGACATTTGTCCGTTTCCACTGGAAACCGTTGGCGGGTAAAGCCTCGTTGGTGTGGGATGAGTCACAAAAGCTGACCGGTCGCGATCCGGATTTTCACCGCCGGGATCTGTGGGAGGCCATCGAAGCGGGCGATTTCCCGGAATACGAGCTGGGTCTACAACTCATTGCAGAAGAGGATGAATTTAAATTCGATTTTGATCTGCTCGATCCGACTAAACTGATCCCGGAAGAGTTGGTGCCAGTACAACGCGTCGGCAAAATGGTGCTAAACCGTAATCCGGATAACTTTTTCGCTGAAAACGAACAGGCAGCATTTCATCCGGGACATATCGTTCCCGGCATTGATTTTACCAACGATCCACTGTTACAGGGGCGTCTGTTCTCTTATACCGACACGCAGATCAGCCGTCTGGGCGGGCCAAACTTCCACGAAATTCCGATTAACCGCCCCACCTGCCCCTACCATAACTTCCAGCGTGACGGTATGCACCGGATGGATATCGACACCAATCCGGCGAACTATGAACCGAACTCCATTAATGACAATTGGCCGCGCGAAACGCCGCCAGCGCCAAAACGCGGCGGCTTCGAATCATACCAGGAACGCGTGGATGGCAATAAAATCCGCGAACGCAGCCCCTCTTTCGGTGAATATTACGCGCACCCTCGCCTGTTCTGGCTCAGTCAGACGCCGATAGAGCAGCAGCATATTATTGACGCGTTCAGCTTTGAACTGGGTAAAGTCGCCCGCGCGTATATTCGGGAGCGGGTGGTCGATCAGTTAGCGCATATTGATGTTACGCTGGCTCAGGGCGTCGCGCACAATCTCGGTTTTGAACTCACCCATGAGCAAACGCAAATTGCCCCGCCTCCTGATGTCAACGGTCTGAAAAAAGATCCGGCGCTCAGCCTGTATGCGGTGCCAGACGGCGATGTTAAAGGCCGCGTGGTTGCTATTCTGCTGAATGACAAGGTTAACGCCACCGATCTGCTTACCATTTTGCAGGCCTTAAAAACTCAAGGCGTCCACGCGAAACTGCTCTATTCACGGATGGGTGAAGTAACGGCTGATGACGGTTCAACATTAACTATTGCGGCAACCTTTGCTGGCGCGCCGTCGTTAACGGTCGATGCGGTAATCGTACCGTGCGGCAATATTGCCGATATCGAGAGTTGCGGTGATGCCCGTTACTACCTTCTGGAAGCCTACAAACATCTGAAGCCCATCGCGCTGGCAGGCGACGCCCGACGGTTTAAGGCGCTATTAAACATTGATAGCCAGGGGGAAGAAGGACTTGTTGAGGCAGATAACGTTGACCACCACTTTATGGACACCCTGCTGACGCTGATGGCGGCGCACCGTGTCTGGTCGCGTGCGGGGAAAATTAACGCGATTCCTGCATAAACGGCAAAAAATGCGGCGCATTCTTGCGCCGCAAACTCAGGAGCTAAATATCAAGAAAACTGCCAGGACGATATCCACGCTCCGCAATCGCTGCTTTGAGTGATGCAGACGTCAACACCTCCAGTTCAGTTAAGCGGGGGTAACAATAGGCGCTCTGGCGAATAATGTTGTCCACAAATGCTGGATGACACATCACCTCCAGAGAGGCTTCTCCTCGATGCGCCGAGGCATCCAGAATGCGTAAAAAGCACGCTTCGGCGATCTCCTCACCGTAAAATTCGCTACTAAATCCTTGCGTACTGCGCAAATCCGACGGCAGTTCGTCTGCGTTCAACACCGTCTGGCGGTCAATACGCAACGCAATCCCGCGCTGCGCCGCAAAGCGGGCGACGATGGGGAAGATTTGCGGGAACATATGCACATGATGGTGGCTGTCGAGATGCGTTGGCTCCCGGCCAAATAATTCGATGAAACGCTGATACTGACACGCCAGTTCATGCGCAATTTCATCCAGCGGAAGCGTATCCTCCTCCGCCATTTGCCAGATCCATTTCCCTAACAGGCCGTCTCGCGTCAGGCCCGGCATCTCTGACACCGGTTTGCCTAACGTCAAAACAAAATGCATTCCCACCCCCAGCGCGGGCAGCTCGCGGCTAAGCTGCGCCGCATGGTCAATAGCCTCGCCATTGACCAGCGCAGTCGTGGAGGTCACAACGCCGTTGCGATAGGCTTCAACAATGCCGTAATTTTGCCCTTTACTCAGGCCAAAATCATCTGCATTCACAATCAACACGCGTTCCATAGCCTACCTCTGTCAATGGTGCTTACCTTTAAGCGCTTCGATGCAAGCGGCAAAATTAGGCAGCCATTTTTCATGCGCCAGAATGAGCTCACGCGCCAGGACTTCTGCGTCGCGGTCAGAATGCACCAGCGGGCTCAGGTTAAGCGCCAGCAGTACATCATTGAAATTTCCGCTCAGCGCCGCATTGCTGGCCGCGACTTCAAACCCTTTAATAGTATGGATAAGCCCCAGCACTTTTTCGTCAAAACGGGTGATACGCGGGTGCGGCGTCGCGCCATTACGTCCCAGAATGCAGGTCATTTCCACCGCCCAGTCCGCCGGGATATTCTCTACATGCCCATGATGGGGAATATTAACGTAATGCTCAGTCTGCTTGTCATTATAAATAGCGTTAATGACTTCACAAGCGGCATCGGAGTAATAAGCGCCGCCGCGTTGCTCAAGCTCTTTCGGTTTCACGTTTAGCTCAGGATTTTTGTACAAGTCGAAGAGTTGTTTCTCCACTTTTTGCACTACCTGAGCGCGCGCGCCGCCTTTGTAATATTCGCCCATTTCAATAGCCAACATCTCTTTTTGCTTGAAGTAATACAGCAAATAAGAGCACGGCAGCATGTTCAGCGAGCGAATCAATCCTTCACTAAACGGCAGATCAAAGATATTTTTTACGGTTGACGCTTTCAACTGCCCGGACGCCACGCCATCCAATAATTCTACGAACCGTGAAGTGCCATTCACCTGCACATCTTTAATAAAGACCATATGGTTTAGACCAAACAGGTCAATGGAAAGATCGTCATTCTCATTCAGCGCCAGCACGTCATGAATAAACATTTTCATGCCGACAGGAATATTACATACGCCGATGAATTTTTTAAAGTTGGTATGGCGATAAACCGCTTCCGTCACCATCCCCGCCGGATTAGTAAAGTTAATGACCCACGCGTTCGGACATAATTCCTCAACATCTTTAATGATGCCAAAAATAACCGGAATGGTTCGCAACCCTTTAAATAAACCGCCAGCACCGTTGGTTTCCTGCCCCAGGTAACCGTGGCTAAGCGGGATACGCTCGTCCAGCTCACGGGCTTTAAGTTGACCAACCCGTAGCTGGGTAGTGACAAAATCGGCGTCTTTCAGCGCTTCCCGGCGATCCAGCGTTTTATACAGTTTTAGCGGAACACCTGCTTTATCAATCATTCGCTGGCAGAGGTCAAAAATAATGTCCAGCTTCTCTTTCCCCTCTTCAACGTCAACCAGCCATAATTCAGTGACAGGTAATTCATGGTAGCGCTTAATAAAGCCTTCAAGTAATTCAGGGGTGTAGCTGCTCCCGCCACCAATAGTGACGACTTTTAATTTCTGGCTCATAATATCTCCCTTCAGTGCATGGCACTGATAAGTATTACGCTATGCCCGCTCGTAAGAAATAGCGTGACATTCCCCGCGCTATTGGGGCAAGCGTGAAATGTGGTTAATCGAGCAATGCAAACCGTTACTCATTAATTTCCGTCAATCGCTTCCGATAACTATTCGGCGTGAATGAGGTCATCTTCTTAAACGTTTTAATAAACAGGCTTGGACTACTATACCCAGCTTCATAAGCAATATCCGTAACCGAATAGTTGGTCATTTCCAACTGTTTCTTGGCAAAATTAATGCGAATCTCATTAATGATTTGCATCGGCGTTTTGCTGTAATAACGTCGGGTGGCGCGCGTCAGATACTCCTGGGATTTTGCCGACAGGCGTACCATATTTTCCAGCGCATTTTCACCAAACTGCGTTTTATCATGCATTATCTCAACGGTTGCTTTTAGCCATTGTGGGATATCATCATAAACCTGCTCTTCGCGGTAATGGCGTAAGCGGTTTATAATATAAAATGTCACCACTTCGATAAATTCGTCGAGCCCATTGCCGCGAAAATTCAGCGACGCAATCACCGTTTCAATATAGGTAAGGAAGGTGCTATTCGCCCTATATACCTGCGATGCCACAAAACAAAACGGCAGTAACGGAAGATAATGCTGTTCAAAAAAACGTTTACTAATTCCTACGTTCAGAATACGCGTTGCGCCAAATTCATAGAAACTTTGGTGATTCGATCCCACCGGGATAAAAACAAAATCTCCACGTTCCAGCAGCACACGCTTCCCGTTGATCTCCTGGTAATAGCGTCCGGTTAATACCAGGGTAAACTCATAGTAGTCATGCTGATGCAGCCCGGTGACGCTTTCCGTCTTGTTATAGATAAACACATGGAAATTTTTGCCATTGAAGAGCTGCTGCTCATAAACCGTTTTGATTTCCGTCGCGTTAACCTGTAGCTGCATCATCCGCCCCTGTTATTTCAGTTTCTCATGGAGCTCAATCAACTCGGCAATCAGTTCACGAGCCAGCATTGATGTCATCAAATGATCCTGAGCGTGAACCAGGACCAGACTGACTTTCATTTTACCTTCGCCCTGATCGCCTTCAATGAGTTTTGTCTGCACAAGATGCGCTTCATTCAGCGCCATGCGCGACTGGTCCATCATCGCTTTCGCCGCCTCAAAATCGCCTTCTTTCGCTTTTCTGAGCGCGCCATATGCCAGGCTGCGCGCCTGACCAGAATTGATGATAAGCCCCATAACGACTTCTTCGAGTTCCTCAACTGCTGTCTGGCTATCTACAACATTTTCAAGATCAAACATCGTCTTTCCTCTGATTCAGCCCGGCATGGCATCCCATGCCGACGCGGAGTTTAGAATTTCAGTGCGTTAGCGATATCTTCTTCGCTTTCTTCCTGCTCAATGGCGTTCTGCGCTTTGTTAGCAACCACCACGAAGGGGAGATAAATCAGGGTAGCGACCGCCAGGTTAAATAGCGCAACCAGTAATGCGGCGACGCTGCCGTTGGTGTTAAAGAACGCCCCCAGCCCGGTTGGCATGGTCCACGGCGCAATATTGGTAATCGGCGGAATAATACCCAAATAGTAAGCTACCAGCGTAATCGCCGCCAGAATCGGCTGTACCAGAATGAAGGGGATAAACATCACCGGATTCATAATAATCGGCAGGCCAAACAGGATTGGTTCGTTAATCTGGAAGATACCCGACGGCAACGCCAGTTTTGCCACCTGGCGATAGTCCGCGCGACGAGATGCGAGGAAGATAGCGATGATCAGACCCAGCGTTGCGCCGCTACCACCGAGGAAGATATAAGAATCCAGCATCGGTTTCGCCCACACATGGAACGTTTTACCCGCTTCCAACGCCGCATCGACGGAGCCAAACTGCTGGTAAATAGAGATGTTTTCCAGCGCCCAGGGCGTCATGATGCCACTGTCCAGCGCGGTCAGCGCCAGCGAACCATGAATACCAAAGAACCACAGCAGCGGCACAAAAATGACATATGCCCACCCTACCACGCTACCCAGCGATGCCAGCGGCGTAGAGATAGTGTCCATAATAATCTGATGGAAGTTAGAACCGTAATTAGACAGCGCCCAGGAAATAATCCCCATAATAGAGAGAATAATAAAGCCGGGAATTAATGCTGAGAATGAACGAGACACCGAAGCCGGTACGCTGTCCGGTAGTTTAATCACCCAGTTGCGCCGGACAACAAACGTAAACATCTCCGCGACCACCAGGCCAATAATAATACCGGAGATAATATTCGCGCCGCCCAGCCAGTTAGCGCCTACGGCATAGGCCTCGCCTACACTATACGGCGTTACGGTCATAAATGCCGCCACGGAGAGCAGCCCGGCAGCCAGCGCGTCAACCTTGCGCTCTTCCGCCAACGCCATGCCGATAAAAAATGGCGCCATGAGCGACATAATGCCCAATGTGCCGTTATAGACGTTCCCGCCGATACCTTTCAACCCATTAAGCGTTTCAATGGTTGAGGCATCAAGCCGAATGCCCATGGAATAAAAAAACGACCCCTCCCCAAAGCTCAGGAAAACGTTATTAATTAATACAAACATCGCCCCCGCAAGGGTTAATGGCATTAAACGAATAAAACCGTTCTTGATTGCATTAACGTGTGGCTGCTTTCCTATTTTTACAGCAAAAGGAAGGAGTACCTTTTCAAGTGAAGCAATGACGTTACTCATAGAAAAATACCCTTAAATACCGCAATAAAATATTGCGGTTAGTGTATGAAATAACTCTTTGACGGGAAAAATTAAAAAATAATTAATTCGTAGCGGCTTTTTTAATTGCCGCTACCGCAGCTTTAAGCACGCCTAAACCATCTACCTTGCCGTACAACATTGAATCGATGACTTCTACCGGTTTACCGGGTAATAAACGCTGAATTTCGGGGAGCATATAAGCAATTTGCGGGCCTAATAGCACAACGTCCGCTGCCGGGCCTTTTTCACCAGCCAGGGTTTCAGGGAATGCTTCAATAATAACCGGCACTTCATATTTTTCAGCCTGAGCGCGCATTTTCGATACCAGTAACGACGTTGACATGCCCGCAGAACAAAACAGATAAATGTGTTTCTTTTCCATAAAAACCTTCCTCATGTGCGATTATCTGTCAGCCAGATACTCCGCAAGCCTCAACCTGCATCCATACTCTGGGCGACTTGCGTAACCGGATTTACTTTTTTAGGTGGCTGAAAAGAGTATACGGGATCGGACCGCCGGATGGTATTTCCTTGACCCACTAAATTGTCTCTCATTGACCTGGCGTTATGACCCCCCTCACATTTCGGGCAAATAATTCGCGGTAATAAATAAGGTTATTGCAGGCACAAAAAAACCGGCTCGCAGGCCGGTTTCCTTGAATGTTCAGGCAATGTACAGTTGTTACTGCTTCGGCGCCTGTGGGTCAGTGTCGTACTCCGCACAGGTCTGATAGCCAGAGTTAATCACGTGCCCAGTATCATCCAGCGCAACAAAGTAGGTTTCTGCTTTACCATCACGTTGACCCAGGATGTAGGTCTGACAGGTACCGCGCGCATGAATCATACTCACTTCAGATGACGGTTTGCCCGCAATCTGTGCAACCTGCGCCCTGCTCATTCCTTTTTTAACGTCTTTAACGACAGGCTCAACAAATTGGTCTTTTGTACGATCATACGCCGTACAGCCTGCCAGCATAGTCATTACCGCCGCTGCGCTTAAAATTCCTGCTACGTTCTTGTTCATTTTCCGTCCTCTTGTTTATCAGCGTGTTATGTAAGCCTGGAATACATCAGAACATTTTTCAAGCCGCGACTCGCCACAAAAAGTCTTTCGGAAAATTCCCTAACGAAGACACATGTTGTTTTAAACACCGCTTAGCCGGCCAAACCTTGTCGTTTCAGCGGCGAAGGGTTAGCTTTAACAGGGTAAAGATTCATTTTTTAATGTCGAAGGGGGTTAAATGACTCTGCAGCAAGAGATAATCCAGGCGCTTGGCGCGAAACCACATATCAACCCTGAAGAAGAAATTCGCCGCAGCGTGGATTTTCTTAAAGCGTACCTGAAAACCTATCCCTTTTTGAAATCGCTGGTGTTAGGCATCAGCGGCGGGCAGGATTCGACGCTGGCCGGGAAACTCAGCCAGATGGCGATCGCCGAATTGCGGGAAGAGACCGGTGATAATGCACTGCAGTTTATCGCCGTTCGCCTGCCTTATGGCGTGCAGGCCGATGAACAGGATTGCCAGGACGCCATAGCTTTTATTCAGCCGGACAGAGTACTCACCGTCAATATTAAAGGCGCCGTCCTTGCCAGTGAGCAGGCGCTGCGCGAAGCGGGAATGGAGCTGAGCGATTTTGTTCGCGGCAATGAAAAAGCCCGTGAGCGAATGAAAGCGCAATATAGCATCGCCGGTATGACTCACGGCGTCGTGGTGGGCACCGACCATGCGGCGGAAGCGATAACCGGCTTCTTCACCAAATATGGCGATGGCGGTACCGATATTAACCCACTTCATCGTCTTAACAAACGCCAGGGCAAACAGCTTCTCGCAGCGCTGGGCTGTCCTGAGCATCTGTATAAAAAAGTCCCCACCGCCGATTTGGAAGACGACCGCCCCTCACTGCCTGATGAAGCTGCGCTGGGCGTAACGTATGACAATATTGACGATTATCTGGAAGGCAAAACGCTGGACTCCGCCATCGCTAAAACTATCGAAGGCTGGTATGTAAAAACTGAACATAAGCGCCGATTACCGATTACGGTATTCGACGACTTTTGGAAAAAGTAAGCGGACTTCTACTGTTGTGCCGGATATCGCTCGTCTATCCGGCCACCGCTCTTCCCAGCCTCTTTTTTAATCAAACATCCGCTGTTATACTGGATGAATAACCAGTTAACGGAGAACACTGTGGTACGGCGTCAATCAGCCCCCCGCCTTGAGTTTGAAGCGGCGGCCATTTACGAATATCCAGAACATTTACGTCCTTTCCTCAACGAGTTGCCAGCCTTACCGGGCGTCTATGTATTTCATAGCGAAAGCGATACGCTGCCACTTTATATCGGTAAAAGCGTGAATATTCGCAGCCGGGTGCTTTCACATCTGCGAACGCCTGACGAGGCCGCTATGCTGCGACAGTCGCGACGGATAAGCTGGATCTGCACCGCTGGGGAAATGGGCGCGTTGCTGCTGGAGGCACGGCTGATAAAAGAGCAACAGCCTCTGTTTAACAAGCGGTTACGTCGTAATCGCCAGCTTTGCTCCCTGCAGTTGAGCGAACAAAAGATTGAGGTCGTTTCCGCCCGCAGCGTCGATTTTTCCCATGAGCCGAACCTGTTTGGGCTCTTCGCCAACCGACGGGCGGCGCTGCAAAGCTTACAGAACCTCGCCGATGAGCAAAAATTGTGTTACGGCCTGCTGGGGCTTGAACCCGTAAGCCGTGGGCGCGCCTGTTTTCGTTTCGCTCTGAAGCGCTGCGCTGGCGCGTGTTGCGGACAAGAAAGCCCGCAGGCGCATTTTCTTCGCCTGCAGGCATCACTGGAGCGGTTACGTGTGGTTTGCTGGCCCTGGAAAGGCGCCATCGCGTTAAAAGAGAGCCGCCCGCAAATGACCCAGTTTCACATTATCAACAACTGGTTATGGCTGGGGGCAGTATCCTCGCTGGATGAGGCCGCCACGCTGGTACGTACGCCTGCGGGCTTTGATCAGGACGGCTATAAAATTCTCTGTAAGCCATTAATGTCAGGTCAATATGAGATCATTGAACTGAACACCGATTGTCGCCAGTCATAAAGAAAACCGCCGATCCTGTCCACCTCAACGACTGTGTTGTCGACAAGACCGGCGGTCTTAAATTATACGGAAAGTTACTCTGCCGCAGCAGGCATTTTACCTTCTTGCGCCGGGCGTTCTGTCAGACGCTTCTCAAAATTAGCGTTATATTGCTTTTTCTGTTCCGGCGTCAGAACGTTATAAATTTTATTCTGGGTTTCCATATGCGCCAGCATATTAGCCTTGCGCTGCGCTTCCATTTTTGTAATTTGCGCTTCGGCTTTGGCTTTATCGAAGGTATCGCTGGCAATAATATCATGCATGGCGCGACGCTCTTCCAGAGGCGGACGTTTCATTTGCTCGCGCTGCGCTTTCATAATGTCGCGAATTTGTTGCTTCTGCGCGTCCGTCAGGTTCAGGTTTTTAAACATCATATCGTGATGTGGGCCAAACTTACCTTTATGCTGCATCATTGGCTTCGTATCCGCCGGCGCGGCGGTGGTAGTCTCAGCGGCATGAGCCAGATTCGCAGCACCCATCGCCAGGGTAGAGGCAACAAACAGAGCAGTCAGTTTACGCATATTTCCATCCTTCCTTTCAGTTATTTTTACGGCATATTTAAAACAGCGCCGTGTTGTCGTGATTAACTTTAACCGTCTTAGCGTCAATTAGTCATAACAACGGTAAAACAATGAAAGTATAGAAAACACTTTTTCGCCAATTGTGAAGAAAAAAAGAATAAATTGCGCAGAGTTGAAAGAGAAATATACAACAGCATGATATAGCAGAAATTATGCAGAACTATAACGCAACAACGCTTATTAATAAAGCAATTCTCCAGGAATAATCCGTAATAGCATGAAAACCTATCCCAAATCATCCCTGTAACCATAACGTGCGCTAACAGGGAAACTTATCAGGGAAGTCTTTCCAGCATTAATCCCGCCCGCAATCCGCAGGCGACAGAGGGATTAGGAAAGAGAACATATTCAACGTCATGCGTCACCGTCACGCGCCTATCCCCCTCCTCGGCCAGCAACGTTCCCCTCGCAAAGGCAGTAAAATTCAGCGTTTGCGCATCCATATAAAGCGCGAAATTGTCACTGTGACGCGTGATTTGCGACACTACCCGATACCGTAGCGGCGGCAAAGACGAGGTTGACGTTTCGAGACCGCTCAGCAGCGCCGACAACGCCTGGGCAGTTACGCTGAACTGCGTCAGATCGTTTTGCCCAAACGGCAGCGCCTTCCCCAACTCCAGCGTACAGGAAAGCGCGCCGAAATGTTCAGAGCTAAAGTGCGTAAACGTACCGCCGGGCGCCTGATGAAAGACCAACGCCTCCAGCCCTGCCGCGCCCAGCCACGCCAGAAAATCCGCCTCCCACGGGCGGTCGCGCTGCGGCAGTACGCCAAAACGCAAATGATGCGAGCCACGAATGGCGGTATGCAAATCCAGATGCCAGCGTACCCGCGCCTGACCATATGCAAAGAAGGTCTCCAGACTTAGCTCCAGCTCACGCGCCCGCCGCGTTTCATCGCTTTCGGCAAAGGTCTGCCAGCGCCCGCCGAACATACGGTTCATATCACTGTGGCAATAGCGCGTTCCCGCCGCCAGCGCCTGCGGATTGCCGAGTACCACCAGCACTCGCCACGTTAAAGTCAAGCGGCCTGAATACAACGCCGACAGCAACTTATCCAGCATCTCTACCGGCGCGGTTTCATTGCCGTGTATACCCGCAGAAAGAATTAGCGCGCGGTCAACCGGCGCATCGGGCGTGAGTTCAAGCAGACCATGGCCTAACCAGAGCCAGCGAAAACCCGCGCCCTTCCCCTGCGTCACTCGTGGTGTCGTTCCGCTTAGCGTTAACGCCAGAAAGTTATCCATCAGCCGCCCCCGTTTGCTGGAAAGGATAAACCGCCCCCAAATCAAGCAATCGCGTTAATGCATCCAGCGCCTCCCGGCCTTCTCGCAATAATAACGGATCGGCAAGATCGGCGGCGGTCAGGCGATCGCGATAATAACGATCCGCCCACGCGTTGAGGGCCGTAAACAGAACGTCATTCATCATTACCGCTGGATTCACCGCCCGTTGTTCTTCTTCTGTTAACACCACGCGTAATCGCAGACAGGCCGGGCCGCCGCCGTTGGCCATACTTTCTCGCAAATCAAACACCTGCATCGCGCTGATGGGATTATCCTCCGCCACCAGCTTATTCAGATAGCGCCAGACGCCGACATGGTCCTGACATTCCCGCGGCAACACTAACAGCATTGAGCCGTCGTCACGGCTTAGTAACTGACTATTAAACAGGTAGGTCGCCACAGCATCTGGTACGGAAACCTCGTTGGCGGGTACCTCTATCGCCATAAAACCGTCAACGCGCGTACGCAACTGATTAATGAGCATTTCCTGCCGGGCAAACGCCGCTTCGTGACAAAACAATACCTGTCGATTCGAGACGGCGATGACATCATTATGGAATACGCCTTGATCGATGACCTCCGGGTTTTGCTGAGCAAAGATAACCTGTTGCGGACTCACCTGATTGAGACGAGCCACGGCCTCGCTGGCTTCGCGGGTCTGGCGCGCCGGATAACGAGCGGGTCGCGTTTCATTCTCCTCCTCTCGCCCATAGACAAAAAGCTGCACGCCTGCCGAACCATACTCGCCGCCAAGACGGTTATGATTCGCCGCGCCTTCATCTCCCAATAATGCGACCTGCGGTAACGCGCTATGCACTGAAAACTGGCTTTCATCGCGAAATATGGCGCGTAGCAGCGCTTCGGTAACAGGCGCCTCAAGCGAGCGATGAAATTTATTGTTTAAATTCGCCACCGTCAGGTGAACTTTCCCGTCCAGCGCGTCTGCCGATGGGCAAACCGTCGCCGCATTCGCAACCCACATTGGCGACGCGGAACTCACGCTGGAAAGCCAGCGTGGCGCCTGACGCGCAACCTTATCCAGAATCTGCTCATCGCTACCCGTGAAGCCGAGCTGACGCAACGCCGGAATAAAAGGCCGCTCATGCGGCGGGATCACAGCCTGGGGAAAACCGGCGTCCGCCAGAGCTTTCATCTTTAGCAGCCCCTGCTTTACCGCCAGACGAGGGTTCGACACCTGAAAACGGTGGCGGGTCGAGGCCTCATTGCCGAAGGATAGCCCGGCATAATGGTGTGTAAGCCCCACCAGTCCGTCAAAATTCACTTCACACGCCGTCATACCGCCTCCCCGCGAGAAAAGTCGAGGCCGGGGCTTAATGTCGCAGGTAACGTCAGTTCAGGAGATTCCAGACTGGCCATCGGCCAGGCGCAATAATCGGCGGCATACCAGGCGCTGGGCCGATAGTTGCCAGACGCGCCGACACCGCCAAACGGCGCAGTACTCGCCGCCCCCGTGAGCGGTTTATTCCAGTTAACGATCCCCGCCCGCGCCTCCAGCAAGAGCTGTTCAAACTGCGCGCGATCCGTCGACACCAGCCCACACGACAGGCCAAAACGGGTATTATTCGCCAGACGAATCGCCTCATCGAAGTGATCATAACGCCAGACGCTCAGCAGCGGACCAAACACCTCTTCATCCGGCACATCCGCGACGCCCGTCAGTTCAATGATGCCAGGCGTCAGCAGTGAGGTTCCCTCTTTGACCTTCCGCGGCATCAGTAACGTGCGTCCGCCTAATGCCTCTCGTTGACGCCAGGCCTCAATCACATGCTGCGCCGCCTGCGCTGAAATCAGTCCACCGATAAACGGCTGCGGATTGTCGTCCCATCTGCCGGGCTGCAGACGTCCGGCGACGTCAACCAGCCGCGCCAGAAATGCATCTCCCTGCGCGCCCTGTTTTACCAGAAGGCGTCGCGCGCAGGTACAGCGCTGTCCGGCGGTAATAAACGCCGATTGCAGCGTCAGATGTACCGCCGCATCCATATTTGCCGCATCCTCAATAATGAGCGGGTTGTTTCCGCCCATTTCAAGGGCCAGGATTTTTTCCGGCTGACCGGATAGCTGGCGATGAAGCTGATATCCGGTACTGGCGCTGCCGGTAAACAGCAGTCCGTCGAGATCGTCGAGCGAACTCAGCGCTTGCCCGGTCTCCCGGCCGCCCTGCACCAGATTAAGAACGCCTGCCGGTAGCCCCGCCCGTTCCCAGAGTTTTATTACCGTTTCCCCGGTCCATGGCGTTAGCTCGCTAGGTTTGAAGATCAGCGTATTGCCTGCCAGCAACGCGGGCACAATATGGCCATTCGGTAAATGGCCGGGAAAGTTATAAGGGCCGAATACCGCCAGCACACCGTGAGGACGATGGCGCAACGTCGCGGCACCATCGGCAAGTTCGTTTTTTTGTTCGCCTGTTCTGGCATGGTAAGCCTTAATCGAGATGGCAATCTTATTGATCATCGCCGTAACTTCCGTCGCCGCCTCCCAGCGTGGTTTACCGGTTTCACGGGCGATGACCGCCGTAAGATCGGCTTTATGCGCCTCCAGCAGGACGGCAAATTTCTCTACGATAGCCTGTCGCGCCGCAAAAGGCTGTCTGGCCCAGCGAGGAAACGCCGCGCGCGCCGCCTGACAGGCCTCGGAGACCTGCGCCGCATCAGCGTCATTCCCCTGCCAAAGTCTCTCCGCGCTCACCGGATTAGTTTTGCTGCGACGTTCGCCCTGACCGGTTATCCAGTCGCCGTTTATCCATAGCGTCATACGGTTTTCTCCTCTGCGCAAAGACGTACCAGCCGAACGGGGTCGCCCGCGCGACATTTCAGCGCATCCAACTGCGCGGCGGTAAGTACAAGTCGTGAAGTCTGCGGATCGGCGCGCACCAGCGCGGCCCGAAAGTGATGATAGTTTTCATTGGCAACCAGACATGCCGGATAGTCGCCAGGCGCAGGTTGCCCTTCCACGACCTCCACCAGTCGGCTTTTACGAATGGCCCGCACGCGGTCAATATCACACTCCAGCGTCGGGCCGCCGTCGAAGATGTCGATATAGTGGCGATAGCGAAAGCCTTCCTTTTCCAGCACCGCGCGGGCTGGCGCCGTTTGCGGGTGGACTTCGCCAATCACGGCCTGTGCCTCTTCAGATAAGAAATGGGTATAGATAGGATGTTTGGGCATCAGCTCGGCGATAAACGCTTTTTGCCCGGTACCGCATAAAAAATCCGCCCGGCTGAAATCCATAGAAAAAAAGCGTTTGCCGAGACTTTGCCAGAAGGGAGAATAACCGTGCTCGTCAATGACGCCGCGCATTTCCGCCACCACTTTCTCATTGAATTTATCGCGAAACGCCGCCATAAACATAAAGCGCGATTTTGACAACAAGTAGCCATTACCCTCTTTACGCCATTCGGGATCGAGAAACAGCGTGCAAAGTTCACTGCTGCCGGTGTGATCATTACTCAGGAATAATGTTGGCAACGCGTTATATACATTCAGCTCTTTAGAGGCATGAACCAACGTACCGACACGATAGTTATACCAGGGGTCGTTAAGGCCGACCGCGACCTCAATGGCGCAGATCCCGCCGACCTCTCCCGTTTCACTGTCCTCGAGAACGAATACATACCCTTGCTCGCTTTTTGGCAGAGAGCCGGACCAGGTTTTTAGCGCGCGTTCAATGCGGGCCGCCAGCGTCGCTTCATTTGCCGGTAGCGAGGTTAAGCCGCCGCCTGTTTTGCCTGCAAGCTGCATCAGCGCGGCGATATCCGCATGTTCGACAAGACGAATCACCCGCATGATGCGCCTCCCGTCTGAATGCGTTCGCACGCCAGGGCAAAACGATCAAGCCCGGTGGCTATCTCCTCGTCGCTCACATTTAACGCTGGCGCAAAACGCACCACGTCGCCGCCGGCGATAAGCACCATGACGCCTGCCTTTGCCGCTTCCTGGGCGATGAGTTTGGCTTTTCCGGCAAACTCCGCCTGTAGCGCACAGCCAAGCAGTAGCCCCAGCCCGCGAATTTCACTGAACATACCAAAACGTTCATTAAGTGTATTTAGACGTTTAATAAACGCATCGTGGCGCTGTCTGACGCCGTTTTGCATCCCCGGCGTATTGATGATATCCAGCACTTTTCCGGCAACTGCCGTCGCCAGCGGATTACCGCCGTAGGTGGTGCCATGCGTGCCTGGCGTCATGACGCTGGCATAGTCTTGCGTGGTTAACATCGCGCCGATCGGGAAGCCGCCGCCCAACGCTTTAGCGGTCGTCAGGATATCGGGCGTAACGCCATAATGCATATATGCATACAGTTCGCCGGTACGTCCGACGCCCGTCTGCACCTCATCAAAAATCAGTAACGCCTGATGCCGGTCGCACAATTCACGCAGCCCCTGCAAAAAGGCTTTCGTGGCGGGGATCACGCCGCCCTCACCCTGCACAGGCTCTACAATCACGGCGCAGGTATTGTCATCAATGAGCGCGCTGGCGGAGTTCAGATCGTTATAGGCTGCATGACGAATATCCGGCGGCAGCGGCGCAAAGTCCTGTGAATAGGTGGGTTGGCCACCAGCGCTGACGGTAAAGAGCGTGCGACCATGGAACGCGTTTTTAAAGGCCACAATGCCGCTTTTATGATTGCCGACACGATCGTGGGCATATTTGCGCGCCAGTTTTAACGCTGCTTCATTTGCTTCAGCCCCTGAATTACAAAAGAAAACGCGTTCGGCAAAGGTAGCGTCGATAAGTTTTTTCGCCAGTCGCAGCGCCGGTTCATTGGTATAACCGTTCCCGGTATGCCAAAAACGGCTCGCCTGTTCATTTAACGCCTCGCGCAGCGCCGGATGTGCATGTCCCAATGCGTTGACCGCTATCCCGCCAGCAAAATCAATGTACTCTTTCCCCTGCTGATCCCACAGGCGTGAGCCTTCTCCGCGTACGGGAATAAAAGGCGCGGGAACATACACCGGCACCATCCATTCATCAAAGTTTTCACGCGTAACTGACAGAGACATAGCGACCCCTTTTAGTAAAAATAAAGTTATTTATATGTTAATTAATGTGGGTGTTTGCGCTGTAAATGTAGATTGCAGCGTTCGTGCCAGCCAGCGTTAAAATTGCATAAACGGAAGTGATGGACGGTAAATCAACGGGTTATAGCGTAGCGATATTCACTTTTACTGCATGAAAAGTGAATATTTCCGCATAATCGGTGGCTTAAAAGAGGAAAAAGCGAAATATTATTCAGTTGCCAAATATAATTCTGGAATTGTGATCTTATACGAAATTTACTGGAAATTACCGCCCCTTTCTGGCGCATCTGCACTCAAACCGCGCCATTTTTGCTTTATAGAAAACACCATACGTTTCCATTGGCCGAATCTGACGATGAGTGGCAGCCACCCGGTAAAATTTCTGCTACCATCCCAACACGATTCACCTTGCAAAGTGGCAGTGACTATGAAATTTGTCTCTTTTAATATCAACGGCCTGCGCGCCCGCCCCCATCAGCTTGAAGCGATTGTCGAAAAACACCAGCCCGATGTGATCGGTCTACAGGAGACAAAAGTCCACGACGAAATGTTCCCGCTCAAAGAAGTCGCGAAGTTGGGCTATAACGTTTTCTATCATGGACAAAAAGGCCATTACGGCGTCGCGCTGTTAACAAAAGCCACGCCAATTTCCGTCAGGCGCGGTTTCCCGAATGATGGCGAAGAGGCGCAACGCCGCATTATCATGGCGGAAATCCCCTCGCCGCTGGGTAATATCACCGTCATTAACGGCTATTTCCCGCAGGGGGAAAGTCGGGATCATCCGTTGAAGTTCCCCGCGAAAGCGCAGTTTTACCAGAACTTGCAAAACTATCTGGAAACGGAACTCAAATGCGATAATCCGGTATTAATTATGGGCGACATGAATATCAGCCCGACCGATCTGGATATTGGCATCGGCGAAGAGAACCGCAAACGCTGGCTGCGTACCGGTAAATGCTCCTTCCTGCCGGAGGAGCGTGAATGGATGTCGCGGTTACTGAAGTGGGGATTAGTGGACACGTTCCGTCAGGCGAATCCGGAAACGACGGATAAATTTTCGTGGTTTGATTACCGTTCTAAAGGTTTCGTGGATAATCGCGGACTGCGCATCGATCTTTTGCTGGCAAGCGCTCCGCTGGCGGAACGTTGCGCAGAAACCGGTATTGACTACGACATTCGCAGTATGGAGAAACCCTCCGACCATGCGCCGGTCTGGGCGACGTTTCGTGTTTGATTCCGCTATCTGATTAACCGTAAGGCCGGGATAGCGCGCTGCTTCCCGGCAGGAATAACGCCCTTAACGACAATGTTAAAAAAACTCGATGTTGTTGCCGCCATCATTGAACGCGACGACAAAATTCTGCTGGCTCAGCGCCCAGGTCATGCGGATCAAGCCGGTTTATGGGAGTTTGCCGGGGGTAAAGTCGAACCCGGCGAAACCCAGCCGCAGGCGCTTATCCGCGAGCTACGCGAAGAGTTAGGGATTGACGCCACGCCCGGCGTCTATATCGCCAGCCATCAACGCGACGTGTCTGGCCGACGGATTCATTTGCACGCCTGGCATGTGCCTGCGTTTAACGGTCTGCTACGTGCGCTGGAACATCAGGCATTAGTCTGGTGTACGCCGGAAGAGGCGTTGGAGTACCCCCTCTCCCCGGCGGATATTCCGCTATTGCAGGCGTTTATGGCTTTACGCGACGCCAGACTAACGGATTCGTGCTGATGGTTTTTTCGTCACGCTGGCACTGGAGCACTACCCCTTCCACTTTTATTACCGCACCTTCGGAGTAATTCTGATCCTGGTAAACGCAGCACTGAATGCAGGGCTGGGACGACTGACCACGCGTACTAAAAACTTCCGGCGGGACACTCACCTGGATATCAGGACGACTGTTCTGGTTTGCCAGCGCGACCATTGGCATTACCACCATCACGGCGACCACAAGGCTTCGGCGCATAGGATTTCCTTATTTTTCTGGACATATCCTCACTATAACGGTAAGCCGCCGCGAAAACTTTAATCCTCTTTCGTCATCACGTTTAGTTATGACCCTCACCCCGTTATGAATTTACTTAGCGGCGTCATTTTTTTCTTGCTTACCGTCACATTGCTGATGGTATAGTCGAAAACTGCAAACACTTATTCTGATAACACGCAAATACAACCACATTAATATATAAGAGGTTTTTATATCTATGGATCAGACATGCTCTCTGGAATCGTTCCTCAACCATGTACAAAAGCGCGATCCGCATCAAACCGAGTTCGCGCAAGCCGTCCGTGAAGTCATGACCACCCTGTGGCCGTTTCTTGAACAAAACCCCCGTTACCGCCACATGTCTTTACTGGAACGTTTGGTTGAACCAGAGCGCGTGATCCAGTTTCGCGTAGTATGGCTGGACGACAAAAACCAGGTGCAGGTAAATCGCGCCTGGCGCGTGCAGTTCAACTCTGCTATCGGCCCCTATAAAGGCGGTATGCGCTTCCATCCTTCGGTAAATCTTTCCATCCTTAAGTTCCTTGGCTTTGAGCAAACCTTTAAAAATGCCCTCACCACGTTGCCGATGGGCGGCGGTAAAGGCGGCAGCGATTTCGATCCGAAAGGAAAAAGCGAAGGCGAAGTGATGCGTTTCTGCCAGGCGCTGATGACCGAACTGTATCGCCACTTAGGGCCGGATACCGACGTGCCTGCCGGTGATATCGGCGTGGGCGGGCGCGAAGTGGGCTTTATGGCGGGAATGATGCGCAAGCTTTCCAATAACAGCGCCTGTGTCTTCACCGGCAAAGGGCTTTCCTTCGGCGGTAGCCTGATTCGCCCGGAGGCGACGGGCTATGGACTGGTCTACTTCACCGAAGCGATGCTTAAACGTCATGGTCTCGGTTTTGAAGGGATGCGCGTCGCCGTGTCCGGCTCTGGCAACGTAGCGCAATACGCCATTGAGAAAGCGATGGCCTTTGGCGCGCGCGTGGTTACCGCGTCGGATTCGAGCGGGACGGTGGTCGATGAAAATGGCTTCACGCAAGAGAAGCTGGCACGTCTGTGTGAAATTAAAGCCAGCCGTGACGGTCGCGTCGCTGACTACGCCCGTGAGTTTGGGTTAACCTATCTGGAAGGCCAGCAGCCCTGGAGCGTACCGGTAGATATCGCCCTGCCATGCGCGACGCAGAATGAACTGGACGTTGACGCCGCGCGCGTACTGATTGCCAATGGCGTAAAAGCCGTGGCGGAAGGGGCAAATATGCCAACCACGATTGAAGCGACCGATCTGTTCCTTGAGGCGGGCGTACTGTTTGCGCCGGGTAAAGCCGCCAACGCGGGCGGCGTGGCGACATCGGGGCTGGAAATGGCGCAGAACGCCGCGCGGTTGAGCTGGAAAGCTGAGAAAGTGGACGCCCGTCTGCATCACATTATGCTGGATATCCACCACGCCTGTGTAGAGTACGGCGGCGACAATAAGCATACCAACTACGTTCAGGGCGCCAACATCGCCGGTTTCGTGAAAGTCGCCGACGCCATGCTGGCGCAGGGCGTCATTTAATCCGTCGTCAGGCCAGATGGCTTTACGCTTATTCGGCCTGACGGCCTGTCTCCTCAGCAGGCGGGCTTTTTTTGCCCGCTCGCTTACGCGGCGCGCTCTTTTTCTTTTCTCCGCCGCCTGGCGCTACAATCCCTCTGAAACGCTTCACCGGCGTGCGCTTAGCCTGATCGATCAACTGATACAACGTGCCGACCAACGGTTGCATAAAATCCTGGTAACGGCACTGCTTTTCGCTGATTTGCGTCAAAACAGACTCCCAGTGCGCAGTCATATCTGGACGGGCCGCCATTTCCGGCAGCGAATGTATTAACGCTTTTCCAGCATCGGTAGAATGAATGTAACGCCCTTTTTTGGTCAGAAAGCTACGTTTGAACAGCAGTTCGATAATCCCGGCGCGCGTGGCTTCCGTCCCCAGCCCATCGGTCGCGCGCAGGATCTTTTTCAGATCTTTATCCTGCACGAAGCGGGCAATTCCGGTCATCGCGGAAAGCAATGTCGCATCGGTAAAATGACGCGGCGGCTGGGTTTGGCGTTCGACCACTTCCCCCTTTTCACACAGCAGCTCATCACCTTTCGCGACAACCGGTAACGGCGTACCGTCGTTTTCCTCGTCGCGCTCTTTACTGCCCAGTAACGTCCGCCAACCGGCCTCCGCCAGAAAACGCGCTTTGGCGACAAATTTCCCTTTGGCGATTTCCAGTTCAATAACGCATTTACGAAACACCGCGTCCGCGCAGAACTGCATCAGATACTGACGTGCAATCAGGGTGTAAACTTTCGCTTCGTTTTCCGTCAAATGGACAGAAGAACTGCGCGCCGTCGGGATAATCGCGTGGTGCGCATCCACTTTTTTGTCATCCCAGCAGCGATTGCGCGTATCAGGATTAACCACAGGCTGCGGCAGTAAATCAGGAGCGTGGACGCTAATCGCGTCCATTACCGCGTGACGTCCGGCAAAGTGTTCTTCCGGCAGATAACGGCAGTCGGAACGCGGATAGGTAATCAGTTTGTGGGTTTCATATAGCTTCTGACAAATATCAAGCACGTTTTGCGCGCTCAGGCCAAAGCGTTTGGCCGCTTCAATCTGTAGCGTCGAGAGCGAAAACGGCAGCGGCGCGGATTCTGATTCCCGTTTATCATTATAACTGGTTACCCGCGCGGGCTGACCGTTGATTCGGTTCACCACATGCTCCGCCAGCGGACGATGCAGCAAACGCCCCTCTTCATCCTGATAAGGTTCGCACGCCTCGCTCGGCTGCCAAATAGCGGTAAAACGCTCGTCGGCAGGCGTAACGATGTGCGCCTTCACTTCAAAGAAGTCTTTGGCGACGAAGTTCTCAATCTCTTCATCTCGCCGCACCACCAGCCCCAGTACCGGCGTCTGCACGCGTCCCACGGATAACACGCCCTGATAGCCCGCATTACGGCCCAGGATCGTGTAAGCGCGGGTCATATTAATGCCATACAGCCAGTCCGCCCGCGCTCGCGCCAGCGCGGAGACGCACAGCGGCACGAAGTCGCTGTTCGCTCGCAGCCTTTCAATAGCACGCTCAACCGCCTGCGGGTTAAGGTCGTTTATTAGACAACGCTGCACCCTCTGACGCTTTTCGGCAGAAAGCTGGAGATAATCCAGCACTTCATCAACCAGAAGCTGCCCTTCGCGATCCGGGTCGCCAGCGTGAATAATTTCACCGGCTTGATGCAAAAAGCGCTTAATCACATTGAGCTGTTTGGTGACAGAAGGACGAGGCTGAAGCTGCCATTTTTCCGGCACGATAGGCAGGTCAGCCAAATTCCAGCGCGCATAACGGCTGTCATACGCATCGGGCTGCGCCTGTTCCAGCAAATGACCAATACACCAGGTGACGACTTGCCCGTTTCCGCATTCAATAAAACCGTCGCCTTTACGGTGCGGCTTTGGCAGCACATCCGCAATGGCGCGCCCCAGACTCGGTTTTTCGGCAATAAACAACCGCATCAGGTTAACGAATCTCGACCATAGCACGACCGCCGCGGGCGTCGACCAGCTCGCCAATCGCAGTCAGATCGATACCAAACTCCGCCGCGGTGGCCTTAACGTCGTCTTCAGCGTCCGGCGTTACCGCCAGCAGCAAACCGCCTGACGTTTGCGGATCGCACAGCAGGCTACGCACTTCCCACGGCATGTCGCCCATCAGATGACCGTAGCTGGCGAAGTTGCGCTCTGTGCCGCCCGGTACGGCGCCCAGAGCAATATACGCTTCCACGCCCGGCAGTTTAGGGATATCCTGATAGCGAAGCAGCGCCTGCACCCCTGCGCCCTGACACATCTCGCTCAGGTGACCCAGCAGACCAAACCCCGTGACGTCAGTCATCGCTTTTACGCCGTCGATATTGGCAAACGCCGCGCCAGCACTGTTCATTCGACACATAACTTCCGTCGCCAGCCCCTGATGTTCAGGTTTGAGCAGCGATTTTTTCTCGGCGGTGGTCAACACGCCGATCCCCAACGGTTTGGTCAGGAAGAGCTTGCATCCGGCCTGGGCGGTACTGTTTTTCTTCACCCGTTCGGTCGGCACCACGCCAGTGACCGCAAGACCAAAGATCGGCTCCGGGGCGTCAATAGAGTGCCCGCCCGCCAGCGCGATACCGGCCTGACGGCAGGCAAAACGTCCTCCCTCGGTCACTTCACGCGCAATATCGGGCGACAGGATATTAATCGGCCAGCCAAGGATCGCGATCGCCATAATCGGTTTGCCGCCCATCGCAAAAATATCGCTGATGGCGTTTGTTGCCGCAATGCGGCCAAAATCAAACGGGTTGTCGACTATCGGCATAAAGAAGTCAGTGGTGCTGATAATACTGGTGCCATTACCCAGATCGTAAACCGCCGCATCATCGCGGGTTTCATTACCCACCAGCAGATTCGGGTCGACGAACTTCGCCTGCTCGCTATGCAGGATAGTCTCCAGCACTTTGGGGGAAATTTTACAACCGCAACCAGCGCCGTGGCTGTATTGCGTTAAACGAATGGCTTGCTCGCTCATGGACATCTCCTGTCATTGCATTCGCGCTATGGTAGCGCTCATTCCCTGATGTGGTAAGTATCACTGTCTGAATTACCGCGCCTTTGCTCAGAATCCAGACAGTTTTATCCCTCAGCGTCAGAAATAACGCACAAACGGCGTGGGGTCGGGGGTACTGATCGTCGTTGACGCTTTGAGTTGCGGCGTGCCGAGATAGAGAAAACCAACAATTTTATCCTGGGGGCGGCATTCAAAGGCTTCCCGCACGACAGAACTCTCAGTTAACGCGCCGCTACGCCAGATACCATTAAACCCTTGCGCAATCGCCGCCATTTGCATCGCCATCACCGCGCATCCGGCAGACATCTCCTGTTCCCACACGGGAACCTTATGGTTTTCTTCGCATTTCGCCACCACGGTAATGATCAGCGGCGCGCGAAACGGCGCATTACGCGCTTTTTCGATCGCTTTCTCATCGCCCCCGGCAGCGACAGCGCCTTGTTCAAGCACGGCGCTGAAGCGGTCGCGCCCCTCTCCTTCAATCACAAAAAAACGCCACGGCTGTAGAGATTTATGATCGGGAACACGCATTCCCGCTCGCAGAATGTTCTGTAATTGCTCTCCGACAGGCGCCGGTTCTGCGAGACGAGAGGCGCTACGACGGTTGACCAGCAGTTCTAGTGCATCCATTTGATTAACTCCAGCAATGATATTTATTCACAAAATTAACACGGGAGCGGATTTTGTTACAGCACAGGCAGTGATTCCTGCTGACAACTGCCTGATGGGTCATTACGATAGCCACATCTTAATGCTTTATCCTCATCGAGGTATAAGCGTTGTTACTCAGATAGGGAGAATACATGCGAACCCTGTGGCGATTTATTGCCGGATTTTTTAAATGGACGTGGCGAGTGTTGAACTTCGTCCGTGAAATGGTACTCAACCTGTTCTTTATTTTTCTGGTCCTGGTGGGCGTTGGGATCTGGATGCAGATCGGTAACGGCAGCAACAGTGAACAAACGGCGCGCGGCGCTCTGCTGCTGGATATTTCCGGCGTCATTGTGGATAAACCGTCCACCAATCATCGTCTGGGCGCGCTGGGTCGCCAGTTGTTTGGCGCCAGTTCCGACCGTCTGCAGGAAAACTCCCTGTTTGACATCGTCAATGCTATTCGTCAGGCGAAAGATGACCGTAACATCACCGGCATCGTTCTGGATTTAAAAAACTTCACTGGCGCCGATCAGCCGTCAATGCGCTATATCGGTAAAGCGCTGCGCGAATTCCGCGACAGCGGCAAACCAGTTTTTGCCGTGGGCGAAAACTACAGCCAGGGCCAGTATTATCTCGCCAGTTTCGCCAATAAAATCTGGCTCTCCCCACAGGGGCAGGTTGATCTTCACGGCTTCGCCACTAATGGCCTGTACTACAAAACACTGCTGGATAAACTGAAAGTCTCTACCCACGTTTTCCGGGTCGGCACCTATAAATCCGCCGTCGAGCCGTTTATCCGCGACGATATGTCGCCCGCCGCCCGCGAGGCCGACAGCCGCTGGATAGGCGAATTGTGGCAGAATTACCTGCATACCGTCTCCGCCAATCGCCAGATTTCGCCGCAACAACTCTTCCCCGGCGCGCAGGCTATTATCGACGGGTTAACAAATGCAGGAGGCGACACCGCCAAATATGCGCTCAATCATAAACTGGTGGACGCCCTCGCCTCCAGCGCAGACGTTGAAAAAGCGTTGACGAAGCAATTTGGCTGGAGCAAAACCGAAAATAACTACCGGGCGATCAGCTATTACGATTATTCGCTGAAAAAACCCGCAGATAGCGGCGGTACTATTGCGGTGATTTTCGCTAACGGCGCGATTATGGATGGCGAAGAGACGCCGGGGAATGTCGGCGGCGACACTATGGCATCACAGATCCGCGACGCACGCCTCGATCATAAAGTGAAAGCGATTGTGCTGCGCGTCAATAGCCCAGGCGGTAGCGTTAACGCCTCCGAAGTTATTCGCGCCGAATTAGCGGCGGCAAAAGCGGCCGGTAAACCGGTAGTGGTCTCAATGGGCGGCATGGCGGCCTCCGGCGGTTACTGGATCTCTACGCCGGCAAACTATATCGTGGCCAGTCCCAGCACGTTGACGGGATCAATTGGTATCTTCGGCGTCATCAATACGGTAGAAAACAGTTTGTCGTCGATTGGCGTACATAGCGATGGCGTATCCACCTCGCCGCTGGCGGAGATTTCGATGACCAAAGCGCTGTCGCCGGAAGTGCAGCAGATGATGCAGCTCAGTATTGAGTACGGTTACAAACGCTTTATTACGCTGGTGGCAGAAGCGCGTAAACGTACGCCGGAACAAATTGATAAAATCGCTCAGGGTCACGTCTGGACCGGAGAGGATGCGAAAGCCAATGGTCTGGTAGACAGTCTCGGTGACTTTGACGACGCTGTCGCCAAAGCAGCGGAACTGGCGAAACTAAAACAGTGGCACCTTGATTATTATCAGGACGAACCAACGGTCCTTGATATGGTAATGGACAGTATGAGCGGATCTGTCCGCGCCATGTTGCCGGAGGCTATTCAGGCGATGTTCCCGGCGCCGCTCGTTTCTGCCGCCAACACGGTGAAAGCCGAGGGGGATAAACTGGCGGCATTTAACGATCCACAAAACCGTTATGCGTTCTGTTTAACGTGCGCGAACGTTCGCTAATGCTTCCTCAATAGCCATGCCGGATGGCGGCGTACACTGATAGCCGCCATCCGATAATCATTAATACGTTCTTCGCAACAAGACTGAGCATTATTATGCAAAAGAAAACAATTTACGTTGCCTATACCGGCGGTACTATCGGTATGCAGCGCTCAGAGCAGGGATATATCCCGGTGTCCGGGCACCTTCAGCGTCAGTTGGCGCTGATGCCGGAGTTCCACCGCCCTGAGATGCCGGACTTTACCATCCATGAATATGCCCCGCTGATGGATTCATCAGATATGACGCCGGAAGACTGGCAGCATATCGCTGAAGACATCAAAGCGCACTACGACGAGTATGACGGCTTTGTGATTCTGCACGGCACCGATACGATGGCGTTTACCGCATCGGCGCTCTCTTTCATGCTGGAAAATCTGGGTAAACCGGTTATTGTGACAGGGTCACAAATTCCGCTGGCCGAGTTGCGCTCCGACGGGCAAATTAATTTGCTGAATGCGCTTTATGTCGCCGCCAACTACCCTATTAATGAAGTCGCGCTGTTTTTTAATAATCGTCTGTTCCGCGGCAATCGCACGACCAAAGCACATGCGGATGGTTTTGACGCGTTTGCCTCTCCTAATCTGCCACCCTTGCTGGAAGCGGGAATTCACATTCGCCGTTTAAATACGCCTCCCGCGCCCCATGGTTCTGGTGAATTAATCGTTCACCCTATTACGCCGCAGCCGATAGGCGTAGTGACTATTTATCCGGGGATTTCCGCTGAGGTAGTACGCAACTTTCTGCGTCAGCCGGTAAAAGCGCTGATTCTGCGCTCTTATGGGGTAGGCAACGCGCCGCAAAATAAAGCGTTTTTACAGGAGCTGAAAGAGGCCAGTTCGCGCGGCATCGTGGTGGTTAACCTGACGCAATGCATGTCAGGGCGAGTCAATATGGGCGGGTACGCTACCGGCAATGCGCTGGCGCACGCTGGCGTGATTGGCGGTGCCGATATGACCGTCGAAGCCACTTTAACCAAGCTGCATTATTTGTTAAGCCAGGGTCTGGACACTCAGGCGATTCGTAGCGCGATGGCGCAAAACTTGCGTGGTGAATTGACGCCGGATGATTAAAAAATCCCGACGACAAGGAGAAGATAATGACAAACCGGGCCTTATTACTGGTCGACTTGCAAAATGACTTTTGCGCCGGCGGCGCGCTGGCTGTAGCGGAAGGCGACAGCACCATCGACATCGCCAACGCTCTTATTGACTGGTGCCAGCCCCGGCTGATTCCGGTGCTTGCCAGCCAGGACTGGCATCCCGCGAAGCATGGCAGTTTCGCCAGTCAGCATCAGGCGGAACCCTATAGTCAGGGAGAGCTGGACGGTCTGCCGCAAACGCTCTGGCCGGATCACTGCGTTCAACATACCGACGGCGCTGCGTTACATCCCCTGCTTAACCAACATGCGATTGAGGCCAGCATTTATAAGGGTGAAAACCCGCTGATTGACAGCTACAGCGCGTTTTTTGACAACGAACATCGGCAGAAAACCACCCTTGATGCCTGGCTTCGCGAGCATGACGTTACCGAGCTTATCGTGATGGGGTTGGCAACCGATTACTGCGTAAAATTTACGGTGCTGGATGCGTTACAGTTGGGCTATGCCGTTAACGTTATCACCGATGGCTGTCGCGGCGTGAATATTCACCCGCAGGATAGCGCACACGCGTTTATGGAGATGGCGGCGGCAGGCGCGACGCTGTATACGCTGGCAGACTGGGAAGAGACGCAGGGCCAGGCTGTCGCCAGATAGCGAAGCAGGTAGCGTATCCGGTCAATACATCACGCAACGATGAGACTATTGTGTAGATTGCCGGGGCCGGATACACCGTATTAGCATTATTACCAAACAAAACTCTACGCAGGCCTGAGAACGTCTACGCCTTATCCGGCCTACGGAATTGCCTCTTACTGCATTTTCAATGTCGCAATCGGCTTTGACGTAATACCGAAATCCGCTTTGAGCTGCTGCTTGCTTTTCATCACCATCTGACCGTGAGTATCGATCGTCATATGTTGCGCTTCGGTATTGTGCCGCGCCTGCCATAGCATCACCAGTTGCAAGCTGTTTTCTTTCTGTTCCGGCGTCAACGCCACGCCATCCGGCCATTTACCCAGCTCAACGGCGGTGGATAAACGTTGATACACTTCCGGCGTCATGCTGTTAATGATCTCATCAAGATTCATGATGTATCCGCTCCTGTGGAATAATTTGCTGAATCGTTTTTTCAGCCTTTCAATTGATCGCCGTTTTTCTCGTCAGAAAAAGCCAGCGAGGCCGAGTTAACGCAATAGCGTTCGCCGGTCGGCTGCGGACCATCCGGGAAAACGTGACCGAGATGCGCATCGCAGTTTCCGCAACGAATTTCGACACGCTGCATTCCATGAGAAAAATCGTCTATGTAACGAATCGCCTCTTCGCTGACAGGCTCGTAAAAGCTGGGCCAGCCGCAGCCTGAATCGTATTTGGTGTGGGAGTGAAAAAGCGGCGTATCACAGACCAGGCAGTGATAAACCCCATCGCGTTTATTATGTAGTAGGCGTCCAGTAAATGGCGGTTCTGTGCCACGATCCTGCGTCACATAGAATTGCATTTCGGACAATTTTTTCTTGAGTTCTTCTGCTGAAGGTTGGTTAGCCATTTGCTCACATCTCACTTTAAACGTGCTCACATTGCCTGACCGATTCTAACAAAACATTAACACCTCAGTACCAACTTTTGTTCTAAACTTGATCATTGCGAAATGGCGGCTTACGAATCGTGACTGATGTCACATTATTATCTCGGTTGCCCTTTAAAATTCGGGGCGGCGCCCCCATGTGGTTTCAAGCCGAAAGGAAGAGTGAGGCGAATCAGCCGCGCAAAGGTTGTGCTGAGGATTGATTTGTCGCAATGATTGACACGATTCCGCTTGACGCTGCGTAAGGTTTTTGTAATTTTACAGGCAACCTTTTATTCACTAACAAATAGCTGGTGGAATATATGACTATCAAAGTAGGTATCAACGGTTTTGGCCGTATCGGTCGCATTGTTTTCCGTGCTGCTCAGAAACGTTCTGACATCGAGATCGTTGCAATCAACGACCTGTTAGACGCAGAGTACATGGCATACATGCTGAAATATGACTCCACTCACGGCCGTTTCGACGGTACTGTTGAAGTGAAAGACGGTCATCTGATCGTTAACGGTAAAAAAATCCGTGTTACCGCTGAACGCGATCCGGCTAACCTGAAATGGGACGAAGTTGGTGTTGACGTAGTGGCTGAAGCTACCGGTATCTTCCTGACTGACGAAACCGCGCGTAAACACATCATCGCTGGCGCGAAAAAAGTGGTTCTGACGGGTCCGTCTAAAGACAACACCCCAATGTTTGTTAAAGGCGCTAACTTTGACAAATACGAAGGCCAGGACATCGTTTCCAACGCTTCCTGCACCACCAACTGCCTGGCGCCGCTGGCTAAAGTTATCAACGACAACTTCGGCATCATCGAAGGTCTGATGACCACTGTTCACGCGACTACCGCAACCCAGAAAACCGTTGACGGTCCGTCTCACAAAGACTGGCGCGGCGGCCGCGGCGCATCTCAGAACATCATCCCGTCCTCTACTGGCGCGGCTAAAGCGGTAGGTAAAGTACTGCCGGAACTGAATGGCAAACTGACTGGTATGGCGTTCCGCGTTCCGACGCCGAACGTATCCGTTGTTGACCTGACCGTTCGTCTGGAAAAAGCGGCAACCTACGAGCAGATCAAAGCTGCCGTTAAAGCCGCTGCCGAAGGCGAAATGAAAGGTGTTCTGGGTTACACCGAAGATGACGTAGTATCTACCGATTTCAACGGCGAAGTCTGCACCTCCGTGTTCGATGCTAAAGCAGGTATCGCACTGAATGACAACTTTGTGAAACTGGTCTCCTGGTACGACAACGAAACTGGCTACTCCAACAAAGTACTGGACCTGATTGCCCATATCTCCAAATAAGTTGAGATGAAACAGTCATTGGTAAGAGCGACTCCGGTCGCTCTTTTTTTTGTCTGAAGAAAGGATTGCGTAATGATTGATAAAATTTTTGCACTTCCGGTAATCGAACAAATTACCCCTGTTCTCTCCCGTCGTCAGCTTGATGAGCTTGAGGTTCTTGTTGTCGATCACCCGCAGGTTAAAGCCTCTTTTGCATTACAGGGCGCGCACCTTCTCTCCTGGAACCCCGTCGGCGAGGAAGAGGTATTGTGGCTCAGTAATAATACGCCTTTCAAAACCGGCGTGGCACTACGCGGCGGCGTACCGATCTGCTGGCCCTGGTTTGGACCTGCGGCTCAACAAGGTCTGCCGTCACACGGCTTTGCGCGTAATCTGCCGTGGGCGCTAAAAGCGCATAATGAAGATGATAATGGCGTAATGCTAACATTTGAGCTGCAAAGCAGTGAGGCCACCCGGAAATACTGGCCGCACGACTTCACGCTGCTGGCACGTTTTAAAGTGGGCAAAACCTGTGAAATTGAACTGGAAGCGCATGGCGAGTTTGCCACCACATCCGCTCTCCACAGCTATTTTAACGTTGGCGACATCACCAGCGTTCAGGTCAGCGGACTCGGCGATCGGTTTATTGATAAAGTTAACGACGCCAAAGAAGGTGTCCTGACCGACGGTGTGCAAACCTTTCCGGACCGTACCGATCGCGTTTACCTCAATCCTGAAGCATGTAGCGTAATCCACGATGCGACACTAAACCGCACGATTGATGTGGTTCACCACCATCATCTTAACGTTGTAGGCTGGAACCCTGGCCCGGCGTTGTCCGTCAGCATGGGCGACATGCCGGATGACGGCTATAAAACATTTGTGTGCGTTGAAACGGCTTACGCTACTACGCCGCAACAAGCCACAGAAGAAAAACCCTCTCGTCTGGCGCAGACTATCTGCATCGCTAAACGCTAAAATTGCTTGCCGGATGGCGATGCTTACGCATTTTATCCGGCATCACACTATATCCAACGCAGTTTCTCCTTTTGGGGCAGCCCAGGCGTTATCCGGTAAGGTCAGTTTCTCTGCTGACAAGGCTATCTCAAGCGCCGCCGTGACGTTACGCCCCTGCGCAGCCTTATCTACCATCGGATGCATTACGCAACTGGCCTGTCTGCATAAGCGGACTATAGGCTATCACCTCCTCCGCACCGCCGTCGGCATACATTTCTATGTCATACGACGGTAAAACGCTACAGAATGCTTATATCCTACATCGAACCGCGCAAGGGGCGGGCTTGAGTCTGCTTTTCTTATCACTGACGAACGTCATCCGCAATCATGTCGACGACGCGGGTAATATGCGCTGCGGGTCGATGATTCAATAGTAATTGACGCATCACATTCATATAGGGCGTCACGTGTTGAAAGAACTTCTGATACCCTTTACAGAGATAATTTTGCCGTTCGCCGCCATCCATACCAACCCGGTGTTTCGGACAGCCGCCGTGACAGGCAAAGCGCCACGCACAATTCTGGCAGCGTGAGGAAAGCTTTGCTTTAGCCGCGCCAAACTGCTGCTGAAAAGGAGAGGCCGCCATTTCCTCTAAAGAGTGTTGCCGTAGATTGCCCAGTTTATAGGCGGGAAAAACAAAATGGTCGCAGCTAAACACGTCGCCATTCTGCTCCACCAGCAAACTCTGCCCGCAGGTCGGCTGCATTGTGCAAAGCGTGGCGGGTTCCCCCATCCAGACGCCAAGTAAGTTGTCAAAAAGCTGTACGAATATGCGTCCGACATCGTGACGTATCCATTGATCAAAAACATCGCACATAAATGTGCCCCACCCTTCAGGCGTGACGGAAAAGGGCATCATAGAAGGCGAATCATTGTCGCAAGATAACGTCAAAGAACGCTCCGCTTTTTGCGTAAGCGGCTCAACGATGGGAATAAATTGCAGATGCTTGCTTTCCAACTCCTGCGTTAAAAAACGATAAATTGCGTTGCCATGAGGACATGACGCATCATTCACGACAGTGAGCGTATTGAACTCGACATCATTTGCCTGCAGAAGCCGGATAGCATTAACGACCCGGGAAAAGGATGCCCGTCCTGACGGGGTTTTCCGGTAATGATCATGAATGACTTGCGGCCCATCAATCGATATACCAATCAGGAACTGGTGCTGCGCAAAGAAGGCCGCCCACTCTTCATTGATTATGACGCCATTGGTTTGCAGACTGTTGTAGATAGTTTTGCCGTTGGCATAGCGTTGCTGCAAGCGCGCCACTTTTTGGTAAAAAGAGAGACCGCATAGCGTCGGCTCTCCCCCCTGCCAACAAAACGAAACTTCTGAAGATGGCGTATCATCAATTACCCGACGGATATACATCTCCAGCACATCATCAGACATGACGCGTTGCCCCCGGGGTTTATCAAGATAAAAACAGTATTTGCAGGATAAATTACACAGACTGCCGCTGGGCTTGGCTACTGTGTTGAATACTATGCTCATTCGTCTTACTCGCTGTGAAGAATGGGTATAGCATAAGCGTGACGTGATAGGGCGATAGCAGCCAGCATTGCAACAATTACTACGCTAATTGTTAGCGCAGTTGTAATCACCTGGATTTTTCATATAAAAGGCTAGTTTTTTAAATGGATGTAACAAAGCATGAACCACGTAAGGCTGCGCCATACCCGGTCAACAGCGTATTTATGCAAGCCGCAATGTTCGCGTATCAGTCAGCACAAAGCCTGCATAACGCAGGCCTTGTCATGGTTTTTCCGGCAAATACAATCCATCAGAATCGATAAGTTACGCCAGTAGAAAGGATACCGGTCCAGGATTTATCCACCATCGGGCTATCGGTAATTTCATCCGACAGGCGGGTGTAGCGCGCAGTACCGTATACGCTCCAGTTGCCCGCGAAATTATAGTTAGCGCTAAGCTCAAGATACGGGTTCCAGCTATCATTCGGATTATAGCCGCGCAGGCCGCTACGCGAGGACTCTTTGCGTGATACGCCGTAATAGTAGTCGTTCTGGTTTTCGCTATTCCATTCTACCCCGATACCTGGCGTTAAGGTCAGCCCGCCATTGGTATACCGATACAGCCAGGCCAGATCCCAGACAATACCGTTACTGTTATCCAACGTATCCCCTGCCAGTGAGGTACGCAGGAATCCATATTGGGTGTGATGCGCGTAAGAGACGCCCGCCATCATAGTACTTTTACGCCTGTCCAGACGACGCAGTTGATGGTCGTCGCTGTCGCCCGGTTTGAAGTACATCGGGGACCAGTACGCCATGATTGACAGTTTATCGGTATTGTCATTCCACAAGTAGTACCCACCGCCCAGACCTCGGAACCAGAAGTTTTCGCTTTCATAAGCGATGACCGGTATCGGATAAACATCGCTATCGTAATCTTTATAAGGGTGTTCAACCACACCAACGCCTGCGCCCAGCGTCAGGTTGCTTTCAGCGTGCGCGACGCTAGCGGATGTTGCGATAAGCACGCCAAGAGCCAGAAGTTTAAGTTTGGTCACAATCCATAATTCCTTATTCAAATGTTCTGCGGCAAAAGTGTAACCGCCAATACGTATAAGCCCAACTATTTTACACAATGTAACTGTTTAATATCACCATCACCGATTATTTTCAGATGATCGGTTGATGATCGTTATGTGACTGGAGACACTTTTTCTGGCATTTACCGGGCTTTTCCACCGGATGAGTTATTGATATGTCATCGAAATCCACTGGCGCGTACAGGCAAGTTTTGCAAATGCCATCTACGCTTAATGTTAAGAAGGTGTATCACCGGGCACGTTGATCTTCTGACCCATAAAACGGCATGAGAGTTGCTTTTTCCTTAGCAGAGACGGCGTTCAGTCTACCTCTTCCGGGAGCCTCTATTATTCATATGAACGGCTCTTAACATGTGCGAAAAAACGAAAGGATGGCATATCATGAATATATTCGATCACTATCGCCAGCGTTACGAAGCTGCCAAGGACGAAGAGTTCACACTGCAGGATTTTCTTACCATTTGTCGGCAAGATCGCAGTGCTTATGCCAACGCGGCAGAGCGGCTATTAATGGCTATTGGCGAGCCTAATATGGTCGACACTGCCCAGGACCCCCGACTTTCCCGACTCTTCTCCAACCGGGTTATTGCTCGCTATCCTGCGTTTGAAGAGTTTTACGGCATGGAAGACGCGATTGAACAGATTGTCTCTTATCTGAAACATGCGGCGCAAGGGCTGGAAGAGAAGAAGCAAATTCTCTATTTGCTGGGACCTGTGGGGGGTGGCAAATCATCGCTCGCTGAACGGCTGAAATCGCTAATGCAGCACGTGCCAATTTATGTTTTAAGCGCCAACGGCGAGCGTAGCCCGGTCAACGATCATCCGTTATGCCTGTTTAATCCGCAGGAAGATGCGCAGATTCTGGAAAAAGAGTACGGTATTCCGCGCCGCTATCTCGGTACGATTATGTCCCCGTGGGCGGCCAAACGCCTGCATGAGTTTGGCGGCGATATTACTAAATTCCGCGTGGTGAAAGTCTGGCCCTCCATTCTGGAACAGATCGCCATCGCCAAAACGGAACCCGGCGATGAAAACAACCAGGATATTTCGGCGCTGGTCGGCAAGGTGGATATTCGTAAACTCGAACACCACGCCCAGAACGATCCGGATGCGTATGGTTACTCTGGCGCGCTGTGCCGCGCTAACCAAGGGATCATGGAGTTCGTCGAGATGTTTAAAGCGCCTATTAAGGTGCTGCACCCATTACTGACCGCAACCCAGGAAGGTAACTACAATGGCACGGAAGGTATTTCCGCCCTGCCTTTTAATGGCATCATCCTTGCCCACTCAAACGAATCTGAATGGGTGACGTTCCGTAACAATAAAAATAACGAAGCGTTCCTCGACCGTGTCTATATCGTGAAGGTGCCTTATTGCCTGCGAATCTCCGAAGAGATCAAAATCTACGAGAAACTACTTAATCATAGCGAGCTGACTCATGCGCCCTGCGCGCCGGGCACGTTGGAAACGCTTTCGCGTTTCTCGATTCTTTCTCGCCTGAAAGAGCCGGAAAATTCCAGCATTTACTCGAAAATGCGCGTTTATGACGGTGAAAGCTTGAAAGATACCGACCCAAAAGCCAAATCGTACCAGGAGTATCGCGACTACGCGGGCGTGGACGAAGGGATGAACGGTCTCTCCACCCGATTCGCATTTAAGATCCTCTCCCGCGTATTCAACTTCGACCATGCGGAAGTGGCGGCGAATCCGGTACATCTGTTCTACGTTCTGGAACAACAAATCGAGCGTGAGCAGTTCCCGCAGGAGCAAGCTGAGCGTTACCTGGAGTTCCTGAAAGGCTACCTGATCCCGAAATACGCCGAATTTATCGGCAAGGAGATCCAGACGGCCTATCTCGAATCTTACTCGGAGTACGGACAGAACATTTTTGATCGTTACGTGACTTATGCGGATTTCTGGATTCAGGATCAGGAGTATCGCGACCCGGATACCGGCCAACTGTTCGATCGCGAGTCGCTGAATGCCGAACTGGAAAAAATTGAAAAACCAGCGGGTATCAGTAACCCGAAAGATTTCCGTAATGAGATAGTCAACTTTGTCCTGCGCGCCAGAGCCAACAATAGCGGCCGTAATCCAAACTGGACCAGTTACGAGAAGCTGCGCACGGTGATTGAGAAAAAAATGTTCTCTAATACCGAAGAGCTGTTGCCGGTCATTTCCTTTAACGCCAAAACGTCGACTGACGAGCAGAAAAAGCACGACGACTTTGTCGATCGGATGATGGAGAAAGGGTATACCCGTAAGCAGGTTCGTTTGCTGTGCGAATGGTACCTGCGCGTGCGTAAATCGTCATGATGTTAATGCCCGGTGGCGCTTGCGCTTACCGGGCCTACAAAGTAATGTTCTGTAGACTGGCTAAGCGTCAGCGCTATCCGGCACTGACAGAATAGGCGCACAGTTGGCAGTACGGGGGGCGTATGACCTGGTTCATAGACCGACGTCTTAACGGCAAAAATAAAAGCACGGTGAATCGCCAGCGCTTTTTGCGCCGTTATAAAGCACAAATTAAGCAGTCGATTTCCGAAGCGATTAATAAACGCTCAGTGACCGATGTCGACAGCGGAGAGTCCGTCTCTATTCCAACCGATGATATTAGCGAACCGATGTTTCATCAGGGGCGCGGCGGTCTGCGCCATCGCGTCCATCCGGGTAACGATCACTTTATCCAGAATGATCGCATTGAGCGTCCGCAAGGCAGTGGCGGCGGCGGTTCCGGCAGCGGTCAAGGTCAGGCCAGCCAGGACGGCGAAGGCCAGGATGAGTTTGTTTTTCAGATTTCAAAAGATGAGTATCTGGATCTGCTCTTTGAAGATTTAGCGCTGCCTAATCTGAAAAAAAACCAGCATCGCCAGCTTAACGAGTATAAAACTCACCGCGCCGGCTTCACCTCAAACGGCGTGCCGGCCAATATCAGCGTGGTACGTTCGCTACAAAACTCTCTGGCGCGCCGTACAGCAATGACGGCAGGAAAACGCCGCGAACTGCACGCGCTGGAAACGGAACTGGAGACCATCAGCAACAGCGAACCAGCGCAACTGCTTGAAGAGGAGCGGTTACGCCGGGAGATTGCCGAACTGCGGGCTAAAATCGAGCGAGTGCCGTTTATCGACACCTTTGATTTACGCTATAAAAATTATGAAAAACGGCCTGAACCCTCCAGCCAGGCGGTGATGTTCTGTCTGATGGACGTCTCGGGCTCGATGGATCAGGCAACCAAAGATATGGCCAAACGTTTTTACATTCTGCTGTATCTGTTTTTGAGCCGAACGTATAAGAACGTCGAAGTGGTTTATATCCGCCACCATACCCAGGCGAAGGAGGTGGACGAACATGAGTTCTTTTATTCGCAAGAGACCGGGGGGACGATTGTCTCCAGCGCGCTTAAGCTCATGGATGAAGTGGTAAAAGAGCGCTACGACCCCGGACAGTGGAACATCTATGCGGCGCAAGCGTCAGACGGTGATAACTGGGCCGACGATTCACCGCTGTGTCATGAGATTCTGGCGAAAAAACTGCTGCCGGTAGTGCGCTATTACAGCTATATCGAGATTACCCGCCGCGCCCACCAGACCCTATGGCGCGAGTATGAACATCTGCAGGCGACGTTCGATAACTTCGCCATGCAGCATATTCGCGATCAGGACGATATTTATCCGGTATTCCGCGAGTTGTTTCAGAAACAGAGCGCCAGTCAAAGTGCATAACCATAAATCAGCCCGTAATGCGTCACGGGCTGATTTATCACTAACAAGGCGATTATACAGACTGCCACTACAATAGCCGTAAACCTGTATATCTCCTGACTGGATCTACCTTACATTCGCCTACTTACCACTGAAACCCTATGGATCTATTAATGCCAGCAGAACTCTCCAAGGGGTGGCGGGAATTGTAGCTCACCGGGTTTTTGCAGCTTACAAAAAAGCCATGGACCCGAAAAATCAAAATCCCACGGGCCACCACTACCCGACGATGCCATAGCTGACGACGTAAAACCCGCGGTCAGTAATGCAAAAAGCAACATTGCTGCCATTTGTTTAAATCGTTTCATAGCGCCTCCGAACGGAAGTACATTATTATCCTTACCACTTCACACTCCTTTCACGTAATAATAAAGGCTATTTTATTTTCGTGAGTGTTAAATCGATGCCATTAATTAACAATTTACTTTTTGCGACAATAGTCACGACTGAAAATATCAACATCACATATTATTGAATTTATTAAATCGAGAATGATTTTTATTCCATAACATCAACACGTTTTATTTTTAAACAGTCTATTAGAGGAATTCTCATCACTATGGTAAACTGACGCATCCGACTTTCAGGGCTGTAGTTCATCATGAATTTGCATCATAAAGCGCTCAGGCACTTTATCTCGGCAAGCGTCATCGTTCTGACATCGTCCTTCCTCATTTACGAACTTATTGCCAGCGACAGGGCAATGAATGCCTATATGCGCTATATCATGGAGAGAGCCGATTCGTCGTTTCTGTACGATAAGTACCAGAATCAAAGTATCGCCGCACATTTGATGCGGACTTTTGAAGCGCCGGGAGACCCCATCACCGCAGAAAAACGCCGCGCGTTTTGCAACGCCTTTGAAACCATTAACGGTACGCACGGCGTCAACCTGACTCGGCATAATTATCCGGCGCTACATGGCACCCTGCAAACCGCCGCGACACAGTGTACTGATAATCTTGATGACGTCTTTTTGCTGCCTGCGTTTGATCAGGCGGTAAGCATCAACCGTGCGCAGGACGACCACAGTCACGGGCTGGGCACACTGGAGCTTAAATTCCGTTATTACGTTGATTTAAATAAACATTATGTCTATTTCTATGATTTAATCAACTCGCGGCGCTTTGCCATGCATCGTTGGACTTTTTTACAAAAAGGCACAATGGGTATTAACAGGAAGGATATAGATAAACTTTTTACTGGCCGTACGGTAATTTCAAGTATTTACATGGATGATATTACCCAGGAAAACGTCATGAGTTTTTTAACGCCTGTCTATCTGGCGGGAACGTTAAAAGGCATCGTGATGGTGGATGTTAACCAGGATAATTTAAAAAATATTTTTTATACCCAGGACCGTCCGCTGGTTTGGCGTTATCTTAACGTAACACTAAAGGATTTGGACTCCGGAAAAGAAATTATTATTAATCAAAGCAAAAATAATCTGTTTCAATATGTGAATTATAACCATGATATCCCGGGTGGGCTGCGTGTCTCTTTATCCCTTGATTTAACCTATTTCCTTGTCTCGTCCTGGAAAGCGCTGGCCTTTTACTTACTGGCAACGGCGCTCCTGCTTAATATGGTACGGATGCACTTTCGGCTTTATCGCAACGTCACGCGCGAAAATATTAGCGATGCCATGACCGGGCTTTACAACCGTAAAATATTAACACCGATGCTGGAACAGCGACTGCAACGCCTGGTCAATGCCGGGACGCCAGTGACATTTGTCGCTATTGATTGCGATAGGTTAAAACTGATCAACGATACCCTTGGGCACCAGGAAGGCGACCGAATCATTACCCTGTTGGCGAAAGCGATTAAAACATCGATTCGTAAAAGCGATTACGCCATTCGCCTCGGCGGCGATGAGTTCTGTATTATTCTTGTCGATTACGCAGCGGATTTGGCTATTCATCTTCCGGAGCGTATTATTCGTAACCTGCAGATTATTGCACCGGATAAGACAGTCCATTTTTCCGCCGGGATTTATAATATGCAGCCCAATGATACGATTAATGATGCCTACCAGGCTTCCGATGCGCAGCTCTATCTGAACAAACAACAAAAACAGCATCGTTCATCATAGTGCTTCGCAGTAAATTTTCATATTGCACCAGGAGTGAGAAATGACCGAAATGACTGAAGTCGCTAAGGGTGTTGCTACGCACCAACGTTTAGTGGCCTTATTAACGCAGGAGAACGCGCGCTATCGTGTGGTTAGCCATGAAGCGGTAGGAAAATGCGAAGCGGTTTCTGAAATACGCGGTACCGCGCTGGGCCAGGGCGCAAAAGCGCTGGTCTGTAAAGTCAAAGGCAACGGCGTCAACCAGCACGTTCTTGCTATTCTGGCGGCCGATCAGCAAGCAGACCTCTCTCAGCTTGCTTCGCATCTGGGCGGTTTACGCGCCTCCCTTGCCAGCCCGGCGGAGGTCGATATGCTGACCGGCTGCGTTTTTGGCGCGATCCCACCTTTCAGTTTTCACCCCAATCTGAAACTGGTCGCCGATCCGCTCCTGTTTGAGCGTTTCGATGAAATTGCCTTTAATGCCGGTCTGCTGGAAAAGTCAGTCATTATGAATACACAGGACTATCTGCGCATCGCCCGACCAGAACTGGCAATCTTCCGCCGCTTGCAGTCATCGCCAACGGCTTAGTCCCCTCCCCCTTCAAGAAGCAATACAGACACAGCGATAATGATAAAAATGGCGAAAAACGACGCCGTAATCATCAGCGCTTCAAGAAACGGTGGATCGTACATAGTGGTATCCTCAGGAAGATAACAATGACGGTTCACCTGTTAGCAGTACGCTGCGTTGATGGCAATTTAATGACAAACACCGTTTTTCACGTAGAGATTGTCTTTCAGGCAGTTGCCTGAAATCCGCATCAATCGTTAAAAAGGCCTGTGCGCTTTCCTGTTTGGGCGTAAAGTAGTCAGGCTTACTTTTTGGCAAGGAAACCATCATGTTTGATGTCACTCTGCTGATCCTGCTCGGACTGGCAGCTCTGGGATTTATCAGCCACAACACCACTGTCGCCGTCTCAATTCTGGTGCTGATTATTATCCGCGTAACCCCGTTGAATACCTTTTTTCCCTGGATTGAAAAACAGGGACTCACCGTCGGGATTATCATTCTGACCATCGGCGTGATGGCCCCCATCGCCAGCGGAACCCTACCCCCCTCCACATTGATCCACTCTTTTGTGAACTGGAGATCGCTGGTCGCGATTGCCGTCGGCGTTTTCGTCTCCTGGCTGGGCGGTCGCGGCATTACGCTGATGGGGAACCAACCGCAACTCGTCGCCGGGCTGTTGGTCGGTACAGTACTTGGCGTCGCGCTGTTTCGCGGCGTGCCGGTCGGTCCACTGATTGCGGCGGGGCTGGTCTCTTTAATTGTGGGGAAGCAGTAACTCGCCCGTCAGATACTGGCCTGGAGTTTGCCCCAGGCCTTTTTTAAACATCGTAATGAATGCCGTGGTGGAATCATAACCCAGCATTTGCGCCGTCTGCTGTACATTACGTCCCGCTATCAGCGCTTGTAGCGCCAGAATTAATTGCAACTGATGACGCCAGCGACGAAAGCTTAGCCCCGTCTCTTTGACGACCAGCCGGGCAAGGTTACGCTCGCTCATCGCGAATATGCAGGCCCACTGCCCTAACGTATTCCATCGCGCGGGCTCCTGCGCCATTGTCTCAACCATTTGGCGAATTTTCGGATGCCCCGATACCGGTAATTGCAATTGTTCCTGCGGTTGCTGCGGCAGTTCATCAAACAACACCTGAATAAGGCGCTGCGTTGGCATTTGCGATCTTTCAAGATCGGTTCTGCGCGCCAGTGACAAAATCAGTTCCCGGCATAACGGCGAAATTTTTAGCGTGCAGCAACGCTCCGGCATGATGACCGCCGCAGGCTCAATAAATAAAAAGCACAGCTCCGCCCCTGCGGTCACATGATTACTGTGCGGCAGCGAGCCTGGGAGCCAGACGGCATACTGTGGTGGAACCATCCACATCGCATTTTCCACCTCGCAGGTAATCGCGCCGTGCAGAGCGAGGATCAACTGCCCCTTCCGATGCTGATGACGAGGACTAAACAGTTCATCATCCCTGGCGCGAATACAAAAGGCCACAGCGGCATCGTGGTGAAGGTCGGGATCGTAACCGTCCAGTCTCAGGCCAATCATTATATTGTCCGCTTTTAGCGATAAATTGTCATTTTAGCTTGATTCATCAAAACAGTAAAAACTGTTAAGGTATCGCCTCGCCTGACGAGATGACAAAACGATGACGACAGCCCTTTCACCACGCGGCAAACAGGGCGCTTTACTGATTGCCGGTATTTTGATGATAGCCACTACGCTGCGCGTAACATTTACCGGCGCTGCGCCGTTGCTGGAGACAATCCGTACGGATTACGGTCTTTCCACCGCCCAGACGGGCCTGCTAACAACCTTGCCGCTTCTGGCATTTGCACTGGTTTCGCCGCTGGCGGCCGGTATTGCCCGCCGGTTTGGGATGGAACGCAGTCTGTTCGCCGCAATGTTGCTGATTTGCGCGGGCATTGCCCTCCGCTCCCTGCCCTCCGCTGCATTGTTATTTGCCGGAACCGCGATTATTGGGTGCGGGATAGCGCTGGGTAATGTGCTGCTACCAGGATTGATTAAGCGCGATTTTTCACAACATGTCGCCAGGCTGACGGGCGCGTATTCATTGACGATGGGCGCCGCCGCCGCGTTGGGGTCTGCGCTGGTGGTTCCGCTGGCGTTGCACGGTTTTGGCTGGCGCGGCGCGCTGTTAATGCTGATGCTGTTTCCGCTGTTGGCGTTTCTTATCTGGTTGCCGCAGTGGCACACTACCCGCTCAGCTAACCTGAGTAGCTCCCGGGCATTACATGAACGCGGTATCTGGCGTTCGCCTTTAGCCTGGCAAGTTACGCTGTTTCTTGGACTTAACTCGCTGATTTATTATGTGATTATCGGCTGGTTACCGACAATACTTATCAGCCACGGTTACAGCGAAGCGCAGGCAGGATCGCTACATGGCCTGTTGCAACTGGCTACCGCCGCGCCTGGGTTAGCCATTCCGCTTATTTTGCATCGTTTTAACGATCAACGCTGGATTGCCGCGCTGGTTTCACTATTGTGCGCGACGGGCGCGGCGGGACTTTGGTTTGTGCCGGGCCAGGCGGTCATCTGGACGCTATTGTTCGGCTTCGGTTCAGGCGCGACGATGATCCTCGGCCTGACGTTTATCGGCCTGCGCGCCAGTTCGGCGCATCAGGCGGCGGCGCTTTCCGGCATGGCGCAGTCGGTCGGGTATTTATTGGCGGCATGTGGGCCGCCCGTCATGGGAAAACTTCATGATGCCAGCGGTAGCTGGTATCTGCCGCTATCAGGCGTGACGGTTCTGGCTATCGTCATGGCGATTTTCGGCCTCTACGCCGGACGCAATCGGGAGATAGCGTCATAAATGAACCTGATGCCCACTTCTGAATGCCTGATGGCGCTTCGTTTATCAGGCCTGAACCATTAAAATCATTACCGCTATCCGACAAAATGAGTCCCTTAAATGCCGGCCAGCGTGGTATATATTTAGCGGCAAACATACCGTAAGCGGCACCATCACAGGAGGGAAAAATGCTAATCCAGTGTAAGCGCGTCTATTTCCCGGCGGAAAAAGACGATGGTTATCGGGTGTTGGTTGACAGACTATGGCCGCGAGGCATTAAAAAAGCGGCGCTGGTCTATGATGAATGGAATAAGGCCATTACGCCCTCTACCGAATTGCGCAAAGCCTTTCATAGCGAACTGATTGATTTTAACCACTTCGCGCAGCAATACCGGGCAGAACTTGCGCAACAGCATCAAGAAGGCAAACGGCTGGCGGATATTGCCCGACACCAACCGCTGACGTTGCTATACGCCGCCAAAGATACTCGCCAGAACCATGCCATTGTACTGGCGGAGTGGCTACGAGAACTGTGATTGTCGGGCCGCCGCCTGGCCCCGTTGTCTGTCCGGGGACAACGGCATCAAATGTTCTGCGCGCACCCAGGCAAAGCCGTGCTGACCATCGGCGGAGGCTACGTCGCCCGTGACCAGCCACAGCGCCCGAGGCGCTTCTTTCGGCAGTAAGGTGACGTGTCCATTTACCGGGTTAATAAATTCATCGCCGGGTTGACACAGGCAAAATAGCTCAACCGACTTACCAATATTCCGCCGTCCGGCGGGCGTTTTAGCGCCAATAACTATTGCCAGCGCGCCCGGCTTTAACTGAAACATATTTTCTTGCGCCGCGTGAAACTCGAAACTCATTACCAGATTGTTCTTAATCATATCTCGCCAGGCAGCAGGTTGTCACTTTTTCGTATCAGGGTGATCTCTGCGCCACAACGTCCATTCATCAATGACCTCGCCATTGGGCAATTTACAATCGGAACGTACGCCTTGCGGAGTCTGCATCGGCATCAACGTACCGCCCTGTTGCTCGCAGTAGACGGCAGCCGGATTAGGCATTCCGATGCGCGGCGGCCTGGGGGCGTCGGGCTGCGACGATGAACACGCACTCAGCAGCAATACACCTGGCAACACAATCCACGTAAATTTCATAACAGCTCCTGTAGATAGATATTTTTGCCCAGGATAGCCTGACTGGTACGCTATTTCCATACTTTCTGTCAGCGCTTTAGCGAATCTTCATCCCAGCTTAAGTGAGGGACAAAACGCTCTGTCTCAGATCAACCGACCTTTTGTCGTTGCGGGAACCCTGCTATTCTGGCGCCCCCTGAGCAGTGAAGGTAATAACATGAGAGTGGGTATCCTCTTCCCTGTCGTCATTTTCATTACGGCAATATTATTTTTGGCATGGTTTTTTATTGGCGGTTACGCCGCGCCGGGCGCATAACAATGAGGAAAACAACGATGATGCTGATGGGTATCGCGCTAATTGCGGTGCTGGGTACCGAACTGGGCTGGTGGTAAATTCATTTTGAATAATAAAGGCTACCTGTTGTAGCCTTTATTATATCTGAAGGTTCAGCGTTTAACTTTTGATTTTTCTGTAGATTAACAGCACGACAATCGCACCGATCACCGCGACTGCAAAGCTGCCGAAGTTGAAACCATCCACTTTGCCAAAGCCAAAGAGCGTACTGATCCATCCTCCGACTACCGCACCGACGATCCCCAGAATGATCGTCATAAAGAATCCGCCGCCATCTTTACCTGGCATGATCCACTTAGCCAAAATACCCGCAATAAGTCCAAAAATAATCCATGAAAGAATGCCCATTTTTTCCTCACTTATCTCTTAACGTTAGCGGTTTATTTGCCGTTAAAAAGAATAGCACATTGTCAGGAAAGTGAAGTTTGTGATGGCCATCACCTTTTAGCGTGATGAATAAAGGCGCACAAACATCAGGGTTGCATTCATTAATGATAACGATTATCTTTATCAATACCGAGTGATTGAGTCTATTACTCACTTGTTCGGTACGACATTGCTCACATTGCTTCCAGTATTGTTTGCCCGCCTCACCGAGTGCGGGCTTTTTTTGCTAACCGCTTATGTATCCTCGTCAAATCCATAGTCCTTGCCAGTCGCCCTATTTTGGGTGATATGGGAGCATCTCCAGCGCAGGATATTCATCCTGCTTGTCCTGCTGCATAAAACCCACGGTCACCATAAACAGACCGATCATAAACGGCACTTCATACAGCTCTTCAATCAAATCCGTGTAACGAGCGTTATGCAGGAATATCGGCGACAACAACCGATGATGCTCGACAGTGTCGGAAATCAGATATGAACATGCCGTCACGGCAAACAGCCACAATGGCAGAGGAACGTTCCGCAGACGACGAACAATCTCCTTACGCAGACCGGCAGAAAACAGGACTGGCAACACCAGCGCAGCAATTAGCAACACTGAGATCGTTCTGAACAGAATACGCGGCTCGTCAGGGAAATAGTCACGCCCCCAACTGGTGCTTCTACCCAGCAGTACCCCCCACCAGACAACAGCCCATAGCCAAAACTGCTTTGCCCCTTCGGGACGGGATAATGGTCGTATGTACCAGGCGGTAAATAGCGCCCCAAACAGCAACCATAATGCTTGTCCGTTTTCAATCCATCTGACCACCACGCCGTTTAGCAAAGGCAATTGCCAGTCCGCCGTAAACGGAATGACCACAGCGGCAAGCGCAAGAATAAGTGATGGTGAAGTTAATCGGGTATCGAGTTTCATGATCATAAGACTCTTCTGGCTTTTAATACCCAATCATAAGTTTTATGGATATGCTCTCATTAACAAACAATGCGATTTTCTTAATGTTTTCTTAATGTTTCTTTACAACCCATGCCTGATCTCAATAAACAGAGCTTCCCGATAAGCAAAAACCGCATCACGCTGGCTACGCGCGATGCGGCTTCTGATTTAAAAATCATTTTATATCAAATGTATACTGCAACATCTTTACCAACCGCAAACATCGTGTTCGTTTTCGGTATCGTAGGAGCGCACAGTATTGACCAAATCTTTCACCACTTCTGCCGCAACTTCAGGCACCAGCAATGTCATCGGCGTTTCCGTTTCATAGTCCACGGAGACGCCGTTGCTATTATTCGTTACCGTGACGGTATAAGTCGCTTTTCCCATCATTATTCTCTCCCGGCATGAATGACTTTTCGTGGGGTTACCCCTTCCATCAGCACTTCCGGCGCGACAAAAAAGTCGATATTAAAATAGGTATCGTCCGTCATCACCTCAATATGGTGCCATTTTTCCGGAGGAAATACGCCAAACTCACCGGCATTGATTACCATGATTTCTTCCGGCTCAGCGCTATGTTCATCGCTATATCCGAGATATTTGACTGCCCCCTGCATCACCGAGAGGCGAGGATAAACGCCAGGTCGCGTTCCCTTATCAAGGTGGCGTTCGAAAATTCCGGCAGGCGCCGTCTCTTTGTTCCAGAATGGCGTAGAACGGGTATGGATATGGTTTTGTGGAATTTGCCGCATTTGCTTCCCTCTTCCCGCAGATTACTCAACGATAATCTCATCGCTGTCGTAAGAAGGTTACGCTCCAAAAACAGCATTTTAAATACCATTTATTGGTTACTCTTTTGCTGTTTTCCACGCAATAAAACCGAAAGGAGAGCAATGGCCCGCCGTTATCGACGGGTCCATGGGGCTAAGACTGAAGCGTTGCCAGCCGGGCGGCAAACCCGACGAAAAGAAGGCCAATCAAAGAATTACCCACTTTTGCCAGTTTCTTTTTGGTACCAATATAGTGGGTTACAAAAGCGCCCGAAAGAATTAAAAAACTCAGATAGCAAAAACTGACGATTTCAAGGGTGGTCGCCAAAATAAAAAATGACACCCCAGTATGCGGCGCAGTAACGTCAATAAATTGCACAAAAAAGGAAACATAAAAAAGTATGGCTTTAGGATTAGTCAGACTAAGAATTAACGCACGTTTAAAAATAGCGCCAAAAGGAACCACCGTTTCCGTCGCCGCACGCCCCTTCGAGGTCAGCGTGGCGTAAAGGATTTTTGCGCCAAGGTAGAGCAGATAAAACGCGCCGAGATAACGAACAATGTTAAACAGAACCGGCGTTGTTTTGATCAGCGTCGCCACGCCCGCATACGCCAGAAACATCAATATCGCATCGCCGATAAACACGCCACATGCGGCAAGATATCCTCCTTTAACCCCGCGTCCCACGCTATTTTTAAGCACAAAAAGCGTATTCGGCCCCGGCACCAGAACGATAAAAATCGCCCCGACCAGGTACGTCCAATAATTCAGAACACCATACTCCGCGAACACATTAACCTCTTCCTGAAAACATTTACGCTTAACTGCGAAACAATATGCTAACGAATGCACTGGAAGATGGGAAGCGAAACCACGTCTCTACGCCGCTCTCGCGCCACGCTGGTAGCCAACTCGCCAAAATAACGTTCCTTTATTAATTTAATCGTTGTGTCGCCTCCCCCTCTTTTCAGAGAGCGTAAGCTGAACCTTTTACCTCAAACGCCTTACCCGCCGCAGTTCGTAAAAAAACAATTTCAGCACGATGTCGGGATACAGCGCCTCATCCAGTCGTCCGACCGCCGGGAATTAACGCACACGACGCACCAGAGACAATGCAGCTAACATATCACTGATATCGCTCTCATGCAGATTCGGCGCAGTAAGCTGCGCTTTCAGCCACACCATATCCTCGTGGCTGAAAGCGCCCACCATCAAACGCTGGCTGATAACGATCACCAGTTGATTATCAAGTTGTCGAATACGTTGCCGGGAGAGCGACAAGGTTTGTATCGGAAAGGAGGGTTCAGGCCCGGCTCGCCACTGCACTATGTAGCGGTGCTGTATCGCTTTACTGGCGTCCATTAGCGAACGAATAAAAGGTATTATTGAATTCGGGTCCAGCCCGTTATTTTTCGCTTCTTCTTCAGCCCCGGCGAAAACGTTTTGTTCACGAACGAAATCATCTACTGGTAGATGGTGCTTCATTTTATAGGCAGCCACTTCTTTCATTAATAACAGGCGTTCATTGAGTATGCCAGAGAGCGCGCCAAGCGATACCGACGTTACTGAATCAGCAAAAGTGGCGCTACACATTAATAAAGAACAGAGGAAAATGGCGATATGGCGAATCATTAATCAATCCCCTTTTACGGAGATCTGACAGTAATTTACCTTTATTAAGATAACATTAAGTAATTATTACAGATGGGTATTAATGCTTATTCGTTTAAATTAGGGTTACCAAAAGAACAGACCGTTGATTCTGCGGAATCTTTACCTTCATTTAAAGTGCATAAAATATACAACAAATCGTGCAAATGTGATGCGCATCACGTTTTTATGATTTTTTATTACAGTTTTATGATATAGGTCTAACTTTAATAGGTCACTAATTTCTCTCCCCCGCTCAGGGAGATCGGCTTCAATTTATATCGAATATGGTGAAATATGACTACCATTACACTAGTCAACGAACAAAATAGTACTGGCAACCCTTTTTCTGCACATATGTTATGTGAACAGCGAGCTATTCAGGAAATTACTTACGAACTATTGCAATCACAGCAGCATGTCTCAAATAAGGATATTATCGCAAAACTTATTGAAAGACTGGAAACAGAAAAAGACGTAGTTCAGCTTGATATTTACCGTAATGCCTTAGAAGCCGTTTTGTTTCAGACACCTGACGACATCTAATATAAACAAGGGAGGGTTTACTCCTCCCTTGTTTGTTAATAATGCAGATGCTTCAACGTGCGGCACCTGATTTTTCGTAGCCGTTTGCATGGGTTTGCGGTGCAACATGCTGCATTCTTTCTGGCATCTCATGCTGCCGGTATACGGCTGGCAGTAATGTTAAGGCTGAGCCATTTTTTACCTGAAGACTAAATTTACCCGATTCTTTTAACGCCTGAATAAGATTTTCCTGGGCGAGAGTTAATGTCTCATCATGCCACAGAACAATATGCTCGAAAGAAGTTGCTAAAAGATCGGGCATCGGCACCTGACAGGGGATGACTTCAACTCGCATACCTTCACTACAATATTTAATCGTTTCCAGCCATAGCTCAATGGGGTCGTTCAGCGAAAACGCGGCAATAAGCATTGCGCCTGCTGGCGCCTTTCGTACGCTACTTAGCTGGAACGTGGCGTATTCAATAATCGCAGTATCCAGTAATGCCTTTTCAAATCGCCGCGCATCATCATCGCCTGCGGACAACCACAGCCGTAAAGGACGCAGTATTGACTCAATTACGATACCCGGCGGGATTTCCCGACCATAACGCCAGAGTAATTTTCGCAATTTGGCGGGTTCGAATTTTCTACACTGCGCTAAAATCTCTTCCTGGTAGAATAACCATCCAGAGCGGCAATGTGTTTCTTCACCATAGAGGGCAGGTTTAATCTCTTTTAATGAGAAGCCTTTGCTTAACGCGTCGATAATATGCTGTATTCTGATAGCATCTTCTATGCAATAAAAACGATTGCCAGCTTCATCTTTGGCAGGTTCAAGCAGGCCATAGCGCTCCCAGGACCTGATGTTTGCTGTTGTGACGCCGCACTGCGCAGCCATCGCGCTAATACTAAAAGTAGCCATGCCTGTCTGGCCTCATGATGATGTAAGAAAGCATAGTGGACCTAAACGTCATCAGAAGCAAATCATTATTAAGCAATAGCCTTACTATTTACATGAGAAATTATATTATCAATATTAGTTATTGTAATCCAGTGCGTAAAGGCTTTAGAGACCGAAAGTATTTGATAGTCCAGAACTGTTCTGCAACCTAATTTAGTCAGAACATGGTAGCGTACTGAGTAAATAGTTTTTAAATGTACATTCAGCTCACAGCTTATTTGTCGGATATCCATTCCTTTAACAAGCATCGCCAGAACATTTCTTTCATTCGCCGTTAGTCTGACTTTCTCTGGTCTGGGGTAAAATTGACCAGTAGCGGCCAAAATCAGTAACTCGCGCCACTCGGTAATAGAGGCATCGACCTTTATTCGATATATAGTATGGTGTTCATCAATAAATTTATATTCATTATGGGTAACAATCCCAATGAGTACCGTTTTAAATGTGGTGGTAATATACTGCTGTACGGTGTAGTAATCGTCGATATCAAAAATAATATAATTTACGTTGCCAACTATTATTGCGACATCCTTAAATAAGGATTCCAGACCATAATTAAGAAACAGGTTTTCGCTCAATAGCCTTGTATCTGTCTTTAAAACAGATGATGCGGAACCAGTCATATCCACCTCAACAAAACGAGAGCCATGTGGGAATATCCATTCGATGGCCCGCATAAGATCATCTGCTTACTTCAGCGATGATAACCTATTAAGTAGTAGTTGAGGAACGCCGTTTGCGCAACCTGACAGAGGTCCTGGGGCATCTTATGTGAACTGCGTGGGGATGTGCGCTTTCGCAAAATCCACAAAGCGTACGACCGCAGGCAGCAAAATATGCCAGTCCTTTTTCTCCAGACCTAAATATTCACGCTGCGCCGCATGCAACGTAGCAGCATAATCTACTGGCAACTGAGGTAACAGCCAGTCAGCAGCCGCATCCTTAGAGGTAAATCTCCCGGTAGAAAGGGTGTACCAGATACGCGCCAGGGTTAAAACGATATGATACTCATCTCCCTGCACATCTGCCGCGGATTGCCAAAGGTCGAGGGGATCACGCAAAGCCTTCAGCAACTGCGCCGCGGGAACTGGCGTGAACAGTCGTTCTGCGCGTTCCCCCTTTAGCGGTATACTGGTTTCCAGAATCTGGGTTATCAGTAACACAATGTCCCAGTCCTGTTGCGCTGGTTCATAAATCCCCTGACAAATGTCCTCTCTTAGCCACTCGCCAAATTGCATTTCCCGGGAAGGTGGAAAACACCAGGGAACCAGTTGCGAATAGAGCACGACAGTAACCTCCAGAGCGCGTGTTTCTGCCGAGGCCCCAGACGGCGATGAAAGCGCCAGCAATTCCTGCATCAGCGTTGCGCGTTGGGCTTCCGTCAGCGGCTGGTCTATTGTCACCAGCAGATCAATGTCGCTGTTTGGCTTCAGACCGCCCGCGACAGCGGAACCATATAAATGAATAGCACGCAACGTATCGCCTGTTACACGAGTAATCAGGCGACACGCCGCGTCCGTTTGGCGTTGAATCGAGGGCGGTATGGACAGCGTCATCGTTGCTCCGGGGTGGCAGGTGTTTTTATATTGGTCGCCAGAAATATGGCATAACGGCAGAATAAATATCCTCCGGCATAGCCGGAGGTTTTTCAGATGCGCCTGTAAGGCTCTCTTACCAGCCGCGCCCTAACAGGCGCACACGATCTGACATTTGCATCAAACTTCGTTACTTACGGCCCGTAAACGGGCTACCCGGATAAGGGATCGATAACTGCTCTCCCATTTTATCCTCTTCAAGCTGGTGCTTTATGTATTCCTGTATCTTCGCTGTGTTCTTACCCACCGTATCAACGTAGTATCCGCGGCACCAGAACTCCCTGTTCCTGTATTTGAATTTCAAATCCCCAAACTGCTCATAAAGCATCAGGCTACTTTTACCCTTCAGATATCCCATGAAGCTCGACACACTCATCTTCGGCGGGATCTCCAGAAGCATGTGGATATGATCTGTACAGCATTCTGCTTCCAGAATTCGTACATTTTTCCACTCACACAATTTTCTTAATATGCTGCCTACTGCTCTACGCTTCTCTCCGTAGAACGTCTGCCTTCGGTACTTCGGGGCAAAAACTATATGATATTTACAGTTCCATCGGGTGTGCGCTAAGCTCTTTTCGTCCCCCATCGGGACCCCCTTTTGATTTCTTGTTGAACTTTTGCAGTTGCCAGACCGCAAGGTGTTTTAACAAATCAAAAGGGGTTTTGATAACCGACTCAAAGCTGAAAGCTTTACGGAACCCCCAGCCTAGCTGGGGGTTTTCCATAGACAAAAAAAGCTCGCTATTCATGGCGAGCTTTTAACATTGCTATCAGACTTAATGATGCAGCATTTCGTCAACGACCTCATTCGCCTTTAACTGATAAGGATAATAGGTCGGCCAGTTTTCCATCTCTTGCAACAATGCTTGCTGCGAGGTATTTCCCATAAAGATATGGAAGTGCGACGATTTACGCGGTGCAATGATATGATCGCTAAACTGAACATATTTAGGCGCTTTGCTATTCGCATCTTTACATTCGAACATATAGCGCACCCCTTTTTTACCCGATGCGTAAGTCAAAATTTTATAGCCGGCATAATTATATTTACAGGATGCAACGTTATTATCGCGATGGAATTCTATAACGCCATTTTCAATGCCGATAGTCTCAACATTCGTCGCGTATCCTTTGCGATAATACGCTTTAATATCCTCAAACGTTTTCCCTGGGTCTTTCTTCGCCTTTTGTCTGAATACAGGGTCCAGTTCGCCGCTGACCAGATAAGGATAGACGGATTGCCACATACCATCCCAGTCGGTGAGCGCGCGATCGTGTACATTAGCGTCATCAAACACACCCGCTGCCGCTTTTTGCTCAACCTCCGTCATCGGTGCGCCATGGGCATGATGACCATGCGCGAAGGCAGGACTATTCACAAACAGCATTCCCAGAAGCATTGTCAGTTTTTTTAAATGAATCACCAAAACGTTACCCTCATCTTTCTTAGAAAGATGATTGTTATATTATAACATTTCATTTATTTCAATAGAAACTAAGCGGCCACCGCGCAGGTGGCCTTTTTTGATATCAACTGGTCCGCCATCGAGGAATTGAACCCCGAACCTTAGAGGTAGAAGCTCTATGCTCTATCCGGTTGAGCTAATGGCGGGAGAAAAATTACGCGGCCATTTTAAGGCAGGCGTCTGCGCATTGACTGCATGCCCGCGCACAGTTCTGGCAATGATCGTGATCGTGCCTTGCACACTCTTCGGCGCAGGCTTTGCAGATATCCGCGCACAGGCGGCATAATTTTTGTGAGTACTCGCTTTCCAACGCCATAAATTGCGCCGCCAGGCGACAAATGGCCGCACATTGCATATCTAACTGGATACAATGCTTCATCATTTCGACGTTATCTTCACGCAGACAAGAAGAGGCGCAGATATCACACGCCGCCGCGCATTCATAACACTGCTCAATACACTCACGATGTTCTTGTTGCATAAATTACTCCTTGCTTTATTAAGAGGAGTAGATAAGTCTGCACAGAAACGCCGGCATAGCCAAACGGCTACCCCTCTTTTTCATACTTTTTGAACAAAATCGCTGAATAAAACAGCAATAGTAAAGCCGGAGATCGGCCTCCGTGATGTGACGTCTATACTGTAATGTTCATCTGCTTTTCATCGGAGGTAAAATGGAGTATTTGGCACGACTAAATATCGTTACGATGCTGATGTCAACGACGTTCTGGATCAATCTGGCGGTCGTTTTTTTCGTCACCCTCATTACTTACTGGCTCATCAACTGGCTACTCAACGTAGTCTATAAAACGCTACAACGCCCGGATAAAAAGGATGATGCTCATGGGCGGCTGCGTCCCATTATTTTCGAGATGCTGAAAAAGACCAGTAAGATGCTAATCTTTTTTGCCGCATTTCTCTTTAGCCTGCGCTTTGTCGCCCTGCCCGACCGGTTATTCTCTACCCTCTCTCACGCCTGGTTTTTAGTGGTTGCGATTCAAATGGCGATTTGGCTTGATCAGGGCGTACAGTCATGGATGCGTCATTTACTGTATGCCCCAGGCTCCAATAAAAACCCGGTGACGTTGGTCATTCTTGGTATGATTTTGCGCGTGCTCGTCTGGTCTATGATGCTGCTCTCCATCCTGGCGAACGTCGGCGTGGACATTACCGCACTGGTAGCAAGCCTCGGCGTTGGCGGTATTGCTATTGCCCTGGCGGTACAAACCGTTCTGAGCGATGTCTTCGCTTCGCTGTCGATTGGTTTCGATAAGCCCTTCGAAATCGGCGATTTCGTCGTCTTTAATGATGTAGCCGGTACAATTGAACATATCGGTTTGAAAACCACTCGCATCCGTAGCCTCAGCGGCGAACAGATCGTTTGTGCGAACGCGCAGTTGTTGCAGCAAACCATACACAACTATAAACGGATGCAAACGCGTCGTATCGTGTTTACTTTTGGCGTCGCCACTGCGACACCGCCGGAAAAGTTACGCCTCATCGGCGATATGGTGAAAAAGATTATTACCGATGTTGGCGAAACACAATTCGACCGCGCCCATTTGCTGGCCTTTGATCAGGATCGGCTGACCTATGAGGTGGTGCATATCGTCAATACCGCGGATTACAATAAATACATGGATATTCAGCAAGAGATAAATATCCGTATTATTGAAAAACTCATTGAGAATGATATCGAACTGGCGCTGCCAAGTCTGGTCGTCAGAGCCCCTGTACAGGTTGAAGAAACCAGGGACTACAGTAATACCGCTGATGCAAAAGACGCAGATAAACGCGTCATCCAGTAAAATCTATGCCGACAATACCGGGAACCCATTGGTTCCCGGTGCGTTAACGGCGACACAGCAATGCGGGGAAACGACTTGCTGCTATTCCACCCGTAAATGGCGGGTACAGACTTGATCAAGTAGCGCGGACTGATGACTAATCACCAACATCCCTAATGAACGGCTGCGGCACACCTCAAGCACATATGCCCATATCGCTTTTTGAATAGACGGATCGAGTTGCGCCGTCATTTCGTCGGCAATCAGAAAACGCGTTCGCGGGTCAAGCGCGCGCAATATCGCAATACGCGCCAACTCCCCGCCTGAGAGCTGCATCGGCCTACGCGTCAGCCACTCGGGTTGCACATACAAACGTCTTAACGTTTCCGGGTCAGGCTGCCAGGCATCACGTACAGCATCTCCGGCGCTTCGCCAGGGATTAAACGTCAGTTCAGGATGCTGAGGGACAAGCTGTACCGGACAATAGTGATGCAGGGGTAACGGGCTGCCGTCCAGCAGAACGTCGCCTGCCGTCGGCTTTTGCCATCCGGCCAGGACGCGCCCCAACGTCGTTTTCCCCGTTCCGCTTGGCGCATGAATTCCTACCCGTTCACCGGCAGAAATCGCAAATGTCAGGTTCTGCCATAAGACTTTCCCGCCCTGACGAATAACGAGGTCGCGGCAGCTCAGCATTCTATTCCCTCTCCGGTCGGCATAAATAACGGGTTTATTTCAGGCAATGCTTGCCATTGCCGTTTCAACGGCTCGCTCATCTTTTCCGGCTGTAACTGCTCGCGGCGGATATTATCCGTGATATGGCCCTGATGCAGCACCACAATGCGATCGGCATACCGCGCCGCCAGCAGCAGGTCATGAGTCACCCATAGCACGCCGCATCCCCGCCCGCAAAGACCTCGTAAGTGCTTAAGCAACTGGTTTGCCAATGCCGTATCAAGCCAGGCGGTGATCTCATCCGCAAGGATATAACGCGCCTGGCTGAGCGAGGCATGGCAGGCCAGAACACGTTTAGCCATCCCGCCGGAGAGCTGGCGGGGAAAGCGCTCCAGGACCGCCGGTTCGAGATCGCTTTGCTGTAATAGCTGTACCATCTGCGCCTCATCCCAGGCGCGGCCGGTCAGATGACATGCTCTGCTCAAATGTTTTTTGATATTCAGCATGGGATTAAGCGCCTGTACCCCCTGCGGCACGTAGCTAAACGTATTGCCCCTAAGCTGCCTGATGGTATGTCTGTCCAGCCGGTTGCCATCAAGCGTAATCTCACCCCGAAAGCGTAAGTTTTCCGGCAGCAGATCGAGCAGGCATTGCAGCAGCAGACTTTTGCCCTCCCCGCTGCCGCCAACCAATGCCACCATTTCGCCGGGCGCGATATCAAAAGAGACATTCTGTAACAACGCCGACCAGCGTCTCGCGCCATACCAGCGATAACGCGCGCTCTCTAGCGTAACCTGGCGTAAACTCAACATACGTCACTCCTTAGCCACAACCGCTGAACGGCACGCGCAAATTGATCGAAGAGCATTACCAGCGTAAATAACATTAGCCCCGGAAACAGCACCAGCCACCAGTTACCATGGCTAATAAACCGTAACGCATCCGCCAGCAGCAGCCCCAGCGAAGGCTCATGCGGCGCCAGCCCAAACCCCAGAAAACTTAATGCCGCGCTGTGCAATACCGCATGAGGAAACATCAATAACGTTCCCGTCAGCCATTGCGGCAACAGCGCCGGAAAATAGTGGTATCGCCAGCAATAGAGGTGCCCATGACCCAGACGATACGTCAACGTCAGGTAGTCGCTCTGCGCCACCCGCTCCGCGTCGGCGCGCAAAATCAGCGCCAGACGAGGCCAGTGCGTTAACGCCACGGCCGCAATGACGCCGCTTTTACCGCCGCCAAGCGTAAAACAGATTAGGATCAGCAACAGTAAATGCGGCATGGCGAGCATGGCATCGGTTATCTGCCGCATCAGGAGATCCAGCCGGGGATGAATACGCGCCGCTGCCGCCATCGCTAGCGCGATAATGCCGCTGCACAGCGCGGCACCAACGCCAATTTGTAAACTGGTGAAGGCCCCCTGAAAGCAACGAAGCCATACATCACGCCCCAGATTATCGGTGCCAAACCAGTGCTGGATATCAGGCGACAGATGCCGGGCAAGCAGATTAACCTCTGGCGGCTGGCTCAACGTGGCATAACCGTATCCGGCAATAAATAGCAGGCAGGTAACGGAGAGGATCAGACGCAGCAACGTCGGGGCAGGATTATAGAGCATCGGGACGCTCCAGCGATCGATTAAGTACCACCACAAGCCAGGCTGAAATCGTATTTCCGGCAAACACTAATAGCGTACTGAATAAAACGATCCCCATGAGCAGCGGAACATCGCCGCGCAGGCCGGCATCGATAGTGGCCTGCCCCAGCCCCGGATACGCAAAGACCTTTTCTGCCAGTAACGCTCCTCCCAGCAGTTCGCCCAGAGAAGCAAACTGTAAACAGATCGCTGGGGTAATCGCATGACGTAACACCTGGTGACGTAACAGCGACCATCCTTTATCCCCCTGAGCACGCGCAAAACGAATAAATTCGCTCTTCATTACACTGGCTATTTTTTCCCGCGTATGCAGCGCAATTTGCCCCATGCCCAACAGACTCAACGCACATACCGGCAACACAAGATGGCGTAAACGTTCCGATAAAAGAGCGGTTCCTGCATTATTTCCGGGTTCCCAGGCGCAACAGACAGGTAGTACCGGCCAGCGGACAGCAAACAGCGCCAGCAACAGCATTGCTATCCAGAAGGTGGGCAACGATGACAATAAATAGCTGATACGGCAAATCATCTTATCCGGCCAGCGGTGGAGAAAACGTCCGGCCAGAAAACCCAATGTCACGCCCAGGACACCAGACAATAGCCAGGCGCCTGCCAGCAGCGCGAATGACGTCGCAAAACGCTCCCGGATCACGCTGGCGACGGGCGCGTTGAACAGCATGGAATACCCCATGTCGCCCTGGAGCAGACGCCAAAACCAGTGACCGAAACGCTCCCACAGCGGCTGGTCAAGCCCCCAGCGCGCCGCAATCCGCGCATATTGTTCTGGCGGAACATGGAGCAGATCGTTGCCAATATAAGCGCGAATAGGATCAACGGGCGAAAAGCTGAGCAGAATGAAGGTGCCGGCAGCCACCAGCACCAACAGGATAATCAGCCGCAAAAAATGACTGAAGAGCGATTTCATTACCGGCAGGTCCAGGTCCAGTCATCAAGGTTATTTAACACCGACCAGCTACCGTGGATTTCTGGCGCGCCTTTCCCCAGATCAATACAGGGGTTGGCCAGATAGGTATGCTGAATATTAAGCAGCCATGCCCATGCCGCATCGCCCTGGACGCCCGCGCCCTGCTTTCCATCCCACTCAACCTGCTGCCAGAAAGGAATCGCCTTTTGCCAGTCAGGCGCATCTATAGCCTGTTTCAGATGTGCTTCTACCGCTGGGTTGCTGTAATAGCCCGGGTTATAATATTCCACACCAGCGGCTTTCCCACTGTAGTGATGGAAGAGTTCCATCGGGTCCAGACTTCCCCAGCCAAACAGCGTAGGGTTAGCGTGCATATGGCGCTCTACGGTTTCCCAGCTTCCCGATTGCAACGAGACGACAATACCTAAAGGCTGCAACATGGCGCGTACCGCCTCGGCCAGATCCCGCCGGGTGCTATCGCCACTGGCATACCATAAGGTCAGACGCGCTTCTTTACCTGCTTTTTCACGCACGCCGGCACTGTTTATCTTCCAGTCAGCCTCTTCCAGGATGGCGCGCGCTTTTGCAATATCGCCATCGCTGAATACCACTGAAGGATTTTGCCACGGCAATCCCTGCACCGCGCTATAGGCGGGTATCGCATGGCCTTCCATCACCTGTTCCGCCAGTTGCTTACGATTAATGGCATAGTTAATTGCGCGCCTGATAGCGACATCAGCGGTCACATCGTTGCCGACAGGATAACCGTTGGCATCCTTTTTACCGGCAGGCACCATCGGGAAGACAATACCCCGGTTTTCAACGCTATCACGTACCCAGAGCTTAAGATTATCCTGCTGCGGAGCCACCGCCATAGAAGGGGCAATGCGCACCAGTCCTAACTGTCCGCTGCGTGCGGCGGCATAAGCATTATCTTCATCCAGAAAGACAAAAACCAGCCGGTTAAAGTCATTCTTTTTACCCGCATACCAGGGATTGGCTTCAACGATCAGTTGCTGACCCGGCTGAAAGCTGACCAGTCGGTACGGACCGGCGCCTATCGGTTCGCGGGCGAACGTTTTTTCATCATAACGGCTGGCCGGAACAATCCCTAACGACCCCAGCACATTCACAAAGGTGCTCTGCGGATGGCTCAGCGTCATTTCTATTCGACGCGCATCCAGCGCTCGCGCATGGCTAAAATTGCCCATGTCAATTTTACCGCCGCTCTTCGCCGCTTTGTTGTATGTAAATACGACATCTTCGGCAGTCAATGGCGAACCGTCAGAGAATTTCAGATCGGGTTTTAAAGTCAGTACCCAGGTTTTACCGTCGGGGCTGGTATCCACTTTTTCCGTCAGTAAATTACCCCAACTCATATCGGCGTTTTGCTTAAGCAGCGGCGCATGAAGCAATAAGTAGCTGCCGTGGCTCCAGCCCAGCATAGGATCAAAGCCTTCCGTTGGTTCAGGGCCAATGGCCAGCTTTAAGGTATGGCCATCTGCCGTGCCCGACGCGGCGAAAAGCGGCGAGGTGAATGCCAGAGTCAGCGCGCACGTTATGAGCGCCAGTTTGCCTTTAATCATCAGTTTACCCCAGATTATGCGTTGTTTTTGTTCCTCCCGGCGAAGCGTAAACATCGGGAGGCCTCCTGAGGACGGCATTATGGCGAGCATTTGTAATGAAAAAAATGACGCAGAACAGAAAGTATGACGATCCTTTAAAAACATCATACGCAAAATGTTGACACTCACTGATTGTCAACGCAGGAAGCGTCAACGTGAATAAAAGGTCGCTTTTGGCTGGTATAAAACGAAAGAAAATGGCGCCAGCCATACCAGGTTAATTAACGCTATCTTATTTCATCAATATCCCGCATTAAGCCTCCTCATCCTGCGCTGTTCATTTTATCATCATTATTAGTCAGTACTGAAGGGTAAGAACCTGTCGTAATTAGCGACTCCTGGCTTTAAACCTAAACCATTATTAAACGAGCCGGGCGTTAATGAAACTTACCAGCAGAACGCTGGTCATATGGCAACTCAATGAAATGACATGCTATGGAGTCCAGCCGAAAATGTTAATGCCGACAAGGCGCATAATGATTTTTTTAACCGTACTATCCTGATTGTTAACAGGATGCGCAAGTTATAAAAATTTTGTGTGAGGAATATCTCCGGCTTCTACAGACAATTGTCCACCAGGTACGACATCAACAGGAGGATGCAATAAGTAATATCGCATATTTAATGTACACCATCATTTTAAATGACTGTCTGAGCGATTTCGGACAGTAGGCTTTCTATTAATTTATAATGGACTATTTCCATGAAAAATAAAAAACACATTTTTTCAGTTATCTTTATTGGTTCTCTTTTAACGGGTTGTGCTACTGGACCATCACCGACAGGGATTGGATTATATACAGATGTTAAAGGGCCTATTACGGCCACCAGTCTCCCGGCGACCAAAACCGGTAAAGCGTGTGCGCAAACGGTATTGGGTATTGTGAATACCGGGGACGCATCTATTGATTCAGCGAAAACAGCGGGGGATATTTCTTTAGTTTCGAGTGTTGATTATGAAACTACGGGCTCATATCCGTTTTATGGTAAAACCTGTGTTGTCGTAAGAGGACAATAACAACAGTAAGCCGGCGATGCCGCCGGCTTTTTATCCCATTTTACGTGCCGCTATCTATGCCTGTTTCCTGCGACTCAGCTCCCGTTTTAAGGTTCTGTTAAGATTTTACGCATACCCTACAAGCGGTTGTTAATAAAGGATAATAATAATGGCACATTTCTCCAGATTGCAAATAACGCTTCACTGGTTAACACTGCTCCTGACAGGCATCGCATATGCTGCTATTGAGTTACGAGGGTGGGCGCCAAAAGGCTCCAGCGTTTACCTGTTTATGAAAGACATGCACTATGATATGGGCGTTCTGGTCTGGGCGCTGATGTTTTTACGGTTATATCTTAAACACAAATACCCAACCCCGGCCATTACGCCTCCCCCTCCTCGCTGGCAGCATGTGGCCGCTCAATTAATGCATATCGCGCTGTATCTCACTTTTCTCGCCTTACCACTGCTGGGCGTCGCGATGATGGCGTCAGGCGGGAAAAGCTGGAGCTTTTTTGGTTTTACTGTACCGGTATTTTTGACGCCAGATAGCACGCTAAAATCGGATATAAAGCGCATTCATGAAATGCTGGCCAATATCGGCTATTTCCTGATTGCCATGCATGCAGCAGCGGCATTGTTTCACCATTACATACAAAAAGATGATACCTTTTCAAGAATGTTACCCGGTAAATCATAATTATTCGGCCATCTCGGCGTGACAGACTACACCGGGCAAGGCATTATTATTCCTGCGCTATCGGTTTCAACTTATAGCGTCTTACACCGTTTGTAATCGACAATATACGATATTTTTCCGGTTCCACGTGTAGGTGATATGTACGACGTCCCCCTCGCTAATAATAGCGGGATAAGAATACTCACCGCGGTCACTTTCCAGGTCCAGTAACGGTAGCCATGATTTTCCATTATCATGGGAAACGATAAGTGAAAGCGGGTAACGCCTTCCCCAGTTGCCGTTGACTGGATTTAACGCAAGAATCAGCGTACCGTCCTGCATACTCACCAAATCGATACCGCTATTATTATTCGGTAAAGATGTAGCGCGGGCAACAGACCAGGTAACGCCATAATCGATTGAATCACTACGAAAAATTGCCCCGCGTGTACTGCGTAACAACATATGGATATGCCCCGGAGAAGACTCCCACAGCGTAGGCTGAATAACGCCATCCCAGCGCAGGAGATTTTCCAGACAACATTCCCACAACATGCCCTTTTTTACCCCCTCCCACAACGCTACGTTTGTCCCGGAAATAGCGTTATCAGGCTCCAGCGGTACAAAAGAGATATTCCAATGCTTTCCTTCGTCAGAGGATCGATCCACAAATGCCCTCCACCGTTCAGGACTTTCAATCGACCCTGGCGCAATCCAGACACCATTTGATGCCAGCAGGAGTTTATTTTTTACGGGACCGCGCGGCAATATATCACCGTTGACCAACTCAGTTGGTGGACTCCAGGTAAATCCTCGATCGCTGGAGGTGATAAACCAGGTTTTCCACACGTGTACGTCGCTGCCCACTTTATAAAATAACCACAATTTATCCGACGGGTAAAATAGCACCGGGTTCCAGTGTGCTTTTCCCTCGCGGGCCGTCACTCGCTGCGGTTTTGTCCAGATACTATGGTCATAACGAGATAACCAAATGGCTGTATCTTCACTTCCTTCCCATAGCCCCGCAAACCATGCGGCCACGAGCGTACCGCACGGTAAGCGCACAAGCGTAGAGGCATGGCACTGGAAAGGCTCGGTTCCGCTTTCAGGTAAAATGACCTGCCGATTGACGAGCTCTAATTTCATACCTGCCTCTGTTAAATGAGGTAAAAAGGCATCAGCTTTTTTACGTATGAAAGTAGTGATAGCAGAAATGACATCAACACGGTGAAAACAATGAACCGCTATACGAATTTATGTTCAGATATCACGCCCATAACAGGCAGAATGTAGAGAGTGGACAAGAATTGGACTGACCTCGCGGATAATTCCAACTTACCGCCGTCCAATGGCGACGAGGTCAGTGGCACGGGATAATATAGAGGTCAGGGTTATAATATTTAGCGATCCGTGCCTACAAGCAAGACGGGATCCTGTTCGCTACAGGCAATGGAGGCCCGTCTCAACGGGCCTCCATTAACGCGATTATGATTTGTTTTCAAGCGCCTTTTGCTTGCTTTCAATGGCAATTTTTTTCGGTTTCTCGCTTTCAGGGATCTCCTGGTAAATCTCTACCAACAAGAGGCCCTGTTCCAGTTTCGCATTATTCACTTTAGTATGCTCAGGCAAAGAAAAACTCAACTGAAAATCCGCCTTACGAATACCACGATAAATCCACTGCGCCTGATCCTCTACGGTATCTTCAGTGTGTTTACCCGTAATATTCAGATTGCCGCCAATCGTTTCAATTTCAAGCTCCTCCTCCTTCCAGCCAGGCACGCTCACGGTAAGCAGATAGTTATTCGCGTCGCACTTTTTCAAATCATAAGCCGGCGTCGCAGCGACAGGCATATCTCCTGTTAATTGACTGAAAAGTCTATCAATACGGTTGAAACGGTCCGAGAAAAGAGAATCAGCAAACACGGGAAGTGCTGACAAGGTTCTGAGTGCCATCATTAACCTCCTGAATCACTATTCAAAAGTTCAACACTAAGGCAAGCATCGCTTGTCCACTGACTACATAGGGCCGGAAAAAACATTTTCAAGCCTATAAAAGCCTTTTTTTAGTCACGAATTTAAGCGGTTAACGAAAAATCTCATCCCGTTCATTGCCATTTACGCTATCCCTTTATCTTTACAATTTTTCGCCATCGGCACAATTGATAATAATTATCATTTACGTTAATGTATACAGGTTGGTTATGGCAGTGATCAACACCCTTCTCCATTATCAGACCCAGCGCCGCCTTCGGGCGGCCTTTTGGGAGGAAATATGGTCGCTAAAAATAAAATTCACGGTCGTCGTATTCGTCAACCTCTACAACGGTTACCTAATCGTTGTCTTTTCCAGCAACTGGCGGTAAGCCCACCAGGAGCAAAATATGTTTCAGTCACCTCTGACACAAAAAACTGGCTTATTCATCTTGTGACTTCAGAGGACCGTTAGCACGCGATAGTTACTGCCCATGTTGCCGCTAAAAATTTAATGAAGTGACATTCATGCACCTACAATTTGCGCCCGGCTGCTCCGGGTGCCACACCTGAAGATATGCCACCCGTTGCCAACGGACAGGAGTTTTAGTTATCGTCTCCGGCGTAGAAAAATTCGATATCTTTATTAAACCATTTATCAATATTGTGCCACATCAGACAACCTGTCAGAAAACTTGCGATCAAAATCCCTCCTATAAGCCACTTTTTCACATATACTCCTGAATAATCCCTGTTGATGCCATTACCTGACCGATAATAAAAAGACCACTATTTGAAGAAATAGTTGCACTGACAGGTTCTGTATGCAGTAAGAGAGTGGCCAGTACTGTTGTCTTCGGATTCTATGCCTGGTTTTGCGCCGCAGTGAACATCATTTTCTATCGTGCCATAATGATTTGCAGCTTATATTATATAATTTTAAGATTTGTCTGCTCATCGCGTATGTCAATGATGGATAAAGTGTAACTCGCTTTTCTGGCGCCACTTTTCGCCAGTAAACAGGAATCCTACAGCATTAAGGATATTGCTACTGCCTTATTTCCCGTTCTTCAGGGAATTAACTACAACAATATGAACAAAGGATACTAATGATGAAACGTAAATTGATCCCATTTACCCTCTTTCTTACGGCGCTTGGCGTCAGTACCGCCTCTATGGCCGCTTCGCAGGAGATTTCTAAATCTATATACACCTGTAATGATAACCAGGTTATGGAGGTGATTTACATCAACACCGAAGCTGGAAACGCCTATGCGATTATCAATCAGGTAAACGAGATGATCCCGATGCGCCTAATGAAAATGGCCTCAGGAGCAAACTATGAAGCCTTGGATAAAAATTATACTTATAAACTATATACCAAAGGCAAAACGGCTGAACTGGTTGAAGGTGATGATAAACCCGTTCTCAGTAACTGTTCCTTAGCTAACTAATCTTTAGAAATGCCTGATGCCGCGTCTTCAGGCATTTCCACTTCAACTATCTCATACCTGACGTTAAAGAATATGTGAATCACTACGACGACATAACGGCTAATTAATAACCATTTTTAAGCACAGTTAATCCCATTTTTAAAGAAAAGTTCGAACTGTCTGAATTGTCGTTGTTTAGCGTCTAAATGTTTTGCTTTATCAGGTGGTACAGGTAGAATTCGCAGCGACTGGTAACCATTCATATTCGCACTATCGAACGGATCACCAGCCAACCGCGCCAGGGTCTTGCATACGCTCTGGCGCGGTTAAATCTTCAGACCAGCAACGAAACCCTCTATTTCTGTTATTGAACGTACCTTTCAAGCTGACCAGAATTATTCCTGCCTGATAAAAAAGACCACCGCACTAAATCATAGACGGTGAATTCCATTTTATAAAAATAGCGGTGCCGGGTGCCTCCCGGTGAACCATACCACAGTCAATATGGTTCGCGAGGAACATTAACTATTTCGACTGGACGCCCCGCCGCAAAGGGGGATTCACCGCATAAGAAAAATCTACAACTCACCAGGAATAAAAGACAACAACATTTTTGTGCATTTTTTATAAATGACTATCTTGTCACGTAATAAATGAAATGATCCTGTAACAGAATTGCAGACAAAACTTATTCAAAACTGAAGTGGTCAGTGGGAATCGAACCCACATCATCAGCCCGGTACTGAGGTAATAACATTATACGATAACCACATTGGACCGCCACCGAGGCCTCGAACCTCGCACCATCAACTTAGGAGGTTGATGCTCTATCCCGCTGAGCTAGTGGCGGTTGGAGACTCCTGTCAAGAGCAAAAATGGTGCTCTGCTGAGTAGATCCATTCCTTACTACTTTTCAGAAGTCAGTCAACGGCGGGTACAATATGCGAAGGCGGTCACAACATCTTGATGACATTGTGATTAATTCAACGAAAATTTTTATGGATGAATCCTGGTAGATCTGGCGTTATTTACACCAGGCCTTCCGTCCTGATTATCACTGTCCCCACTGATGGCTTACAACAACCATTTAGCTACCCTCATGCTGCTGAAATGTTATGCACATGCGATATCACGAAGAGGAAAAGCCAGGAAGGTATATGTTTATGGTAAAGAGGCCCCTCTTTTACTGACTGGCGATGCGGAAGGCGAACCTTCCGCATCGGTTATGCTTTTCAGAAACGGTATCCAACCCCGACGTTGAAACCATTTATTTTTGTAGAGGAGATATTGCTTCCTTCATAGCCAACATCAATAACTATATTCTCCAGCGGATTCATCTGTAAGCCCGCCCCCCAGGCAAACCCCGTTTTTCTTGAGGATATTTTGCCAGAAGACGACTCATCATCCTGAGTGGAGTGTTCTTTAAGCGTCGCCTTCATTGTACCGGCTCCGGCCAGTGCGTATAACGAGAAATTGTCGTTCAATCGATAAGCAGGCCCAACCATTAAAGAACCGTACTTCGCCTCAAACTTGTCATGGTAATGAATACCTTCAGGTTCAATCGACCCCGAAGCCTGGCTATCGCCATATAAATAACTTAGCGAGGTGATGAAACTTACCGGAGAGTCATCCTCATAGCGGTATTTCATATTTACCCCACGGATATTTTTGAAATCCTGAACTTTACTTTGTGCGTACCCCACGGAAATCGCGTTAGTATCAGCCTGGACAGCATTTACAACCAAAACGCTTGTTGTAATAACTAAAGTGGATAAAATAAACTTTTTCATAATAACTCCTTAGTGCTACTTCTTATTTACGGTGCGTTTAAACACCCGCAGTACCGATCCGACATTCAGTTATCGCCACTATGCCGAACCGACAAAACCAAAAATAATCCACCACTATCGCTCCCGATGCGTTTACTTGCTGAAAGATGTTTTACTAACGAGAACCCGTATCGCCCATTAAGAAGGCAATCAGCGCTCCAACGCCATCTAATTTTTATAAATTTGGATTCTAATCTTTCTCATGCACTCTAATTTAAGAGGCGCCATGAAGTATGTGGCTACTACAGAATCAATGTAGACATAATACTTTGATATTCAAAGATAAATACCTATATCATCTGTAGACCAAATAGCTACACCGGCTGGCTAAAAACATGCCCAGTAAGTAAACTCGCTATATAACCAGAACATATCGTATTATACTTCACAATCCTCACCTAATTCTCCAGACGAAATACAGTTATATGGCATCGCTGGCGCTATGGCCATGTCTCACTATGATACTCAGTACTATTAGTAGAAAAACCTTACGATATACATCATTTATCAATTACAACATTTCTTGTTCTAAGAATAGAATCTCCCCCACAATTTCAGTATAAATATTGCCCGTGTTGAGGAAAAGTTTACATTTCACAAAAATAATAACGGGCAAAAGTATTTAACATTCAATAAAACACCTTATCTCTATACAAAACACATTGATATTAAGATCGGTTAACTCTTTGTTTAATAAAAAATGGTAATCACGAACCATAATTTAGGATATGAAATACATAAGTCACTGCATATTACAGGAGGTGTTATGAAACATCATGCTTTTATGCTTTGGTCGTTAATTATTTTTTCATTTCCTGCCCTGGCCAGTTCATGCCGCTCCCCCGGATTACAACAGACTTCATGGGAAATTTTTATCTATGATTTTGGTAGTAAAACCCCACAACCGCCTGCAAGTGCCGATAAAAAGCAAGCCAGAAAAATCTGCTCATCATCCTGTTCTACTACAAAACCCCGAATGTCCGAGCCAACAAACGCGTCTAAAAAAGAGAATACTTTCTCCAGAGCGTAATGCTTTATCTGGAAAAGCAGGTAATTGGTTATTTGCCTTTTTAATAGAAGATTTATAATCAACGACTCCACACACGGCTTATATTGAGTCTGTCCCATTGAATGCAGTGACGCTGCTCGAATACGTTTAGCCATCCGGAAAGCTTGATTGCCATAAAATATAACTGGTATTATTTTTACTGTCGTGTATAGTGCGTCTCGTTATCCCCTTTAAGGAATGTATTTGTCTCGTAAAATGACAGGAATTGTCAAAACCTTTGATTGTAAGAGCGGTAAAGGTCTTATCACCCCCTCCGATGGACGTAAAGATGTTCAGGTCCACATTTCAGCATGTAGCCAACACGAAACAGAAGCGCTTATCCCCGGTATACGCGTTGAGTTTTGTCGTATTAATGGCCTCCGCGGACCTACCGCCGCCAATGTTTATCTTTCATAATGCATAACTCTGTATTTTTTCAGAAAAAGTTAGTGCGAACGCTATGCAAGTACGTTCTCATGAAACAGGCGGTTTATTTAAGGCGGCTGGCTTATAACGCTAAGCGTTCATATTATATGCTAACCACTAATGAGTCGCCTTAGATTCACCAGATAATGAGCACATCTAGTTCTGCCGCCTGGAGCGAAGCTTTGCTTAAAAAATCCACAGGCTATTTTCAGTGACAAAATCTATACAATTTATTTTCCTCATAACATCGCACTGTCTCTTTTATCACATAGCGAGTGTTATCAGTTCCTCTCATTTTGTTTAACATAGAGAAATGTACAACCGTTTTCCTCTGTGATAGCATTTAATATTACAATAGTATCTATCGCTATATATCCATCGTCACAGGAGTCGCGTGCGGGCTGGCTGCATTTAACCGAATTATTTACATAAGACTATCGGAATTATCTCTATTGCCACCTCGATGCTACGTAATATCCAATGGGTATAAGTCGCTTAGTATCGTTACAACGCTATTTATTTTTAGGGTAATAATTGAATGGCATTACTTTCAGGAAAAACAGCTCTGGTTCTCTGCCTCTCCTCTATTTTATGTGGATGTACGACTGACGGTTTACCCGCACCTTATAGTATTAATTTGTCGTTTCCGGTCATTACGCAAAATCAGATTAATTCCGGCGGTTATTACATAAATGATGCGGAACCAATTCGGACAACAGAGGGGCTGTGCCTTGATACGGGCTCAGGGCAACAAAATCATTTGACGCTTCAGGAGTGTAAAAATGTGCCATCTCAACTTTTCTCATTTCACCGGGATAAAATCACTCATAGAGAGAAATGTCTGGATGCCGCGGGACAGGGCACAAAAGAAGGCACACCAATTATTCTTTATTCGTGCACGGGTAATGATAACCAGCGCTGGTTCACAGATGATAACAAAATTAAAGGGAAACAAAGCCGAAAGTGCCTGGGCACAAATAGTTTTTTTGTCAGAAAAGGGGATCCTGTTGTATTGGCTGATTGCGATTTCAGCCGTGCGCTGGAATTTACCATCAGGTAGTAGCTTAAACAGAATATCGCTGTGAAGAGAGAGCCGCTAACCTCATATACGCAACAGGTTCGCGGCCTTTATTCTCCTGTTCTGCCAATTTAATTTGATGTCCGCACCGTTAACTAACGTCAGGATAACAAAACTACGGCCAAACCTTGACACTGGTTATTTATCCAGTTTAAATACTGTTTATCTAACCAGTAGAAAGGAAAAGTGATGTTCGTCGAACTCGTTTATGACAAGCGAAACGTTGAAGGCCTGCCAGGAGCACGCGAAATTATCCTCAATGAACTCACAAAGCGCGTACACCAGATCTTTCCCGCTGCACAAGTGAGCGTTAAGCCAATGCAGGCAAATGCATTAAACAGTGACTGTACAAAAACCGAGAAAGAACGGCTGAACCGTATGCTGGAAGAGATGTTTGAAGAGGCTGATATGTGGCTGATTGCAGAATAATAATGTTGCGCGCCCCTGCGAAAACGCAGTATCTGCAGGTAAAAACAGCGCCCTAAGGCGCTGTCTGTGATGATATATCACGCAAACGCCACCACTCAGAACATATAGCGGAAGTTAGCGTTTATGGCATGGTCAACATTATATTTGCCAAATGCCGACTGCTCCAGCTCCAGACCAAAACGTACATTGTCCTTCACCTGCGCATTCAGCCCCACGTTGTACAGCATTCTGCTGTCCTTTTCTCCGGTAAAACGTTTCTCGCCCGAGGCATCGCGTAGCGCCGTCTCGCCATTGGCCACCAGGTCAAACTGGTAATCCACGCCAGTACGGGCCGTAATGCTCCAGTCCTTTCCGCTAAACGTTTTCCCCAGCGCCACACCTGTACGCCCTATCAGCGGATTATAGGTCTTACTGCGCATCGATACGTCCATGCCGTTATCGTTCCATTTCAGCGTCGTTCCGGACACGGTTCCGTACACCAGTTCCGCCTGTGGCTCAATGTACAGGCTTTCTGTCAAATGGTAGCGGTATCCGCCCTCCAGACCGGCATACCATGAGTGTGTGCCGTAATTTCGTTTGCCCAGACCGGCAAATCCGGCGTTATAGTCATTATCATGGTGAATATACTTGCCGATAACGTCCATATAGATTCCCGAGTCAAACATCACGGAGGCGTACAACCCGCCGCCGAGCGAATGCGTATCGCCGCTGTAGGCCCGACCGCTGGCGCTGCTGTCGGTATAACTCATCAGGACACCGGTGAATAAGTCTGCCCCTGTCAATCGATGCTTTTTATCAAACCCCGTTTGCAGATGGGTGTAACGATCAGAATATCCGGCGTCACCGGTTCCGGCGCCGTTCATGATACGTACCCACATCCCATCCTCGCCCTGCGTATCACGCAGATCCCCCATACGCTTGTTCAGATTGTTCACTTCGGTCATGAAATTTTTATACCCCATGCCCATAAAGCTGTTGGCTGACGCGGCAGACCCTTTGTCCGGCGCGGATTTAAACCCGTCCAGTACCCACTGTATTTTGCCATCCTGCTCTGTCGTGTGCAGGGTTGGCGTCACCAGACTAAACCCGGTTACCCGTTCTGCGGCCTTAAACATTGCTGGATTTGCCCCCGCCGGAGCGCTGACCAGTGGAATATTCAGAGATTCTTTCCCGGACGGTTTTTTCAGGAAATTCACAAACAGAGTATTGTCCCGCCCCTCAGCTTTCTGGTTCACCACAATTTTATCACTGTTCTTCAGATCGGTTCTGAGCGCAAACGCAGACTGGCTGGCCTGTAATGTGTCGGTAGTCAGGGTGTTAAATCCGCGCCCGGTAAAGCCGGCCAGCGACCGTGTCATGCGCAATGTCCGCGTACGAGAGTCACCGGACATCTGCCACTGCGTATCCGTCATTGCCATTCGTCCTTGTGGGGCGCTGACAATACCCGAATAAACGTTACGGAATCCATTAAACAGGCTGTAAATCATCTGTTCTTCCAGCGGAAGATTATCCGCCAGGGCGATATTCTCACTACTGCCAATAGTGATATCTGCATCACCCTCTGCCCGGATATCACCGGTAACTAAGGTGTAAGGAGAGAACTGCAGTTCACTGCCGGCGCCCAACTGATAACCCGCGCCATAGTCGGTAGAATAAAACGCCGGGCTCATCTGTCCAGGCAGACTACCTGCAGGCGAGCCGGCCAGAATCAGCGTAGCGGCCGGCCCAACAATGACGTCAGAATCACTCCACCACCCACCAGCGGCGCTCAATCTGGCCCCCTCCTGAAGAGTCAATGTCGTGTTGCCGAACCGGCTGTAATCATCCAGCTTCGCATGGCGCGAGGAAACGGTGACAGTGCTGTCCTGACTTTGGATACTGCCGGTGAAAATTTCACGTACGTCCAGAATTGACCTCTCGCTAAGCGTCACTTTCCCGGCATAACGGCTCATGTCCATGTCTTGCCCGGCAACCGAGGTTCCTTTTTGTGGCGTAACTTTTGTACCATTCCCGTCATTCAGGTCGATATACAAATTCGGCGTACCCAACGTCACGGACGACTGAACGGCCTCAATATTTCCGTTCAGCGACGCGTTTCTGGCCAGGCCGAAATCAGTATTTTTCAGCAACAGCGTTTTTAACTTAAATGTCCGGTTCTCCCAGTCAGACTGGTCAAAAGACGTGGGTTGATTTCTGACTGAATCATCACCGAGAGATTTAAGCTTATCAGTCACCCCCTTACCGTTATAGGCATGGATAACCGGATGGCCCTGAAACGTCAGTTGGCCACCAGACTGCATCAATTCGCCCTCAGGCGTTTCTATATTACCGTCAAAAATAACGCCGCCGTTACTGTGAGAGGTGTCAATATTAAGATGAATATTGCCTGCGATATTACCGTGATAAATTCGATCATCGACCGGTTGCCGCGATTTTATCCGCTCAATAGCCTGCGTCTCATTGTGTCCGACATACTCCCAACTGTCGTTGTCTGCCTGATTTACAGGATAATATCCATACCCTTTCCTCTTCTGGATAAAATAATCCACGGTATGGGTGTAAGGGTTACTATATTTATACAATAATCCGGCAGCACCACCGGAAGATTTATTTTTATCCCAGTCATTAATAGTCACCGTCATATCCGTGAGGGGTTTGATTGAAACGGTGGCAAAAGTATCGCTGGTATTAATGATATTCGCGCCATTATCCGCAGCATTAATTTTATGAAAAGTGATGTCATTGCCGTTTATATCAAGCCGACCTCCCCTGAAGCCCCAGCTAATGTTATCAGGATTAACCTGACGACTGTCGGTAAGGACCACCGTTGGTCGGCCACTGGCGATATTCACTGAACTGAAAGCCTGGACTTTTTCATCCTCATCCGGACGCTGGGCCAGAATAACCGTGCCATCCCCAACCTTCAGTCCGCCTGGGTTAATACCGATACCATTGACCTTCAGCACGCCCTCGCCGATCTTATGCAAATTGTCGCCCTGTACACCGTTTACCTGCCAGGTCACCTCGGCATCCCGGATAATATCCAGACCTGCGCCCCTCCAGGTAGCGCCGTTATTAGTGAATACTGTATAATTACGGTTAAAGGTCAACGCCCCGGCCCCCTGGTTAACTGCGTCTTCCAGTACAACCTGGCCGTCAGCACCATTGAATACCAGATTTTTACCCGCATTGAGGTCTGCGCCTTTCTGGCCATGCATCTGATAGGTAGTCCCTTGCTGGGTAAGCGTCCCTGTACCGTCTGTTGAATCAAACGCCCAGCGCAGCGGCCCCTGTCCAGCTATAAAAGTTACTGGCGCATCGGTATCGTCCTGAATAGCCTGATTTACAAAGTTCGCATCAACCACTGCCCAGTTAGTTCCACCGCCGCCGCCGGAGCTATCCACCCCTACAATGACCCACTTTTGTAAAACAGAATCATAGGCGAACAGAGGCGAGCCGCTATCGCCACTGCGTGGGTGTGTTCCCATCGGCCCCTGCACCAGACTATACAACTGTTTATTGGTATTGGTACTGATCATCTGGCCCTGATTATACGACCCCGGTGAACCTGCCGTTCCGCCTGTCAGATAGCTGTATGCGCCGGAAATGGAGGTGATATGTCCATTTGCATCTTTGATTTCCTGGGTTCCGGACCCTATCCGATAAAACACAGGATAACGATTTTTATCGCTATAAGCGCCGGATACCATCCCCGACTCTGTCATCAAAGAAGGCTCGACTTCTGTGACTAATTTATTTAAACGTGGGGCATGAAAATCTCGTCCAGGCTGATTATTCCTGTCAACAAGACGATACCCATTCTCGCCATCGCCAAAACTGACACTCTGATAGCCGCCATTATGTTTTACACTGACGATATACTGTGGCGAAACCAGTGTGGCAACCGCTGACTGGTGGTTGGCGCTACTGAAATCGGGCATTGGAGCATTATTCAGATAGCCAATAACCGCGCCCGCTTTGTTATAAACGGGAATATTCATACTGCCTGGCGTAAATTGCCCTTTATTCTCCGCAAAATCTCTTATCGTCTGGTAGGGGATATCATCCCGGACGACTGCGGCCAGCGAAGAGGCTGAATACCCCAACAGCATGGTATTAATGATAACTGATGGAATAAGTTTCTTTATCAGACTTGTACGAGATGATTTTTTGACGCGGGTGGCCAGTTCTGAAACAGGCACAAGAGCGCCTTGTCTGACACTATACTTCAGAGCGTATATTTTATTCATGGATAATCCCTGTGTATTTTATTATGCAATACAAGTTGGATGTCAGTCCTGACATTAGAAAACGTATCAGCTATAAAAATGATTGGCAATAAAATATCATGAATGAAAAATATTTTTTTACATCCGTAAATTTTCACTTTCGAAGCTATGTGGGATACTACCAAAAATGGTAGCAAATAGAGCACGCAATAAATCACCCAACTTAACATCGTCACCACAGTCAAAACACACACAAAACGAAACTGTTAAAACACTATTCCATCTTAAAGTCTATTCCTGGAGTATAATATATATTCCTTTTTCTGACTCCAGGGTATAGTTTATAAATCACCGCAATACCAGAAGAGCAGCAATAACGCCCCGGCGCTCTTCAGTTTTTGGTAAGCCGTCAGGCTATTTCTGATGAACATAATTTAAAAGAAAAGAATAATGAGCGATGGTATCGTCCCTTTGTTAATCTTAAAACCAGATATGCATCAGCAGGAGGTACTATGCGGGGTATCGGAGCTGTTATCCATTTTCGCCCACCGACAGATAGTAGCATGCCGTCCCCTGACCTCAGCGGGAGGTGGAACAGTATCAGAGACTGGTTCTCCCTGCCCGTTCAGGATGAGGCCGCACAGTGCTTTCGCGTTTTTTATCAGCCGGATGAAGCCACGTCTCCCTCCGACAGGTTGAAGAACTTTTTAAAACTGAAAGCACTGGCCTCTCCGGGACGTCAGGATAATTTCGCCACAGAGCGGATACTCGGTACTGGTGAAACCATCTGCATGATTGCCTCCGGTAAAAACAGCGACTTCCCCCCCGTCACACTTCACCTGAGCGACCAGGAGTGGCATATGACACAATCTCAGGAAGAGACGGCTGACTGCACAGTATTGCCGCTTAGCGCTGGTAACCCGGCAGCGACCACCGCAGAAGAGAGCGCCGGAGCAAGCCGAAAAGGAAGCCGCATTACCAATACTCAGATTCAGGCATGGCGGGACCTGTCACCGGAGGCGAAACGAAAGGCCGGCGGTTGGAAAATATGGGCGCAGCCCCAGGGGATCTCCATCAGTGGTGCTAAACAATATCTGACAAATGCAGGGCTGACCTCCCGCGGAGTGGAGCGGCTGCAGCCGCCAGGAGAGAAAGGTTCCTCCATCACGAACAGACAGATTCAGGCATGGCGGGATCTGCCACAGGAGGAAAAACTCGAGGCAGGCGGCTGGATAAAGTGGGTGCAGACCCAGGGACTCTCCATCAGTGGTGCTAAACAATATCTGACAAATACAGGGCTGACCTCCCGCGGAGTGGAGCGGCTGCAGCCGCCAGGAGAGAAGGGTTCCTCCATTACAAATGCACAGATTCAGGCATGGCGGGATCTGCCACAGGAGGCAAAACTCGAGGCAGGCGGCTGGATGAAGTGGGTACAAGCGCAGGGAGTATCCATCGCAAGTGCCGGAAACTTTCTGACAAGCACCGGGCTGACCCCCTTTGGTACAGATCGCCTGAAACAACCAGAAGAAAGAGGTACCTCCATTACCAATATGCAGATTCGGACATGGCGGGACCTGCCGCAGGAGGCGAAACGCAAGGTCGGCGGCTGGATGACGTGGGCGCAGGCACTGGGGATAGACATCGGTAGTGCCTGTAGCTATCTGACAAACACAGGACTGACGCCCAAAGGGGTAGTACGACTCTCTCCTGCAGCGAGAGGTATCCCCATCACAGAGACGCAACTTCTGGCATGGTTTAACATGTCATCGGAGCAACGCCGTGCATCAGGCGGGTGGGCCACATGGGCGCAGACGCAGGGGATATCCTACATAAGCGCCAGAAAGTATCTGGCACCGCTAGACAGCGAGATACCATCCAGTGGCACATCGCGTCCGCAGCCGTCCGCAACCGTCACGAGTGACAGTCCACGGGCATCAACATCCGCAGCCACAGGTGATGAGATAACCGTCAGCGTGAGTACCCCACCGGCGAGCAGCGGGGAAAAACGAGCGCTTCCCTCGACTAAAGAGGATATCTCAGCCCCGCCGGCAAAACAGATGAAGGAAGAGGAAGATGACGTTACCTGGCGCACACACCAGATAAACAATAACCTGCCCATTCTGCAACACTGGCGTGACCCGACAATATCGGTTATGGCCCAGGCGGAAGGCAGGATTGAAACCCTGCAGGTCACACGGTGGAGACCTCTTTTTAACGCTTTACCCCGGCAGACAAAAGCCAGGATTAACCAGGAGATTCGCTGGTTTTTGCAAAATGAAGGAAGGCATGATGCGCGGATGAATGAAATGATGTCCGTCGCTATCCCCCTTGATGACCGCGACGGTTACAGGGGGCGTACAATCTACGCACGAACCGATCTGGCGGCGTTTACCGTACTGGGCCCCTACTCTGGCCGCCTGCTGGACAGTGAAACGGTACGGGGTGAATATGAAAAAGAGTATGGCAGGGAAGCCAGCAATTATTATTTCGCCACGCGAAGCCAGGAACGAATTGTATCCGGCTTCCCGCAGGGAAATATCCTCAGCCTGCTTAACAGCCCGGTATTTACTCAGCGGACGGCGGAAGCAGAAGCAAGACAGAACGTCAGCGCGGTGCTTGTCGGGAAGAATATTCACTTTTTCCTCACCACACGCGACATCCGCGCCGGGGAAGAGCTGTGGTTTGATTACGGGCCGGACTACCAGCATTTTGAGCCCGGTGAAGCGCTACGCTCAGTGCAGGTTAAGGTGGAGCCGCCTTCCCCGAAGTCCGATTCGATATAAATTTAAAAATATTTAAACCCGAATAAATAGCGCGTTGCCTTCACCCAGTCTGGAGTCGACTTACACTCCAGATCGGCGTTATTCATAACTTAATGTTTAAGAACGAAAGAGATACCATCTTATATTAAAGATATAATAACTCTATTGATAAAAAGTTTACTTTTGCTTATAAACGATACCCTTAATTGATTTATCAAGCAGCAACGAACATTCCGATGAATGTGATATATCAAGACATCCACAATCTGCCAGGGATGCATCAATGGTATCATCACCTTTAAGAGGGCTTAATTCTCCTGATTATGGAAATAAGTCACCCCGTTAATGCTCCGAAACGACGGAAAAGCTCTGGATCGCTATAACCACACATTGTTATAGTATAACAAAACATCATGCTAATCCTGACGGAGAAACTGACATATGAAAATCAAGCACATCGGTAAAGCCGTTTTTCTTTTAGCACTGGTAACCTCAACATGTTTTGCTGCTGGTAAGAGCATAAATGTCGAGTTCAGGAAAGGCCATTACCGTGCCCAATACTCAGGAATAATAAAGGGATACGATTACGATACCTATAAGTTTCAGGCCAAAAAAGGACAACAACTGCATATCAGTATGTCGAATGAAAGCGCGGATACTTACCTGTTCGGGCCCGGGATAAGCGACTCGGTTGACCTTTCCAGGTATTCACCGGCACTCAATGATGCCGGCAAGTACACGCTGCCCGCATCAGGTAACTATGAACTGAGAATACTTCAAACGCGCAATGACGCCCGTAGAAACAAAACTAAAAAATACAGGATTAGTATTCAGATAAAGTAGGCATCAATCCGGCGGCGTCGCTCCCGTCATAGCCTGCCCTCAACCGGGTTATCAATGATGACATATGTGAAATATTAAGTGGAGAAAATGATAAAATGAAAATCAGAACTATATTCACCCTCTCACTGGTTGCTTCATCGTTTAGCTGTCTGGCATTCAAAGCGCCGTCCAACGTGACATCTATGACTCCTGATAAGATTAACGCTCTCGAAAGTAAGATTCTGAGTCGCTTTTACAGTCAGCATGGCGCTCTACCTCAGGTAAATGTCCTTGGGACGTGTGATGCTTCACCCGTTCCAGGTTGCTCATGCCCATTCTGTACAATGCTCCGTAGCCATATGCGCTCCTGAGCTATGCGCCCAAACCATACCGATTACTACAAGCCCTTTAGCGGTAACATCATCTACCGCCTCACGCAAATGATAAATATTATCATTTTCAATCATAAAAAATTTGTATATAATCGCCTTCCGTTACAAACGGGTAGACTAAAAACGACTCAATTGACATTATTACCATGGAGGTAATTTATGATTAAGGCTGTATCTGCTTTTGTGCTGGTACTTTTCCTCTCAGGCTGCGCTCAACAAACATTTAAAATGAGTTCCATACCCGTTGCCTCCCCCAAAAAAGTTATCACCCATCATTTCTTCATTTCCGGGCTGGGGCAGAAAAAAACTGTTGATGCCACTGCAATCTGTGGCGGCGCAGACAAGGTGATGCGTACGGAAACCCAGCAAACCTTTGTGAACGGTCTGTTGGGCTTTGTCACGCTTGGCATTTACACTCCGCTTGAAGCCCGAGTGTACTGCTCAAATTAATATTGCAGCCCGTGCTGACGGGCTATTTAAGCAAAACAGTCATAAGTTAAAAAAGGAATTCATTGGATGAAATATACCATTTTCATTTTTGCTCTTTTGTTATCAGCCTGTTCCGGTCCCGGGGGCGTGACATGGGGAGTCACTCCCGCAAGCTCAGATATATGTCCATCAGGAAAATCAGCCTCAGGAGAATGTCGTTAGACATTCATTTCACACGCACTGAACATACTCTTGTGAATATTTCATTTTTTTAGGTATTTATGTTTCCGACATGGATAGCAGGAACATGTTGTCCATTGTTATACCTGACACACAATAGTCCATCAGTAAATCAACCTCCAACCTTAAACAATAGCTAAACAAAACTGTAGACTGTTATTGACTAATTATTCTGGATAAAAAGAATACTCACCTGATAATTAACTATGACGAATGGAGTCATCTTTATGCGTTTAAAACTTCTGGGAATCGTTCTCACTGCCCCTGTTGCATTCAACTCTTTAGCTTCAACCGAGTTCAGTTTCTTTACCCCTGAAAAGGTGAGTACGGATATCAGTCTGGGAACGCTAAGCGGAAAAACAAAAGAACGCGTTTACGATCCAACAGAAGGCGGGCGCAAAGTTAGCCAGCTTGACTGGAAATATAATAACGCTGCAATTATTAAAGGTGCAATCAACTGGGATCTGATGCCATGGTTATCTGTCGGTGCTGCCGGATGGAGCACAATCGACAGTCGTGGAGCCAATATGGTTGATAAGGACTGGATGGATGCCGGTCACGCCGGAACATGGACAGATGAAAGCAGACATCCTAATACTCATCTTAATTACGCCAATGAATTCGATCTGAATATTAAAGGCTGGCTTTTAAATGAGTCTGATTATCGACTTGGACTTATGGCTGGTTACCAGGAAAGCCGTTACAGTTTCAATGCCACCGGGGGTACCTATATTTACAGCGAGAATGGCGGCTTCCGAAATGAAACCGGTTCATTCCCTGATGGAGAAAGAGGAATCGGTTACAAACAACAATTTAAAATGCCTTATATCGGTCTTACGGGTAGCTACCGTTACGATAATTTTGAATTTAGCAGCGCATTTAAATACAGCGGTTGGGTACGGGCAACGGATAACGATGAACACTACGCAAGGGGGATCACTTTCCGTAGTAAAGTTAAAAACCAGAACTACTACTCAATTGTAGCAAACGCGGGTTACTATGTTACTCCTAACGCAAAAGTGTATGTTGAAGGAGCATGGAATCGCCTAACCAACAAAAAAGGCGATACTACGCTTTATGACCGCAGCAATAGTACTTCTGAACACAGTAAAAACACCGCAGGTATTGAAAATTACAATTTCATGACCACCGTTGGTCTGAAATATACATTCTAAACACTTCCGTCGGGCCACCCGGCTCGACGGATTAAACGATTGATTATTCATTACGAACGACACTATTTTTAAATTATTATAGCCTCTGCAGAATAGCAAATAGCGAACTGATGGTCATAATTTAAAAGAAAAGAATAATGAGCGATGGTATCTCCCTTTGTTAACCTTAAAACCTGATATGCATTAACAGGAGGCGCTATGCGGGGTATCGGAGCTGTTATCCACTTTAGCCCACCGACAGGCAGCATCGCACCATCCCCCGACGTCAGCGGAAGGTGGAACAGTATCAGAGACTGGTTCTCCCTGCCCGTTCGGGATGAGGCCGCACTGTGCTTTCGCGTTTTTTATCAGCCGGATGAAGCCATGCCTCCCTCCGACAGGTTGAAGAACTTTTTAAAACTGAAAGCACTGGCCTCTCCGGGACGCCAGGATAATTTCACCACAGAGCGAATACTCGGTACCGGTGAAACCATCTGCATGATTGCCTCCGGTAAAAACAGCGACCTCCCCTCCGTCACACTTCACCTGAGCGACCAGGAATGGCATATGACACAATCTCAGGAATTAGCCCCGGCAGCCGAGTCAGGAGAAGGCCCGCGTTCAAAAGGCATTCCCATTACAAGCACGCAGATACAGGCCTGGCTGGACCTGCCACAGGAGGCAAAACGCGACGCAGGCGGCTGGAGAAAGTGGACCCGGACGCAGGGGATAACTTTAGGAAGTGCCGGACTCTGTCTGACAAACACCGGACTGACCCCCTATGGCAGGGAACGATTGCACCCTCCCAAAGAGAGAAGCCTCCCCATCACTGTCGGCCAGCTCCGGACGTGGCGTGACCTCTCTGTGGAGGCGCGCAGTGAAACAGGCGGCTGGGTGAAATGGGCGCTCGCTCAGGGAATCGCTATCACCAGCGCCAAAAAGCATCTGACAAACACGGGACTGACTCTCTATGGCATGGAACGGCTACAGCGTCCTGAAGAAAGGGGGGCTACCATCACTGAGGCGCAGATCCTGACGTGGCTTAACATGCCACCGGAAGAGCGCAACCAGGCAGGCGGCTGGATAACATGGGCGCAGGCGCAGGGTATAGCAACCAACAGTGCCAGGCTCTATCTGTCAAACACAGGGCTGACTGCCCGCGGCATGGCGCGACTGCAACTCTCCGAAGAGAAAGGCGTCCCCATCACGGACAGACAGATTCAGGCATGGCGTGATCTGCCGCAGGCGACAAAACACCAGACAGGCGGCTGGGCTAAATGGGCACTGGCGCAGGAAATATCTATCACCAGCGCCAAAAAATATCTGACAAACACTGGACTGACCCTGCCTGGCGTGGAGATGCTGCAGCCCCCCGGAGAGAAAACCGCTCCCATCACTGAGTCGCAACTCCTGGCGTGGCTTAACATGTCAGCGCAAGAACACAACGAGACAGGCGGATGGAGAACATGGGCGCAGACGCAGAAGATAGCCATCAATAGTGCCAGGAAATATCTGACAAATACCGGACTAACCCCTCGCGGCATGGAACGATTGCAGCGTGCCGAAGAGAAAGACCACCCCATCACGAACAGACAGATTCAGGCATGGCAGGATCTGCCACAGGCGACGAAACTTGAGATCGGCGGCTGGAAAAAATGGGCGCAGACACAGGGAATCTCCCTCAGAAGCGCCGGAAACTTTCTGACAAATGTCGGACTGACCCCCTTTGGTACAGAACGTCTGCAACCGCCAGAAGAAAGAGGCGCTCCTATTACAAATGCACAAATTCAGGCCTGGCGGGACCTGCCGCAGAAGGCAAAACGCGAAGCAGGCGGTCGAATAAAGTGGGCGCAGACGCAGAGAATAGCCATCAGAAGCGCCGAAAACTTTCTGACCAATAGCGGACTAACCCCCTTTGGTGCAGAGCGCCTGCTCCCGCCAGTAGAAAGAGGCGTTCCTATTACAACTACACAGATTCAGGCGTGGCAGGAGCTGTCGCAGGAGGCGAAACGCGCGGCAGGCGGCTGCATAAAATGGGCACAGGAGCAGGGAATAACCATCGGCAGCGCCATCGCCTGCCTGACCAACACCGGACTGACCTTCAATGGCAGGAAACGGCTGCTGCCCCCCGAAGAGAGAGGCTCAACCATCACAGAGGCACAGTTCCTGAAGTGGGCTGATATGTCACCGGAAGAGCGTAGCGAAACAGGTGGCTGGAGAGCATGGGCGCAGGCACAAGGCATATCCATCAGGAGTGCCGGAAACGTTCTGACCAACAGCGGATTGACTCCCTTTGGTACAGAACGGCTGAAATCGCCGGAAGAAAGGGGCGCCCCTATAACAAATGTACAAATTCGGACATGGCGGGACCTGCCGCAGGAGGCGAAACGCCAGGCCGGCGGCTGGATAAAATGGGCACAGGCACAGGAAATAGCCATCGGGAGTGCCAGCGGTTATCTGACTAACACCGGTTTGAAGGCTAATGGCATGGCGCGACTGCGACAATCGCCGTCAGCAACCGTCACGCTCTCACGCCCACAGGCGTCAACATCCGCAGACACCAGCGATGAGATACCCGTCAGCGAGACTCCATCCCCGCAGGACAGCGAGGATATCGCCGCCCCGCCGGCAAAACAGATCAAGGAAGAAGACGTCGTGACCTGGCGCACACACCAGATAAACAATAACCTGCCCATTCTGCAGCACTGGCATGACCCGACGATATCAGTGATGGCGCAGGCGGAAGGGCGGACTGAAACCCTGCAGGTCACACGCTGGGGGCCTCTTTTTAACGCTTTACCCCGGCAGACAAAAGCCAGGATTAATCAGGAGATTCGCTGGTTTTTGCAAAATGAAGGAAGGCATGATGCGCGGATGAATGAAATGATGTCCGTCGCTATCCCCCTTGATGACCGCGACGGTTACAGGGGGCGTACAGTCTACGCACGAACCGATCTGGCGGCGTTTACCGTACTGGGCCCCTACTCTGGCCGCCTGCTGGACAGTGAAACGGTACGGGGTGAATATGAAAAAGAGTATGGCAGGGAAGCCAGCAATTATTATTTCGCCACGCGAAGCCAGGAACGAATTGTATCCGGCTTCCCGCAGGGAAATATCCTCAGCCTGCTTAACAGCCCGGTATTTACTCAGCGGACGGCGGAAGCAGAAGCAAGACAGAACGTCAGCGCGGTGCTTGTCGGGAAGAATATTCACTTTTTCCTCATCACACGCGACGTCCGCGCCGGGGAAGAACTGTGGTTTGATTACGGGCCGGACTACCAGCATTTTGAGCCCGGCGAAGCGCTACGCTCGGCGCAGGTTAAGGAGGAGCCGCTTTCTTCGGAGGAGGAATAAAATAGCCTTTTGCAGCGCTTTACGAGAAAGAGAGACCGTAAGTTTATATAATGAAATTCAAGGATATATTGTCTATCAGAACCACCTGCGTAAGCCGCTAAAATTGACGACATCGGCCCCCTGACGTTGGGTAACAACGGCTGAATCACAATCAGGTTTACGAATACAGCCGGTGTTCTGCATGTGTAACACACCACGTAACACAAAATAATTACCTTCCGGCACTTTATGATACTCATAATACAAAAAACACCTTATATCCTGTTCTTTATTATACCCTAAATTATAGTGATTTAATTCACAACGACAGGTAACCAAAATGCCCATAACTCAAGCCCCCCGGAGAATGTCGCAAGGTATTTTTGTGCGGCTGGAATAGGTACGAAAGAGGCAATAAAAGATGACAGATATTCGACATACCCCAACCCTACTCCCGGATCCTAATGATAAAACTTTCCCCCACCCGATATTTAGTCAGGATAGTTAGCTGGCTCTGTAACACATTATTATAATATAAATATATTTTTAATTATTCCCTTGCAAAAGATTTTACAAACAGAAATATTAACTAATATAATTAAAAATAAAAACGGTAACTCACTGGCTCCCGTTCTCTACCATCCGACTTCTTGATGACATATTCGCGATAATCGCGTCGCCAAGCTCTGAATATTTCAGCAGCTTAGCGACTTCCCTCCCTTGACGATCAACTCAGCCGCGTCGAACCACTGCATGATGGCCCTGATGAGCTGAGCATTTATAGTGAATGAGAATTCCGCACACACCAAATGATAAAAATCAGAGACTTCGTGCAATCCAACAGGGAACTGTAACCTGAACAACTTGTCCCGGGGTTAAACGCTCAAATTGAGCGTTTGAGAGCAATCGGTGAAGTACAACGTCCCTTCCCGTCTGATCATCACCCTGCCGGGTATAACAGCATTTATGTGGAACAGAAAATCAAGGTTTCCCCGCTATGTCACCTGTGTATCATCAATATGGTCTGATATTGTTTGTCCGGGAATATCTTTGTCGCACCGCATTCGCCTGGCGCGGTGAATATCGTGCTCAGTTAAGACGCCGCCGGGCTTTCAGATAGCTCCCCAGTATTTCATCCACAAGAGGACGCAGGCCATCCAGAAATGCCTTTTTCGCATTCTCCATCGCCCTTGCTCCGATAATACGCTCTGCATCGGTATTACCGACCAGCCCGGATGGTTTCAGCTCTGTGTCAGACAGCATCCGGTACGTTTCCTCATAATCCGATATTTGCTTTTCACGAAGCGCGTTAACGCGTTCCGGCGCTTTGCGTTCCAGCACGCTGTGTAACGGTCCCCACTGCAGTATCCACTCCCTGAACTCGCTTTTTTCAGCGGCTTTCACCTGAAGCTCCGCGGCCTGAAGGTCTGTAACCGTCACGCCGGATACGCCAAAGAAACGCATTTCTGCCGTCACGCTGGTCAGCCCGAGTGGTTTCCTCAGCTTATTTTGATACGCCAGATAGACCTCAACATCATCGACTAAAGTCAGTGTTCCGGCTTTTTCCCGGGCAATCTGTTCCAGTTTTTCCAGACGGAACATCTCACGTCCCGTGACAACCAGCGCCGCGAGATTGTTATCGTACTTCCCTTTTTCTGCATTATGTACCAGCTGTACGTTCTGCATCTGGTGCAGGGCAAGTGTGGCCCGGTCCTCGCAGCTTGAGGTTGCCTCTGTTGCCATGGCAAAAGTTTTTGCTCGCAGCGCATCATCTTCAGCCAGGTGTGCCAGCCAGGACAATATCTGCGCCTTAAAGCCCGCGTCTTTTTTGAAGTTTTCCGTCTCACTCAGTCTGTCCAGGAAGAGGCTGAAGGCGTCGGCGTTATCTTCCCGTCCGAATACATGCCATCTGTCTGCAGGAGCCGGTTCCCCCTCCCGGGCAGGCATCAGCCAGTCAGCGACCGCCAGGTGCAGTGCCCGGGTCCCCCAGTGGACGGAAGGCCCCGCCATATTGAATTGTATCCTGGGGCCTGAATAGCCAGGCGCGCTGGTGATGTCCTGCAGAGCCTGCAGAATACGTTCAGGCAATGGCCCCCCCAGATACACGGTTACCTCTGAGGACAGACCCGTGATAATTTCCGGCTGGCGGGTCAGTTGGTTATGATGGATCCACAGCGAATGTAGTCCTGGCGGCAGCGCCGGCAGGCTGGGCAGCGGGTTACCCGAGACCGCCAGCTCCTTCAGTTCTGACGGCAGCTCCGGCAGGCCGGTCAGCTGGTTATGATCGGCGTACAGCTTACTTAATTCTGACGGCAGCTCCGGCAGGCTGGTCAGCCGGTTATTATCGACGTGCAGCTTGCTTAATTCTGACGGCAGCTCCGGCAGGCTGGTCAGCTGGTTATTAGATACCGACAGCTCCTTCAGTCCTGACGGCAACGCCGGTAGGCGGGTCAGCTGGTTACCATAGGCCGACAGCATCTGTAGTCCTGATGGCAGCTCCGGCAGGCTGGTCAGCAGGTGGTTATCAACGACCGTCAGATCCCGTAGTGCTGACGGCAGCGCTGGCAGGCTGGTCAGTGGGTTATTAGAGACAATCAGCTCCTGTAGTCCTGGCGGCAGCGCCGGCAGGCAGGTCAGATTATTACGAGGAATAATCAGTGTAGTAATATGCGCGGGTAAACAGCCTGGTAAGGTGGTAAGACCTGATTCTCCCACGTTAAGCACTGCATTGCCATTATTCAGGCAGGCACGCATTTCCTGTACCGTTTCTGCACGGTCGCGTGACTCGCCTGCGGGTGCAGCCCTTTCCCATTCTGGCCAGGCAGTATCATACTCTGCTGGCGTCTGTGGAGTCCCTTCCGCAGGTCCTGCGCACTCCTCTCCCTGTTCTGTCTCCAGGGTGAAGCGATGTGTTTCATGGTACCCCAGGCAATTCACGGTATAGTTCCCGTAGTCATCAAGGGTGACCGACAATATCTCCTGGCTGTCTGCATCCAGGATACAGAACTGGCCTTCCCCATGCCGGCCGGACTGTATGCTTTCCTCGCATCCGGCATACGCAAGCGTCCTGAGCTGTTCAAATCTGCTGACCACAGCCTCCCGCGTCGTTCCGGCCGGCGGGTGACAAATCATCCAGATGCACTCCAGCGCTTCAGTCTGGTGCGTTGAGCAAAAAAATTCCTTCATTTTTTCCCATAAGCTCATTTCAGGTGGGGTCGCAGATTGGGCAATACGGTTAATACGCAAATTGCTGATTGTGGCGGGAAGACATCCGCTGCCAACATGAAAGGGCATAAGAAAAAACCTTTATCAATTTACACATAGAGTTTGTCCGGCGGACATCATTTCACATTACACGATGACCAGCTTATCCGGCATCAGCGCCTGGGTACCCGATTTTGGCAGACAGAAGCCGCAACCGATGCTGGCCATCCGGTAGGATCATTTGCTGTAGAAATTAATGATACTGGGTGTCACTCGTACAGACAACGGCAAACAACTGTCGCTAACGAACGATAATAACTCCAATCTGAATGCTTAATTTAATTCGTGGGGCGACTCAAACAGGCCCACCGTGACGGAACTGGATGGCGCCCATTATTTGACAGCGGGAAACGCATATACAAAAACCGAATCTGACAACCGTTACGTACAGAATATCCAGCGAGGCGCTCCTGTATGGCCTGGAAAAGTAGATGAATATGGACCTAATGAAGCGCCCGCAGGGTGTTTCCTGACACAGGCCCGACATGATCCAACAACAGCTGACAGTCTCATATTTGTGTACAGGCCATTGCAGATCTCGAAAAAGCTGTTGTCTACAATGCAAAGGCAAAGACTAAAAATACGTCCTTAACGTCTTTCATAATATCACCCTTAATTAGTAACTCACTATCCTTACTATTACAGCTTACAGCATCCTTTACTACAAATATTAAACATTGTTCATTACTACCAGACGAGTAAATAAGAACCATTTAGGAAATATTTACTTTAAATAAAAAATATAAGCAACGTTATATTTCAGACAGCCCGTTACCATGACGATCGGGGGTAAAGGATAGACCACTATTGCGGTCTGAATTGAGGGGGTTGATTAATTATTTTGATAACCATTAAAATACTAATAATAAAAACTGTGACTTTAAGCCCCCCCCATTAATATTATTAACAATTATCGATATTACATATTCGCGATAATCGCGTCACCGAACTCTGAACATTTCAGCAGATTAGCGCCTTCCATGCCTTTAACGAGCAGATCAGCCGCTTCGAACCACTGCATGTGACGCAGCAGTATTTTTAGCAATCAAAATTAGTTGATTGAATTTAAAGAGTTTAATATTTTATCCGCAACTATACCCACCGTTTTACCTTTATCATAACAAGCTGATTTTGTATAGTTTACGTAGTCTCCCCGCCCTAACGTTATTCTATTGAAACCGTCATGATCGTTGAATTCAGCAATTTTATGCAGACCCTGGCCCTGACTGTACATCAGAAAAGACATTTCGAGATTGGTGACGGGTTTGGCAATACGCATATGAGTAAACATTTGGGGTTCTCCAGGGGAACATACTGCTTTAACGTTGAAATCCCCCTGAGTTTACTTATTTGTACTGGTCACACAGCACCATGGGGCGTTGGAGGTTCAAATCCTCTCGTGCCGACCAAAACCCCTCGGAAAAACCAACCCGTTACGGTTGGTTTTTTATGCCTGTTTTTTGTACGGGGGAAGATTGGGGTGCTATCGGGGAAAAAAACCGACGAACAAGTCACTTAACACGCAATAGATCAGAGTACTGTGGTATATCGTGGTGACAGCATATCTCTCTTCATAGCCCACTGTTGCAGTATCCCTCCCCGGCGAAGTACAGCGTCCCCTCCCTGTCTTTTACGTTAAGCTGGTCCAGCACTTCCATCAGTTTCTCGCTACCGGCGCGCGGCGCGTTATCATCGAAAAGGTTGCGCCACGCCCAGACTGAAGAAGTCTCCCCTATTTCACCTGTACATCATCCGTACCGTCTGATGTTGTTTGTCCGGGAATATCTTTATCGCACCGCACCCCATTTGCCTGGCGCGATGAATATCGTGCTCAGTTAAGACGCCGCCGGGCTTTCAGATAGCTCCCCAGCATCTCCTCCACAAGAGGGCGCAGACCATCCAGAAATGCCTTTTCCGCGCTCTCCATCGCCCTTGCTCCGATAGTGCGCTCTGCATCGGTATTACCGACCAGCCCGGATGGTTTCAGCTCTGTGTCAGACAGCATCCGGTACGTTTCCTCATAATCCGATATTTGCTTTTCACGAAGCGCGTTAACGCGTTCCGGCGCTTTGCGTTCCAGCACGCTGTGTAACGGCCCCCACTGCAGTATCCACTCCCTGAACTCGCTTTTTTCGGCGGCTTTCACCTGAAGTTCCGCGGCCTGAAGGTCTGTAACCGTCACGCCGGATACGTCAAAGAAACGCATTTCTGCCGTCACGCTGGTCAGCCCGAGTGATTTCTTCAGCTTATTCTGATAGGCCAGCCAGACCTCAAGTTCATCAACAAGAGCCAGCGTTCTGACCTTTTCCCGGGCAATCTGTTCCAGTTTTCCCAGACGGAACATCTCACGCCCCGTGGCAACCAGCGCCGCGAGATTGTTATCGTACTCCCCTTTTTCTGCATTATGTACCAGTTGTACGTTCTTCATCTGATGCAAAAAAAATGTGATCCGGTCCTCGCAGCTTGAGGTTGCCTCTGTTGCCAGGGCAAAGGTGTTTGCTCGCAGCTCCTCATCTTCAGCCAGGTGTGCCAGCCAGGACGATATCTGTGCCTTAAACCCCGCGTCCTTTATGAAGTTTTCCGTCTCACTCAGTCTGTCCAGGAAGAGGCTGAAGGCGGCGGCGTTATCTTCCTGTCCGAACATATGCCATCTGTCTGCAGGAGCCGGTTCCCCCTCCCGGGCAGGCGTCAGCCAGTCAGCGACCGCCAGGTGCAGTGCCCGGACTTCCCGGGGGGCGGAGGCCCCCGCCATATCGAATCGTATACTGGGGCCTGAATAGCCAGGCGCGTTGGTGATATTCTGCAGCGCCTGCAGAGTGCGTTCAGACAGAGGATTCCCTTCCAGATTTACGGTTGCCTCTGAAGACAGACCCGTGATACTTTCCGGCAGGCGGGTCAGCCGGTTACCAAAGACCGACAGCGACCGTAGTCCTGACGGCAGCACCGGCAGGCGGGTCAGCCGGTTACCAGATACCATCAGCTCCTCCAGTTCTGACGGCAGCGCCGGCAGGCTGGTCAGCCGGTTACCAGATACAATCAGCTCCTTCAGTCCTGACGGCAACGCCGGCAGGCTGGTCAGCCGGTTATTATAGGCCCACAGCTTACATAATTCTGACGGCAGCGCCGGCAGGCTGGCCAGTTGGTTATCAGATACCGACATCTCCTGTAGTCCTGGCGGCAACGCCGGCAGGCGGGTCAGCCGGTTATTATAGGCCCACAGCTTACATAATTCTGACGGCAGCGCCGGTAGGCTGGCCAGTTGGTTATCAGATACCGACAGATCCTGTAGTCCTGGCGGCAACGTCGGCAGGCTGGTCAGTTGATTACCAAAGACCCACAGCTTACATAGTCCTGACGGCAGCGCCGGCAGGTGGGTCAGCGGGTTACCAAAGACCTCCAGCTCCCGTAGTCCTGGCGGCAGCACCGGCAGGCTGGTCAGTGGGTTATTAGAGACAATCAGCTCCTGTAGTCCTGGCGGCAGCGCTGGCAGGCTGGTTAGATTATTATCAGGAATAACCAGTGTGGTAATATGCGCGGGTAAACAGTCTGGCAAGGTGGTAAGACCTGATTCTCCCACGTTAAGCACTGCATTGCCATTATTCAGGCAGGCACGCATTTTCTGTACCGCTGCTGCACGGCCGCGTGACTCGCCTGCGGGTGCAGCCCTTCTCCACGCTGACCAGACAGCATCATACTCTGCTGGCGTCTGTGGAGCCGTTGTGGCAGGGAGGAAGGATGTCCTGAGCGTCCCGGAGGCCCCTTCCGCGTGTCCTGTGCATTCCTCTCCCTGTGCTGTGTCCAGGGTGAGGCGATGTGTTTCATTGTACCCCTGGCAATTCACGGTATAGTTCCCGGCATCATCAAGGGTGACTGACAATATCTCCTGGTTGCCTGCATCCAGGATACAGAAGTTGCTTTCCCCGTGGCGGCCAGAGTGAATGTTTTCCTCGCATCCGGCATACGCGAGCATCCTGAGTCGTTCAAATCTCATGACCACATCCTCCCGCGTCGTTCCGGCCGGCGGATGACAAATCGTCCAGATGCACTCCAGCGCTTCAGTCTGGTGCGTTGAGCAAAAAAATTCCTTCATTTTTTCCCAGGAACTCATTTCTGGCTGGGTATTAAACAGGGCGATAAGGTAAATGCGGTGATTACTGATTGTGGCGGGAAGACATCCGCTTCCAACATGAAAGGGCATAATAAAAAACCTTTATCAATTTACACATAATGTCTGTCCGGCAGATATCATCTTTCCCTGGCCTTAATCTCACAATAGGGTTATCGGCGGATTCATGGTTGTCCCGCCATGGCGGACCTCAGCCCTCAGTTCGTCAGCATCCTATCTTGAGCATGATGTTGTCGATAAAGGAGACAGTAAGACAATGGAAGGCATAAGCTCACCTGCAAACCTCGATGTGTACCGAGTGGAAGTTCTGAATCTAAGCATCAGTGCAAGGCCGGGAACCTATATGCTTTCGGAGAATATTGAAGTTCCCTAGCTTGCCAGAGTTATAAGAAACCCGCCTTTGGGCGGGTTTTTTCGTTCCTATAAGCTGTATGTTTCAGGTCACGCTGACCGACGGAACATAGAGTTATACTTTTTGTGCACCTTTTCCAGTTATTCCCGGAACAATGCCCACAATCTTACCTACACGAACAGGTAGGGGGAGTAGGACTTCTAGCCGAGGGGGTCTGGGTGGGGAACTTACATAGCAACCTTGATAAATTTTTGTTAACCAATAGTTTTTCAAATATTCGGCTTTCCTCTCAATATTCTTGGGTTCTGCATCAATAAAATTTACATCACCAATAAAATATGAATTGGCAAACACCTCAAAAATACGGACATCCGTTTCAGGGACTGGCTCAATAGTTCTGGCGAATTGAACTGCATCTGCAACATTCAGTGCACCAAACAGGCATTTGTATCGGCTTGGACATTCTTCAGCAAAAAGTTTGCTCTTTTCCCGAATGATCTCAAGCAGAGCCTCTCTTAATGCATTGGCTGGATGTTCGTGTAAGGGAGTTCCAAAAGTTTGCCGTTCTGGAAGTACTGACAGGGCTGAAAGCTGAGCGGCACACCCCGATTCACCGCAACCGCTGGGATGAGCCGACACAGCCTCTGACTACCAATCCGTACAACCGCCGATTTGACTGGCGCGACGAAGACAAAGCGATCCGGGGCCAGGCGGCGAAAATACTGGAAACCATCGGTGGTGTGCTGATCAAAGCGGGCCCAAATAAAAATATCAACATCTGGGAGTTCGACTATGACCCCGCCCGGGTGCTGGGCGAGATTATCGCATCCGGGTGTATTCCTGATCATCAGTCGCACCAGTTTTACCCTACCCCTGAATCGCTGGCTGAGTGGGCCGTTTCCGAAGCCGATATTCAGCATGGCGATTCGTGCCTGGAGCCGAGTGCCGGCACCGGAAACCTTGCCGTGATGATGCCGGCAGACCAGACCCAATGCGTGGAAATCTCTGCACTGCACTGCCGGGTACTGGAGGCAAAAGGTCTATCCGTCGAGCAGGCTGATTTCATCCAGTGGGCCGAATCCACCAACCGCCGTTTTGACAAAGTGGTAATGAATCCACCGTTCAGCGAAGGACGAGCCAAAGCACATGTTGAAGCTGCTGCAAGCCTAGTAAACCCCGACGGTCGCCTCGTGGCTATCCTGCCAGGCAGCATGCGGAAAAAAGATATTTTGCCCGGCTGGTCATGTAGCTGGTCCGGGTTAGTTGATAACGAGTTTGATGGTACCGGCGTTTCAGTCGTCATGCTGAAAGCCGATCGTAAGTGATTTTTGAGAATCAGTTTTGAAACCCGGTCAGAGTTAAATTGCTGACCGGCTGTATGAGGTATGAGTATGGCCAGAATGGTGAGTTTAGAAGAGTGGGCGGAAGAAGAGTTCGGAGAGCTGGCGCCCAGCCTTCGCACATTAAAAAAATATGCCAAAGGCAACATGATGGCACCACCGGCCAGAAAAGTAGGCAGAGAGTGGATGATTGATTTTGAAGCTCGCTTTATCGGCGTTTTAGCCGAGCCCAGAATCTCACCGAACGCAAACCCGAAATTGAGAAGGATTATTGAAGATGGCTGCTAGACCGCGAACCCATAAAATCACCATCCCAAATCTTTATTCAAAGCTGGATAAGCGTACCGGACGTGTGTACTGGCAGTACAAACACCCCATAACGGGCAAGTTCCACAGCCTCGGTACTGATGCCGAGGAGGCTAAACAGGTCGCTAGCGAAGCCAACAGCATTATCGCCGAACAGCGAACCCGGCAAATCCTCAGCGTTAACGAAAAAATCGCCCGTCTGCGGGAATCCAGAGAATTTATCACCGTCACAACCTGGCTGGATCGCTATTTGGCGATCCAGCAGGAACACCTTGAAACAGGAGATATAAAATTGAACTCAGTGAAGCAGAAGAATAAGCCCGTTGAGCTGCTACGCCAGCACGCCGGTATGATGTACCTGAAGGACGTTTCTACCCTCGAAGTCGCCGAAGTAGTGGATGCAGTAAAAGCCCTGGGCCACAACCGCATGGCTCAGGTTGTCCGGACTACGCTGATCGACGTTTTCAAAGAAGCCCAGCACGCCGGACACGTTCCCCCCGGTTACAACCCGGCACAAGCCACCCGCCAGCCACGCAACCGAGTGATCCGCGAACGCCTTTCGCTCGATGAGTGGAAAGAAATCTACACTGCGGCTGAACAGCACCCGCCCTACTTGCAGTGTGCAATGCTGCTGGCCGTCGTGACCGGGCAACGAATCGGGGATATTTCCCGGATGAAGTTCTCCGACATTTGGGATGATATGCTCCACGTCGAGCATGAAAAGACTGGCGCAAAAGTGGCGTTGCCGCTGTCACTACGTTGTGAAGCACTGAATATCTCCCTGCGTGAAGTTGTGGCTAAATGTCGTGATGCCGTTGTCAGTAAATACCTGGTGCATTTCCGGCATAGCACATCACAGGCAACTCGGGGCGATCGGGTGTCGGCTAACTCCATCACCACAACATTCAAAAAAGCCAGAAACCGTACCGGTCTTTCATGGCCAGACCGGAAGGCACCCACATTTCACGAACAGCGTTCGCTGTCCGAGAGATTGTATGAGGCTCAGGGTATCGATACGCAAAAATTACTCGGTCACAAGTCGCCTCAACAGACGGCAAAATACCATGATGACCGTGGCAAAGACTGGACGGTTGTAGCCGTCTGAACAGTATTTTTTATAACCAGTTTTGGGGAAGAGTTTTGGGGAAGTTTTGGGGAAAGGATGAGAGAACAAAAAAGCCAACATAAAATTCACATCTATGTTGGCTTTTTGTTGCGCGGGAGGTATTACATATTCGCGATAATCGCGTTGCCAAACTCACTACATTTCAGCAGCTTAGCGCCTTCCATCAGACGTTCAAAGTCATAGGTCACGGTCTTCGCGGCAATCGCGCCTTCCATACCTTTAACAATCAGGTCTGCGGCTTCGAACCACTGCATGTGACGCAGCATCATCTCCGCAGACAGAATAATGGAGCCAGGGTTGACTTTATCCTGGCCCGCGTATTTCGGCGCTGTCCCGTGAGTCGCTTCAAACAGCGCGCATTCGTCGCCGATATTCGCACCCGGTGCAATACCGATACCGCCAACCTGAGCCGCCAGGGCATCGGAAATATAGTCCCCGTTCAGGTTCATACAAGCGATAACATCGTATTCTGCTGGACGCAACAGAATTTGTTGCAGGAACGCATCAGCGATAACGTCTTTAACCACAATCTCTTTACCCGTGTTCGGGTTCTTAATTTTCAGCCACGGACCACCGTCAATAAGCTCACCGCCGAACTCGTCGCGCGCCAACTGGTAGCCCCAGTCTTTAAACGCCCCTTCGGTGAACTTCATGATATTGCCTTTATGCACCAGCGTGACGGAATCGCGATCGTTGGTAATAGCGTATTCAAGCGCCGCGCGAACCAGACGCCTGGTGCCTTCTTCAGAACACGGTTTGATACCGATACCGCAGTGCTCCGGAAAGCGAATCTTCTTCACACCCATCTCTTCGCGCAGGAACTTGATCACCTTCTCAGCGTCTGCAGAGTCAGCTTTCCATTCAATTCCGGCGTAAATATCTTCAGAGTTTTCACGGAAAATGACCATATCGGTCAGTTCCGGATGTTTCACCGGACTCGGCGTGCCCTGATAGTAACGAACGGGACGCAGACAAACGTACAGGTCAAGCTCCTGACGCAGGGCAACGTTGAGAGAGCGAATACCGCCGCCAACCGGCGTGGTTAACGGGCCTTTAATCGCTACGCGATAATCACGAATTAAATCAAGAGTTTCAGCAGGAAGCCAGACATCCTGGCCGTAAACCTGTGTGGATTTTTCTCCGGTGTAAATTTCCATCCAGGAAATTTTACGCTCGCCTTTATAGGCTTTCTCGACGGC